>JAFYIE010000070.1 GCA_017538795.1 Bacteroidales bacterium | reverse complement strand
TTAGTGCTTGTTTTTGTCTTTATGGCGCTCTCGTTGATGATGATAAAGTCAGGAAATGCTGACAATTCCGTCGGAACACGCAAAAAGGTAAACGTCACTCTATGGCTGTTTGTGTTTAGCTTTATGATGCTGTTTATGCAAAAACCAGTCGTTTGCAACGGACTAATATTCATGGTGTTAGCCATATTCGTCTCAATGGCGCTGTGTTATGTCAAAAAATCGAGAATCATCGATATTGTATTGATTGTGTTGATGTTGGCAATAATTGTAAACCAATATTTGCCTTTGTTTGGTATCGTGATATGAATCTGAAGCCGTTTTTCACCGAGAATCTAATCGAAGCCGGCTGTGACGAGGCTGGCAGAGGCTGCATCGCCGGTCCGGTGGTGGCCGCTGCAGTGATACTGCCTCGTGGCATGGATTTTCCTGAGTTCGACGATTCGAAAAAACTTTCTGAAAAACAACGCGAGAAGCTGAGAGTCAAAGTGTTAGAGAATGCTGCTGCATACGGTGTAGGTATCGTCTCAGCTGAAGAAATCGATGAGATAAACATCTTAAATGCCTCGTTTCTGGCGATGCATCGCGCTATCGACCAGCTGAAAATCAGACCGGAACTGCTCCTCATCGATGGTAATCGTTTTAACAAATATCACGACATAAAACATCAGTGCATAGTTGGCGGTGACGCTAAATATCAGGCAATCGCTGCCGCATCGATTTTGGCAAAAACGACTCGTGATCATATCATGGAAGAGCTTGATATTCAATATCCCGCATATAATTGGAAACAGAATAAAGGCTATCCTACTATTGAACATAAAAACGCGGTGGCGGAGCATGGAATGTCACCATATCATCGCAAGACATTCAACATGTCGATACAGTTGAAATTATTTTAAAATTTGTAAAACAAAAGCGGACCTTTCACGTTCTATTAAAAAATAATAATTATGGCAAACACAAGAATTCTTTGGGCTGACGATGAGATTGAGCTTCTCAGGCCGCATATTATGTTTTTGGAACAGAAAGGTTACGAGGTCGAGACCGCCATCAATGGCAGCGACGCCGTGGAGATGGTGCGCGACGGCCATTTCGATATTGTTTTTCTTGATGAGCAAATGCCAGGAATATCTGGCGTCGAGGCTCTCGAAAAGATAAAAGCTGAGTTCCCCAACCTTCCAGTCGTGATGATCACGAAGAGTGAGGAGGAACGCATCATGGAAGACGCCATCGGCAGCAATATCGCGGATTATCTGATAAAACCGGTCAATCCGAACCAGATCCTGCTTTCGCTGAAACGTAATCTTGAAAATAAAAAACTCGTCGACGAGAAATCGACATCGATGTATCAGCAGGAGTTCCGCAAGATCGGTATGGACCTCAACAACAACCTCGATTACAACGAGTGGATCGGTGTTTACAAAAATCTCACACGTTGGGAGCTCGAACTTCAGAAGTCGACCGACGAAGGCATCAAAGAGGTGTTGTTTATGCAGAAAAACGAGGCTAATGTGCAGTTTTCACGTTACGTCGAGAAAAACTACTGCGACTGGGTCTCAGGCAAGGGCATCAATAAG
>JAFYIE010000069.1 GCA_017538795.1 Bacteroidales bacterium | reverse complement strand
TCTTATAGTTCCATCGTAATAAAACATATAAGCTCCTTCGAATTTCGCATTTTTCTGCACAGTGTCGTCGTTTCCGTGATAAACATTCAACAGCACGACAGCTTCATCATAATCAGTGTAATAAACTTCCAAAATATCATAATCATAATCCACCAGCTCAGCCTTAAACTCAGCCATAGAATGTGATTTCTGATCATCTATACTGTTTTTTTTGCCATTCTCAAAATGATAATACAACTCATAGACAGAAGATATTTCGAGGTTTTCAGATACAGCTTGCATAAAAAGCGCCCTCATAACAGCCTGATTCAGAGCCTTTTCTTTTTCAAGATTCATATCAGACACGCCGACAACACCACTCTGATTGTAAAACCACGATGGCATTTCGTTATAACCAGAATATACGGGAGAACAAAATATGTCTCCCGTATATGCTAACAATGTAATTACTAAAAGTAAATACCTTCTCACGTCTTATTCAGAAATTTTCTCCATTTCCTTGTCGAAAACTTGTTTAAACTTCTCATATTCGAAGTCTGTTCTCAACTTAGAATCGTTTGAAACCTTGTTCTTGATTTCATCGAGAATGTTGTTTGAGCTGAGTTCGACGCATGAATAGAACATAGTACCTTTTTCCATTTTCTCGCTCCATTCTTTAATCGGCACAGCGCCTGACACTGTCTGGTCGACCACTGAACGGCTGAGATCCTTAACACTCTGTTTGAAATCCTGAGCGTCGCCATCAATGTATGTTGATGAATAATCCTCAACAACACTTTCGATTTTGGTCTTCATGATACGTGCGAGTTCCTGTCTTGCATTGTTTCTTGCAGCTTGTTTAGCTTTTGGGAACTGGTTTTCAAACTGTGCCATGAATGAGCCTTCAACTCTGATAGCATCTTTTGTTGACAAGCATTCGTTGCATTCCTGCTGTTTTTCAGGAGCTTTTGCAACTTCTTTTGATGAGCCGCATGAAACAAACATCATTCCAAGCAATGCTGCACACATAAATAAACTTACTTTTTTCATTTTATAAAAATTTTAAGTTAATGCCTACTCTTTGCTTTTCGGCTTCCGCATATTATTTAAAATTTAATTCTAATTTGTTTTGCCGCCTTGTAGTTTCCAGCTCTAAAGCTTATTTTAATTTCAGGATCATCCTGAGGATAGCAATAGCTGCTGTCGAAATCAACATGGCAAACGCCGTCGACATATTTAACATCAAACCCATTAGCGCAATCTGACGAAATCGTAGGTTTCTGTGATGTCGTGATTTGACGTCCTTTATACACGAGACGTACGGCCATATGACCAGGTCTGTTCTCGACGACTTCGACGATTATCGACTTATAAGCGTCATAATACAGATTAACTGCTGTAGTTATTGTATTAATACGTGAGTCTTCTTCATCGAGTTCTTTCTTCAAACCATTCAACAATGCGACATTTGTGGTCATCTCCTCAATGCTGCTTACAGTTTCGACTGCATCCATGTAAGTTTTGATTTTCTCATTTATGAGTCGTTCCTGTTCGTTGTAAGCATTGATAAGATCTCTTCTTTCAAATTGTGAGAATGGATATCTCAGATAAACCACAAAATACTCTTCGCCAGATTTTTTATTATAATAACGTTCATAATAAACATCGGCGTTTTGGATAGCGATACCTTGAATTGCCGGCATTTTAGCCAGTTTTGTCTTGGTCTTGTTGATGTATTCCTGTTGGAATTCGCTTTGATCATTATTAACGCGCATAATAGCGTTGTCAATAATTTCGCCTTCAACCTTAACAGCCACAGATTGAGAAATCTCATCGACGACACCTTTCATGGCTGCGCCCTTTGCGTCGGCAAGTGTAGCGCCTTCCTGGCCTTTGACATAGATGTAATCGATATTTTCCTTATCTGTAACCCATTTAGGTTTCTCTGTAGGATTTGCCTCAGCAAGCTTAAAGCCTTTCTTCTGAGCCATCATACAGACAGGAAGCAACATCACAAGAGCTATTATCAATATTTTTTTCATAGCCAAAAACATTCAAATTATTTATTTATCCATGAAACATCCGGCTCACCGCCTTCTTCCGATGATTCAGACTCATCAATAGCCTTATAATACTCAATAGCTCTATTCTTACCTATATTAATAAGTTTTTTAAGCTTTGGGTCACGGGCTTGTATTGATTTGATAGCCTTGGCGACTGCCTTATCTTCATTGTTGTCCATACCTTTCTTGGTTATGGTTTCCTGCGAAAGAATAACCTTCTGGATATTGTCAACGAAGTAGAATGACACTTCAACTTCTGCCATAAATTGTGGTGGAATTGAATGTGTAGCATTTTTAGACAAAACTGTAACCGATGTCACGATAATGAAGCGGCTTTCATTTGTTGACGAGCCAAGTCCATTAAGAGACACTGCCTGATTAAGTCTATTGTAAAGGATGGTGAGAGCATCTCCTTTAATTTCTTTGTTAACCGGCATCATTACCCGCACAGGAATCATCTGTTGAAAGGTCATCTCCTGCTGAGCTTTGAGCACAGAACCTGTCAGAGCGACAAGAATTGCCAGTAATAATAATTTAATCTTTTTCATAGTTACTCTTTTTTATTATAAAATCAGCCAAACTTCACTTGGACCACGCATATAGATTGTTCCTTCAATGCTATAATTGTTTCTAAGGAATGTTTGCAAACCTGTTAGATAGCTTTGTGTGTCAACACGTTGGATTGCGCCACGTCTGCCTTCTTTTGTAAGAGGAATCATCACCTGGTTGAATGTCAACACGTTTGGTGTGATAGTTCTTGTAGGATTACCGTCGACGGTGTTATCCTGGAGCCAATAGTAGATGACGTCGCCCAAAGTCGCCTGTTCGCCTTCATAATCGTAGGTGTCTTTAAGAAGGTTGTGCTCAGAGCTGTCGGTCTTCTTGATTTTCACTGTAATCTGACGGCCGTTCTTTGACATGTTATCAAATTCGTCCTGAAGTTTCTTGCAGAACAAATCCATGTGGTTGAGCACTGCTTCTTCGAGCAATGTGTTTACTGTAGCTGAGTTAGATGGTTTTCCATCACCGTGAGCGTGAGCTATTTCTCTTGCGTTAGCGCTTACGTCGACAGCTCTCATGTTAAATGTGATATAACGAGCCATACCTTTTTCCATGACTTCAAAGTCGAGGTCAACGATAAAGTCGACATTTGCTGTACGTTTGATGCGATCGATTGGTGACTCAGCGATAGAGCCTTCGAGGCCGTAATCATCACCTACCAGAGCGTTTTCCTGATCTTCCTGTTTCATGCTCTTGATGAGGAATTCAAGGCTCTGTGTCTCAAAGCCTTTATTCTTGAAGATGTCGTTCAATGCGGCGATAACAAGACGCAAGTCACGGGCATCTTCTCTTCCGAAGACATCATAATCGATGATTGTCTGTTCTTTTCCGTTTTCGTCTTTCCATTTCTGGACATAACCCATTTCCTGGCAATAGACATCTGCAGGAACGACCATCAACATTGGTTTGGCATATTTTCCTGCGGCGCTGTTCTTAACATTCTCAGCATAACCTTTATCCTGCATATATTTCACGAGTTCATCGTAAAGTATCTGCACTTCGACAGAAACGTTATAAGCCTTGCCATTTTTCACTGATTGAGGTTGACCTGTCTTATTAATAAAACGGTGATATTGTCCTCCAGGAGTTTTCTTTGTCGGGAGAGCAAGGAAATTCTCAAAGAAGGCGATATTTTCCTCAGCCTTGGAATAGCTAATGATTGCTGGAGTGGCCTTAGTGTTGCCTGATGCTGTGATTCCACGGAAAAGACATGCAGCGACAGCGTCTCGTTTTGCCATCTCAACACCTTCTGTAGCGTCTTTAGCTGTAGTTGTCACAGTAAAGACTTTTGTTCCGTCCTGACCTACACCGACATACTGAACTTCATATTGTTGGTCGAGAATAGATCTCTTTTCATTTTGTTTCTGTGCGAAAGCTGTATTCACCACAAGCAATAAAACAAGGGCTTGTACAAATCTTTTTGCTAAGCTTTTCATATTTTAAAATTTAAAATTTAACAATTTAATTACTTCCAATTAATCGGCACGTTTCTCAACTCGATGCGGCAATCTCCCACATTGAAGCTGATAACAGGCATTACTTTTGTCTTTGTCGGGTTCATTTTACCAGGAACATTCAACGAGAATTTAATCGGAACGTCCATCATAGCATAAAATTCCTGAACAATTTTATAATTATCAGTAGTATGTTCACCGCCATCAGAGTCGTAAGCCAGAAAATCGCCACCAACACGAACCTTGGTGTTTGTATCACGATTTGTGAACTTACATGTAAGTTTTATTGTCTGTGTTGACTTACTGCCGACCAAAGAAACGTATTCAAAATCGAGCCATTCCTCATCGCAAGGATTAGAGATTTCCATTTCTTTCTTGTTTGGTTTAGGTGCTTCTTGCTGTGTCTGCACTGGAGCTGGAGTTGGTGCCGGTGCGACCTGCTGTTGTTGTTGTTTTGGAGTCTCTGTCTGAGCCCCTTTCTTACGGCTAATTTTCTTCTCTCTCTTGGAGTTATTGTAATTGTTAGCCTTAAGTGTCTCCTGTTCGAACGGATCGTTCGATTGAGCGTATGTAACTGCCGGTATTGCTGACAGCAGCATGATAGCGATTACAAAGTAGATTAACTTTTTCATATTCAACATTTTTGATTAATTATTTATTTTTTATTTTTTTCTTTTCTCCCACACAACAGGGACATTCTTTACCTCGATATGGCAATCGTCGACATCAAACGCAATAGCAGCCATTTTTTTCACTTTTCTTGGTACGACCTGTCCAGGAATCTGAATAGCAACCTTCGCACTTTTATCAGTTTTTATATGAATGGTTTGAATTTTTGAAGAAGAATGAGCCACTCCTTCACTATCGTATGCCATCAGATTGTTGCCAATTTTAACACTTTTTGTCACATCTCTGTTGATAATCTTACAATTAAGAGTCATTGTCTGCGCTTCTTTATCGCCAACCAACGAAATAAGTTTGAAGTCGAATTTCTCACCTTCGCAAGCATTACTGACTTCAATGTCTTTGCTTGAGAACACTATCATCTTATATAAAACACAAGATGACATTGTGATTGAAACGATAATTAAAGCAAAAAATAAAGTTAATTTTCTCATATTACATATTTTAAGATTCTCTATAAAATCAGCCAAGCCTCTCCCGGGCCACGCATATAAATTGTGCTTTCTATGCCGTAGTTGTCGAGGAGAAATTCTTGGAGTTGTGTCACATATTCATTTGAGTCGAGACGGCGCACCGCACCTTGTCTGTTCTTTGTTACCATTGGTATCATCACCTGGCTGAACGACAGCACGTTAGGTGTGATATTTCTTGTTGGATTATTGTCGATAGTATGATCTTGCAGCCAATAATAGATAATGTCGCAAAGTTTTGTCTGTTTTCCGTCGAATTCAAACTTCGTTCTCTGGAAATCGTACTGTGAGTTGTCGGTTTTCTTCACCTTCACTGTCACACGATGACCTTCTTTCTCCATTTTCTCGTAGTGGCTCTGCATTTTATCGCAGAAGTCATCGACATAATTGATGACAGCTTCTTCGAGGAGGGTGTTCACCGTAGCCACTCTTGACGGGCGTCCGTCGCCATAAGCGTGAGCTATTTCGACAGCATTGGAACACGGGTCGACAGCTCTCATATTAAATGCCACGTAACGATAGTCGTCAACTTCATAGAGAGCAAAGTCGAGGTCGACGATAAAGTCGACATTTGCACTACGTTTTATTCTATCGAGAGGCGATTCCTTCACTGTGCCGGAGAGGCCGTAATCATTGCCGATAAAAGCGTTTTCGTCGTTTTCCATTGACACGCTCTTCAGCAGAAATTCAAGGCTTATGGTCTCAAATCCGCGCGAAGCGAAAATTTCATTCAATGACGAGATGACGAGACGCAAGTCACGGCTGTCTTCCCTTCCGAAGATGTTATAATCGGAGATGGTCTGTTTTTTACCAGTTTCATCAACCCATGTCTGAACATAGTCCATTTCAGTGCAATAGACGTCGGCCGGGACTACCATGATGATTGGTTTGAGATATTTTCCTACAACCGTTTCCTTCGGTTTTTCCGAATATCCCATATCCTGCATGTAATTAGCGAGGTTATCGTAAAGAACCTGGACATCGATTATGGCATCGACACCATCTTCTGTTTGTTTGACATCAGATTCCCATACTTTACTAATGAATCTCGCGTATTTGCCTACTGTTTTTTTAGAAGTTGGGAGTTTTATCAAACCAGAGTTCGGCATCTTAAGGAAATCGATAAAATACGCCTCATTTGCCTGAATAACACTTTCTCTCACGATTGGAGGCATAGGTCTTGTCTTAGATGAAGGCGGCAGACCGCGCAGCAAGCACACAGCAACAGCGTCACGCTGAGCATATTCGTAAGCATCCTCCAAAGTAGCGGCGATTATTCTCATCTCAATAATCTGAGTTCCTTTAGGACCGACACCTCCGATTCTGACATTAAACTGTGCGTTGAGAATATTGTCTGCATCTTTGTTTTGTGCGAACGCAAAACCTGCTGATGCAATGATAATCAACAATATAAGGCAAAATCTTCTCATCGTTCCAACAAATAACACGGTCAATTTAACACTTTTTAAAGTGCAAATATAAACATTTATTTAATATCAGCCAACAAAAAACAAATAAATTTTGACCACCAAATCATCTTTTTACAACACAAACTTTGTTATTTCCTGATTAGGTTCGAGCTCGACAGGCTCTTTTCCGTACTGGAAAATCATCATTTTTTTGCCGCCTTTGAGGAAATATTTGTCGCCGATAACCCAGATAGCGGTTGCCTCACGCAGTCCGACAACCTTCATCTCCTGACGCACAGCGAGGTATTCGTTGATACGGTCCTGACGAGTCTCGCCGCCGTGTTTTATCATCTTATCGATTTCCGGATGAGGATCGAGGTAATGAGGATTTATCTGGAAAGGAATGAGATTCAAGGTGTTAAAGCTTGCCGGCTGCACGATAGGCATGTCATTGGTGGTGCAAAGCGTCGGGCAAGCAATGTTTGAGCCGGCGCTCCATCCTATATAAGGAGTTCCGTTGTTAGCACACTCAGCGATGGCATTCATCAGACCAAATTTATGCAGTTCTGCGACAAGATGGAAGGTATTTCCGCCACCGACAACGATACAATCGGCAGTCTTCACCAGGCCAACTTTGTCTTCAACTTCGTGAACAGAGACGAATTTTTTGACACCAAGTTTTTCGTTGAAAACTTTCTTAACCTTCTCAGTATAAGCATCATAGCTTTTCGGATAAGGGTTGCCACCGATAAAAACTCCGGCGAATGGAACAAACGCCACCTTGCTGTCGGCGCCGAGTTTGTTCTTATCGAAAAACTGTTCAAGTTGGGTCATAGCCCAAGCCAAGTATGTTTCACCAAAATTGGTCGAATTGCTGATTAAAAGTAAGTTTCTCATAGTTTTATTCATTAAAAATTTTTACAAAATTAAAGAATAATTTGATATGATGAAAGATTTTTTGATAATTTTGTATGATTAAAATTTAGAAATATGAAAAAGATAGTTTTGTTATTAGCAGTAGTTTTAGGAATTAATGTGACTTATGGAGCTGATCGGGCCAATAGGACGGAATATGATTTGAAGTCGCCGGATGGGAAGATTGAAATAAAGATTAGCGTTGGGGATGATGTAAAATATTCTGTTAGACATGAAAATACAGTGATTATCAAAGAGTCGGAGATTTCAATGGAATTGGAAGACGGAACAGTTTTGGGAAAGAAATGTGTGGTGAAAAACGTGAAAAAAAATACCGTCGACGAGATTATTGAAGCAAATTATTATAAGAAAAACAAAATCAATAATAATTATAACGAGTTGATTATCAACTTTAAAAATAATTATAAAATAACTTTCAGGGCTTTTGACGACGGAATAGCTTATCGTTTCTCGACCAGTTTCAGAAAGTCGATTATTGTGAAAAAAGAAAATGTAAATTACTGTTTTGACGACGACTACGTCGCCTATATTCCATACGTAAATGCGCGAAAAGGTGACGGCGACTTCCTGACGCAGCAGTTTTTCACTTCTTTTGAGAGCCAATACACCGTTGATTCGATATCTAAAATGGATGTTGAGCGCATCGCGTTTACACCTATATTAATAAGCGTTAAAGACGGCAAGAAAGTCGTGATTGTGGAGTCGGACCTGGAAGATTATCCCGGAACGTTTTTCCGCAAAGGCGAAGGAAACAGTCTGGAAGCGGTGCAGTCGACGTATCCGAAAGTTGAGGAGCAAGGCGGACATAACATGCTTCAACTCGTTGTAAAAGAACGAGAAAACTATATCGCAAAGGTAAAAGGAAAACGCGATTTCCCTTGGAGAGCGATGGTGATTTCGGAAAACGACGCCGAGTTGATGAACAGCGATATGGTTTACAAGCTAGCGTCTCCGTCGAGAGTTGAGGATGTGAGCTGGATTAAGCCTGGAAAGGTGGCCTGGGACTGGTGGAACAACTGGAACATCTGGGGCGTCGACTTCAAGGCGGGCATCAACAACGACACCTATAAATATTACATAGATTTCGCGTCGAAAAACGGCATAGAATACGTGATTTTGGATGAAGGATGGGCTGTGAACAAGCAAGCCGATTTGTTCCAGGTTGTGCCTGAAATCAATCTTGAAGAACTTGTTGCTTACGCCAACGAACGCAACGTCGGGCTTGTGCTTTGGGCTGGATATTACGCCATCGACAGAGACATGGAACATGTGTGCAAACACTACAGCGAAATGGGAATCAAGGGATTTAAAGTCGACTTTATGGATCGCGACGACCAAAAAGTGGTTGATTTCTATTACAGGATGGCGGCGATGGCAGCGAAATATCATTTATTTGTCGATTTTCACGGAGCTTACAAGCCTACAGGTTTGAGCCGCACCTACCCTAACGTGCTTAATTTTGAAGGCGTTTACGGATTGGAACAGTCGAAATGGGATGACGACCTCAACCAGGTTAATTACGAGTGTATGATTCCGTTTATCAGGATGGTGGCAGGAAACTTAGATTACACTCAAGGCGCCATGGACAACGCCACGAAACATCATTTCCGCGCCATCTACACCAACCCGATGAGCCAAGGCACACGTTGCAGACAACTTGCAGAGTATGTGATTTTTGAGTCGCCGTTCAACATGATGTGCGACAGTCCGACAAAATACATGCAAAATCCTGAGTGTGTGGAGCTTATTTCAGAGATTCCGACTGTTTGGGACGAGACTGTCGCTTTGGATGGGAAGCTTGGTGAATATGCTGTGATTGCAAGAAGAAAAGGTGATACTTGGTATATTGGAGCGATTACGAATTGGGAAGCGAGAACTATAGAAATTGAGGTTCCTCGCTCCGCTCGGAATGACAGCAGTATTGTTATTTATTTAGATGGGGTGAATGCGGAGAGGAATGCGGAGGATTATAGAGTAATCAGGGACATTAAGGAGATTAATGGGAACAGGGATGATGAGGATTCAAGGGATAATAAGATTACAATTGATTTAGCAAGTGGCGGCGGAGCAGTGATAATAGTTAAATAGTTTTAATACTTTACCTCTTCCAGGAATAAGGCGTGGGCGGGCATGGAGGTGCCGGCGGAGCAACGGTTTTTGTTTTCGATGACGGCGCGGAAGTCGTCGAGGGTCATTTTCCCCTTCCCCACTTCGAGAAGTGTGCCCACTATGGCACGAACCATATTACGTAAGAATCTGTCGGCTTTGATGTGAAAGACCAACAAATCGTTTTGCTCGAACCAATAAGCCTCCATTATTTTGCAGTTATTCGTCTTGACTTGGGTGTGAAGCTTTGAAAAACTCGTAAAATCCTGATATTCAAAAAGAATTTTTGCCGCCTCATTCATTTTTTCCACATCGAGAGGGCCGTATATGTAGAGAGCGTCGTCGGTGTGAAACGGATTTTTCGCGCGAGTGACATAATAATGATATGTGCGTGACTTGGCGTCGAAGCGGGCGTGAAGGTCGGGAGCGACTTGCCAGCAGCGGAACACGGCGATGTCGTCTGGCAGAAACATATTCAGCTGATAAACAAAGTTTTGCAGATCCTCTATCGGCTCGCTTTCGAAATGTGCGTAGAAATTGCGCGCGTTGACGCCGGTGTCGGTACGGCCGCATCCGGTGACCGAAATCTGCTGTTTCAGTTTCAGGCTGATACATTTTTCGAGCACCTCTTGCACGGTGATATCGCCAGGTTGTATTTGCCAACCGTGGTAAGCCTTTCCGTTATACGCCAGATGTAAAAAATACCTGTTCATAAGATTTTTTGCACTGCAAAATTAAAAAAATTGCACAAAAAACTTGCATAATTCAAAATTTATTTTTACCTTTGTCGTGAAATTTAACCTCTAAAATCGTAAAACTATGCCAATCTACATGTTACAAGACGAGGTGCTTGATTTCCCATCAGTAAATCAATCGACAAAAGACGGCTTACTTGCAATTGGCGGTGATTTATCGCCCGAGAGGTTGCTCGTCGCCTATTCATCGGGGATTTTTCCATGGTACAAAGATGGTGAGCCAATATTATGGTGGTCGTTAGACCCCAGAATGGTGATGAAGCCTGATGACATAAAAATTACGAAATCGTTATGGAAGACGATAGAGTCGAACAAATATTCATGTTCGTTTGACACTGATTTTGAGGGAGTTATACGTGCATGTGCCACTGTTCCGCGTTCCGACGATCAGGTTGAGGAGGAAGAAGACAAGGATGAGCCCAGCACATGGATTAGCGAAGACATGATTGCCGCATATTGTGAGTTGCACGAACTCGGTTTCGCGCATTCTGTGGAGGTTTATCAGGACAACGAACTTGTTGGCGGATTGTACGGCATTTCAATTGGCAAGGTGTTTTGCGCCGAATCGATGTTCCACACCAAGACGGACGCATCGAAGGTGGCTTTGTATAACCTATGTCAGTTTATGACGAGGAATAATTTAGAACTCATTGACGCTCAGCAGGAAACAGGACACATGAAAAGAATGGGCGCGGCTCCGATCCCGAGAAAGGAATTCATAAAAATGCTGAAAGGACTCGTTAAAGAGCAGAGCCTTGTGGGGAACTGGGGAAACGGGAATGCTGAACTTTTGAAGTTAGAAGTTTGAAGTTAGAAGTTAGCATGCTAACTATTATAATGCTTCTTTAATTCTTACAAGTTTTTCCAGCAAATCTTCGACGAGGTCGAGGCGGAGCATATT
The DNA here is from genome assembly GCA_017538795.1 of Bacteroidales bacterium. GTDB lineage: Bacteria > Bacteroidota > Bacteroidia > Bacteroidales > F082 > Limimorpha. The sequence goes on along the minus strand of JAFYIE010000069.1, from coordinate 13,373 downwards.
GGCACCGTCGGATTTGGCGACTGCAGGATTTGGATGTGTTTCCATAAAGAGGCCGTCGGCACCGACTGCGATGGCAGCCTTTGAGATAAGCTCGATAAGCTCAGGTTTGCCGCCAGTGACACCTGCGGTTTGGTTAGGCTGCTGCAGAGAATGAGTGACGTCCATGATTACAGGGACGTTGTTTTTTTGCATGTCGTAGATGTTGCGATAATCGACAACGAGATCCTGATAACCGAAAAAATTGCCTCTATCGGTAAGCATAACACACTGATTACCAGATTGTTGCACTTTCTCAACAGCAAAACGCATAGATTCTCCTGAAAGGAACTGGCCTTTTTTGATATTCACGATTTTACCGGTTTTAGCGGCAGCGATAAGAAGATCGGTTTGACGGCACAGGAATGCCGGGATTTGCAGTATATCCACATATTCAGCAGCCAGAGCCGCTTCTTCGCAAGAGTGAATATCGGTAACGACAGGCACATTGAATTCCTTTGAAATATTTTTCAAGACATTGAGAGCTTTCTCATCCCCTATCCCCTGAAATGAATCGAGGCGCGAGCGGTTTGCCTTGCGATAAGAACCTTTGAAAACGAAAGGGATATCGAGGCTTTTGGTGATTTGAACCAGACGCTCAGCTATTTTGAAAGGCGATTCCTCATCTTCGATGACACAAGGGCCCGCGAGAAGGAAGAAACGATTTGGCTTCAGATTTTTCAAAAACGGATAGTTGCTTAAAGTTATCATTGCTTGAAAATTTTTGCAAAGATACAAAAAAAGTTATTCAGTTGTTCAGTTAATCAGTTATTCAATTAGATAAGAACAAAAAAATGACTAACTATATTAATAAGGTGTGGGAGAAAAAAAATGATTTTTTTGATTTTTTTTGTTGTAGGTTTTAAAAAAATATGTATTTTTGCATTGTACTATGTACAGAAAATTATAATTAACTTAATTAATAACTAAAAATTTTTATCATGAAGAAAATTTTTACATTAGCACTCGTGATGGCAATGGCCATGACAAGCTTTGCTCAGGTAAAGAGCAGCAAAGTTATCAAGAACATGAAGGCCGAACAGATTCAGACTTACACAGGTCTTGAATCAATTGAGAGCAACTTCGTAGCTTCAACAAGAAGCATGATGACAGTTCCAGAAGAGTTTGAATTAAGCCAGACTTTCTATGACTGGCAGTCAAACATGGGAGCAAGAAACTACACAGCAGTATGGCCAGACGGTTTCGCAGTTATGTGCTACACTCAGGCAACTAACACTTCTTTTTCAGACCGTGGTACAGGTCTCGCAATTTGGGATCCAGCAGTTGGTGAATGGGAGTACACAGATACTCGCGTTGAAGGTGTGAAGACCGGTTTCGGTTCAATCGCACGTTACGGTGAGAACGGTCTTGTCGTTGCAGCTCACTGCGCAAGCGATGCAAGAATCTTCATCGTTGAAGATTTCCGTCAAGGCAACCGCAACTTCGGTGAAGGTATTGTACTTCCTGTGACAACAGGTGTTGACCCAGTGTGGCCAGCTGTACAATGCTCAGGCGAAAACCTTGACTATGTCAACATTCTCATTACAAACAGCGGTGCATCAACAGGTGTTGGTGACGGTGCAGACCCAATCATTTACTATCAATATCACAATGGTGAATGGCTCCATCAGTATGAGATGCTTCCTAACCTCGATTCAGCTCACTTGGCAGACGGTGGTTCAAACATCACATACTTCATGCTTTATGATGAAGCAAAACCAAACCGCGTATCATTCATCCTCAACAACGCATGGAGCGATTGCAAACTCGTTATTTCAGAAGATAACGGCGCAACATGGGGCGAAAGAGTGTTCTGGCAACACCCAGGTATCGACCTGACATACGAAGATTGGTTCTTCTATCCACGTTGGACCAACGCTGAGTTTGACGCAAACGACAACCTCCACGTTGTTTATGAATACAACGGCACAACAGGTGCAGCAGGTGCAGGTTCATACTATCCAGCAATCGGTGGTGTTGCATACTGGAGCGAGATTCTTCCAAAGAACGCATTGTGCCAAGGTGGTATCGGCAACGTAGGCGAGCCATTCATCATGGATACACTTTATCTTGTTGGTGACCTCTATCGTTCAGAATGGTACTGGAGCGATGCAGACCACGACCCACTTCCAGAATATATGGGCGAGCTTGAAATCGTTGATGATGACGGTAACGTTCTTCCACGTGACGCTTCAGAAGGCAACTGGCCAAATAACGAACTTTGGGGTGAGCACGGTAAATACAACAACGGTAAAGCTGGTTTCGCAACAATGCACATGGACGGCGACAGAATCTTCGCATTCTGGTCAATGATTGCAGGCAATAGTGAGTCCATGTACTTCGACGGTACAAGCCACAAGTTCCGTTTGTTCGGCAACATGTCAAATGACGGTGGTCAGACATGGGAAGGCACACAGCAGATCCTCACAGACGTCATGGTTATGTACGGTGAGATGGTTTACTGCCAAGTTATCCCTTACGTTTACACAGACGCAGAAGGTGACTACCTCTGGTTATGCTATCAGTATGACGAAGAAGCAGGTACATGCGTACAAGACGACGAAACAGTTTGGGATAACAACTTCTATCATGCAGTTAAGGTTCATATCAACTACTTTGGCGTTGATGAAAACCCAATGACAGTCGCTACAACAATGAATGTTTATCCTAACCCAGCACAGGGTTCATTCAAAGTTGAACTCAACAGCGCAGCTAACGTGAACATCTTCAACACAGTTGGTCAGTTGGTTAAGACTTACAACAACGTTACAGAAGTCAATGTCAACCTCGAGTCAGGCATTTACTTCGTGAACGCAGGCAACCAGACAATGAAGGTTGTTGTGAAGTAAGACGTTAGACCTTAGACCTTAGACTTTAGTAGAGACGCCACAATGTGACGTCTCTACATTTTTAGGATAAATAGTACGAATAGGATGAATAAGATTAAAGATTATTTGGAGGAGTTGGTGGCGAAGAATAATACCAGGGCGTTTATTAAGGACGATCCGGTGCAGTTTCCACATAGGTACAGTGATTTGAGGGATGTTGAGATTGTATCGTTTTTGGTGGCGACGATAGCGTGGGGCAACAGGAAAATGATCTTAAACAATGCCAACAAGATGTTGGAGATGATGGGGCGGTCTCCTTACGACTATGTGATGTCGGGAGGATGGGAAAAATTAGATGCAGACAAGTGTGTGCACAGGACGTTTTTTGGAAGAGATTTGAGGTATTATTGCAGAGGGATGAGGAAGATTTATAGGACAGATAGGTCCAATAGGACTAATAGTACCAATAGGATAAATACACTGGAAGATGTGTTTTTTAATGAGGAGCATGATGTGTGGAGGGGAATACAGAATTTCAGGGATTTGATGGCGGAGGCGAATGGCGCAACAAGCAAACATATATCGAATCCTTGTTGTGGGGAGCCGAAGAAAGGCTCGGCGTGCAAGAGGCTGCATATGGCGTTGAGGTGGTTGGTGAGAGACGACGGGATAGTTGACCTTGGCGTATGGAAGCGACTGAAACCAAAAGATTTGATGATACCGTTGGATGTACATGTGGCAAGAGTTTCGAGAGAGTTGGAACTGCTTGACAGGAAGAGCAATGACAGGATGGCGGTGGAGATGCTGACAGCGAAATTAAGGGAGTTTGATGAAGAGGATCCGGTGAAGTATGACTTCGCATTGTTTGGCGTTGAATTGATGTAGTTAGCTTCGCTCACCCTAGGCCTGCTGTTTTACATGGTCTTAAAACCTTAAAAATGTTGATAACTTTGTTGTTTTGGCGAGTTATCAACATTTTGTTGATAACTTATTTATTAATTATTATAAAATAGGGAGCGAAAACCAGAGGATATTTCGTAATTTTGCGAGTTGGGATTTTTTCCAGAATAGGACAAAATAAGATAAATAAAAATTACAAATAACAATTAAATTAACTAAAAATGAAACGAAGATTTACTTTTATGATGGCGGCATTGTTTATGATGCTGGCATTGGTCGCTCAGCCTTTAGGGATGAGAGGACAGACAAGAGATGACGTATCCATTACATTCTCAGAGCAGGGATACACAAACGCTCAGAGTCTTAATGGCGTACTAATCAACATGGATGGCAACATTTCCATCCAATTTGACAAAAATACCGGAAGCACAGAACCCGCTTATTACAACACAGGAACAGCGGCACGTTTGTATGGTGGAAACACTTTAACAATCACACCAAATAACGGATGCACCATCACCGGAATGACTTTGACATTCAGTTCAACCAGCAATGTCGGCACCTTAAGTGCATCAGCAGGAACATATTCTGTAAGTTCCACAACAGGAACATGGACAGGTTCTTCAAACGAAGCTATTGTTATTACAAACACAGCATCAAGTGGACACGCCCGTATTAAAATTTTAGCCGTAACATATTCAGCTGGCGGCAGTCAGCAAAGTGTTGCGACTCCGACGTTCTCACCAGAAGCTGGAACATATACAACTGCACAGAATGTGACTATCAGCTGTACAACAACAGGTGCAACAGTTTATTACACCACTGACGGAACAGTTCCTACGACAAGCAGTTTGGTCTACTCCACTCCTATTGCTATCAGCCAGACAACAACAGTGAAGGCAATGGCAGTGAAGTCGGGAATGAACAACAGTAGTATAGCGACAGCTGTTTACAGTTTCCCTGTAATGTATGCAAACATCGCTGCATGGAAGGCCGCTCATACAGCTACAAGCTCGGTTGTTTCGGGCATTTCGGGCGATTTGACAGCTGTGTTCCAAAGCGGAACAACATTATATGTTCAGGATGCGACAGGCGGTCTTATGATTTACGGCAGTTTGGGCAAGACATATAACAACGGCGATGTCATCAGCGGTGGAGTTTTAGGAACATCACAGCTATACAATGGAACCATGGAGTTCAAGCCTACATCGACATTCCCTGATGGCGTTGCAGGAACAGCGGTAGAGCCAGTTGTGGTGACAGTGGCCGATATTCTTGCCGATTACAGTGCCTACGCTGATCGTTTTGTGAAGATTGAAGGCATTACCTTTGACGCTGATCATACATTCGCAACTAACAATACCGCTGGCAGAACTGCCACATTCACACAAGGTGAGAGCACCATGACATGCTACGACTCATTCAAGGTTTTGGGCGGATTTGAAGTCACCGAAGGCGAAAATGCCGACATCATCGGATTGGTGGGATGCTATAACACCACAAAGCAGATTTTCCCAAGATCGACTGGCGATATCATTCCTCAGATCGCTCCTACTTATTACACAGTGAGCGTGGCGACAGGCATTGTCAACGGAACAGTGACAGCAGACCCGACATCGGCGGTAGAAGACGCCACAATTACCGTGACAGCTACACCAGCCGAAAACTATGAATTGGCAACATTGACATACACTTATAACGAAACAACTGTTAACATCGACCAGGCAACAATGCAGTTTGTGATGCCAGCAGCCAACGTGACAGTTAACGCGACATTCAGCTTGATTCCAGCTGTAGCGACACCGACATTCACACCTGAAGGTGGTGAATACACGGAAGCTCAAAGCGTAACAATTGCTTGCACAACAGAAGGCGCTACAATTTACTACACTTTGGATGGCACCGACCCGACAACAGAAAGCACAGTTTACACAGCAGCTTTTGAACTCAGTGAGACAACAACAGTGAAGGCATTGGCTGCAAAAGAAGGCATGCTCAACAGTGAGATCGTTTCAGCGACATACACAATCAACATCGTCCCACCTACTCCAACATTGACATTCAACAAGTTGGCAAGCCATAACGATGTCACAGATACCGGTGTTTATATGATTGTCGATGTGGCTGGCGGTTATGCAATGACAAGCGCAAACGGCACAGGTGGAGCACCATCAGCAGTGGCAGTTACTATTGAAAACGACGCCATCACAGGACAGATTGACGAGGCTTTGCAGTGGAACATCAAGGCAGTTGAAGGCGGTTACACCATCAACCCTATCAATGCTGAAACATTCCTCTACACAACAAACACAAACAACGGTGTTAGAGTCGGCACTAACGATAACAAAGTTTGGGAACTCGACATCACTGACAATGCGAATTATCATGGTTTCAAGAACGTTGCAACAAGCCGTTACATCGGTGTTTACAACAACCAAGACTGGCGCACATACACAACAATTCACAACAACATCAAGAACACACAGATGGAAATCTTCGTTCTTGGCGAGGCTCCTGTTCACACCTATTATACAGTCAGTGTAGCTGATAGCATCGCCAACGGTACGGTGACAGCAGCTCCAGCATCAGCAGAAGCAGGTGACACCATCACAGTGACAGCTCAACCTGCATTAGGTTATGAATTAGCAACGTTGACATACACTTATGGCACAACCACAAGCAACATCAACATGGAGACGATGAAGTTTGTGATGCCAGCAAGTGATGTTACAGTGAACGCCACATTTACAGAATTGGCAGCAGTTGCCACTCCGACCTTCACACCGGCAGCAGGTTCATACATCAGCGTACAACTCGCTTCGATAGCATGTGCCACTGAAGGCGCCACTATCTATTACACTTTGGACGGCACAGACCCGACAACAGAAAGCGCAGTTTATGCAGAGGCATTCACAGTTAGCACTACAACCACAGTCAAGGCATTTGCTGTTAAGGAAGGCATGAACAACAGCGCTATCGCATCAGTGACATACACCATTATCGAGCCTATGACCATTGCAGCAGCCAGAGCTTTGGAAAACAATCAGTATGCATTGGTACAAGGCATCGTCACATTTATCGACGGAAGAAACATTTACGTGCAAGACGCTACAGCCGGTATCGACTTGTATCTCAACAACAACACCGTTCCTACAACATTAGCCCTTGGCGACATGGTGAAAGGTTACGGAAAGAAGACAGTGTACAACGGTCTCACCGAGCTTACAGCTATTAACGGTAGCGATGAAAATCAATTCTTGGTATTGTCGAGCGGCAACCCACTTCCGGTGGCAGTGAAGACCATTGCTGAGATTTTGGAAGACCACGCAGGCGACAAGATGTTGCAGTCGACACGCGTGCAGATTGTAGACGCTACTGTTGGAACCATCAACAATGCTAACAATACACCTATCACTCAAGGCGAGAGCACATTGAACATCTACAAGTTGCCGGTCGTTGAAGGCTTATTAGAAGGCGACATCATGACAGTGACAGGTATCGTTGGATGCTACAACAACCCACAGCTCCGCGTTGCAAGTGCTACTGACGTCACATTCGCACATCCGGCAGGCATCACCATCACTCCTACCGCTTTGTCGGGATTCAACTATGTGTATGATGAAGGCCCTTCAACAATCAAAACCTTCGTCATCAGCGGAATGAGCCTTACAGCTCCGACACACATCTACGCTTCGGAAAGCTACGAGATATCTTCATTTCCTGGCGACAGCTTCTATCCTGAAAGCCACATCACAATCAACACCTACACTGGCGTTTACAACTACACCATCAAGGTGAGATTGAAAGCAGGTCTTGAGATGGGTGATTATGAAGAGAGTCTGGTTATTGCAGAGGCTGAACTCGACACCATGTACTTAGCTTTGAGCGGAAGCGTTACAGCGGCTCCTGTCGTGACAAGCTACGCACGCCTCAGCGACCTCTCGACACTCACAAGCGGCTCGAAGGTCATCTTTGCTGCACGTTACAACGAGAACGCCAACGAATATTATGCAATGACAGCACAGGCATCGGGCAAACCTGAAGGCGTGTTGTTCACAAGCGTAGTAAGCAACGGCGAGACATTGCCGGAAGAGATTACAAATGCTGAAGCAACTTATTACTGGACTGTTGATGTGAACGGTGACAACTACACCTTCACCAACGCCAACGGCGACGTGCTTGGATACACCAGCAGCACCAACTTCGCCACAGGCGGCGACAACACAGCATGGACTATCACCTACCAGACTTCAGAAGCAGGCGCTATGGTTCCTAACTATTCAGCATTTGTTGTGAACAACGTCAACGTAGCGGTGAGAGCGATTGCTTTGAACAGCAACCACAACTTCGGTCCTTACCACACACAGAACATGGCTGCTGACAACTACAACTTCTTCCTCGATATGTTTGCAACAGTTGGTGGCGGCACATTGACATGTGCTACTCCGACATTTACACCAGAGGCAGGCACATACTATGAGGCGCAAGAAGTTGCAATAGCATGCAACACAGCAGACGCTACTATTTACTACACATTGGACGGCAGCGACCCAGATGAGAACAGCGAAGTTTACACTGAGCCAATAGCTGTTGAAGAAAGCATGACCATCAAAGCCATCGCTATGAAGGAAGGCTATGAGAACAGCAACATTGCATCAGCGGAATACACTATTATATTAGGTGCTGTCACAATCTTCGAGCAAGACTGGGAAGGCGACATGAACGGTTGGACATTTGTTACAGTAGAAGGCGGCAATGCATGGACTATCGCACAATACAGCGGCAACCACTACGCTTATGCCAACGGATATAACGGCGGCGTGAACGAACAATGGTGCATCTCCCCTGCCTTCAGCCTCAATGTTTATGGCAACGCAAGCTTGAGCTTCAGAAACGCCAAGAACTATAACGGTCCGGATGTACAGTTGTTCTTCTCGAACGACTACGATGGCGAGAATCCTGCAACAGCAACATGGACAGAACTCGAGTTCAACAAGTCAACTGGTTCGTATGCTTGGGTTGAGTCAGGAACTATCGACCTCGCCAACTTCAGCGGTGAAAACTGCTACATCGGATTCAAGTACACCTCAACAGAGACTGAAGCAGCAGCTTGGGAGATTGACGATATCACATTGATGGGATTCACATCAGAGCCATATCTGACAGTGACACCAAGTGCTTTGAGCGGATTCACATACATCGTTGGAAATGGTCCTTCACAGGTACAGACATTCACCGTTTCAGGTGGAAACTTGCCTCCAGCGCCAGGCGGATCTACTGGTGGTATTACTATCACATGCAGCAACACACATTATGAATTCTCACTCGACGGAGAAGTATTCTGGCCTTATACTATTGGTATCCAAGCTACTGGAACACTCGAGCCTACTACAGTTTATGTGAGACTCGAAGCAGGTTTGTATGTCGGTCAGTGGGACGGCGTTGTCACCTTTGAGGATGGTGGTTTAGAAGTGACTGCAACCGTAAGCGGCACAGTGACTGAAGAACCAATTCCTGGTGGCGACTGGAACAGAATCTATGCTCTCGGCGACTTGCACGACGGCGATCAGGTGATTCTCGCATCACGTTACGACGCTACAGTCGGCGACGGTTACTATGCAATGCCGGCAGTGGTTTCTGGCAAACCGGACGGCATGCTCTTCACTTCAGTGAACGAAGCTGGTGTTGAGAAACTTCCATCAGAAATTGCAGATGACGCTGACACATATCTGTGGAACGTGATTATGAACGGTGACGTCATCACTCTCGTGAACGCAGCTGGCGACAGCCTCGGCTACAGCAGCAGCACCAACTTCTCGGGCAACGTTCAGACCGAATGGAACATCGCTATCCAGACATCAGGAGAAGGCGCCATGATTCCTAACTACACAGGATTTGTCATCACCAACGGCGAGACTACAAACCGTGGCATCGCTAAGAACGCTTCACATAAGTTCGGAGCTTACGCCACAAGCAACATGACAAGCTCTGACTACAACTTCTTCCTTGACCTGTTCGTCAGCGGCGGCACAGTCACCCCAACAGTGGCAACACCAGTGTTCAGCATGGCATCAGGCACATACTTCGAAGAAATCGATGTTGAAATCAGCTGCGCAACAGAAGGTGCTACTATTTACTACACATTAGACGGCACCGACCCGACAGCGGAATCAGAAGTTTACGCTGAAGCCATCCACGTTGACAGCGACATCACTATCAAGGCTATCGCAATGATGGAAGGCTACGACAACAGCGGTATTGCCTCAGCAAGCTACGTAATTATGACTGACGTTGTGGTTCTCGCAAGCCAAGACTGGGAAGGTGAAATGAACGGCTGGACATTTGTCACAATTGAAGGCAACAAGCCATGGACCATCGGCACATACGGTGGCAACCATTATGCCAACGCCAATGGCTACGGTGACGATGTCGACAACGAGCAGTGGTGCATCTCCCCTGCCTTCAACCTCAATGAACGTGCTTATCAGAATGTCACGCTGACATTCATGAACGCTACCAAGTTCAACGGCCCGGCACTCGAGTTATACTTCTCGAACGACTACAACGGCAATGATCCTGGTGACGCCACATGGATGCCATTGGAATACATCGCATCGGAAGGCAATTACGTATGGGCTGAGTCAGGTGAGATTTCACTCGATGAATTCAGCGGCGAGAACTGCTACATCGCATTCAGATATATCAGCACTATTGCTGATGGTGCGGCAGCTTGGGAAGTCGATGACATCTTGATTACAGCCGAAATCGGTTCAGGCACGATCACACCTGACGCATTATCAGATGTCAGTGTTTGGAACAGCCATAATGAACTCATGATTGTCAACAACGGCAACGAGACATTGAAGGTTGTGGTTTACAACCTCGTTGGTCATCCAGTGTTGAGCGAGACAGTCGCTACAGGCAACAACGTTATCCGTCACAACCTCGCAGAAGGCGTTTACATCGTAAGAATCGCCAACGGCAAGGAAATGAAGGGAGTTAAGGTTATCGTTAGAAGATAGCCATTAGCTGTTAGCTATTAGCCATTAGCAGAGTCGTTTTTTCTTTGAAAGCGGCTCTGCTTTTTATTGGATTAATTGGATAAGTATGTTTAATATAAAAAAAATAGCCGTTAAACTAGGACAGTCTAACGGCTATTGGCTAATAGCTAATGGCTAATAGTTTATTCCATCACTCTGCATACCAGATTTCTGTCGCCGAAAGCGTCGTCGATTCTGGTGACGTGTGGGAAGTATTTATCCTGGACATCGCTCTTGAGTGGGAAGCCAGCTTCTTCACGGCTGAATGGGAAGTTCCATTCGTTTGCCATCAACATCTCGGCTGTGTAAGGAGCGTGTGAGATGATGTTATCGCCCTGAGGTGCCTTGCCATCCTCGATATCCTTGATTTCCTGACGGATCTTAATCATAGCGTCGACGAATCTGTCGAGTTCGGCCAACGGCTCGCTCTCGGTAGGTTCGACCATCAAAGTTTCGTGAACCGGGAATGCCACTGTCGGAGCATGGAAACCATAGTCCATCAAACGTTTTGCGATGTCGATAGCGGCAACACCAGTTGTCTTGTTGATCTGGTTGATGTCGAGAATCATCTCGTGTGCAACATGACCGTGGTTGCCGGTATAGAGAATCGGATAGTAATCTTTGAGTCTGTCTTTCAGATAGTTAGCATTGAGGATAGCGCCCATTGTAGCTTTCTTCAGACCTTCGCCGCCCAACATCTTGAGGTAGCAGTAGGTGATTGTGAGGATTTGTGCGCTTCCGAATGGAGCTGCAGACACAGCGCCCTTCTGCTCTGAACCACCAGTCTTGAAGCAGACGTGGCTTGGCAGGAATGGAACGAGGTGTTCTGCAACGCCGATAGGGCCAACACCAGGACCGCCACCGCCGTGAGGGATAGCGAATGTCTTGTGCAGGTTGAGGTGGCAGACGTCAGCGCCAATGAAGCCTGGGCATGTCAAACCGACCTGTGCGTTCATGTTAGCACCGTCCATGTAAACCTGACCGCCGTTGTCGTGAACGAGCTTCACGAGGGTGCGGATGCCGTCTTCATAGATACCGTGTGTTGAAGGATATGTCACCATGAATGCGGCGAGAGTGTCCTTATATTGCTCGGCTTTTTCTTTAGCGTCGGCGAGGTCGATGTTACCGTGGTCATCGCATTTCACGACAACTACCTGCAAACCTGCCATAGCTGCTGAAGCCGGGTTGGTTCCGTGTGCTGATGCAGGAATCAAGCAGATGTTACGGTTGCCTTCGCCCTTTGCCTCCTGGTAACGGCGGATGGTCATCAAGCCTGCGTATTCACCGCTAGCACCTGAGTTAGGCATGAACGAGATGCCTTTGAAACCTGTGATTTCGCAAAGGTCTTTCTCCATCTCTTTGATCATCTCGAGATAACCTTCAGCCTGCTCTGCCGGAACAAATGGGTGGATGTTGCCGAATTCAGGCCAGCTGAGTGCGAACATTGATGTTGCAGGGTTCAGCTTCATTGTGCATGAGCCGAGAGGAATCATGCAACGGTTCAAGCTGAGGTCGCGGTTCTCGAGCTGTTTCATGTAACGCATCATGTCGGTTTCGCTGCGATACTTTGAGAACACTGGAGCTGTCAAGAATGCTGAGTTTCTTCTCATGCCTTCCTGGATGCCGCAGAAGTTCTGGCAGTTAGGGTCGCAAACGAGTGGCTGATGTTTCTTGCCAAGAGCTTCAGCGATGACCATTCCGATTTCGTCGAGGTCTTCGCGGCATGTTGTCTCATCGATGCTGATGCCGAAGTGCTGCTTGTCGATGATACGGAAGTTCATGCAGTGTTTCTCAGCAGCTTCTTTCACTTTGCATGTGCAAGCGCCTTCAGGCAACTCGAACAGCAATGTATCGAAGAAGTATTTATTGAGCTGTTTCACGCCGTATTTTTCCAATTCCTTGGCGAGTTTTCCGGCGAGGCAGTTGATATGATGTGCAATTTCCTTAATTCCATCCTGTCCGTGATAGATTGCGTAGAATCCCGACATGATGGCGAGCAATGCTTGAGCTGTGCAGATGTTTGAAGTAGCTTTCTCGCGTTTGATGTGCTGTTCACGTGTCTGCAATGCAAGACGATATTCTGGGTTGCCGAGGGCATCTTTTGAGATACCGATGATACGGCCTGGCATTGAACGTTTGTAGGCTTCTGTTGTTGCGAAGTAGCCTGCGTGTGGACCGCCGAAGCCCATCGGGAGACCGAAACGCTGGTTGCTGCCGAACACCACGTCAGCGCCCCATTCACCTGGAGGTGTGATAAGAGCAAGGCTCATCAAGTCGGCTGCGACACCAACCTGCATGCCTTTTTCTTTCCATGCTTTCACGCTTTCGCGGTAGTCGATGACTTCACCAAACTGGTTAGGATTCTGGACGATGACGCCGAAGTATTCCTCACCTGCGCTGAAGTTCTTGATATCGTCAACAACGACTTCGATTCCGAGGAAGTGAGCTCTTGTCTTGATAACCTCGATAGTCTGTGGGAACATGTCGTTAGCCACGAAAATCTTCTTGACATCGGCTTTCACCTGAGCGCGTGTACGTTCGTGGTAGAACATGAGCATTGTCTCAGCTG
>JAFYIE010000068.1 GCA_017538795.1 Bacteroidales bacterium | reverse complement strand
TTTTTCGCCTTTATGACCTACGTCTGGATAAGATATAACACCGTTTTCGATGAAGGCTATATCGACGAAAACCTCAACGAGGTGGTGGCTTCCAATCATTACACTCTGTTTGTTGTGGAATGGGCGCTCCTCGCTGCTATAGTCGTCAGCCTCTTCATGGTGTTTTTTAAAAAACGTCTCGGTAAGTTTCTTTTCATGATATTCACTATCTTGCTCGTTGTGTGTCAATTCTATACGACATTCCCGCCGGCGTGGGAGGTGTATATCCTCGAGATTCTCATCGTGCTCATCATCGCGCCGTTGAGGGTGATATCGAAATTTACCGACATCATTCAAACTGAAACACAAAAAATTAACCCTTTTAAAGACGAAAAATGAACCATATCACATTGTCAGGCGAGTTAGGCAGCGGCAAGAGCACCGTCGCCAATTATCTCATCAGTAAGATGCCTTTCAAAATAGTGTCGGCAGGACTCTTGTTCCGTCAACTGGCAGCCAAACACGGCATGTCGGCGAAGGAATTTAACGAGTTCATCGAAAACGACCCTAAGTACGACCATTATGTTGACGACACCATGGCTGAACTGGGCCGCACCGACGAGAAAATCATCTTCGACTCGCGCATGGCATGGCATTTTGTGCCTTCTTCGTTCAAGATTTATCTCTATGTCGATGTGGATACCGCAACAGAGCGTATCTTCAACGATGTGGGTCGCGTCAGTGAGTCATATACAGATAAGGCGACGGCACGTCAGGAGATCATCGATAGAAGAAAGAGCGAGCTGCTGAGATACCAAAACTTCTACCACTGTAACCTCGACGACTATAGCAATTACGACCTCATCATCGACACAAGCCACGCAACACGTGAAGAAGTCAATGAATTGGTTTACAATAGCTTCAAAGCCTTTGAAGAAGGAAAAGAATACACCAAGATATGGCTTTCACCAAAGTCATTAATAATAAAAGGTGTAGTCGAAAATGACAACTCCGAACAACTCATAATCAACAAAATCGACGGTCAGTTTATCGTCGAAAAGGGTGCAAACAAGGTCAAAAAAGCACTCGAAAACGGCCAAACCCTTGTGGCTGTTGACATTGTAAAATGTTGATATTTTTGTTGAAAAAAAGATAAAATTTTGCGCTTTCAACCGAAAAGTTTTGTATAATTTTGCAAAGAGAAAATCAGTGAGATTATGACAAAAATTTCAACAGTAACCATTGTTGGAAATCACAGTCTTAACTATTAACACGAGCAAATAATATATAAAACAAACAAGTAGTATGGAGTTTAACCAGGTCTTTATTATCAAGAGAAATGGTAAGCGCGAGCCTTTCTCTGTAGACAAAATTAAAAATGCTATCCAGAAAGCCTTCTTGAGCGTCGGCAGCTTCGCACCGCAGGAGGTTCTCACCAACATCATGAGCCGCGTCAGCATCCACGACGGAATCTCGGTGGAGGAGATTCAGAACCAGGTGGAAAACGCACTCATGGCAGAACGTTATTACAACGTCGCAAAATCATACATCCTTTACCGTCAGCGTCACTATGAAGACCGTGAGGTGAAG
>JAFYIE010000067.1 GCA_017538795.1 Bacteroidales bacterium | reverse complement strand
AAACTCAGTAACTTGAACAAAGATGAACAAAGGTACACATTTTATCGGACAGCCGGTGTTTGGTCAGCTGATTAATTTATTAGACAAGGAAAAAATCGTCAAAACCAGCCGTGAGAACGGGGGCGAGAGGTACGTGAAAGGCTTCGACATATGGCAGCACCTGGCGATTATGCTGTATGCCGTGATTAAGCGTTATGACTCTCTGCGCGAGATCACGGGCGGCATGCTGCCCGAGGCCCGCAAGCTGGCGCATCTGGGAATCAGCATGATGCCCCGTCGCAGCACCCTGTCGGATGCCAATGCGCGCAGGCCGGAGTGCATCTTTGAGGCCATCTACCGCGACCTGTACGAGAGATACCGCAAGGAACTTTCCTCGGACAGCCGCGGCCGCCGCACCGCTAAATGGATGCAGCGTCTCCAGATCCTTGATTCAACGACGATTACGCTGTTCTCCAACCTGATTTTCAAGGGGGCTGGCCGCCATCCGAAACACGGGAGGAAGAAAGGCGGCATCAAGGTGCATGCGGTCATCAACGCCAACGAGGGGGTGCCCTGCGACGTGCGGTTCACCTCGGCGGCCACAAACGACAGCTTCATGCTCGCACCGTCGCACTACAGCCGCGGCAGCATCGTGGCCATGGACAGGGCCTACATCAACTACAGCAAGTTCGAGGAACTCACCAAGCTGGGTGTGACCTATGTCACCAAGATGAAGAAAAACCTTGTCTACCAGACCGTGAGCGACGTGATGTACATGAATGGGGAAGGGCTCATGGAGTACCGCATCCAGCACGTGGTGTTCACCAAGCGTGTGAGCGACGGCGAGGACATTGAGCACCACGCCCGCATCATCACCTATGTTGACCTCAAGGGGCCTAAGCCAAAGCTGGTCTCGCTGCTGACCAACGACATGAAAATGGAAGTCGAGGACATTGTTGAGATCTACCGACAGCGGTGGAATATCGAACTGCTGTTCAAGCAGCTGAAGCAGAACTTCCCGCTGCGCTACTTCTACGGCGAGAGCGCCAACGCCATCAAGATACAGATATGGGTCACGCTCATAGCCAACCTGCTGCTGATGGTGCTGCAACGGCGCATCAAGCGCCCCTGGAGCTTCTCAGGGCTGGCGACAATGGTCAAGAACATGCTCATGTACTATGTCAATGTCTACACATTCTTCGAGGAACCCGAAAAGGACTGGCTGAAGATACGGGAAGAACTCGAAATCGAGCCGCGAGAGCCAACGCTTTTCCCCGAGTTTTTCGAATGAGGGGGCTTACTTTTTAGAAAAAACATCCGCAACACCTGTTTATCGGCATTGCGGACGGGTCAATCATTCATTTTTGAGTTTTAGCGGACACCAATAGTTTTTTTATATGTTTCCGCTGGTTATAGCGGTAAAAAGTGGCTATAGCCAGCGGAAATTAGCATTTTTCTATATGTTTCCGCTGATTATAGCAATTTAACGTCAGACTCCAATAGACGATTTGACAAGGTTTCTCTTCATCCATTCGCTCAAGACTTGATCTATTCCTCATCAAGAATCTCTTCAGAACCTCTCACTCTGATTTTAACCACATTCATTTGACGTCTCTCTCGTTTTAGGATTCTAGTTGGTGAGCTATAAGTCCAAAATAAATCGAGTTATAGCTCACTTTCTCGATTTCAATTCTGCCGAATCACACTAAAAATACCCTTTTTCGGCAGAATAAGCATATTATATCCTGCCGAATATCCTGTTTTTTCAGGTTTGTGGCAAAATATATCTTTGTATCTGCGAGAATTATAGGCAACGGCTATGACATTCTCTTTGATGACCTTGCCCTGTGCTGAGTCTTCATCGACTTCTATTCAGAGATGATTGATCAGTATCAGTGATAATATGAGATTGTAGCTAAATCGTGAAGTATAAGGAGAACTTTACCCCTCCTAAATTTCAATCATCGTAATAGGATCCTTCATTTATATGAACATCATCAAAACTGTTT
>JAFYIE010000066.1 GCA_017538795.1 Bacteroidales bacterium | reverse complement strand
TGGAATATTGTCCTGTACCCACGCTCGAGACTGCGGCGCCGCCCATACCGATGCGGTAGTTGTCACCGCCAAGAACGATGATGAGGTCGCCCGGCTCAGGGTCTTCCTTCATGCTGTCGTCGGCTGGAGCAAATCCAATGCCGCCTGCGAGCATGATGACCTTGTCGTAGCCGTAGTCGTTGGTTTTATTGTCGTTTTCGCTATGTTCGAAAGTGAGGAGCGATCCGTTGATCAAAGGCTGTCCGAACTTGTTTCCGAAGTCCGAAGCGCCGTTCGATGCTTTGATGAGCAGCTCTTCAGGGGTCTGATAGAGCCACGGACGCGCCTTGAAGTTGTCTTCCCACTCGCGGCTCTCGTCGTTACGAGGGTAGCAAGTCATGTAAACGGCTGTTCCTGCCAACGGAATCGAGCCTCTACCGCCAGCGAGACGGTCACGGATCTCACCACCGGTGCCGGTAGCTGCTCCGTTGAACGGCTCCACTGTTGTCGGGAAGTTATGTGTCTCTGCCTTGACAGAGATAACGGTGTCTATATCTTTGATTTTGAAGAAATCGGCTTTATGCTGAGTCGCCGGCGCAAACTGTTCGACCTTCGGTCCGAGGATGAAGGCGACGTTGTCTTTATATGCCGAAACGAGGCGGTTGGTGTTGGTCTTTGAGGTCTTCTTGATGAGCGCGAAGAGCGTGTCGGGCATCTCCTTGCCATTAATAATAAAGGTGCCGTTGAAGATTTTGTGGCGGCAGTGCTCCGAGTTGACCTGTGCGAAGCCGTAGACCTCCGAGTCGGTGAGAGCGCGGCCGATCTTTAGGCTTATACCTTTCAGATAATCAATCTCTTCCTGGCTGAGCGCGAGGCCTTCCTCGTTGTTGTAGGCGTCGATGTCGGTGATATATTTCAGCGGCTCAGGCTTACGGTCTACGAAAAACACGTTCTGGTCGAGGTCGTGGTATTTGTTTTGCAGCATCGGGTCGAAGCTGTTGTCGTTTTCCTCGACGGGATGGAACTCCTCTATACGAGAAACGCCGCGAATGCCCATGTTTTGAGTTATTTCGACGGCGTTGGTGCTCCAAGGTGTTATCATCTCGCGGCGTGGACCGAAGAAGAAGCCTTTGACGGTTTTCTCTTCAATTTTTGTGGCGTCGCCGAAGAGCCAATTGAATTTTTTGATATCGTTATCATTGTGATTTTCAACGCTTTCTACAGCGATGACGGTGTTCTGACGGGTTTTGAAAAAGATTATCATGGTATGAAATTTTCAAGGCGCAAAGATACAAAATAGTTTGAAGTTTTTTTATTATTTTTGCCAAAAATTTTCAATGAAAAAACATCGCATTCTTTTTATCTGTCATGGCAATATCTGCCGAAGCCCGATGGCGGAATATATTTTGAAGGATATGGTCGAGAAAGCCGGAAGGGCAGAGGAGTTTGAGATTGCGTCGGCAGCGACTTCGACCGAGGAAATCGGGAATGACCTGTATCCTCCGGCGAGGCGTATTTTGTTTAAAAAAGGCATAAAATACGGCTATCGCAAGGCACGGCAAATCACAAGGCAGGACTACGACTATTACGATTTCATAATCGCAATGGATGAGAATAACCTGCGGAATCTTAAACTGCTTCTTGGCGAGGACACCGAACATAAAATCTCTCTCATGATGGACCACGCAGGCAAGCATCGCGACGTCGCCGACCCTTGGTATACAGGCGATTTTGAGACTACGTTCCGGGATATTACTGAAGGCTGCGAAGGCTTTCTTCAAAAAAATTTCAATTAAGAATACAATTATTCTTTTTTTGTTTTAATTTTGCGCCTTCAATTAACAACCTATGAAAAACTTTAATAAACCTATTTTTTCGGCTTTGATTCTTTTGGTGGCGTTAGTTTTCGGACAGAACGCCATGGCGCAATGGACTGGCGCAGGCACACAACAAAACCCGTATCAGATAAAGTCTATAGCCGACATGAATACGCTGGCTACGAACGTGAACAGCGGTACCAACTATAGCGGCACGTATTTCTTGCTGACAACCGACCTTACCTACACCTACACTTATGCGTGGAACAGCACTGATTACTATGCCTCTGAGAATAACTTCACAGCTATCGGTGCTTACGGTAATTCCTTCAAAGGGCATTTCGACGGCGGAGGCCACACCATCAGTGGTATCCGTATCTACAAGAACGGCACAACCAATGCAGACCAACTCCAAGGCGTTTTTGGCAACCTGAGCGGTGGCTCCGTCAGGAATCTGACGGTTGCCGATGCCAGCATCACCGGCTACCAGCAGGTGGGTGCCATAGCAGGTTGCAACAATGGCACCATTGAGGATTGTGTTGTGGCAAGCAATGTCGGCATCTATCGTGTGGCTGACAATGCCAGCAAACACGGCGGTGTCGTCGGAGCCAACTCCAATGGTAATGTCCGTCGTTGCACCAGTTCCGCTACTGTCAAATCGCATCCTAAATTTGCGAATACCATCAGCGCGATTTGTGGTGGCATCATCGGATATCAAAGCCAAAGCCAAGCTGTAAATCACTATGTCGAGGATAACGTAGCATTAAACGTAGTGGTCATAAGCGGCCAGTCGGTTGGCGGCGCCATCATCGGTCACAGGACATCAGATGACAATCTTAATCGTCTTCATCTTTCCCGCAACTACTATCGCAACTGCACCATTAACGGCTCAGTTAACGCCACCAATGTGGGTTTGGGCAATCCGGCGGGTGACATGAACGGCGCACGCAGCGTCCACGCCCTCACCTTGGGCACCGACATCACCGCCACTGGCGAGAGCGTGGTGATTGGCAACACCACCTATTACGCCAGCAACACCACCGTCACCTTGGGCCATAACAACTCCACAGGCTATCTGGTAACATATAGACTCAACGGCAACGCTCTCGGCGGCAACACCTTCACCATGCCCAACAACGACAATGGTACCGTGAGCGCCACGCTTACTCCGATCACCTATTACGTTCATTTCGACAAGAACAACGATGGCGCAAGTGGCACGATGAGCGACCAACAATTCACCTACGGACAGGCGCAGAACCTCACTGCCAACGCCTTCAGCCGCACCGGATACGACTTCATCGGATGGAGCACAACCTTTAATGGCGAGGCGGAATACACTGATGGCCAGAGCGTCAGCAACCTCACTGCTGAGGATGGACAAACTGTCACGCTCTATGCCAAATGGAATATCAGCAACTATAATATCACCTACGACCTTGACGGTGGCACTGTTGCGACAGAAAATCCAACTACTTATAATATTGAAACACCGACATTTTCGCTCAATAATCCGACCCAAGCAGGCTGCACTTTCGATGGTTGGACTGGCACCGGCCTCACTGAGGCGACACAGACGGTGACCATCGCCCAAGGCTCGACAGGCGACCGCAGCTACACCGCCAACTGGACGCATTTTGCCTATGCCCTCGTTTTGCATAATGACATCACCGCCACACCAGTCCCTGCTGCAACCTACAACAACACAAGCTATTATACCCCTGGCACCGATATTACATTAAGCTACAACGTCACTCCATCTGCAGGATATGAATTCCAAGGCTTCTTAGTGAACGGCTCCCCTATAGAGGGCAACACTTTCGTGATGCCTGCCAGTGATGTCACTGTAAGCGCCAATCTCGCTGCCATTCCGTGGGGAGGTGCCGGTACCAGCGATTCTCCATACATTATTATTCATGCTGCCCAGCTCGACATGTTGGCTACCCGCCTGAATACTGGTACGGGCGATGACTATGCCAGCAGCGGATACAACGGCATATACTTCAAGCTTGGCGCTGATATCAACTATAATCCTAACGAACTCATCAACGGTGAGAATTATACCGCTATCGGTAATTATGATGGTAATGAAGACTATCAATTCAATGGCACCTTTGATGGTGATAACCATATCATCAGTGGTATCCGTATCAACAAGTCCAATTACGATTTACAAGGTTTATTTGGAGAGATTGCTTCCTCCGGAACTGTGAAAAATGTCATCCTTGACGATGCCGTTGTCATAGGAAGAAATTGTGTCGGTGGCATTGCGGGCAATAAACTGGGCACCATTGAGAACTGTCGCGTCATCAACACCAACATAACTGGCAATAGTTTGGTCGGCGGCATAGCTGGTCACAGCGCGAACCAAACAATTGAGAACAACATGGTCTTAAACACTGCAATCACCTGTGACGACTCTGAATTATTTGTGACAGGTGGTGCTATCATTGGATCACAACAATCTGGCAGTATCGGTTATAACTACTATCACAACTGTACTTTAAATGGAGTGGCTTCCAATATAGGTTGTGGTGTTGCAAGTATCGGGAACATGATCGTTGGCGATCTCACTTCACACAATGGAGCGGTGCAGGCCTACACTCTGACTTTGAGCCCGCATATCACTGCCACACCAGTTCCTAACGCCACCTACGACGGTGTCCGATACTACATTGAAGGCACAGAAGTCACGCTTGGAACAAATGCACCGGCCTATACCATCACCTCTGCTACACTAACCTACGGCGGCAACAACTACAATATCGCATCAGTTGGCGGAGTGTATTCTTTCACCATGCCTGCCGCCGATGCTACCGTCCTCGTGACACTGGAGCTCGACCCGAATGCCGGCCAGTTCACCAAGAACATCACCGGCTATGGTAACGACGATAACCCTGGCGGCTGGTATCTGATTGCATCGCCTGTTTCCGATCCGATTACACCTACTGTAGAAGACGGTTTTCTTGCCAACACTTACGACCTCTACCGCTTCAACCAAGCGGGCACCGACGGCGAGTGGGAGAACTACAAGGTTCACACTGAAGGTTTCGTTCTGGAAAACGGCAAAGGCTACCTCTACGCCAACAGCGAAAATGTTCCCATCGCCTTTGTAGGCACGCCTTACATAGGCGACGGCATAGTCACGCTCACCAAGACAACTGGTGTGACATTGGAAGGCTGGAACCTTGTGGGCAACCCGTTTACCGCCAATGCCTACATCGACCGTTCTTTCTACATCATGAACGACGAAGGCTCAGAAATCATTGCTGCTACAAGCGTGGATCGCGACTACATTAAGCCGATGGAAGGTATCTTTGTGCATGCAGACGAAGACGGCGAGACCATGACCTTCACCACCGACGAACAATACAAAGGCCGTGGTAAAAACGAATCGTTGGTGATCAACCTCAGCAAAGGAAACCGCAGTATTATTGATCGCGCCATCGTGCATTTCGGCAGCAAGAGAACAATGGAGAAATTGCAAATCTTCGATGGTAGCACAAAATTATACATCCCGCAGGATTTCGAAGAGTACGCAATAGTCAGTTCGAACCGCCAAGGCGATATCCCGTTGAATTTCAAGGCAAAAGAAACAGGAATGTATACCATCAGTTTTGAAGGAATAGATTTGAAAAACATAAAATTGATAGATATACTTGAAGAAAAAGAAATCGATTTGAGCGAAAACAACACGTATACGTTTATCGGTTCACCGGCCGACCGCCAGGCAAGATTTAAAATAGTTTTCGGTTCTTCGACAGGCTCGGAGACCGAGAACTTCGCCTATCAATCAGGTAGCGACATCATCGTCAGCGGGGAAGGGGAACTGCAGATCTTCGACCTGATGGGACGAATGGTGATGCAAAAATACGTCAACGGAATTCAAACAATCGAAAAACCGCAGACAACAGGCGTTTACATTTTCAAACTGAATGGAAAAGCACAGAAAATAATCATTAAATAGAAACAAAATAAAAAAGCATATACAATGAAAAAGAAATTATTAACAATTGCCGTTTTAATGACAATGGCCTTTGCCGCCAGCGCACAGAGCGATTCGTTTTTCAAATGGAACGACAATGATAACGACCTATACCGAACCAACGACGATTTCGGTCTCTCATTGCCGCAGTCGCATGGCGTTGATTACGACAGCGAAGCTCCGTTGGGAAGCGGATTGCTTGTTTTTACTGCACTTGGCGCAGGATACGCAGCGGCTCGTCATGGACGTAAAAATTAATTTTTCAGAAAAATGTCGAGCGTATTAATATTTGTTGTATTTTTGCAGTCCGAAAAATTTGAATAAAAGTTAAATACAAATTAATGTACGCAATCGTAGAAATAGCAGGGCAGCAGTTCAAAGTGAGCAAGGGAGATGAAATCTTCTGCAACCGCTTGAATGGCGATGTCGACAGCGCTATCAGCTTCGACAAGGTGTTGTTGATCGACAATGACGGCAACACAAGGGTAGGCACCCCCGTCCTCGAAGGTGCTAAGGTAGATGCCAAGATTATCAAGCATCTCAGAGCAGACAAAGTTCTTGTCTTCAAAAAGAAAAGAAGAAAAGGTTATCAGACCTTAAACGGCCACCGTCAGGATTTGAGCAAGGTGCGCATTGAAAACATCACTGAATAATAAACCGAAAAAATTAAAGAATTATGGCACACAAGAAAGGCGTTGGTAGTTCCGAAAACGGTCGTGAATCACACAGCAAACGACTCGGAGTGAAAGTTTTCGGTGGACAGGCAGTCATCGCAGGCAACATCATCGTTCGCCAGCGTGGAACACAACATTATCCAGGTGACAATGTAGGCATGGGCAAAGACCATACTTTGTTCGCTCTTACAGACGGCATCGTGGAATTCCGCAGAAAGAGAGAAGATCGTTCATACGTTAACGTCATCCCGGTCAACGGCGAAGTGACAGAGTAACGTAACTGAAAACGAACAGAAAATAATGTAGGGGCGAAAAATCTTTCGCCCCTACATTTTTTTTGTAAAAAAATTATTATTTTTGCGTTTGAAAATTTTTTGTAGCTATGTTAACAATACCTTATATTAGAGAACATAAAGAGGAGTGTATTAACCGTCTGAGTATCAAGAACTTCACTAGGTTTGAACTCCTTGACGAGATTTTAGCGCTCGACGACGAACGCCGCAAGACTCAACAGGAAAACGACGAGGCTTTAGCCGAAGCCAACAATATAGCACGTCAGGTTGGCGACCTCTGTAAGCAGGGAAAGGTAGCCGAAGCAGCGCCATTGAAGGCTCGCGTCGCCGAACTGAAAGAGTTTACCAAGGTTAAAAGCGATCGTCTTGAAGAGCTTAAAGCTTTGATTCAGAGTAAGTTAGTGGAGATTCCTAACACTCCGCATCCATTGGTGCCGCGTGGCAAGACAGCCGCCGACAACCTCGTGGTGAGCGAAGAAGGCACAATGCCTAACCTCCCTAAGAACGCTCTGCCTCATTGGGAGCTTCTCAACAAATATAAACTCGCTGATTTTGAACTCGGCAACAAAGTGACAGGCGCCGGATTCCCGTTCTATACAGGCAAAGGCGCACGTCTGCAGCGCGCTCTTATCAATTTCTTCCTCGATGAGGCTGTGAAAGACGGCTACTACGAGGTGCAGCCACCTATCGTGGTCAACGAGGCTTCGGCTTACGCTACAGGTCAACTTCCTGATAAAGAAGCGCAAATGTATGCGGTGCCACTTGATAAAATGTACATGATTCCTACCGCCGAGGTGCCGGTAACCAACATATTCCGTGATGTTATCGTTCAGGAGAACGAGCTTCCGCTGAAACGCGTGGCTTACTCCAACTGCTTCCGCCGTGAAGCCGGATCGTGGGGCAAGAACGTGCGCGGCTTGAACCGTCTGCACCAGTTCGACAAGGTCGAAATCGTCGAAATAGCACATCCAGACAACTCATACGAACGTCTTGAGGCAATGAAAGAACACGTGGCCGGACTTCTCCGTAAGCTCGAGCTTCCATTCCATGTTTTGCGTCTCTGCGGCGGCGACATGAGCTGGACATCAGCAATGACCTACGACTACGAGGTGTGGTCGGCAGCACAGCAGCTGTGGCTCGAGGTGAGCTCGGTGTCGTGCTTCGAGACATTCCAGTCGAACCGCTTAAAACTCAGATTCAAAGACAAAGACGGCAACATCCGGTTGGCACACACTCTCAACGGCAGCGCCCTCGCCCTCCCAAGAATCGTGGCGGCATTGCTCGAAAACAACCAAACAGAAGACGGTATTTTGATTCCTAAGGCACTTCAACCATATACAGGCTTTGAAATTATTAAGTAAAATATTGACATACAGTGTGGTTTTGTTCTTGATGGTGGCTTGTAACTCCAAGTCGCCATCAGGCAAAATCAGCGCGATGCAGAAACGCGTGGATGTCGTTGAGCGTCAAGTGGAAGAGCTTTATAATCAGGAATTTAACGAACTCGTGAAAGATTATCAGTCGCTCGACACCACCGTCGCCATGAAGAAAGACATCCAGGATGAGATGGAATTGCTGCAGGCTTATCTGCAACAGTTTGAAAGTCAGCGCATTGTGATAAAAGAAAACGTCGAATTCTCAAGAAAACAGCTTTCAGATCTGAAAGACGACGTGAAAAACAATCTTTACGACGAGGTTACGGTTGAGAAATATATCCGGGACGAGGAAAAAGAGCTTCGTATGATGGAGGCTCAAATCAAATATTTTAAGGAAAAGTTTGAAGGACAGAAAGAAGTTGTGAAACAACTGAGAAAGGAGTGATGCCATGAGGTTGTCGCGCTTTTCAAGGTTTCTCACAATTTTTTTTATTTGCGTCTTGTTTTTGCAAAACATTGATGCTCAGAATGTTAGTAACCAAAGACAACTCGATGAGAAGTTAGCCCGCGAGTTTTATTTCAAAAAAAACTACGAAAAGGCTCGCGACATTTACAAAAATCTTTACGACAACTACGGTCAGACGCAGTATTTTAACCAATACGCTGATTGTCTGATACTTACGGGCGATTATGAAGGCGCTGAGAAGGCTTACAAATCGTTTTTGAAGAAAAATCCGAAAAACTGGAAATCGCATGTCGACCTGGCGTATGTTTATCAGCAGCAGGGCGACAACCCGAAGGCGGTGAAGTATCTGAACAAGGTCATAAAAGACGTTCCAGACACGAAAAATGCTATCAATGAAGTCGCTAACTTACTGAGATCCAGGAGTTTCAACGAGACGGCGATCGCTTTGTACGACAGAGGAGCGAAAAATCAGAATATCGATTACAAATTTTATCTCGAAAAGGGTTACACCTACAATTCGATGCTCGACTTCGAGAACGCCACCGAGTGCTATCTGTTGTATTTAAAGGAAAACCCGGAACAGTATGAGATGATAAAAAACCGTCTTCGCGTGATGATGATGTACGACCTCAACGGCAATGTTGACGATGTGGTGAGGATGGCGCTTTTGCGAAAAACTCAGGAAGAGCCTGAAAATGAGGAGTTTTCGTCGCTGTTGATGTGGTATTCGCTCCAACAGCAGGATTACGAGCTTGCTCTCATGCAGCTCAAGGCGCTCGACAAACGCGGCAAAGGCGAGTACGAGAATGAGATACTTTATGTGGCGCAGATCGCCGGCGACAACCGTCAGTACGACATCGCCATCGAGGCGTACGATTATGTCATGAACAAGGCGAGCGAGGGCGTTTTCTATATCCAGGCAACGGTCGGATTTATCAGTATGAGCTACGGGAAAGCGGTGGCGAAAGGCAACCACGACAAGGCTTTTTACGAAGATCTGAATAAGAAAATTGACGACGCTGTCGCGAAGATAGGTCTTTCGAATGAGCTGCTGCCGCTGGTGACTGTCCAAGCCGATGTTCTGGCGTTTGAACTTGGTCGCTTTGATGATGCTAAAACATTGTTAAACAATGCTTTAGAGATGAATCTGCCACCTAAAAGCAAAGCCGAGATCAAGATGAAACTTGCCGATGTCTATCTCTTTACTGACGAGGTTTGGGAGGCGACTCTGCTTTATTCGCAGATAGAAAAAGCATTGAAAAACGAGCCTATAGCCCATGAGGCGAGGTTTAAAAACGCGCAACTGCGTTATTTTATTGGTGAATTTGAATGGGCTAACGCCGCGCTGAACATCTTGAAATCGGCCACTTCGAAGCTGGTGGCCAACGACGCGATGACACTCTCGCTTACCATAAGCGACAATTTGGAATACGACACCATCGCTTTGAAACGCCTGGCAAAAGCCGACTATTACATCTATCAGCGGAAGTATGATATTGCAAATCAGACACTTGACTCGATTGCGGCATATAACCCCAACGAGGTGAGCTTGCCGAATGTGTTTTATCGAAAGGCGAAAATTGCGATGAATGAAGGCGATTTTGTGCTTGCCGACAGTCTCTACAAGCGTGTCTACGAAGGCTATGCCGACAGCTACATTGCCGATGAGGCGCTGATTGAAGATGCGCAATTACTTGAAAATCAATTAAATAAAAAAGAAGAGGCTATGGAATGCTATTCAAAGCTCTTCGATTATTACACAGCGAGCGTTTATGTGGCGCAGGCCCGAAAGAGCTACCGCCGTTTGCGTGACGAACAAAAATGATGATTATGGAAAACTACTCGAATAACGATTTTGTAAGGCCGAAAAAAGCCCTCGGACAGCATTTCTTAGTCGATTTGAACATCGCCCGAAAGATTGTCGACTCGCTCTCGACCGACCACGACGTGGTGATTGAGGTAGGTGCCGGCATGGGAGTCCTGACGCAGTATCTTATTGAAAATCAATTAGAAAAGCTGCAAGTTGTGGAAATTGACAAGGAGTCGGTGGAGTTTTTGAAAAAGAAGTTTCCAGAGCTGGAAGGACATTTAACACTTGGTGATTTTCTAAAATATGATTTGTCCAAGGCAAAAGGAGGTTCCTCGCTTTCGCTCGGAATGACACCCGTCGATGTGGGTGTCATCGGCAACTTCCCTTACAACATCAGCTCGCAAATCTTTTTCCAGATCCTCAAGTACCGCAACAACGTCTCCGAGTGCGTCGGCATGATTCAAAAAGAGGTGGCTGAGCGCATTGCGGCCGGTCCTGGCAGCAAGACATACGGCATTTTGAGCGTGCTTTTGCAGGCGTGGTATGACATTGAGTATCTGTTCACCGTGCACGAGAACGTTTTTAACCCGCCACCAAAGGTGAAATCTGCGGTTATCCGCCTTAAACGCAACAACGTCAAGGAGCTGGACTGCGACGAGAAACTCTTCGTGACAGTTGTCAAACAGGCTTTCAACCAGCGTCGTAAAACCTTGCGCAACTCCCTGCGCTCGATGATTCCAGCGGAAATCATTGATAACGAGATATTTAATAAGAGACCTGAGCAGTTGTCGGTGCAGGAGTTTGTGGAGCTGACCCGTCATTTCGAGGTTCCTCGCACTTCGTGCTCGGAATGACAGAAACAAAAACGGAAATAAACTGGCGCGGCTTGATAGTTCGTACTAATTAGTATGTTCTTGCATGCCGCGCCACAGTGATTAATAATAATGACTTGTCATTCCGAGCGAAGCGAGGAATCTCAAAATTATTTCAATTATTGAAATTGTTTTAAAATTTTTTTGTAATTTTGCACCCTCATTTTAAGGGGATGAAATTATTAAAAAAACAATACGATTATGACTTCCACACCGTGCCAGCCTTGGCATTTTGTGATTCATTAATTACCCCCCCCATTTTTGTAATATATTAATTTCCAACGATTTACAGAAATATGCAACAGCAGCAGCTATTCCTGTCAAAATAAAATCATTAACTAAATACAACAATTACATTATCAACTAACAAACAATGAAGCAAACCAAATTCTTTACTTCACTAGTGGCGATGCTGTTTATGCTTATGCCAGTATCCATGATGGCTGCGTGGAGTTATGTCTCCAATGGAAACGTACTGTCAGCATACGGCGAAGGAGGCTACACTGCCCAGAATCCGCTGAGTATCACTATCTCGGCTCCTGCCGATTTGCAGTTCAATGGCAATTATAAACCTGCCACCATCAGCAATACGGACGCATGGACGGCAGCCGGTTTGACCGTTCCGACTATTCTGTATAACGGGAAGACGAATGCACCGAGTATGTTGGGAACCTACACGGCAACTATCTCTGCTGGTGGTGCTACTGCCGAGGTGGTCTATACCATCAAAACGATTATCGATTATCAGTCGTTTTTCAACGGAGGATTGACTCAAGGAAGGAATTTTGATATTGTTCCTAATGTCGGAACGCAAGAAGTGGCACTTAATAACTCGGAGAACAGAGGTGTCTATTGGAACTCCGAGGAAAACTGTGCCGTATTTGACGGAGAAGCATATCTACAAATAGATAATCCTCTCGGCAATGTTACTGCAGAAACCGGCTTTACATTAACGATGGACGTTTGGATTAGCAGCGAGAATAACGGCAATGGATATTTCTATCGTTCTACAGGAGCTTATGTAAAAAAGTCAGGTTGGCAGCGTTTGTTCGACTTGAGTGATGGTCATGAGGAAGATTGTATCTTTATTAACGCAGGTAATGCTAACAGCGGAACAGCGCATTTGATGTGGTGTCTGCGCAAAGGATATGGTAGCGGCGAAGCGTACAAGTCAAACACTACCGGCCGGTCATATTACAATCAATGGAGCACCATTACGATGGTGGTAGCTCCAGGAGGATATACAACTTTATATGTCAATGGCGAATTGCTAACACATTCTGTCTCGTCTGATATATCGAAAATCGTCACTGTATTGAATTCGATTCATGAGTTCGATAAATGCTATATCGGCACTTCTATTTTTGAGGCAGGAGGCGGTAATGCCGACGGTTTCTTCTTTGGCAAGATTCGTGGCTTCCAAACTGCTGAAGGTGCGCTGATGCCGTATTACGACGGAAGCGGTTATCATTACCTGCTTTCGTATGAGACTAATGGCGGTAATCCTATCACCGGCACGTTTGAAGCAACTATTCCGACTACACTGCCTACGCCGACGCATCCCGTTGCAGGTGCAGACTTCCAAGGCTGGTTCTTGGACGAGGCTTTAACAATTCCTGTTACAACAGGAGTTACTTTGACACAAAATACTTCACTCTATGCCAAGTGGAATTACATGGTGGGAATGGCAGAAGGTACTGAAGATGTTGCCAGATGGTCTGTTTACCCGACATCTGCCCCTGAAGGAGCTACAATAACTGTCAACTATATCGGTAACCGAAATGTTGAGAGTATCGAGATTGGTAATACACATACCTATTATGTCAACACCACATCGGATCTTTCTACGGCTGTTGCCAATTTCAATGCCAACCCAGGTTCGCGACTGGTGTTGAATACCAATGTGAGCACTATGACCATCACCGCCGATGAGGGTGTGATTGACCTGAATGGACATGCTATAACTTCAACTCTCTACATGCAGAATAACACATTAGACAAAGTCATAACTATCAAGAACGGAAGAGTAAACGCTATGGATGGCAACGGTGGATGGAGTGACGTCTATATGGGTACGGTGATAATGGAGAATGTCTATATGCCCTCAAATCTATACACCGACGGTCATGCCTTTATCCTGAAGAGCGGAACGTACGCAGCTGTTCAGAACTTTACGAAAGACCCTGCTCCAGGGACTGTAAAGATTTATAGAGGTGTTAGGGTTGTTGGGCGTAATACTGTAAGTGCTTCAGGTGGAACACATGCCGGAACCTTTATAGACTTGTCGGAGTTGGCTCCTGCAAGCTTTGTTGTGACAGAGGTAGTTCAGGATGCACAATGGACCTTTACTATGCCTGCGTACAATGTAGATGTCATCGTAAACTATACAGATTTCGAAGGTCACGGAACGGAAGATGATCCATACCTTATTCCTTCGACAGATGCATGGAATAAGTTGGTGTATAATGTTAACGACGCCGCTCACAATTATGCCGAGAAGTACTTCCGTCAAACGGCAAACATCAGTGTGTCTACAATGTTGGGATATCGAGTAAGCGATAATGGCTTCAGAACATTTAATGGTATTTATGATGGAGACGGATATACACTCGACGTAGCAATCAATGGTTCTGAAACCTTTACGGCTCCTTTCCATTGTATTGCCAATGCCACTATTAAGAATCTGGTAGTAACCGGTAGCGTAACAGTATCCGCTGCCACCAACCTCCATCCTTCTGGCTTGGTGGGCGTAATGGTTGGTACGTGTGCGCTGGAGAATTGTTTGGTAAGTGCCAACGTAAGCGGATCGAGGTATATGGGCGGTTTGATAGGTCATAGTCGACAGGCAAATTACACCATTACCGGTTGTGTCTATAATGGCACGCTGACTACTTCCGGCAATTACTATGCCGGTGGATTGACCGGTTGGGGAGGTGCCAGTTCAAACTCAGCGACGATTACTGATTGTCTTTTTGCCGGTACGTATGTCGGTAGTGCCAAATTCCATCCTGTCGGATGTTTTGATGGCAACACCAGAGCAATTAGCAATATGTACTATACGCAAGCGCCGAGTGGTGGTATGACAGACGGAGAAACCCATAGTTTTGTTAGAACCACTTCCTATAAAGGCGAGCGGGTATACTCCGTTACTGCAGGTACGGGAGTGACCATTACTCCGGTAGGTACGCCTGTGACCTCGTATAATGTCAGCAAATTGGATTTGTACGAAACTGACGGTTTCTCTTTCGACGGCGTGCGATATGGCGGTCAGGGTGATGTGGTCAGCCTTACTCTATCTGCCACTGAACATGCCGGATATGGATTAGTATATAGTGCCGACCATGGTACCCTTAACACTAACAGCACTCCTAACACCCTAACCATGGCTGCTGCAAATACCACTATCAATGTAAGGTATTCTGCTTCCATGAGCATCAATGCACCTACAACAGCCACAAACGGATGGTATTTCATCGCATCACCTATCGGTGCAGTGAACCCTGTAGATGTCGAATACATGACTAATAACGAGTACGATATCTTCCGCTTCAATCAAAATCCAGCTCAAAATGATGAAGGTAATTATCTTGAGTGGGAAAACTGGAATGAAGCGAATTCTGGATCTATCAACCACAACCATTTTGACCTTGAACCTGGTAGAGGCTATCTCTACGCCAATAGCGCCGATGTTACGCTTAACTTTGTAGGAACGCCATACAGCGGAAATGGTCAGGTTAGTTTAAGCTATAGTACAGCTAATCCTGACACCAGAATGCGAGGCTGGAACCTCATCGGCAACCCGTTTGGCGTAACGGCAACTATCACAAAGGATTGCTACAAAATGAAGAATTCGCATGATGAAGTTATTCTTTGTGAAGGTACTGTGACTGTTAACCCAATGGAAGGCGTCTTGGTTTACACCGAAACTGATGGCGAAATCGTGACATTTACCCCTAGCGGAGCTAAAGAAGGCGAGAGAAACGAAAACAACATTGTCATCAACCTCACTGGCACAAAAGGCAATGTCATTGACCGCGCAATAGTGAGTTTCGACAAGGATCACACTCTACCTAAATTCCAAATTAGGGACAACAGCACGAAGATTTACATCCCACAAAACGGAGTGGATTATGCCATGGTATTATCTTATAGAATTGGCGAGCTGCCGCTGAATTTCAAAGCGCAAGAAACCGGCCGTTACACCCTTAGCTTCAGCGGCGAGAATATGACAGGTGTCAGCCTCGTCGACATGATTGATAATGCAGTAATCGACTTGAGTGTCAACGATACCTACACATTCATCGGCTCTTCAACCGACCGTGAGAATAGGTTTAAACTGGTGTTCAGCTCCCAGAACGACTCAAACATCGAAATCTTCGCATATCAAAGCGACAACGATATAGTTGTAAGCGGCGAAGGTGAACTTCAGGTTTTCGACGTCATGGGCCGTATGGTTATGAACCAGCGTATCAACGGCGTAGAGACGGTTCGCAAACCGTCTCAAACAGGCGTTTACATTTTCAGATTAAAAGAGAAGGTTCAGAAGATTGTTGTCAGATAAAAATAGGAGGAACGAAAAATGAAAAATATATTATTAGCAATAGCATTTATTTTTATGATGGCATTGGGCGCCAGCGCACAAGGTGGAAGAACCGATGGTTTCTTCAATTATAACGAGGATATTACAGACAGAACTTCTTCTGTTTACTCGGATGTCATCTTTCCGAACTCTCACTTCACAAATCACGACCAGGAAGGAGCTCCTCTTGGCAGCGGCCTCATAATTTTCACCGCCCTCGGCGCAGGATATGCGGTGATGCGGAAACGCAAAAAATAAATAGCAATAAGCAACTTTATAAGGCGGCATTCATTATTTGAGTGTCGCCTTTTTTGTTAGGAAATTGTTAAAGATTTTTCATCGAGATCCTCACTGTAGTAAACGCCGCGATTCCTCCGATAATTGTGATGGTGGCTAGGACGAGCAAAACATCTTGCAGTTGCAGCGCAACAGGATAATACTCGACGATGTAGCTGCCGGTGCCGTCGCCGAGACGGATGAAACCGACGTACTGTTGAAGCAATACAGCGATAATACCTATTATCAAGCCTAAAATGCCGCCGACGACGGAAATAATCGTCCCCTCGTTGAGGAAGATGCTGCGAATCAATGAGTTATCGGCTCCCATCGAGCGCAAAGTGTTGGTGTCTTTTTTCTTCTCGATGATAAGCATCGAAAGCGAGCCGATGACGTTGAACGTCGCCATAATCAAAATGAACACAAGTATCAGATACACAGCGAGTTTCTCCGATTTCATCATCTTGTAGAGCGTCGACTGCTGCTCGTATTGGTCGCGAACATTATATTCAATTCCAACGATTTTTTGGATATCCTTTTTGATCTTATTTAGATTTGCCGATTGGTTTGTAAAGATTTCAATATCCGATGCAAGTCCTTCATATCCAATGAGTTCCTGAAGCCATTCGTAAGGTGCGAGTACCAGATTTTCGTCGATGTCCTGCTGCGTGGAAAACACCTTGGTGGCGAACAGCTGACTTGTGTTGAAGCTGTTTTCGAGGTTGAAAGAAGAGGCGTTGCCGCGACGTGGCAGGTACACCTGAATCATCGCGAAAGGGTTGTTTGGGTTGATGCCCAGATGATAGGCCATCCCGACGCCTGGAATCGCGAACTCGATGCTTGAGTTTGTCTTGTATCTGCTGTCGCTGATAATCGAATTGCCGATTCGCTCGACGCTGTAAAAATCCTCAGGAACTCCTTTGATTTGACCGATTTGCTGCTTGTCGTCGTTTCGGAAAAGCGCGTCTTCGGTGATGGTCGGCATGACGAGCTCCACGTCTTTTATCGCTCTGATTTTCTCGAACGGGAACTCGTTGATATTCACTGTCTTACCATTCACGGAAGTGATCTGCAGATCTGGCGACATCTTATGAATCGAGTCGCTGATGACCACGTTGAAGCCGTTGAACACCGAGAGCACGAAAATCATGGCGAAGGCTGCAACCCCCACGCTGACAATGGAAATCCACGTCACGATGTTGATGAGGTTGTGACTTTTCTTCGCGAGAAGATAACGTTGCGCTATGAATAACGGCAGTCTCAAGATTTCAGCAGGTTGTCGATGTTTTCAATATAGTCGAGGGAGTCGTCTTCGAAGAACTGCAGCTCAGGAATCACCCTGATTTGGAAGCGGATGCGGTCGCCTAGCATGCGGCGGATGTTCTTGTTCATGGCGTTCACCTCCTTCACCACGTTGGTTTTCGCCTCGCGGTCGGGACCGAACACGCTGAGATACACGCGGGCATACGACATATCGCTCGTCACGTTGACCTTTGTAACGGTAATCATGATGCCGCCCTGCGTCTTGATTTCACGCTGAAATATTTCGCTGAGTTCTTTTTGAATCAGCTTCGAGATTTTCTGTTGTCTTTTTGTTTCCATAGTGATTGCAAAATTACATTTTTTTTTAATGCAGAGAAGCCGTTTTTCAATAATATTTCATAAATTTGCAAATAAAAAATATGAGAATAGTAGCACAAAGAGTCAGTCGCGCGTCAGTAACCATCGGCGGCGTTTTGAAGTCGAAGATAGGGAAGGGGATGATGATTCTTCTTGGTATCGAAGACGCTGATAATCAAGAAGATGTGGAATATCTTTGCCAGAAGCTGTCGAAGCTGAGAATTTTCGCCGATGACAATAATGCGATGAATCTCGACGTTAACCAAGTGGAGGGCGATTTCCTTGTGGTGAGCCAGTTTACGCTTCACGCGATGACGAAAAAAGGCAACCGTCCGAGCTTCATCCGCGCCGCGCGACCTGAGCATGCTATCCCGCTTTATGAGCTGTTCCTCAAGAGGTTAGCTGAGGTTTCGGGATGCAAAGTGGAATGCGGAGAGTTCGGCGCCGACATGCAAGTGGAGCTCATCAACGACGGCCCGGTAACGATAATTATTGACACAAAAAATATACAATGATGAAAAATTTCAAATTTGAAGCGTTCCTTTTGATGATCGGGTTGATTATCATGGGATTATGTGTAAAAGCAGGACTTGGAAAAGTCAATCAAAGTGCGAGAACCGTCAACGTGAAAGGCCTCGCCGAGATGAATGTCGAGGCAAACAAGGTGGTTTGGCCTATTGTGGTGAAGGTCGTCAGCAATGACTTGAACACCCTTTACAACGATGTCAACAAAAACAACAATGCTGTTGTTAAGTTTTTGAAAGACAATGGTTTAACTGATGCTGAAATAGCGGTTAACGCTCCGCAGGTTGTAGATCGCGCGGCTAATATGTACGACAACGACTGGAAACAGCGCTACAACGTGACTTCAAAAATCGTTGTAACATCGAAAAACGTGAGCCTCGTGAGAGACTTGATGAGCCGTCAGGGTGAGCTGCTGAAACAAGGTGTCGCCATCGCAGCGCAGGATTACGGCACAAGTACCGTTTACGAGTACACCGAGCTCAACAGCATCAAGCCGCAGATGATTGAAGACGCCACAAAGAACGCACGCGCCGCAGCCGAAAAGTTTGCGAAAGACTCAGAAAGCAAGCTCGGCAAGATTAAAACTGCAAACCAGGGCTTGTTCACCATCGAAAACGTCGACGAGAACACACCTTACGTAAAGCATATCAGAGTGGTGACAAACGTAACATATTTCCTTGAAGACTAATGTTGCTGTTTTATAGAAAATACGGTAACCCGAAGAACAAGCCGATAGTTGTTCTTCATGGCGTGCTGGGGCTTTCCGACAACTGGGATTATTTCGGCAAACGCTTTGCTGAGCTTGGATTTTATGTGATAGTGCCCGACATGCGCAATCATGGGCAGTCGCCGAAGATGGAGGCGTTCAACTACAAAGTGATGGCGCGCGACATAAAAAATGTGCTTGAACACGAACACATTAAAAAATGTTACGTAATCGGGCACAGCATGGGTGGTAAAATCGCCATGATGCTTGCCTTTGAAAATCCGCAACTCGTTGAGCGTCTGGAGGTTCTGGATATAAGTCCGCGCAAGTTCGACCATCCGTTGGAACATGTAGGCTTCATCGACGCGATGGGGAAGGTCGACCTGCGACACGTGAAACGCCGCAGCGACGTGGAGGAACAGCTTGCAAAATACAACTTCGAGAAACGAGTTCTGCTTTTCCTGATGAAAAACCTCTCGTACAGCCACGAGCACGGATTCAAGTGGAAGCCATATCTCAAATCGATTTACAAAAACATTGAAGAGATTGGCAAAGGTCTTGAAGATCAAGGAGTTTACAACGGCCCGACGCTGTTCATTAGAGGTGGTCAGTCGGATTACATCTTGGAGAAAGATTTACCGGTGATGAAAGAGCATCTGCCTAATTATCAGCTTGTTACGCTGCCAGAATCGGGACACTGGATTCATGTCGACGACCCAGTGGGTTTCATGAGAGAAACAGAAAAGTTTTTGTTGCACATTTAAAAAATTTGTATCTTTGTAGTCTTATTTTAAATAAATTTTAGTGATGATTCCATCAAAACAAAGAGTTTTAGAAGTTTTAAAAGACGTGGTTTATTTCCCGAAAGGAAGTAATATCGTTGACGCTGAGATGGTTAAAGACGTCGAGGTGGGGGAGAATTTGGTTCGTTTTAAGCTCGTTCTTGACGATGTCGACGACGAGAAAAACAAGTTTGTGATTGAAAACGCGAAGAAGATTTTGAACGATACGTTTGGAGATGTTGACGTTGACATCATCCCGACGGCGCCGGTGACGATGCTTTCGAAGGTGAAACATATCATCGCGGTGGCGTCTGGAAAAGGCGGTGTCGGTAAGTCGACGGTGGCGGTGAACCTCGCTGTGGCTTTGGCGACACAGGGTTTCCGTGTCGGCATGCTCGACGCTGACATCTACGGTCCGTCGGTGCCGATCATGTTCGGAACAGAAGGCACGCAGCCGGAATGCTACGACAAAGACGGCAAGACATATATGGTGCCGCTTCAGAAATACGGCATCAAACTCATGAGTATAGGCATGATGGTTGACCCAAGTCAGCCGCTCATTTGGCGCGGACCTATGGCGACAAGCGCTCTCACGCAGCTCATGACCGAGACCGACTGGGGCGAGATCGACTTTTTGGTAGTCGACATGCCTCCGGGAACAGGCGACATCCAGCTTTGTTTGGCGCAGAACTTCAAAGTCTCGGGTTCTGTCATCGTGACGACACCACAGAAAGTGGCATTCGCTGACGTGCGCCGCGCGGCTAACATGTTTAAGCACAAAGGCGTGAGCATCCCGATCCTCGGATTGGTCGAGAATATGGCATATTTCACGCCAACCGATATGCCCGACAAGAAATATTACATCTTCGGACAGGGTCACGGCAAGGAATTCGCTGAAGAGCTCGGCATCCCGTTCCTCGGCGCCATCCCTATGGATGAGAACATCGCGAGCGCGGGCGACAAAGGCACGCCTTATACCTTCGGCAACTTCGGTCCGGTGACGGCGGCATTCGAAAAAGTGGCAAGAAAAGTTATTGAATTGATTTAAGATGGAAAAAGAAGCGATAATCAAGAAAGTGAAGAACGTGCTGACGCAGATCGAGCCTTATCTGAAGGCCGACGGCGGTGGCGTGGAGTTTGTGAATCTGGACGACGACATGGTGGTGTGGGTGAAGCTCACAGGCCATTGCGCCAACTGTCCGCACAGCTCGCAGACGTTGAAAAACGGCATCGAGAAGACGATGAAGAGCGTGATTCCGGAGATTAAGGCAGTGGAGAAGGTGTAAAGGATAAGAAAATTTAAGGAAAGATAATTAAATAATGTCAAATTAAAATTTTAACAACATGAAAAAAACTTTACTATTCTTAGCAGTAGTGTTGATGGGCTTGAGCATGATGGCTCAGACCACTTACACAAAAGTTACATCAGTTTCAGAACTTGAAGCAGGTGCAAATTACATCATGGTTGGTTATGATGAGGCTCTCGGCTATTGCGTGTTGAGCTATCAGAAAGCCAGCAACCGTCATGCTATTCAGGTCGCTGAAGATGGTGGAAGCATCACATTGATTCCAGCTTCAGACCCAAGCAGCCAGACAGAAGCATTCCAGATTACATTGGGTGGCAGCGCAGGTGCGTGGACATTCTTCGATGAGCTGAAAAACGGTTATCTCTATGCAGCAAGCAGTTCAGCAAACCAGTTGAAGACACAGACAACCAACAATGCAAACGGTGAATGGAATATTGTTTTTGAAGCAGACGGAACAGCAGTTGTCACAGCCAATGGCGACAACACACGTAACGTCCTCCGTTTCAACGAAAACAGCCAGAACGGAACACCTTTGTTCAACTGCTATCTGCCAACATCATCAGCTGGCGTTGCTGTAGCTTTCTACAAAGAAGGTGGCACACCAACTATCTATCCTGAACCTAGCAACTATCCTACAGCATTGTCAACATCACACGATATGGTTGACATCACAGTTACTTGGACAGATGCAACAGGTGAGCAGCTTCCTTCAAAATACTTGGTTCTGATTTCAGCAGGCAACATCACTGTTCCTACCGACGGTGTGCCAGTCGCTAACAGCGCTTATGCAAAGAACGTGAGCTATGGCGTTCAGACAGCTACTTTCACCAGCTTGACTCCAGGTACATACAATGTCGCTATTTTCCCTTACACCAACAGTGGTGAAAATATCGACTATAAGACCGATGGTAACTATCCTACAGGATCAGAGACAACAGATATGATCATGTGCCTCTTCGCATCAGATTTCGCAAGCAGCCTCGCACCATTCACAGCATACGATGTTTTGGGCGATCAGGCTTGGACTACAGGTTCATATGACGGCATCCCTTACGCAAAGATGAGCGGTTATTCAGGTGGTAACCATGCTAACGAAGACTGGCTTATCACAACCAACATAT
Organism: Bacteroidales bacterium; assembly: GCA_017538795.1. Classification (GTDB taxonomy): domain Bacteria; phylum Bacteroidota; class Bacteroidia; order Bacteroidales; family F082; genus Limimorpha. The sequence goes on along the minus strand of JAFYIE010000066.1, from coordinate 90,817 downwards.
TTGCAAATAACAGCTTCGATGAGGTTACAGTGTCATTTATGAACTCATTTAAATTCGCAGGTGAACCTCTTCAGATATTGATTTCAGAAGATTATGACGGCATGAGCGATCCTACTGAATTCAATTGGGTGAATGTTTCTGATAACTTTGAATGGGATACAGATGTTGAAAATTATGTATGGGTGGAAACGACCAACACACTCAACGTAGCAGGAATGTCAAATCTTTACATCGCATTTAAGTTCACCAGCACCGACGCTGCATCTTCAACATGGGAAGTGGCTGAGTTCAAAGTCTTCACAGAATGGACTTCAGTTGATGAAAACACAGAAACATCATTCAATGTATATCCAAACCCTGCAACAAGCAGCATTAGCGTTAACGCTGCAAACGACTGCGAGCTCCAGATTATGGATATGGCAGGCCGTATGGTGATGACAGTCAACGTGGTTGAAGGCGAAAATTCAATCAATGTTTCAAATCTCGAAAGCGGTGTTTACTTCGTGAGAATGAACAGCGCAGTCGTGAAGTTCATGAAGAAATAAAATAAATAATAAATATTTTAATGTAGAGACGTGCCATGGCGCGTCTCTACGTTTTAATCAATGATTATCAGTTATTTGAAATATCGAAGGAAGGCTCAGGGCAAATATCATCTGCATTCGCCGTTGGTGTTTGAACTGTATGAGAATGTGCTCGAAAAAGCGTATGAGATTCCTCGCTGCGCTCGGAATGACAACGTTTTTTATGAGGAATTAGACGAGAGACTGAAGTCTTTTGTTAATGATAATCCTTTGATTTTCAAATCTGATGACGTTGTGATGATTGTGAAGGACATTCATCGTGACAAGCAGAACGAGGCGGATTGGGAAAGGCTGAAAGATGACGAGAAGGTGCGGCTGAGCATCGATTGTTGGCGTTTCGGCATAGTTTTTATGATGGATAGGATAAAAAAAGAACACTATATATTAAAGGTATGAAAGTTTACACTAAGACAGGTGACAAAGGCACCACTTCGTTGGTCAACGGCACGCGTGTCGGCAAAGACGACCTGCGTTTGGAGGCTTACGGTACGCTTGATGAGCTGAGCGCGTTTATCGCGGTGCTGATGGATTCGACGGAGAAATATAACGACGTTTTCAAGCGTATTCAGGAGCGTTTGCTCGTTGCTGAATGTCTGCTCGCCACCGACGAGACAAGTGAGCTCAGGAAGCAGCTGCCGCAAATGGAGGAGAGCGACGTCGAAGGCATCGAGAAATTCATCGACGAGATGAACGAAGGTTTGAAGCCGTTGAACAGCCTCATCATTCCTGGCGGAAATCTGTTGGCGTCGAAGTGTCATGTATGCCGAACGGTGTGCAGAAGGGCTGAGCGAGCAGTGGTGCGCATGAGCCGTCAGCATGATGTCAACCCAGTGATAATGAGGTACTTAAACCGACTTTCTGACATGTTTTTCGTGATGTCGAGAGTGTTTTCGGAAGGTGACATCAAGTGGAATCCATAACGGCTAATGACTATTTCTTAATGGCTTAAAATTTTTATAAAATTTTTCTTGACAAAATAAAAAATTGTAGTATTTTTGCACCCCAAAATAAGAAAGGAAGAATTATGTATTGGACATTAGAATTAGCGTCGAAAATGGAGGATGCTCCATGGCCGGCAACGAGAGATGAGCTTCTTGAATGGGCTATGAGAACAGGTGCACCGCAGGAGGTGATAGAGAATCTTCAGGAGATTGAGGACGAGGGCGATGTTTACGAACGCATCGAAGACCTCTGGCCAGATTATCCTACTAAAGATGACTTCTTCTTCCACGAAGACGAATACTAATCAATAAATCATTGATAATCAATTGAATAGAAATGGAGATGTCGATGAGGCGTCTCCTTTTTTTATAACCTGAAGCCGAAGTAAATTCTGGCGAGCCATTTTCGGTTGTTAACGTAGAGATGTTCCTCTTCTCCGATGTTGGTGTAGTAGTATATCATTGAAAGGCCTGCGAACTTGTTCTTGCCTATCTGCTTGACGATGGCGGCGCGAGAGGTGACGATGAACTCTGGGAAGCGGTATCTCAAAGAGACATCGTCGTTGTCGGAGGTGAACGACGTTTTGCTGTAGACGATGAAAGCCGGCACGGTGGAGAGGTGAAACAGCCAATTGTTGCGCACGTAGTTGTAGCCATATCCCGCGCCGACGCCGATGATAGTCATTTTAAAGTCGATGACCCCACTCCCCTCAGTAGACTCCACCCTTGCGTGTTGTCCTTGTCCCGACACGGCAATGATGAGACTGCCAGCCGACTTGCGTTGGATATAGCTGTAGGCGAGAGCCGCGGCATAAGAGAAGCGACGTGGGTTAAACACAAAATAAAAATTAGCGTTGATAGTCTCAACTTCGAATAAGCCGTCAGTCTTCGTGACAGAGTGTGGCACGCCGTCAACTGTGACCGTTCCATTGAAGTTTCGGGCATTCTGATAAGAGATGTCGAAGCCGAAACGGGGCTTGTATGACTGCATGTAAAGCTCTAAGTCCCTATATCTTCCTAACACTCTGGCCGGGTTGACCGAAAAGTTAATTAAAATGCCCCTATAACTCACGCCGGCGCTTAATGTGGATTTATAATCGGCTGTAAGCTCAGATGAGAAGCTGTGATTGTTTATATGTCCTTGTGTCTTTATTTTTGCTCCGGACACGTTGAGGCGTCCCAAAATCATCATCTTGGCTTGTGGGCGTGTGACGTAGGAGGTGTCGACGTTAGCTCTCCAGTATTTTCTTATCAACAAGCTGTCGACGCGTTGCCTGAACTTGGAACTGTTTTGGGCGGGGACTCGAAGAGTCCCCGCCAACAGTATTATTACTAATAAAACAATATTTCGACCTCGGATTATCATTTTGTGCCGCCGCCGAGGGCGATATAAAGGGCAATGACTGACTGAGCTCCTTTATACATGTTCATGGCCTCGTTGAGCTGTGCGTTGAGCAAGGTCTCTTGGGCGGTGAGCACCTCGAGGTAGTTGGCTTTGCCGTTGTCCATAAGTTCGTGTGTGCCGGTGTAGGCGTCGTAGAGCACCTGCACCTGACGATGGTAATATTCGTGCTTCTCGCGGGCTACCTGACAATCCGCCAATGCCTCGTTAACCTGGTTGCCTGCGTTGATGACAGTCTGAACATACTTCTGTTTCAGGTCTTCCTGAGTCAGCTTGGAAATCTTCAGGTTGGCTTTCAGCTTGCCGCGCGCGAAGATAGGCTGTGTAAGTGAGCCCACTGCTGTTAGCAGGAGTTTGCCCGGGTTGATGATGGCGCCTCCAGCCGAGTTGGTCCATCCTGCGGTGGCTGTCAGTGTGATGCCTGGGTAGAAAGCGGCGCGGGCAGCCTGTGTGTTATAGAATGCCTCTTCCATGGTGTAGTTGGCGATGCGTATGTCGGGACGTAGCTCGATCATACGGGCAGGCACGCCAATCTTAATGAAGTCATCAGGTATTTCTCCCAATGCTGAAGCATCCCATTTGCTGCGCTCAATATGCTGTGGCGTGATTGCCAACAAACGACAGATGGCGTTTTCGACGGCGCGGATGTTGCGGCGTGTGTCGACGATTTGATTTTTCACATTCAGATATGACGACTCCATCTGGTTGACGGCGGTGGAATATGACTTGCCGTTTTCCCAGAGCGATTTCTGTGTTTCCAGCGAGGCGTTCCACAAACTGTCGGTCATGGTGAGGATCTCAAGCTGACGGTCGAGCACTATAAGCATGAAATATTGCTGCGCCGTTGTGGAGATGAGGTTGGCGCGCACCGACTCCTCTCGCACTTGAGCCTGCAGTACCACCGCTTTGGCGGCACGTTTTTTGTTTCTGATGGAACCAAATACGTCGACGTCCATGCTCATCTGCAGAGGCAGGTTATAAGCCTTCGTCCAAGGGCTGTTGTCGTAGCTCGACAGCGTGCCCGACGGTGAGAAATAAAGCGACGGCAGGTATGCCATCTTCGCGGCTTTCAACGACGCTTCACTCTTTTCCACTGCGATGCGCGCTGAGTTTATGTCGGTGTTGTTTTCAAGCACCTGTTCGATGAGCTGTTGCAACAACGGGTCGGTGAAGAACTCGCGCCACGACATCTGAGCCATCGATGCGGTGTCTGCTTCAGCTATTACGTCTTCAGTGGTGCCGAAGGCGTCGGCGGGCATCTCGTTATTCTGCTCGTATTTATTGTATAAACCGCAGCTTGTGAGAAAGAGGCTCACAGCTATAGCGACAACGATATTGCTTATTTTTTTCATGACTTATTTCTCCTCTGATTTAAGTTCAACATTTCCCTGAAATCTCTCATGGAGTTTCTGGAACACGATGAAGAAGGCTGGGACTACGAAGAGCAGGGCAAGGGTACCCACAGCCATACCTGCGGTGACGCCGAGAGCGAGCACGCGGTTGCCGTTGGCGCCAGCGCCACCGGCGATGATGAGCGGAATCATACCGGCTATCATTGTCACGACGGTCATAAGGATAGGACGCAGACGTTCCTCACAGGCGGCAAACGCGGCGTCGCGGATGCTCATACCTTGCGCACGGCGTTCCGAAGCGAACTCGGTGATGAGGATGGCGGTCTTTGCCAACAAACCGATAAGCATGATGACACCTGTCTGCAGGTAGATATTGTTTTCCATGCCAGGAAGATGTAACAGCGAGGCGAGCCATGTGATGCCGAACGAGCCCATCAGTCCGAAAGGAACGCTCAGAAGCACCGCCCATGGCGTGAACCATGAGTTGTAGAGCGAGGCGAGGATGAGGTAGATGAGGATGGCGCAGATGGCGTAGATGAGGGCTGTGGCGTTGGAGCCTGCTGCCTCTTCCACCTCGCGCGACATTCCACCATATTCGTAGCCGTAGCCGGCAGGCATAGTCTCCTTGAACACCTCGGCGATGGCTTTGTGCGCGTCGCCTTCCGAGAAACCACTGGCGGTCATGACACCGCAGGTGATGCTCTGGAACAGGTTGAAGTGGTCGACAGACGCCGAACCGACGATTTCTTTCAATGTCACGAATTCCGAGATAGGTGCCATCTTGCCGCCACGTACGCGAACAAAGATATTGTTTAGTGATGATGGGTCGAGACGATACTCCGGTGCGGCGTTGGCCATGATACGATAAATCTTACCGTATTGGTTGAAGTTGCCGACATAAGAACCGCCGCAGTAAGAACCTAACGTCCTGAGCACTGCCGCTGGTGTCACCCCGGCGCGGTCGCATTGTGGAGCGTCGACGCTGACCTCATATTTCGGGAAACGCTCAGAGTAGGTGGACATAGCCATCATAATCTCCGGACGCTGGTTTAGCTTGGTGAGGAACTTGGTTGCATCGGCGTTGAACTCCGACATCGGGCGGTCTTGCATGTCCTGCAACACGAGGTGTACGCTGCTGTTCGAGCCGTATCCTGGCACCTGAGGCATCTGGAACGGAATGACTCTGGCGTTCTTGATATCTTTACAGTCCATGGCAAAACGGGCATATACAAGCATTATGTTGTGGTTCATGCCAGGTCGGTCGTCCCAGTTCTTGAGACGGATGATGAGGGTGGCGTAGCAGCTGCCCGAGCGGCCGGCCATCATGCCGTAGCCGTTGACCACAGCGTAGTTTTCCAACTCCGGTATCTTCTTGACTTTCTCTTCCACTTTTTTCACAATCTCCTGTGTCTCATAGAGTGTACAACCTTCAGGAGCGCGCACCTCGGCGAAGAACACACCTTGGTCTTCCTGCGGGACAAGACCTGACGGCAAACCGCGCATAAAGATGACGAGAAATACCGCGGCGACAGCCAGAAGCAATCCTGAAATCCACGGATGCTTGATGAAGCCGCTGACGCTCTTCTTGTATTTCTTGGAGATGGCGTTATAGCTTGCGGTATAAGCTTTGGTGACGTAGTAGTTGAGGTCTTTCTTCTCTTTCTCGTCTTTGGAATAACGCATCATGATGGCGCACAGGGCAGGGCACAGCGTGAGAGCTGACACGCACGACAGACCCACTGACGAGGCCAAAGTGACACCAAACTGGAGGAAGAACGAGCCTGATGTGCCAGGCATGAAAGCCACAGGGATGAACACTGCCATGAAGACTAACGTACACGAGATGACAGCCACCGACACATCGCTCATAGCTTGGCGTGTGGCCTCGCGCGCGTCGGAAATGCCGCCTTCCATCTTAGCCATCACAGCCTCGACCACCACGATGGCGTCGTCGACCACCGTACCGATGGCGAGCACCAAGGCGAATAAAGTCAAAATGTTGAGAGAAAAGCCTGCAAGCGACACTACGGCGAAGGTTCCTAGCAGTGATACTATGATTGAAAGCGAAGGAATAACAGTAGCTTTGAAACTGCGCAGGAAGAAATAAACGACCAAAATAACGAGGATGATAGCGATAATCAAGGTCTCCACAACGTTGTGGATAGCGGCGAAAAGGAAGTCGTCGGATGTTTCCAAAATCTCGAACTCCAGTCCGGCAGGCATCGTTGGCTTCAAATCCTCGTACAGCTTGCTGATGCGGGCGTTGACTTCAGTGGCGTTGGCGCCCGGTGCTTGGAACACCATGTAGATAGTTCCAGGCATGCCGTCGATGTTGGATGTGAAGTTATAGCTCACAGCTCCAATCTCCACGTCGGCGACGTCGCTCAGGTGCAGCAGGTGTCCGCCGTCGCTCGTGCGCAATACGATGTCGTTGAACTCCTCGACGGTCTTGAGCGTGCCTTTGTATTCCATAGAATACTGATATGCGTTTTCCGATTGTTCGCCAAGTGAACCTGTGGCGGCGACGAAACTCTGGCCTCCGATGGCGGTGAACACGTCGTTAGGGTCAAGGCCGTACTGTGCCATCACGTCAGGTTTCAGCCAGATACGCAAGGCGTAGGTGTTGCCGAGAGCCATAACGTCGCCCACGCCGGTAATACGCATCAGTCGCGGACGAATGTTGATGTCGATATAGTTGGCGATGAAGTCGGCATCGTATTTGCCGTCAACGCTCTTAAGCGCACCGATATGCAGAATGTTGCTTTGCTGTTTCATGACCTGTACACCCACCTTCGTCACTTCCGACGGCAGCAATGCCGTGGCTCTGCTGACGCGGTTCTGTACGTTCACGGCGGCGAGGTCGGGGTCGGTGCCCTGTTCGAAATAAACCTGGATGGAAACATCGCCTGATGCTGATGCCGAGCTTGTGATGTAGGTCATGCCGGGCACGCCATTGATGTTCTCCTCTAAAGGCTGCACCACCGACTTCATGATGGTGTTGGCGTCGGCACCCGTGTATGATGTCGAGACACGCACCGTCGGAGGCGCTATGTTAGGGTATTGCTCAATGGGCAACGTCGTGATGCAGATAAAGCCCACCAGCGTGATGACGATAGCTATAGCGCACGCCATCACATATTTTGAAATAAATATATTGCCTTTCATATTAGAAAATCACTTTCTGTCCTTCTTGTACGTTGTTGGCGCCTATGGTAACGATGCGGTCGCCCACATTGAGGCCTGAAGTCACGATGACATCCTTGCCGTTGCCGGTCGAGGTGGTTGTGACGGCGACAGAAACAACGGTGCTGTCGGGTTGCACTACATAAACTAGGCTCTTGTTCTGCAGACGCAATACCGCGACTTGCGGGATTACCATCACGTCTTTCTGGCTCAATGGCAACACTACAGTGCCTTGGATGCCAGAGAACAAATGTCCCTCAGGGTTAGGGAACGTGGCTTTGCAGGCGAGCGAGCCGGTGGCGGCGTCCACCATGCCAGTCAAACTCGTGATACGACCTTTGTGCGGATATTCTGTGCCGTTCTTCATTACGAAACTCACGTCGGGAAGCGCGGCGATGTTCTTTTCTTTATCGTTTTTCGACAGTCCCCTCGACACCTGCGCCTCCAGCAACGATTCCGTGATGGAGAATTCAGCGTTCATCATGGCGTTGCCGCTGAGCATTGTCAGAGTGGTGGCCGGACCTACCTGGTCGCCAATATAAACGTTTATGCCGCCAATGACACCGGTTACAGGCGCCTTGATGGTGCAGAATCCGAGGTTCACTTTGGCGCGGTTAACCGAGGCGCGAGCCTGGCTGACAGCGGCCTGTGCCTGCTTGTAGGCATTCTCGGCATTGTCCAGCATGTAACGGCTGACGATATTTTTCTCGAATAGGTTCTTGCTCGATTCAAGCTCCAACTTGGCGCTGTTTTCTCTGGCTTCGGCTGCTAACAGGTTGGCTTCGGCTGCCTCCAGCTCCAGCTCCGCATTGCGCGAGTCGATAATAAACAAAGTGGTTCCTTCACTTACTTGCTGACCTTCACTTACACAAATCTGCATCAGCTGTCCGCTTACCTGCGGTCTGATGGTGACATCGTGCATGCCCTTCATCTTGGCACTGAATTTTATAGGCAGAATGATGTCTGATTTTTGTACTGTCATCGTCTCGAATGATGACGGCACTTCCTTAGGAATATCAATGTGACAGGCGCTTAAAACGGTCATAAGACCAAACATGTAAATCCATTTCATATGTAAATAATTATTAATGATGCAAAGATATTGATTTTTTTGAATTATTGTGGGATTTTTTCATTATTTTTGTGGTCGATAAAAAATAAAAAAATGAAAAAGTTAACAACACTTCTTGCACTTTTGCTGTCATTTTTCCTGAATGTGCAGGCCCAAGACTACACAAAATATGTTAATCCTTTCATCGGGACGCAAACCGACGAGACGGGCGCTTTGAGCGGAAGCACGTTTCCTGGAGCGACTATGCCGCAGGGTATGGTGCAGCTGAGTCCTGAAACGGAGCAGATGGTGACATGGGATCCTTGCTCGGGCTACGACTACAACAAAGACGTGATTTACGGCTTCACACATACACACCTCAGCGGAACGGGTTGCACCGATTTGATAGATGTCAGTTTGATGCCTGTCACCGCAGAAGTGACGCCTGAGCAACTGAAAAAAGCCGATTTCGGCCAGCATTACAGTCACGAAAATGAAGCGGCGCGACCTGGATATTATCAAGTGTTGTTGCAGGAAAGCGGAGTGAACGTTGAGGTTTCGGCTACTGTCAGAACCGGAATCACAAAATATACTTTCCCCGAAGGCCAGCCTCAGACTGTGGTTCTTGACCTCGACCGTGGCACCTATCGTGGCGACGCTTATTACTCAGGCCGCCGTTCCTACGACATCATCATGGCACAGATTCGTATCGTCGACGACCACACCATCGAGGGTTACCGTGTCATCACAGGATGGGCTAAGATGCGTAAGATTTACTTCCGTGCCGAGTTCTCTAAGCCTATCAGCAAGCATCTTTTGATGAACGGCGGCCTCAACGTCGGCAAGAGCGATGTGGTGAACGGACGCACATTGCGTGCAGCTTTGAGCTTTAATTCAAGTGATAATCAAGAACTTATAGTAAAAGTCGCTATCTCGCCTGTCGACAACGATGGCGCACGCAAAAACATGCTCGCCGAAGCCACAAGTTGGAACTTCGACGAATATGTGCAAAACGCCCACGACGTTTGGCAAAAAGAACTCAGTCGCATCGACGTTGAAGGCACCGATGAGCAGAAAACCATTTTCTACACAGGTCTTTACCACGTCTTGATGCAGCCTAACACGATGAGCGACGTTGACGGACGTTATATGGACACCAACTTTGAAATCAAACAGATGCCTGAAGGACAGACGTATCACAGCACCTTTAGTCTTTGGGACACTTTCCGCGCGGCGCATCCGCTGTATACACTTGTCGCACCCGATTTGGCGGCACAGTTTGTCCGCGACATGGTGATTCACCATAAAACCTACGGCTACCTGCCGATTTGGGATCTCTGGGGACAGGATAACTACTGCATGATCGGCAATCACGCCATCCCGGTTTTGGCCGACGCCATTTTAGCTGAGATTCCAGGCGTCGACGTCGAAGAAGCGTATCAGGCGATGGTGGAGAGCAGCACCCGCAGCCATTACAATTCACCTTTCGAGATCTGGGAACAATATGGCTATCTGCCTCAGACTTTGCAAAACGAGAGTGTTAGCATCACCATGGAGCAGGCTTTCGACGACGCCTGCGTGGCTTTGGTGGCAAAAAAATTGGGTAAGACCGACGACTACGAGCGTTTCTACCGTCGCAGCATGTTCTATAAAAACCTCTTCGACCCTGAGACTGGTTTCTTCCGTCCGAAAGACGAGAACGGTAACTGGATTGAGGGCTTCGATCCGCTTTCATACGAGCAGCCTTGTTTCGTGGAAGGCAACGCATGGCAGTATATGTGGTTCGTGCCGCAGGATCCGCAAGGTCTCATCGACCTCTTCGGCAGCAAGAAGGCGTTTTTGAAGAAATTAGATGAAAACTTTACTCTGACAGCCACTTCTGGCGAGGTCAACGGCAACGCGAGCGGTTTCATCGGACAATATGCGCACGGCAACGAGCCGAGTCATCACACCGTGTATCTCTATAATTTCGCGGGCCGCCCCGAGCGCACCCAGGAGTTAGTGGAGCAGGTACGCTCCGAGTTCTATCGTGCCACACCATGCGGCTATGCAGGCAACGACGACTGCGGACAGATGTCGGCATGGTATATCTTCTCGAGTCTCGGATTCTATCCGTTCCATGCAGGCTCAGCGGAATATGTCATAGGAACGCCGTTGTTTACCAAGGCCACGTTGCATCTCGACGGCGGCAAAGACTTCGTCATCACGGCGAAAAACAAGACTTCTGAAAAGATTCACGTCAAGAGCGTGAAGCTGAACGGAAAGGCTGTAAAAGACTACAAAATCACGCATCAACAGATTGTTGACGGCGGCACGTTGGAGTTTATCATGAAATAAATTTTATGCGAATCCATTCATCGCCTTGGCGCGACGTTTGGAATCCTCAAGCACTTCCTTCGCCTGTTGGTTGAGCCATTTTTCCTCTTCTGTCTCAGGAACGATGACCACGCCATGTGGCTTTGAGTGATGGTTCTCGTCGAGGTACGAGAATGTGGCGAAGCCGTCGGCGGCAACTTTTTCAGGCTCGCGGCTGCGATACATCTTGGTGTAGACGGTGAGCGTCGAACGTCCCGCCGCTATGACTTTGCTCTCGTAAGTGACGATGTCGCCGGCAAAGATAGGGAACTTGAAGTCGATGCCATGGAGCACGAGAAGAACGGTGTCTTTAGTGTCGACATATTGCGCTACAGCGAAATAAGAACTCTCGAGGAAATATTCTGAACAGCGGCCTGCGAAAAAAGTCTGATGATGATTCAGGTCGGCAAGTTTGATAAGACGTTGTGAATAAGTTGCCTTCATTTTAATTGTTTTTGATAAAAGTTTTAGGGGTCATTCCGGTGACAGCCTTGAAACTGCGCTCAAAGGCACTGAGGCTATAGAATCCTGAGTCGTCGGCGACCTGTTGCACGGAGATGTTCGGGTTGTCTTTTATGAGTTTTATAGCGTGCTTGATGCGCAGGTTTCTGATGTAGTCAGGGAAGGAGAGGTCGGGCTCTATCTCGTCGAGCATCTTGGTGAGAGTGTGCTGCGAGCAGCCCAAAATGCACGACACTACAGAACGTGATATGTCTTTCTTCAGATAGAGTTTCTGCCCCTCGACGATGTCGTTGAGCGAACGATTTGCCTTTTCGTTGGCCTTTTGAGCCTCCTGTTTGTTGGCGATCTTGCTCATTTGTTTTTTGAGACCTATCATATAATCTTCCATAGTGTTGGTCCTCTTTTTATGAATCAGAGCCATTAACAATACGAAAGTTATGATGATTATCGCGATGACTGCCAACATGAGGTGCAGCTTTTGCATGGATTTCTCGTGGTCGTCGAAGGCGAGACGGTAGTTCTGTGTCTCGTATTTCACCGCGTTCACGGCAAGACCTTCCTGCATCTCGCGTTGGTCGATAAGTTCCGAAATTGCCTCGATTCGTTTTGCATATGCGTCAGCTTTGTCGATCTCACCGGCCTTGCGATATGCTATCTCCAATAATGTTAATTCCCTGCGGAAGGTTCGTTGTACGGTGTCGCCTTCGTAAGGAAATTTATTGCTGATTGCCATAACTGAATCCAGATTGCCGATTTCGGCATAATATTCAATGTGGCGATAATGCTCTTGGTCGGTATAGGCGAATCTTGTTGTCAGACTCTGTTTCATGTATTTGTCGCCCTCGTTCAGGTTGCCTAAGGTCGCATAAGCTACCGCACGGTAAAAAGTTATCTGATAACGGTTTCTGTCGCAGTAATTCTTGGCTTGCGGGAAGCGATTTTCCATCTCGTTGACTATGCGTTCATGAACATCCAACTCACTCAAGAGGTTGTTCATGTAACTTATCTCAGAATGACCTAATGTGGCATAGCATAACGTCAAGTCGCCGACAAAAAACACAAGGTGACCGAATTCTATTCTCTTTTCAGCCACTTTACGGGCTCTTTCGATGGATTCGCGCATGACTTCAAGGCCTTCCATCTCGCCCATGTTGAAACGGCAACGTCCCACGATATAGTCGAACGAGGCCTCCTCAAAAGCCATTTGATGCTTGTGAGCCACAGCTTTTCCTTCAAGAGCCGCTTTGATGCTGGTGTTGAGGTCTAACTCCGCGTATGCCACGTTGCTGAGAAGATAAAGCACCTCCACGCGGTCTTTGTAGTTGTCTTTGATGTTGAGGGCGAGCAACGCGTTCTGGCAGTATTTTATTGCCGTGAGGTTGTTTGGCGTGTATTGGTATGTGAGCTGGGCGCACAGATAGTTGGCTTTATAAGCTGAGATATCTCCGTTCTTTTCGCCTTTTAGCACATAGAGAATGACGTCGTCGAAGTTTTCTGAGGCAATTTTTCTAAGGGTGTCGGGGCTGTATGCCGGGTTTTCTTCTTCCTGTTGTTGAACCGGAATCCTTTCGCATCCGCAGAAACACAGCGTAAAAAATATTATGACGGCAAAAATCTTATATCTCATCTTAATGAATTTTCCGGCGCAAAAATACATATAATTTTTAAAAATTCGGCAAAAATTGTCATATTTTTAAATTTTTGTGTAGTTTTTGACGAAAATGCCGAATTTTAGCATAATTTAAAATTTGTCAGAAAGCTGCGACGTATTCAAATTTTTATTATTTTTGCCGATATTTTACTAACAGGGGTACTTGGAAACCCCCTTTAACAAAACAAGAAATGACAAAAGATTCAATTATCATTTATTCTGGCGGTCTCGACTCCACCACGCTTCTCTATGAGGAATGTGAGCGGATTGCTCTGGCTGTCACCATCGACTACGGCAGCAACCACGCCGCGAGGGAGATAGCATGCGCCCGCCGCCATTGTGCCAACTTAGGCATCGAACATCTTGTCATAGACCTCGCTTTCATCGGACGTCACTTCTGCTCGTCGTTGACGGCGGGCGCTGATGCTATCCCTGAAGGCAACTACGACGACGAAAACATGCGAAGCACGGTGGTGCCTTTCCGCAACGGCATTATGCTTTCGGTGGCATGCGGGTTGGCCGAGAGCCGCAGCTTGAAACGTGTTTTAATAGCCAACCACGGAGGCGACCACGCCATCTATCCCGATTGCCGTCCGGAGTTCATTAAAGCGATGGATTCGGCTATGACAGCGGGAACCTACGAAGGAGTGAAACTTGTGGCGCCTTACACCGACATCACCAAGGGCGATATAGTGAAACGAGGCGTGAAGCTTGGCATCGACTACAGCACTACATATTCATGTTATCGAGGCGGCGAACGCCATTGCGGACGCTGCGGCACATGTCGCGAACGTAAAGAGGCTTTTGCTGAAGCCGGAATTATTGACCCAACAAATTACGAGGATTAAAAAATGTATTACATCAAGAAAACAATAGAAGTGGCAGGCGCACACCAGCTTACACTCGACTATCCGAGCAAATGCTGCTCGTTGCACGGACATAACTGGATTATCACCATCTACTGCAAAGCCAAGGAGCTCGACAGAAACGGCATGGTTGTCGATTTTACTGAGATAAAACACCGCATTGTCGACGCTCTTGACCATAAAGTGGTTAACGATGTGCTGAAATGCAACCCGACGGCGGAAAACATCGCCCGCTGGTGCTGCGAGCAGATAACCAACTGCTACCGTGTCGACGTGCAGGAGACTACCGGCAATATCGCATCTTACGAAAAAGATTGATAATGAGGGTCAACGAGATATTCTATTCGCTGCAAGGCGAGGGCTTCAACACCGGAACGCCGGCAGTTTTCATCCGTTTCAGCGGATGCAATCTCGAGTGCCCGTTCTGCGACACCCGGCATCAGGAAGGGAAGGAGATGACCGAAGGCGACATCATCGAAGAGGTGTCAAGGCACAAGGCTTCGTTGGTGGTTGTAACAGGCGGCGAGCCGGCGTTGCAACTCACCGAATCGTTGGTGGAGATGTTGCATCTGCTGGGAAAAACGGTTGCTGTCGAGACCAACGGCACCGTCGAACTGCCTAAAAACGTCGACTGGATAACGCTTTCGCCGAAAGACATGTTCCTTGGCGAGAAGGCAATGCCAGTTTTGCGCGAAGCAGATGAATTGAAGGTCATTTTTGATGGCAAAAATGAACCAAAATTATATGGAAATATTAAAATAACCCATCGTTTCCTTCAGCCTTGCGACACTGGCGACGCCGATAAAAACAAAGAAATAACAAAGAAAACAATAGAATTTTGCAAGGAGCATCCCGAGTGGAGGCTCTCTTTGCAGACACATAAAATTTTAAATATCAGATAGTTATGAATAGAGAAAACGATAATTTACAATCATTGGGCCGCAAGGCTGAGATACCTGAGACATACGCGCCGGAAATCCTCGAGGCTTTCGAAAACCGTCATCCAGAACGCGACTACTGGGTGCAGTTCAACTGCCCTGAGTTCACCACGCTGTGCCCAATCACCAGCCAGCCCGACTTCGGCGAGATAAAGATTTTGTACATCCCCGACAAAAAAATGGTGGAGAGCAAGAGCTTGAAACTTTACCTCTTCTCTTTTAGAAATCACGGCGATTTTCATGAGGATGTCATCAATATCATTCTCGACGACCTCAGAAAGCTGATGGATCCGCGCTACATCGAGGTGGTGGGATTGTTCGTCCCGCGTGGCGGTATCAGCATCTACCCATACGCCAACTACGGCAAGCCTGGCACAAAATACGAAGCGATGGCGGAAGAGAGAATGAAAGGCTATCAAATAAGATAAGAAGGTTAGTTTTTATATTGAAAAAATTTATATATTTGCATCTTGATAAAAAACTTAATCTATGGAAAATAAAAATATCATCATAACCATCAACCGTGAATTCGGTACTGGTGGCAGAGAGATAGCTCATAAGCTGGGTAATATCCTCGGCGTGAAGGTGTACGACAAAAACGTTCTCGATACCGACATGGGCTTCGACCAGAACGTGACATCGAAGAAGATGTATCAAGCCGAAGAGAAGATATTGAAGGAAATAGCCGCGAAAGAGTCGTGTGTCATCGTGGGCCGCGCCGGATTCCACATCTTCAAGGATTATCCTAACGCCGTGAAGATTTTCCTCATCGCCGACTTCGACGCGAGGACTAAAAACCTTTGCGAGAAACTTGACCTCAGCGAGTCGGAAGCCCGTAAGATGGTTAAGGATATCGACGAACGTCGTGAGAAATTCACTAAGAAATACACCGGTGTGTCGCGTTACGACGCTCATAACTACGACTTTGTCATCAACGTGACCAACATCCCTACATATCACGTGGCGGTGTTCCTCGCACAAAATGTGAGATGGAAATTCCAGAAAAACGTCTGACATGAATAAAACCATCAACTTTAAAGACGGCTCGCGCTATGAGGGGGAGGTGAACGAGGCTGGACTGCCGCATGGCAAGGGCTATCTCGATTCGCCGAGCGACACCGGCTGCTGCCGTCGTGACCGTTACGAGGGAGAGTTTAAAAACGGCAAGAAAGACGGCTTCGGCTACATGAGCTACGAGCTGAACGGCGCCAGCGCTGAATATGAAGGCGAGTGGCGCGACGATAAACGTTGCGGCAAAGGCAAATACAAATATTATACCATGGGCGGCGGCGCGAGTCACGACTACAAATACGATGGCGAATGGCTCGACGATAAAGAACATGGCTACGGCGTGTCGGTCAACAACGACCAGCACGGAGTGCATCTGAGTACTATCAGCGTGAAATACGAAGGCGGATTTAAGGAAGGCAAACGTCACGGCCACGGAAAGATTACTAAAGACGGCTACGACGGCAACTTCGCCAACGGCAAGGAGTATTTCGAGGGCGAATTCGAAGATGGCAAACTTGTCGGACCTTGCGTCCATAAGATGGTGAACGGCGACGTCTGCGAGTTTCCCGAAGGATATCTCAATGGAATAGGCAACTACACCTTCGCTAACGGCGTGAAATTCACCGCGTTGTGGCAAAAAGGAGACCTCGACTTCGATACCATCGAGCTCGAAGGCGGCAAGAAAGCGTTGTTTCTGATGGTGTCGGAAAGTCATTATGGATTCGGCTATTCCGAGGCGGTGAGATGCCTCTTTATCGCCCAGAAAGGCAAGTTGCCATACAACAAAGCGGTGGTTCTGTACAATGGCGATTTTCATATCAACGCAGAAAGCGCTAATATCGAAGTTACCGATGTCACCGACGACAGCGTGACGTATGTCGTGAGACCGTGTTTCTTGAGTAATGGAGGCCCTATCACGGAAACAATAAAAAGCGGTGAGATAAAGAAATATAAAGACGAAGTGGAACACACCGGCAGGATGTATGACGACGACTTCACCTATACTTCCGGCAGCGAACTTATAGTGAGTTGTAAATAAAGCTTTTGCTATCAGAATCTGAATCCCACGAAACACGATGCGAGCCATTGCGTGCTCGTCATTTTTATCGCATCACCCGATTTAAAATACGATTGATTCAACTGTAAGTTGGTGCCGAAGAACCATCCCTTGTAGTTGTAGATAAAGGCGTTTCGTAGGATGACGTACATCTCCGGAAAATCAGTTTTGACACCTTTAAGTTCTCCCTTGCCGAGATGTCTGAGGGAGGTTCCTCCGTCAAACACCACGTATGGAAGCAGGGAAAGGTGGAAAAGCATATGTTTGTTTATCACGAGGTTATATGCGTAACCGACACCTATACCTAATGAATAATTTTCGAGACAGAATATCTCTGTGCCCGCGGTACTGTCGCCGGCAAGAATCTCGTTTGCGTGCAACGAACCGCCTATAAGCAAGCTTCCGGCACTTTTTTTCTGGATGTACGACTGTGAAAACGCCGCCGGATAGGAGAAACGTTTGTTGTTGAAAGCGTAATAAAAATCCAAATCAAGGGTGATTTGTGAGACAAACTCGCGCGGAATTATAAGGCGTAGATGAATGGAGTCGTCCCAATAATCGTAGTTTCCGGTAAAGCTTTTATAATAGTTTATGGCGAATTCGATGCCGAAGCTGTTGCCGTAAGAGCTGAGTGAGAAGTCGGCGTCAGTTTTTTTGCCTTGCCCCGTTACTTTGTTCAAACTGAAGCCGGTGCCGGCGGATAAACCAAGATAACTTATGGAAAAACTTAATTTCGGATTTATGTCAGAGTCGAGTTTTGATTTGAAGTTTACATACTCATCTTCACCGGTGTCATCGTCATGGTAAATCATTATGCCGGAGAAATCGAGCTGCGAATAAGAAAAGATGGGCTTTACCATTGCTGTCCATTTAGTGCCGACCGGGCGGCCGATATATGCCGTGTCGTAATTTACCTTGTAATAGCCTTTGCTTAAATAGTCGTCGACTTTTTTAAGGAATTTTCTTTGTGCTGTCGCCTGAAAGCAGCAAATTAACGCTATTAAGACCAGTAATAATTTTTTCATACATTGAATTTTCGATGCAAAGATATGGATTTATTTTAAAAAATATTATTTTTGCACCCAAAATTAAGATAAAATGCAAAATTACAGACACGAAGTCAGATATTACGAATGCGACCGAATGGGCATCACTCACCATTCTAACTATGTGAGAATCATGGAGGAGGCGCGCATCGACTACCTCGACAAGCTGGGTTGGGGCTTCGACAAGATTGAGGCCGACGGCGTGGTCTCGCCTGTGGTGTCGGTGGAATGCAGATACAAAAGCCCGACGACGTTCAAAGACATCATCGATGTGGAGGTTTGCATCAGTAAGATGAGCGACCTTAAGTTTGAGTTCGACTACATCATGCGGAAAGACGGCAAGCTGGTGGCTGAGGGTCATACCGTGCACTGCTTCACCGAAAACGGCCGCCCTGTGGTGATAGCGAAAAGGCTGCCTGGGTTGTACAAGGCCATTTGTGAGGCGATGTCAGTTAATTCCTGACAATCCTGTAATGCGGGTTGTAATTATTTCGGAACGCCTCGCTGTGACGGACGGCATGCTTGCCTTCCGCGGCTTTCATCAGCTCTGATTGAAGCTCAGGCTCTTCCCAATAAGGGTTGACTTCAAGAGCTATTCTTTCTATTTTCTGCCATTCCCCGAGCCAGTTGTCGCTGAAGGCGTTGTCTTTGCCGGCGGCGCCTATAAACATCATAACCAATTGTTCTTCAGTGAGTTCGCCTTCGACGATGTTTGAGAAATTTATCCTCACGAAACGATGACGGAACCCAGTCGGCTCACGTTTCGGCATGAGGCTGAGGTCGGTGTCACGGCATTGTTCCAACTCATAATGTATGTATTGCCGCGCCGCCGCGGTGTCGTTCATCAGATGCTCCGCGCCGAAGAAATCTTGGTAACAGGTCTTGTAGACATCCTGCAACGTGGCGAGAGGATAGTTTTCGTGAATCTCTTCGCACATGCGGCGGATGGCCTTGTCTTCGCTGTTACACGACATCATAAAAAGCGCCGAGAGACATGTCATAAGGAGGTGAAATTTTACCTTCATTGAACTTAAATTTTTGCAAAAATATAATTTTTTTGTATCTTTGCGGAGAAAATAATCTCAAAAATAAAAAAAGATGAAGAAAAATATTTGTAAAATGCTGGGTCTTGTGGCTTTAGCGCTGATTATGGCGTCGTGCTGCAAGGAGACTCAAAACACAAAAACTATGAACACTACAATGGAAGACCTGATGACTCGTCGCAGCATCCGCAGCTACACCGATGAGATGCCTCCTATGGAGGTGATTGAAGAAATCTGCGAGGCCGGCACCTACGCCCCTACAGGAATGAACAAACAGAGCCCTATCATCATCGCGGTGACAAACCGTGAGGTGCGCGACAAACTCAGCCGCCTGAATGCCAACGTCTTCGGCAAGGACAACGATATGGATCCGTTCTATGGCGCTCCTGTCGTGTTGGTAGTCCTCGCCGACCGCAACGCCGCTTTCACCTGGATGGAAGACGGCTCACTGGTGATGGGTAACCTTCTCAACGCCGCCCACGCCATGGGTCTCGGCTCATGCTGGATTCATCGCGCCAAAGAGGTGTTCGAGACAGAAGAAGGCAAGGCTATCCTCGCTGACCTCGGCATCGAAGGCGACTACGTGGGCATCGGCAACTGCATACTCGGCTATGTGAAAGGCGACTATCCGCAGGCCAGACCACGCAAAGAGAATTACGTGTATTGGATTAAATAACGAGTCATGATAATTTACTATTCAGGTTGCGGCAACAGCGAGTTTATCGCTAAAAGCATTGCCGACGCACTGAACGAACAACTCGTCTTCATCCCTGAGGCTCAGCGCGAAAACCGTTTTGAATATAGTCTTTCGGAAGGGGAGAAGGTTGGTTTTGTTTACCCGATTTATTCGTGGCGACCGCCTCGTTTGGTCGAGAATTTCGTGAAAAACCTGCGTCTGAACGGCGAGGCCTCGTATGTCTGGACGGCTGTCACATGCGGCGACAATGTGGGCGAGACGGAAAATATCTTCCGTAAGGAGCTTAAAGACATAGGCCTGAACCTCGACGCCGCTTTCTGCTTCGTGATGCCGAACACTTACGTCAACTTTATGGGGATGAGCGTCGACAGGGAAGAGGTGGCGAACGAGAAAATCGCGAAAGCCAAGGAAAAACTGCCGAAGGTGATAGAGATGATCGCTGCGAAGAAGTCGTTTTCGGATATGATAAAAGGAGGCTTGCCGAGGTTCAAGAGTAATTTCATCGGAAAGGCCTTTTACCGTCTGTTGGTGTCCGACAAGCCGTTTTTAAGCACCGACGAATGCGTGTCGTGCGGCACCTGCGTAAAGGTTTGTCCTTTGCAGAACATAACACTCGAAGACGGGCGCCCGCGTTGGCACGGCAACTGCACCACATGCAACGCCTGCTATCATCATTGTCCGAAACACGCCATCCAATACGGAAAAAAGACCCAAGGAAAAGGGCAGTATTTTTTAAAATAATTTTGTCGTCGGGTGAAAAAATCTTCGTACCTTTGCATCCCGTATTGATAAAAAATAAGTCCTATGAAATACGGGTTCGATAGCGAAAAATACCTTAAGATTCAGTCCGAACATATTAAAGAGCGCATCGCGAAATTTGGCGATAAGCTTTATCTGGAATTTGGCGGGAAGTTGTTCGACGACTTCCATGCAAGTCGTGTTTTGCCGGGTTTTCAGCCTGACATTAAGCTGAAAATGTTGATGCAGCTTGCCGACGTGGCGGAGATCGTCATCGTCATCAGCGCGGTCGACATCGAGAAGAACAAGGTCCGTGGCGACCTCGGCATCACCTACGATGTCGACGTGTTGCGTCTCCGCGATGAGTTCATGAACCGTGGCTTAATGGTGAATTCTGTCGTCATCACCCATTACAACGGTCAGGCGAGTGCCGACGCTTACCGTCACCGTCTGGAGCGACTGGGAGTGAAGGTTTATTACCACCGTATCATCGAAGGATACCCGAACAACGTGGCGCTTATCGACTCGGAAGACGGATTCGGCAAGAACGACTACGTCGAGACACAGCGTCCGTTGGTCGTCATCACCGCTCCGGGACCTGGCAGCGGCAAGATGGCGGTGTGCCTGAGCCAGCTTTATCATGAGAACAAACGCGGCATCAAAGCCGGATATTCGAAATATGAGACGTTCCCGATTTGGAATCTGCCGCTGAAACACCCAGTGAATATCGCATACGAGGCAGCGACTGCCGACCTCAACGACGTGAATATGATCGACCCGTTCCATCTCGAGGCATACGGCGAGACTGCTGTCAACTATAACCGCGACATCGAGATTTTCCCGGTGCTGAACGCTATCTTCGAGTCGATTTACGGCGAGAACCCGTATAAATCGCCGACCGACATGGGCGTGAACATGGCAGGCTACTGTTTGAGCGACGACGCTATCTGCTGTGCCGCATCGAAAGACGAGATCATAAGACGTTATTACACAGCACTTTGCGAGCTCGCAGCGGGCAAGGGAAGCGAGAACGAGGTGAATAAGATAGCTCTGCTGATGAAACAGGCGAAAATCACCACCGAAGACCGTAAGACCACCATCGCCGCCAAGGAACGCAAAGAGCAGGAGAAGGAACATTCAGCCGCCATCGAGCTTGAAGACGGCACCATCATCACCGCTCACGCCAGCGCATTGCTCGGCTCCAGCGCCGCACTGATCCTCAACGCCACCAAACACCTGGCTGGAATCGGTCACGACGTGAAACTCATCCCTCAGGCGATGATCGAGCCAATCCAGAAGACCAAAGTAGACATCTTAAACGGCAAGAACCCGCGCCTTCACACTGACGAGGTCCTCGTGGCACTGTCGATGCTCTCGTTGTGGGACGAGAACTGCAAGAAAGCCCTCGACATGCTTCCGCAACTCAACGGCTGTCAGGTGCACTCCACAGTGATGCTCCCCGAAGTCGACCGCAAAATCTTCAAGAAACTCGGCATAGGGTTGACATGCGACCCGGTGAAGAAATAGGGTTTCGGCTCAAAAATCGTAAAAAAAAGCATTTTTCGGCTCAAATTTTTGTTTTTGTATTAAAAAAACATATAATTTTGAGCCGAAAAACTTTTGTCATGAAAAAAGATTTTGAAATACTGCAGTTTTTGCATTTTCACCCTGAGAGCTCGAGAAATGAGATTGAGACGGGCTTAAATCTTACGGAAAGCCCTGCAACGCTAAAAAGAATGCTTGCTTTGCTTGTTGAACAAGGTAATTTGGTTATTACAGGACAAGGTCGGGCAACACGTTATAGCATTTCGGCTCAGGCTCAGGTGACCATGCCTATTGACATTGACACTTATTTTAAAAAAGAAACAGATGAACGTGAGGTTCAAACGTCGTTCAATTTCAGTTTGATAAATGATGTTTTACCTGAAGTTGAGCTTTTTACCGCAGATGAAAAAGAGTATTTGAAATCTTTACAGACCAAGTTCTCAAATAATATACATGGAATTTCGGAAACGGAATATCGTAAGGAGATGGAACGCCTTGGAATAGATTTGAGCTGGAAATCATCGCAAATTGAGGGGAATACATATTCTTTGTTGGAGACCGAAAAACTTCTGAGAGAGAAGAAAACAGCATCGGGTAAGACGAAGGATGAAGCTATAATGTTACTGAATCATAAAGATGCGTTAGATTTTATTCTTGATAATCCTGATTATCTTAAAGAGTTGAGCGTCAGGAATATAGAAGATATTCACACTTTGCTTGTCAAAGAACTTGAGGTTGATAAGGGTATTCGCAGCCGTCGTGTAGGCATTACTGGCACCAACTATAGGCCGCTTGACAACGAGTTTCAGATTCGAGAAGCTTTAGAAGATACATGTCGTCTCATTAATGCCAAAGAAAATGTTTTTGAAAAAGCGATACTCGCACTGGTTTTGCTGTCTTACATTCAAGCGTTTTCCGATGGCAACAAACGTACTGCGCGCATTACAAGCAACGCGATACTGATTGCCAACGGTTATTGCCCCATTTCGTTTCGCACAGTAGATTCTGTTGATTACAAAAAGGCGATGTTGGTTTTTTACGAGCAAAACAATATCACTGCTTTCAAGAAAATTTTCATTGAACAGTTCGCTTTCGCAGTTGAGCAGTATTTTTAAACGACTATTAAAAATCCCCGAACTCATTAAATTTTTCAACAAGTTCGGGGATTATATTACAAATCTGTAAGACTATTTCAACCTCATATTTCGCCAACTGTTAACTGCATTTTCGCTAACGTTGGTTGTCGGGGTCTGAACTTTCTCGTTTGTGAGGAACGACTCACGTTTCACGTTGTCTTTTATGTATTTGTCGAGGTCGCCATAGCTGACATCACCTTTAGTTTCTTGAAGTTTCTTCAAAAGGAAATAAGTGAACAAGCCGTGACCTTTTTCCTTGTATGTCATAGCCGTTTCATCGCCTGATGCTGCTGAGAAAACAACGGTATTTCCTTTAAGAGTCTCTTTCTTCGCTTCACGAGCTACGCCACGTGCCGCCACAAGCATTGAGCCCTCCTTGTTTGCACCGCTGAAGCATGCGTCCATGAAATATGTCACACTCGCTGCATTCGAAGCTGCAAGAGTTGTGTAAAGCTTGTTAAGGCTGTAGCATGTCGCGAGATTCTTGCCGTTGCCGTCGGTCGGCACTATGTAAGCGTCGCCAGTGTGCTCATCCGGAATGCCATGACCGCAGTAATAAACAATGGCTTTGGAGTTCTCAAACAGGCTCATCGCTTGCACCATCTTGCCGACACCGCCGGAGATAATACCGGCCGAAGCGTCTTTATAGAACCACACCTGTTTCTCAGGCACACCTAATGTTTTGATGCAGTATTCATTGAAAACCTCACCGTCGTGAATAGCATAATCTACATTGTCAACAAAGGTGTAATGCTCGTTAGCTATAATGAGAACGAAGGTGTTAGGCGATTTTACGTTTGTAACAGGAGCTTTGTCAACATCGCTTGCAATCGTAGGAGCCGTTTTCTTTGCGGGTTGCTGAGCCGCAATAGGTGCCATTCCTTCTTGTTGCTGATAAGAATCCGGTTGCGTGACTTTGTTGTCTTTATACACATAATCTCCCTGCAAACTTAATTTAGGAAGCTTTTTGTCAAAATCATCTTTGTTTTTTTCATGAATAGTACCATCGTAAACTATATAAAGATAGTATTCTCTTTCGGTGTTATTCATGCGTAACTCGAACTGATTGCCTTTCAGTTGCATAACATCTTCAAACGGTGTCCCTTTTGGCGCGAATCTATTAGTGAATAATAGCTTTTGCTCGTCAGTGTAAATTCTTATGTAATAATTGTTTTTCAAATCTGTTACATAATTATTGTCGCCTATGGAAATCATATTATCATAATTGTTTCTGATAATATTGCAATAATAAACGTTGATTGTTTTTATATTCGGCTGAAGTGCTATTGTTGGCTGAAGTGGTGTGCTTTGTTCAGTGGCTTTTATATCAATGTCCTGGTTGGGGATTTGCTTTTCTTCAAAGCTCAGATAGAAATCCTGCTGAATTGGTTTTGTAACATTCCCTGAAAAAATATCGATGACACCAGGAACGCCACCACATAGCAAATCGAAAACAAACATTGTCCTGAATTTTTTCCGTATAACAAGATCGGCTTCCTGATTATTGCTGTTTTTTGCGTGAACTTTTGTCTTTCCATATCCTCCTTTTAGGCGAACACTAAATGGGAATGTCACATTATAATATGTTACTTTGTCTATGCTAAGCTCATCTGCTGTAGTAGTGTTTGCTGTGAATGTCGCCTTGCGTTTAAAAAGAGTGGCACATGAAGGCAATACCATGACCATAACCAACAATATTGCCAGTATTTTGATTTTTTTCATGAGATAAAACGTTTTACTGATTATTTTTTTCTTATTTCCACAGTTTTTTCAATCACCTGCATTGTCTCATCGTTGATGCGATTCTTGCGTAGCCATTTGTTGAATTTCTCTGCTGGGATTTCATCTACAAACTCTCCGTGTTCTGAAAGAGGTATATCAAATTTGTTTTTCGAGAAAACAATTATTATTTTGTTAATTTCAATGATTTTATCAGTTACCAAAATCGTTTCTTCCGAGTAAGGGTAAATGGGGTCTTTTGTAGAAAGGAACGTGTTTGTTGCATTACTTTTCACAGCACGAGGCTCGCCGTTTTCATTTTCATATGGCAGTAAGCAGTAAACCGGGTCATCAATATTATCATTACGTAGGAAAATCGCAACATAACCCTTTGACGCAGCCTTGAAATCGACAGACAAAAAGTCGTTGTTTTTGAAATTATCGCTTTTTGTACCATTGCACAATATTGTGACTTCCAGCTCTGTTTCAGAATTTTTAATTTCTCTTGCTTTGCCAAAGACCTTGGCTACTACAACCATAACATCGTTTTCGTAAAGAATACTAATTTCCGGTTCCTTAGTGTCGCTTAGCCAAATACCTTTCGATTCTGTGCCGCCTATTGACAAGAAGTTGGTTTCAACTTTGCCGTCAACAGTTTGCATTGTACTGGTGTTAGTTTGTGACACTACAGTCCCGAATTCTTTTGCTAATGCCTCATTTTTAGCCCTTTCGATTGCTATGTTCTTGGCATCAGTTATTGAAACGTTTTCAGGTACCACATAACGGTATTCGCCACTCACATTGACCGTTTTTTGTGCGTGGCATACGAGGGCGAATACCATCAGTATAATTGAAAAAACTAATCGTCTCATGGTTTAGAAACCTAAGATTTCGTCCAATTGGTCGGCGAGCTTGTCCGATTTTTTTGTCATCTCCTCACGAATAGCTTCTTTGGCTGCCGCTTTGGCCATGTCGCTGCTATATAAAATGACAACTCTTACTTCTTTGTTCTTGTTTTTTAAATCACGATAAACTTCCACTACAGGAATGGTCCTTCCTATCTTCTGCTGAATGAGGCTCTTGGCCGCCATAACAGATTCTGATGCCGATTCGGCTTCAGTTTTGCCAAGTTCATTATTGCTTACACGACTGTCGATGAGTGCACCCACTTCGGATGCTATATTGCCCGCCAATTCAATCTTTGCGAGATTCATAGCTTGCATTTTGGCTGCATCATATGTTGCGCCGGAAGATAATGCTGTGCCTTGAATATATTTTGGGAAACCGGTTTCCATATCAAGTTCATATTGCATCTGATATGCACGTTCAAGTTGTTTGTCGAGCGGTAATGATCCTGGAGATACCTTCCATCCCTGTTTTTGTAATGTCTTAGCTTCTTTTTGAGTTGATTTTGAAACTTTTTCCTTTAATTGATCTTTGGTGAATTTCTGCATTTCCTTGCGTTCCTTCATGAACTCTTTGTAATCTTTTTCCTGAGCGTTGCAGAATGATGTGAAAGCAAACAGCATGAATGCTGTGATGAGAAGGTGTAAATTCTTTTTCATATTTTTTCCTCCATCCCATGTCAGTTCCATCATGAGCTAAACGTTAGTTAATCAATAAAGGAAGCGTGGAACTGTATGCCAATCTCTGAATGAAGGTCGTAGGAAAAACCTAAAGTTGAAGAATGGGTATAGCCCACGCTGTAACAGCGCGAACCATTATACTATTCTTGCAACTTTTAATGAAAATTTCCTACGTTTTCATTCACAAGACAAGCATAACGCTTCGTTAATTTCAGTAAGTAGAGGTTTAATTGCTTAAACCACTGCAAATATACAAAAAATATTAAATTACAACATTTTTTTGAAAAAAAACATAAAAAATCAGAGACATCATAATACATGACATCTTTGCTCTCAATCTTTAAGTAATTAGTCGTCAATTATCGAGCCTTCAGCTTTCGTAGAAAGGTGGCAACTCGATAATGACGACTAATTACGTTTATTAACAATCAAATTTTTACCACAAAACTACTCGTTTTTCAGGCTCCAGCCACATTCCGTCGCCTTCCTTGATGTCGAAGGCCTCGATGAACTCTGTCACCTGCGGAAGTGCCACGTTAACGCGGTTACGTCCGAGTGAGTGAACGTCCATCTGGGTGAGCTGCAGCGCTGCCTTCGGGCGAATGTTGCTCGCCCACACTGCTGCGTATGCAAGGAAGAAACGCTGCTCAGGAGTGAAGCCATCCATCATCTGTTTGTTGACCTGGCCCTTTGCCATTGCATTGTGCATAGCGAGGTAGCTCACATGCAAACCGCCGTTGTCAGCGATGTTCTCGCCTAATGTCAACTCGCCGTTGCCGTGGATGAGACCCAGCTCAGGGTCATCGACAGCGATGCAGTTGTTGAAGGCCTCAATGAGTGTCTGTTTGTTCTTGTCGAAGTTGGCTGCGTCTTGCTCTGTCCACCAGTCGTTGAGGTTTCCGTCTTTGTCGTATTGACGGCCTTGGTCGTCGTAACCGTGTGTCAGCTCGTGGCCAATCACCACGCCGATGGCACCGTAGTTAGCGGCCTCGTCAGCGTTCATGTTGAAGAACGGAGGCTGAAGGATAGCTGCAGGGAAGCAGATCTCGTTAGTTGTCGGGTTGTAGTAAGCGTTGACGGTCTGAGGTGTCATGCCCCATTCGTCGCGGTCGACAGGTTTGTTGATTTTGCTGAACATGTAAGCCATGTCGAACTCGTTGCTGCGCATGATGTTGGCGAAGTAGCTGTCGTCTTTGATTTCAAGACCGCTGTAGTCACGCCATTTGTCAGGGTAACCAATCTTAACCAAGATTGTGCCGAGTTTCTCGTGTGCGTTTGCCTTGGTGGCGTCGGTCATCCATTCTGCCATGTCGATACGCTGTCCGAGGGCTGTGATGAGGTTCTGCACCAGTGTCTCCATACGTGCCTTGGCCTCTGCCGGGAAGTATTTCTCTACATAAAGCTGTCCGAGAGCCTCGCCCATGGCACCGTCAACAGTTGAAGTGACACGTTTCCAGCGTGGACGGTTCTGCTCGCGACCGCTAAGCTGTCTGCCGTAGAAGTCGAAGTTGACCTCCACGAAGTCGTCGCTGAGGTAGCCGGCGGCTCCGTTGATGGCGTTCCATGCGAAATATGCCTTGAAGACATTGATATCGGTGTCGCCGAGTACGTTGTTAACCTCTTGGAAATACTTAGGCTGAGCGATGTTGAAACTCTTCATACCGTCCAAGATGCCCATTGTCTCGAAATAATTTGCCCAATCGATGTTTGGCATAGCCTCAGATGCTTCTTTTACGGTGAAGCGGTTGAAGGTGGCCTGAGGGTCACGGTTCTCGAGGCGTGTGTTCTGTGCTTTGGCGAGACGAGTCTCGAAGTCCATCACCATCTGTGCGAGTTTTTCGGCCTCGATGCCGCTCATCTTGTCGAAACCTGTCATGTTGAATTCTTTTGCCATCAAAGCGACATAACCTTTGCGGATGTTGACGTTGTTGCCTTCGTCGGTGAGGTAGTAGTCGCGGTCGCCGAGACCGAGTCCGCTCTGGTAAGTCCAGGCGATGTTCATGTTGGCTTCGTCCGGGTCTGACTCGCCGAATGTCGCGAAGAGCGCGAAGCCACCGCGGCGGTGCATCTCGAGCAAAGCGTTCCATACATCCTCGCGGGTCTTCATGCTGTTGATTTGCTCAAGGTAAGGCATAAGAGGTGCCGCACCCTGCTCCTGCAGACGGATGCTGTCCATGCCGATGTTGTAGAACATGGCAATCTTTTCGGCTATCGAGCCTTGAGGATTATTGTTCTTACTGACGTTGTCGATTATGTCGCGCAGGTCTTTCTGAGCGTTCTCGGCGAGCACGTCGAATGCGCCGTAGCGTGAATGCTCGGCGTCAAGAGGATTGTTTTTCATCCATCCGCCGCATGCATATTGGTAGAAATCATCTTGTAGACGAGCTGATGTGTCTAAATTGTCAAGATTCACGCCTGACGTAAGCTTTGGAGCGTGTTGACAACCTGTAGCGATAATAGCCATAGTTGCAATAGTTAAAAGGAGTTTTTTCATTTTAAAATGATATTTTTAATAATTTTTTTCGCGGTGCAAATATACAAAATTTTGTATCTTTGTAAAATGAAAATTAATCCCGAAATAGTTTCGTGTATTGAATCTGAAATCATCCCGCGTTACGATAACTTCGACGCAGCACATCAGCGTGACCATGTGACGATGGTTATCAAGCAAAGCCTTGAAATTGCTGAGCATCTTGATGTTGATCCCAATATGGTTTATGTCATTGCGGCTTATCATGACACCGGGCTTTGCGAAGGCCGTGAGAGCCATCATGAGGTGTCGGCGCAAATCATAAAAGCCGATGAAAACCTTCGGAAATGGTTCACAGAGGAGCAGATTCAAACCATGGCCGATGCCGCTGAAGACCATCGCGCCTCATCGAAACACGAGCCTCGCACCATCTACGGCCGCATCGTTGCCGAAGCCGACCGTTTCATAGACCCCGAAACCATAGTGAAGCGTACCATCCAATACGGCCTCGACCACTATCCCGAGCTCTCCAAGGAGCAGCAATACGACCGCATGATGCAGCATCTCCACGAAAAATATGGCCGAGATGGTTATCTGAAACTTTGGTTTCCAAATTCACCAAACGCTGCAAGATTGGAGAAATTGAGACAAATGATTGATGAGGAAAATGAAATAAAGAAGATATTTGAAAATTTTTTAATTTTGCAGAAACATTAAAAGTTAATATCATGTTACAACCAGGTCAAAAAGCCCCTTATTTCGAGGGCAAAGATGAAAACGGAAACGTCGTGAAACTCACAGATTTCGCTGGAAAGAAGCTCGTTTTGTATTTCTATCCGAAAGACAGCACCCCGGGCTGCACTGCCGAAGCCTGCGACCTCCGCGACAACTATCATCGCTTCATAGCATTGGGTTACAACGTGCTGGGAGTGAGCCGCGACAGCGCCGCATCGCACCAGAAATTTATCGCAAAATATGAGCTGCCGTTCCACCTCATCGCCGACACCGACCTCACCATCCTCAAAGCTTACGAAGCCTGGGGCGAAAAGAAAATGTACGGCAAAACCACAGAAGGAACTTTAAGAACGACCTACGTCATCGACGAAAACGGTGTAATTATCGATGCAATCGGCAAAGTCGATACGAAAAATCACACAGCACAGATTCTATAATTATGAAAAAGCTTTTATTTATTGCCATATTCAGCGTTTTGGCGCTTTCAATCACGGCGCAGGAGATGCTCGTCGGCTCATATAATATTCGTTACAAAAACCGCAATGACAGCCTTAGCGGCAACGTCTGGACCAAGCGTTGCCAGGTGATATGCGACCAGATAAACTTCATGAATCCGCTCATTTTTGGTACCCAAGAAGTGCTCTATGGTCAGCTTCAGGACCTGCTGAAAGGTCTCGACGGCTACGACTACATCGGAATTGGCCGCGATGACGGCGAACGTGCTGGCGAACACGAAGCTATTTTCTATAAAAAAGACCAGCTGACACTCCTCGATAACGGCAACTTCTGGCTCAGCGAGACGCCCGAAAAACCTGGTCTCGGCTGGGATGCCGCCTGCATCCGCATCTGCACATGGGGCAAGTTCCAAGTCAACGCCAAGAAGAAAAAAGACCGCACTGTGTTTTATTTCTTCAACCTCCACATGGACCACGTAGGTGTGATTGCACGTCGTGAAGCCGCGAAACTCGTGGTTGCTCGTATTCAAGAAATCGCACAAGGCGCTCCCGTTATCCTCACCGGCGACTTCAACGTCGACCAAACCAACGAAATCTACACTATTTTCACAAACTCTGGTTTGCTGAAAGACTCTTATGACGCAGCCCGCATCCGCTTTGCCGAAAACGGAACCTTCAACGCGTTCAAAACCGAATATTTCACCACAAGCCGCATCGACCACGTCTTCGTGTCACCATCAACAAAAGTTGAGGCCTACGGCGTTCTCACCAACAGCTACTGGACCGAAAATGCCACCCCAAGCGCCTCGGAAAAAGCCTCCGACGCACCGCAGGAAATATGGTTCAGCAACACAACCCGCCGCAACCCATCCGACCACTATCCGATTTTCGTAAGAATCATATTTTAAAAAAGTTGTTAGTCATCAATTAGAGAGCCTCAGCGAGCGTAGCGAGGTGCCAGCTCGATAATGATGACTAACAACGGATTCAAAAAAACATTAGTCATCAATGACTTAGCCTTGATTTGCGAAGCAAAGCGCCAGCTAAGTAATGATGATTAACGACTAAACAATCAATAAAAACATCATTAGTCGTCAGTTAGAGAGCCTCAGCGAGCGTAGCGAGATGCCAGCTCGATAACGATGACTAATAACGAATTCTAAAAACATCATTAGTCGTCAATGACTTAGCCTTGATTTGCAAAGCAAAGCGCCAGCTAAGGAATGACGACTAATGATTGCTAATAATCAAATATTATTTCTCGCACTTTTTGCAGCAGTCCCCCATGATGCATTTGTATGCCAATCCTGCGAGGCATGCACCAACGAGCGGCGCCACGATGAACAACCACACCTGACCGCATGCGCTCCATGTCGGGCAGTCTGAGAAGATAGCCACGCCGAGTGAACGAGCCGGGTTGACAGATGTGTTGGTCAACGGGATGCTGATGAGGTGGATGAGAGTCAAGGTGAGACCGATGGCTAAGCCGCCGAACTTGCCGTTCTCATGACGGCTGTCGGTGATGCCGAGGATGACCATCAAGAACACGAAGGTGAGCAATGCCTCAACGAGGAAGGCGCCACCAGTGGTGAGCTTGAGATATCCGTCGCCAGCTGCCTGAGCGAAGTCTGGACCGTAGCCGTTAGATGCGAAAACGCCAGTGTTGCCAAGACCTGCGGCGTTCCAGATGACATAAAGCAATGCACCCGCGATGATACCGCCGATAATCTGAGCTGCCCAATAGGTGAGCATCTCTTTGAAACTCATGCGTCCATTAGCCCATACGCCGAAACTCACAGCAGGGTTCAAATGTGCGCCTGAGATGTGACCGATGCCGTATGCCATCGCGATGACGGTCAAGCCGAAAGCGATAGCTACACCAAGAAAACCAACTTGTCCGAAGAGTGCTGTGCCGCAACCTCCGAAAACCAAAACGAAAGTGCCGAACAACTCGGCGAAAAACTTGTTACATGTTTTCATGACTTTTAAATTTTAAAGTTTTAGCAGTGCAAAGTTATGAAACTTATTTTGATTTTGTTCTGTTTTGGATATTTTTTTTTAATGTTTCGAAAATTTTGTATATTTGCGACTTAAAATCTATCTCTATGAAAAAAATCCTGACCCTTATTTTCGCTTTTTTCGCGACTGTTGCCGCTTTTGCGCAAAACGACTCTCTGTTTACCCGCACAGAGCTTTACCATCCGGGCGATTATGGCTCGACAAACTACCGCATCCCTGCCGTCATCACGGCGAAAGATGGCTCAATAGTGGCTGTCACCGACAAACGGAAATACAACGAAGGCGACCTTCCGCAAGATATCGACATCATTTGCAACCGCAGCACCGACGGCGGCTTGACGTGGAGCGAGCCGTACACCATAGCGCAAGGCACCGGCTACAATCATGGCTTCGGCGACTGCGCGCTGGCGTGGAGCAACGACGAAAACGGCCTTATCGCTGTCTTCGTGGGTGGCGTCGGGCTTTGGAATTCAACTCCAAGCAACCCGATAAGATCTTATAAATCATATAGTTACGATAATGGTCAGACTTGGACGGAGCCTGAAGACATCACACATTTCATCTTTGGCGACAACTGCGTGATCCCTGAACACGCCACCTGGCGCGCCTCGTTCTTTGGTTCTGGCAACGGCCTCCTCACCAAGACAGGAAGAATCATGTTCGTGGCCGCAATACGCGAAGGCTCGGCGCAGTCGCTGAACAACTACGCTGTCTATTCCGACGATAACGGCGTCACATGGCAGGTGTCGGGACGCGCCTCGACCGGCGGCGACGAAGCAAAAGTCACCGAACTTGTCGATGGTCGTATCCTCATGAGCATCCGTCACGGCGGCAAACGCTGGTACAATATTTCCGAAGACGGTGGCGAGACATGGCAACCGACAACCTCGACCTGGAACGACATCACGGCACCGGCGTGTAACGGCGATTTGATACGTTATACTTCTGTAAATCAAGGAGCTAACAAAAACAGGTTACTTCACTCTGTGCCAAAAGGAACGCAGCGTACCGACGTCACGGTCTATATCAGCTACGACGAGGGCGAGACGTGGCCTGTCAGCAAGACGATCGTCCCTTACAGCTCGGCATATTCATCGCTCTGCGTCCTTCCCGACGGCAGCATAGGACTTTATGTTGAGGAAAATCCGGCTGGCGAGATGGGAAATTATCTTACGGCATTCTACAATTTCAGCCTCGAATGGCTCACCGACGGCGCCGACTCTCTCGATGATGACGTTGTTGAGGAAAACACATCGTCCGACTCATTGAAAATCTATCCTAATCCAGCCTCTTCAGTGATAAAAATCGATTCGGAAGGCTTGAAAAAGATCAAAATTTTCAATATCAAAGGCCAGACGGTGAAAAAGATTTCAGTGAAAGACCAGACAGTCGTTGAAATCGACATCACAAAACTCGCTGTCGGCACGTATCTCATTGAAGCTGTTGACTTTAACGGAAAAACAAAGGTTGGAAAATTTATTAAATGATTTTTTAAATAAAATCAAAAAAAATCGTACTTTTGCAGACCTTTTAATAAGGAGAAATTTTCGAATCTTTAAATCTTTGAATTATTAAATCTAAAATATTGAATATCATGGAATTACCATTTGCAGAAGCGTGGAAAATCAAGATGGTTGAACCTATCAAGAAATCCACTCGCGAACAACGTGAAAAGTGGCTCAACGAAGCCCATCAGAATGTGTTTATGTTGAAGAGCGACTACGTCTACATCGACCTTCTCACCGACTCAGGTACAGGCGCCATGAGCGACCGTCAGTGGGCAGCTATGATGCAGGGCGACGAAAGCTACGGCGGCGCTCGTTCTTTCTATCACATGAAAGACACCATCACCGAACTCACTGGTTTTGAATATGTTATCCCTACACACCAGGGCCGCGCCGCTGAGAACGTGCTGTTCTCATATCTCGTGAAACCAGGTCAGATCATCCCGGGCAACGCTCATTTCGACACAACAAAAGGTCATATCGAGAGCCGTAAGGCATTCGCTATCGACGTCACAGTGCGTGAGGCTTACGACACACAGCTCGAAGCTCCTTTCAAAGGCAATGTCGACCTCGAGAAACTCGAGAAGATTTTGAAGGAAAACAAAGGCAACGTCCCGTTCTTCGTCTTGACAGTGACAAACAACACCGTCGGCGGACAGCCTGTTTCAATGCAGAACGTCCGCGAGACCTGCGAACTCTGTCATAAATACGGCGTGCCGGTCAACATCGACAGCGCTCGTTTCATCGAGAACGCATATTTCATCAAGACACGTGAGAAAGGTTATGAAAACAAGACCCTCCGCGAGATCGTGAAAGAGATGTTCAGCTATGCCGACTCAATGACAATGTCAGCAAAGAAAGACGCTCTCGTCAACATGGGCGGCTTCATCGCAACAAATAAGAAGGACTGGTACGAAGGTGCCAAGTTGTTCTGCATCCCGTTCGAAGGCTTCCTCACATACGGTGGTATGAACGGCCGTGATATGGATGCTCTCGCCGTCGGTTTGAAGGAAAACATCGAATTCGAAATGGTCGAGACACGTATAAAACAGGTGCACTACCTCGCTTCGAAACTCGATGAATACGGCATTCCTTACCAGCGTCCTGCCGGTGGTCACGCCATCTTCGTCGATGCTGACAAGGTTTTGACCAACATCCCTAAGGAAGAGTTCCCTGCACAGACTTTGACATGCGAGCTCTACCTCGAAGCAGGTATCCGCGCTTGCGAAATCGGTTACGTTCTCGCCGACCGTGACCCTGTTACACGTGAAAACCGTTTCGGTGGCAACGACTTCGTGCGTCTGTGCATCCCACGCCGTGTTTACACCAACAACCACATGGACGTCATCGCAGCAGCTCTGAAGAACGTTTACGACCGCCGCGACACCATCAAACGTGGTTTGGAAATCACCTGGGAAGCTGAATTGATGCGTCACTTCACCTGCCAATTCAAACGTTTGAAATAAATGAATTTTGCATTTGTCATTGCATTGACATTTTGTATATGCACCGCCTCCACTGCGTTTAACATAGAGAAACGCAGTGGTTGGTGGCGCAATTTTTTATTCATCTGCGCCTTGGCGGCAGGGCAGGGGCTGATGTACTGGCTTGGCTCGTTGCTCGGCGGCACGTTTATGAACCGATTCGAGGGTTTCGCCAAGGTCATCGTATTCATCCTTTGTTTCATGATAGCATTCAGGATGATTCTCGACACACTGAAAATCAAAAGCGGAAAGAACCTTTTCCTTATCGACAAACCAAAACAACTGATAATCTTATCTATTGCCTTGGGTATCAATACTTTAATAGCTGGATTGATAGCTGATGCGGCATTTTTGCCTTTATTTGGAAAAATCACACCTTTATATATAATAGGGATCTCGCTTATTTGGGGATTCATCGGAATAGGAACCAAGTTTTCGCAAACAAAACTGTTGATTAACAGCTTACTGAACATCGCTGCGGCTTTGGCAGTGCTTGCCACAGGCTTCGTAGCGATATTTTAATCTATCGTCATTTCAATCAAATTTAGATTATTAAATTGATTATTATGCCTTAACAGGCAGTCTTTCTTGTTCTTTCCCATGATGGAAAGAACAAAAAACCGCCATGTAATGGCAAAAATTGTTAAATTTTTTTAAGATTTCCACCTTTTTTCTGCAAGTTAAGTTAAAAATGTCGGAGGTGTTGTGCTTTGATATATTTTTGCGAAAAATAAATTTTTTTCATGAAAACTCTTGACAAGTAATAGTATTATTACTATTTTTGCCGAGAACAAAAATCTGAATTTATGAAGGTAGTTAAAGTTAGTTTTATAATCAAAAAGTTGATGGAGAACGGATGGTTCATCGACAGACAAAAAGGGAGTCACAGACAGTTTAAGCATCCTGAGAAATCTGGAGTTGTGACAGTGAATGGAAAACCAAGTTACGATACTTGGGGTTTTGAATTGAAAAGTATTGAAAATCAATCAGGAATAGAGTTTTAATATGGAAAAAGTTAT
This sequence comes from Bacteroidales bacterium, assembly GCA_017538795.1. Taxonomy (GTDB): domain Bacteria; phylum Bacteroidota; class Bacteroidia; order Bacteroidales; family F082; genus Limimorpha. The sequence goes on along the minus strand of JAFYIE010000066.1, from coordinate 54,767 downwards.
TATTTTAACATCGAAAACAGAAAAAGGATTCAGTGCAAGTTGTGAGTTATTGCCAGGCTGGGTGGTTGCATTTACAGGCAACTTTACCGATTTTTCAAAATATATTCAGGAAAGCGTGGATTTTTATATCGAGTGTGCAAAAGCTGATAAAAGAGATTATCCTAAGGTTTTTGACGGTCAATATGTTTTTGAATATCAAATGAATATTCAAACTATTTTGTATTGTTATGATAAAATCATCACAAGAGCCGCCTTGTCAAGACTGACAGGCATCAATGAAAGACAACTTGGGCATTATATCTGTGGAAGAAGCCATCCTATGAAAAAACAGCAGGATAAAATCGTCAATGCGCTTCATTCTTTAGGAAAAGAGTTGCAATCTGTTACAGCATGATAATATTTTGTATATTTGTAATCTAAAACAATATAATTAAAAATTTTTTAAATATCTGATAATGAAAAAATTATATTTAATATTAACCCTGATAATCGCGGCTGTTACCCTCAATGCACAGCCTCAAAACTATTACAACGGCACCGAAGGCCTCACCGGAAACGCCCTGAAAACGGCTCTGCATAACATTATCAAAAACGACGACCATGCGTCGTATAGCGGCTTGTGGAGCGCATATTATCAGACCGACAAACGGCCAGGTACCAACTATGTCTGGGATATCTATTCCGATGTGCCAAACGGAACGCCTCCATACCAATTCGTTTTAGGTGACGACCAATGCGGCAGCTATAACGGCGAGGGCGACTGCTACAACCGTGAGCACCTCTGGGCGCAATCGTGGACAAGCAACGACGGCACGCATAAAACCGACCTGCATCATGTATATCCTACCGACGGCTGGGTTAACAACAAACGCGATAATTATGCCTTCGGCGAGGTCGGAAATGCATCGTGGACCTCACAAAATGGCAGCAAACTTGGCTCTAACACAGTCAGCGGATACAACGGCACCGTGTTCGAGCCTATCGACGAATATAAAGGCGACATCGCCCGCGCTCTCATGTACGTCAGCGTGCGCTACTACCAGGAAGACAGCAGCTGGAGCACGTCCGACATGACAAACAAGTCGGTCATCAAAGACTGGGCGATGACAATGCTGCTCCGCTGGCACGAGGAAGACCCCGTCGACGACAAGGAAATCAACAGAAACAACGCCGTTTATAACATCCAGCGCAACAGAAACCCGTTCGTCGATTATCCGGAATTCGCCGAAAAGATTTGGGATCCGCATTGGAACGTGGATGAAAACGAATACACAGTGTTGGTTAACGTGTGGCCGAACCCTGCGACATCAACCATCAATATAAAAGGTGAGAATCTTGATGCTGTCTACATGTACAATTCAATAGGTCAACTTGTTCTCACTCTTGATGTTAGCAATGCCGACGAGCAGAATTCAATCGACGTCGGCAGCTTCAACAGCGGCATATATTTCATGAACGTGATCTCGCATAACGGAGGCTCGGTACTTAAAAAAGTTGTTGTGCAGTAATGATTTCGATACAGAATCTTAGCATACATTTTACGGGTCAGGACCTTTTCACCGACATCAACTTTATGATTCGGGAGAAGGATCGCATCGGTCTCGTGGGTAAGAACGGTGCCGGTAAAACCACGCTGATCCGTATCATTGCAGGGCTTGAGCAGCCTTCGCATGGCGGCGTGGTGATGTCGGACGATGTCACTATCGGCTATCTGCCGCAGGAAAAGAACATCCATTCCACCAAGACTGTCCTCGAAGAGACGATGACGGCGTTCGAGGAGTATCATCAGATTGAGAGGAATCTTGCGAAACTTCAGGATGAGCTTTCGCAACGTACTGATTATGAGACTGATGGCTATCAGAAGCTCTGCGAGAGAATGAGCGCCTTGAACGAGCGGCTTACTCTCATTGGTGGCCATAACGTGGAAGGCGAGGCTGAACGGATTTTAGTGGGATTGGGCTTCGACCATGAGGATATGACGCGCGAGATGAACGAGTTCAGCAACGGATGGCAGATGCGTGTGGAGCTGGCAAAGATATTGTTGCGCAAACCGAAGCTTCTGCTTCTCGACGAGCCCACGAACCACCTCGACATCGAGTCAATTCAATGGCTCGAAAACTATTTGAAAAACTACTACGGCGCCATCTTCATGGTGTCGCACGACCGCGCTTTCCTTGACCATATCACAATTCGAACCATCGAGATCTCGGGAGGTAAGATTTACGACTACAAATGCGCCTACACCGAGTTTGTGGAGCGTCGCGAGGAGCGTATCGACATGCAAAAGGCGGCGTTCGACAACCAACAGCGTGAGATAAAAGAGATAGAGGCTTTCATTGAGCGTTTTCGTTATAAAGCTACGAAGGCGAAACAGGTGCAGTCGCGTGTGAAACAGCTCGAGAAGATGGAAGTGGTCGAAATCGACGACCGCGACAAGTCGGTGATGCACTTCAAGTTCCCGCCTGCGCCGCATTCGGGCAAGGTGACATTGGAGCTGAGCCACGTGTCGAAGTCGTACGGTGAGAAAAATATCCTCAACGACATCAATCTGCTGATTCCGAGAGGGGAAAAGATCGCTTTTGTCGGTCGCAACGGCGAAGGCAAATCGACGTTATCAAAAATCATTGCTGGCGTGCTGGATCATACCGGCGAGGTGAAGCTCGGTCACGAGGTGAAAATCGGCTATTACGCTCAGAATCAACAGGATATGCTCGACCCGGACAAGACCGTGTTTGAGACATTGGACGACGTCGCAACAGGCGATATGCGCGTGAAGGTGAAGTCGCTGCTCGGGGCGTTCCTGTTCAGTGGCGAGACCATCGACAAAAAGGTGAAGGTGCTTTCGGGAGGCGAAAAAGCTCGTCTGTCGTTGGCTAAAATGTTGCTTTTCCCGACCAACTTGCTCATCCTCGACGAGCCTACGAACCACCTCGACATGCTCTCGAAAGATATCCTCAAATCGGCCTTGATACAGTTCGACGGTACGCTTATTGTCGTCTCCCACGACCGCGATTTCTTGCAGGGCTTGACAACTAAGGTTTACGAGTTCAAAAAGCCGCATATCAAGGAATATATCGGCGACATCTATGATTTTCTTGAAGAAAAACGCCTGAAGGAACTCGACGATTTGAACCGTCAGCAGAAGGTGCAACAGCAACAGGCACCCGTCGTATCCCAGAATAAGATCGACTACGAGGCGAAGAAAGCTGATGACCGTGAGAAACGTCGTGTCGAGAAGGAAATCAAGAAATTGGAGGAACAGATCGATGCTTTGGAGAAAGAACTTGCCACACTCGACGAGATAATGGCAAATCCTTCAGTGCACCCTGAAGTCAAGGTTGACGACGACTTTTACTGGTCGTATGGCAAGAAAAAAGAAGATTTGCAGTACCTTATCGACAAATGGGGTGAACTCGCAATGTAGTTACTTCGTCGCTTTGATATGATTTTCAACAGGAATGGCGTAGATTCCCAATAAAATCTCCGTGAACCGTTTCTCCGCGTCATTGCCGAGTTCTTCCAGAAGCTTCGAGAAAATCTTATCGCAATAGGCTTTGAATTTGTCTTTCTCTTCCTGCGTGTAATAATTCTTGAAGGTGGAAGTTCCTGACAACCAGTCGTATGCGATGTAGTTGTTCGGGTAGAGCCTGTATCTTTCGTAGATTCTTTTGTCGATCATGTCGGCTATTGCCGGGACAATCTCATGCTTGTCTGCGCCTTCGTATTGTTTCAAATCGTCGTACGTGATGGTAGGGCAGATGGCGATATTCATGATGCCTTTCTTCTTCTGTATGCCCGAGACCACGCTTTCAAAGTCTTCGTTAGGTTTCTTCACATAAACGCCATCGCGCTCTTTGATATAGCTTTCGCGGGCTTTCATCATGGCGCAAGGCTCGTATTCGTAAGAAGTCGCTACAGGTGTGATGTTTAGTTCAGCGAGATTCGGCACGAGATTTTTTCTGTCGCCCGACATCGAGAACATCGTTAGCAAGCCGTGGTCGGTCTTGTCGTTGCCGTCTTTCGTCCTGCCGTTACGTTGCGCGATCCAAACTGATTTGTTGTCTCTGATAAGATACCTGATATAATCTGAGAGATGCTGCGAATTTTGTGTTAACTCCCTGACGTTCTGCGACCTTTCAACCTTGAACATCTTGTTCGACTTGCTGAAAATGTCGATGGTTTTATTGAAGATGAGGTTGGCTCCGAAAGCGATGTTGCATGTCTCGAAGCCGTTTTCAAACATGCACATCTGAAGGATGAAGGCATCCAGAGTGATGTCGCGGTGATTGCCTGTAAAAAGATATGCCTTGTGTTTGTCGATGAGCTCAAATCCTTGAGAGTCAACGTGTTTCATGGTTGTAGCGATGATCAACTTAACGAAACGTGTCATCATTATACGTTGAAAGTCGTCGGTTGTCTTAATGCTTCTCAACAAATTTTTAATTTCGTCGTCTGACATATCGGGAAGCACCATTTTCGCTGTCGCGAGTGATGCCTCGTCGTTGATGAAATATTCCATCGCAGCCGGAATCTCATCGTCTTTATACGACCTTATATCTTCAAATTGTTCGGGTATCATCTTAAAAAATTATTCCACAACTAAAAATGGCATAAGTGCCTGAACACCATCGAGTTTTGATATGTTTTCAAATGTCTCGACATATATGTAGTTATCGCCAAATCTCTTCTTTAACAATGATTTAGTGTATGGTTCAGGCATTTCTCCGCTTAACAGTGCTTCCATCAGATCTTTTTGTTTTGGATATTCTTTGATGGAAAAATCTGTCAGATTGGCTTGTTGAGCGGCGTATGCGATGGCTTTGTCGAGTCCGCCGAGTTCGTCGACCAGACCGAGTTCGAGGGCGTCGGCGCCTGTCCACACTCTACCTTGACCGATGGAGTCGACGTAGCTCTGACGCAGTCCGCGTGTGCGGGCTACCAAAGCGGTGAAGTCGTTGTATGTTTTGCCAACATATTTCTGCAGCAATTCCTTCTGATAAGGTGTGAGCGGCTCGGAAATGCGTCCGAAATCGGCGTTTTCGTTAGTTTTCACTCCGTCGAAGGTTAAGCCGACTCTCTCGTTGAGGAATTTCTTTGCGTTAGGGAAGGTTCCGAAAACGCCGATTGAACCCGTCAACGTGGTTGGGTCAGCGAAGATGTAATTGCCTTCTGTCGAGATCCAGTAGCCGCCTGATGCCGCATAGCCTCCCATGGAGATGATGAAAGGTTTTTCTGCTTTGGCGAGTTCCACTTCTCTGCGAATCACTTCGGAGGCGAGGGCGCTGCCGCCTGGCGAGTTGACGCGCATAACGATGGCTTTCACTTTTTTGTTCTCGCGTGCCTCGCGGATTGCTTTCGACAAGGTCGTTGAGCCAATGGTGCTGTCGTCGCCTTCACCGTCGTTGATTTGTCCGTTGGCGTAAATGATGGCGATTTTATCAGGTTTCACCTTGTCTTGCGGTCTCAAACCGGCATATTGTCCGTTGGTGATGGTGTTGATTTCCTCCGATTCCTTGAGTCCAGCCAGTTCCTTGATTCTCGCGATAATCTCGTCTCTGTATGCGAGGCCGTCGACGAAACCTTCTTCAAGAGCCAGCTTCGTGTCGAATGTCAAAGACAAATTGTCGGCTAACTCGTTGATTCTCTGGGTGCTAATGCTTCTTGAGGTGTTGATGTCGCTGATGATTTTGAACCATATCGAGTTAACGAGTTTTTCCATCTGCTCGCTGTTGGCGGCGCTCATTTTATCTAAGAAATAAGGCTCCACAGCGCTCTTGAACTTGTTGTTCGGGCCTCTGATGATTTGCATCTCGACGTCGAGCTTGTCCAAGAGATTTTTGTAAGACATCACCTGTGTCGCCATTCCGTGGATGTCGAGCGAGCCGTCAGGGTTGACGTAAATCTCATTGCCGGCGGTGGCAAGATAATATGCGCCTTGCGACATTGTCTCGGCGTAAGATATCACAAACTTCCCTGATTCTCTGAAACTTAAGATGTGATTCCGTATCTCCTCGAGGTTGGCGGTTGTGGTGCCTATAGATGAAAGCTCAAGGAAAATGCCGCTGATGTTAGGGTCGTTTTTCGCCGCGTCGATGTTCGCTATGATGTCGTCCATGCCCGACATATCGCTGTTGCCGTTTCTCAGTCCCATCAAGGTGGCGGTGATGTCGCTATCCGTGGTTCTCTCAGGAATGTCGTAGTTGAGATTCATGTAAAGAACAGATTTGGGCTTCAATGACACCGAACTTTTAGAGCTGGAACCGACAGTCCAAATCAGGATGATGAACGCAATTATAAGCATCAATGCCGATCCAAGGCATGAAGCGAACATGAATTTGAAGAATTGTTTCATACAGATAAATTTTTTTCAAAGATACAATTTCTTTCATTATATTTGCATTTTGTAAGGCAAAAAATTTTTTCAATGGCTTCGGAATTTGTTTTCATATTGTTAGGCTCAAATCTCGGTGACCGTGAACTACTTGTTAATCAGGCATGTAGCATGATAGAGGAGAGCTGTGGCAAGATTGTTGGCAAATCAAAAATTTATGAGTCGGAGCCATGGGGATTTGAGTCGAAGCAATGGTTTCTTAACCAAGTGGTGAAAATTAATACGTCGTTGTCGCCTGATGAGTTGATGAAAACGCTTCTTTCCATTGAGAAGTTTTTAGGTCGTGACCGAAGCGTTCCGCACGATGGTTATGTGTCGCGTCCGATGGATTTGGATATTCTTTATTTTGGTGATAAAGTCGTTGATACTGAAATGGTTAAGGCGCCGCATCCACGTCTTCATCTGAGACGTTTTACGTTGTTGCCGCTTTGTGACATCGCTCCTGATTTTATGCATTCGGTGCTGAAGAAGACAAATCGGCAGCTTCTTGAAGAGTGTCAGGATTTTGGAAAAGTGAACATATATTAATAAGGTATGAGATATAATTACGTGGCAATAGAAGGTACGATGGGAGCCGGCAAGACTACGCTCTCGACGATGATTTCCAAGGATTTCAACGGAAAGCTCATCCTTGAGGAGTTTGAACCTGATAAGAATCCTTTTCTTGCTAAGTTTTACGAGGAGCCTGACAAGTATGCCTTCCAGGTGGAGATGACGTTTCTCGCTTTGCGTTTTCAGCAGCTGAAGGATAAGCTTGGAAACCTTGATTTGTTCCACGATTTCATTATCTCCGATTATTATGTCGCCAAATCGTTGATTTTCTCGCGTGAGAACCTGCAACCTGATGAATACGACTTGTTTTCAAGATTTTTCAATATCATTTTCTCGAACATTCCTAAACCTGAGCTGATGGTGTATCTTTATCTTGATGTCGAGCATTTGCAATATAACATTCACAAGCGCGGCAGGGAGTATGAGCAGAAAATCGATGACTCGTATCTCGAGCATCTGCAGCAAGGTTATTTCGATTTCATTCGTCAGCAGACCGACATGAGAATTTTGATTTTGGACACCAACAATATTGATTTTGTCGCCAACAAAAAGGATTACGACCGGGTTGTTGAGGCTATCGACCAGCCGTATGATATAGGAATTCACCGGTTGGTACTTTGATAATAAAAAAAGGTCTCCGTCGGAGACCTTTTTTATCATTCAGAAATCTTCTTATTTGTTGATGAAGATCTGTGTTCTTCTGAGGCTGTTCAACATGTTGCCGAGCTCAGGATTCTTAGCTTTCAATGCGTTCAAAGCCTTTGTGTCTTTAGCGTCGATAGCCTTCAAGATTTCTTCTTTGTTTGAGATGTTTGAGTTGTTGACAGCTTCTCTCAAACCGTCCCAGTCTGAACCCATACCTTTTGGCTGGAAGTTGATGCCTTCACCTTCTTCGCCGAGTTTCTTCTCGATGAAGTCGGCAGCTGCTTGGGCGCGTTCTTCTGAGAGTTTCTGGTTTTGCTCGTCGTTGCCTTCTGGTGAAGCGTAACCTACTGTCATAATTGTGCTGATTTCTCTGCCATCTTCTTTGATTTTCTCAACTTCTGCGTTGTTGGCTGGAGAATCTTCAACTTCTGCTTTACCAACTTTGAATGCGAGGTGGATGTCTTTTTCTTCGTAGTTTTCGAGAGATTCTGTCTCGTCAGCTTCTTCTGCCTCAGCCTCAACTGGTTCAGGATGTTCTGCTTTGTATTTTTCGAGAGCCTCTTCAACTGCTTTGTCGATAGCGTCCTGGTCTACTTCGCATGGAACTGGGTCGCAAGGAACTGGCTCGCATGGATTCGGTTTTGGCTTTCTGAATTTATATCTGAAACCGACGTTTGTTGAAGCGTACCAATCGTAGTGGTCACCGCTTGCATAACCGTCGAGGCAGTCTGTATCGGTGTATGTTGCCATAACATCGAGGTAGAGAGCGCATCTTCTTGTGAGGTTGAATTCAAATTCAACACCAAAAGGAACTTCCATAACGACTTTTCTGCCGCCGATACCGTTACCTTTGTCTGTTGTTGTAGCATCGTCATAACCGTATTTGTAAACTTTACCGCCGGCGATAGTTCTTGCCTGGTACATCATCTGACCGAAACCGACGTGTGGTTTCAAACCGAAGACTCTGTCAGGGTTATAACCTTTGATAAGGCTGATAACGTCTGCTGATAAGTTCAAGTCGTAAGCGATGAAGCTTGAGTTTTCAATTTTGAAAACATTTTTTAATTCGCCTTTAAGAGTACCGGCTGAAATTCTACCGTAAACTTGGAAATGCTTTGCGAAGTTGTAACCGCCGTGGATACCGATCTGTGGTCTGACTTGCTCAAAATCCCATGCTTTGTTGTCGCCGAAGAGGAGAGTTGCGCCCTCATCGAAGCCAACATACCAGTAGTTTGTCTTTTCCTTGTTTTGATTGTCATTTGTGTTCTCCTGACCGAAGAATGTTAATGGCAAAACTGCTAAAACAATGATTAGCAATGATTTGAAAGTAATTTTACTCATAATTTATTTAGTTTGATTTATTAATTTAACCTATTTAAAATACCCTTTATTTCAAGCTACAAAAGTAGTGAATTTTTGGTAATTAACCACAAATAAATTAAAAAAAAGACAAAAATGTTTTGTTTACACGTAACGCATTGATATTTAACGTGTTAACACTTGTATTATAAATATTTTTTCAGGTCGTTGAACAGATGGTACATCACGATGCCGCCGCTTACCGACACGTTGAGCGAGTGTTTTGTGCCTTCTTGAGGTATTTCTATGGCCTGTTCGCAGTAAGGAAGAACGGCATCGTCGACGCCATCCACTTCGTTACCAAAGATATACGCTGAGTTTTCGGGTGTTTTGAAATCATTGAGTTTTATGCTGTTTTCGATCTGTTCGACGGCGAAAATCTTGTAACCCTTTTCTTTAAGGTGTTCGCAAGCCTGCGATGTGGTCTCGAAATACTTCCATTCCACGCTCTCGTCGGCGCCCAGTGCGGTCTTGTGAATCTCGCGATGCGGCGGACATGCTGTGATTCCGCAGAGGTAGATAGCCTCGATGCGGAAGGCGTCGGCGGTGCGGAAAAACGAGCCGACGTTCTCCATCGAACGCACATTGTCAAGCACCACGACCACAGGCAACTTCTTAACTTTGTGATAGTCATTGACATTCAAACGATTTAACTCGGGCATTGTTAGCTTGCGCATAAGATAAATAATTTTTGCAAAAATATGATTTTTTTTGGTGCGGTTTCAGGAAAAAAGTGTAATTTTGTGCATTGTTAGCATCAATAACTTTTACTTATTTTTCATTAAAACATGGCAAATCCCAATGATACCCCTTTGATGAGGCAGTATTATGCATTCAAGGCGAAATACCCTGAAGCGATGCTGTTGTTCCGTGTTGGCGATTTTTATGAGACGTACGGTGAGGACGCGGTGAAGGCGTCGGAGATTTTGGGTATCGTTTTGACGCGTCGCTCGAGTGCGATGGTGCAGAGCGTTGAGCTTGCCGGATTTCCGCATCACGCGCTCGACACTTATCTGCCAAAGTTGGTGCGTGCCGGGCTTAAAGTGGCTGTGTGTGAGCAACTTGAAGATCCAAAAACAGCCAAGGGTTTAGTTAAACGAGGCGTGGTCGAGTTGGTGACACCTGGCGTTACTTATAACGATAACGTGCTGACGCAGAAGGAGAACAACTTCCTGGCGTCGGTGCATCTTGACAAAAACGAGAGCGGAATAGCGTTTCTTGACGTGTCGACGGGAGAATTTTATCTTACGCAGGGCAACAACGAGTATATCGACAAGCTTCTGCAAAGTTTCAACCCTTCGGAAGTGCTTTGCCAGCGCAATAAACGCCGCGATTTTATTGAGTCTTTCAGTGATAAATATTTTTTGACGGTGTTCGACGACTGGGTCTTCACCGACGACTATGCGCACGACATTTTGACGCGGCATTTTAATACCACCTCGTTGAAAGGTTTTGGCGTTGACGACTTCCCGAAAGGCATTGTGGCGGCGGGCGCTGCGATACATTATCTCCATGAAACTCAGCACGATAAGATAGATTACATCACCTCGCTTTCACGTATCGACCAGGGACAGTTTGTGTGGCTGGATAAGTTCACGATCAGAAATTTAGAGTTGTTGAACACCCCGAATCCTAACGCCAAAACTCTTATTGACGTTGTCGACAAGACCGTATCGCCAATGGGTTCACGTTTGTTGCGCCGCTGGATTTCGTTGCCGTTGAAAAACAAAGAGCAGATCCAGGCACGATATGAGGTTGTCGATTATTTCTATAAAAATAGAGATGTCATTACAAAATTTCAAGATGCCATCCGTCAAGTTGGTGATTTAGAACGACTTATCTCAAAAGTGTCGCTCGCTCGGGTAAACCCTCGCGAGCTCCTGCAGGTGGCGCGCGCATTGGAACAAATAGCGATAATCCGTGAGCTTTGCAAGGAGAGTGACAATGCTTCCGTTAAGGCGTTTGCCGAGCAGCTAAATCCTTGTGAATCAATAAGAGAGAGAATTAAAAAAGAGATCAGAGTCGATGCGCCGGCGGTGACATCTAAAGGAAATTTCATCGCCGATGGCGTGAACGCTGAACTTGACGATTTGAGAAATTTGTCGCGTTCGGGCAAAGATTACCTTGTCAACATTCAGAAAAGAGAGGTCGAAGCGACTGGTATTTCATCGTTGAAAGTGGGCTTCAACAACGTTTTCGGATATTATCTGGAGGTCACGAACACGCACAAAGACAAGGTGCCGGCTGAGTGGATCCGCAAGCAGACGCTGGCAAATGCCGAACGTTATATCACAGAAGAGCTCAAAGAATATGAGCAGAAGATTCTCGGAGCAGAAGAGAGGATTCAAGTCATTGAGGATCAAGTTTATGCGGAGCTGATTGCCGCTACGGCGGAGTTTGTGGCTCCGATTCAGCTCGACGCGGCTTTAGTGGCGAAGATCGACTGCCTCGTGAACTTTGGATACATAGCGTTGAGCAACAATTATGTCATGCCGACTGTTGATGAGTCGTATGTTATTGATATTAAAGAAGGTAGGCATCCGGTCATAGAGCAGATGATGCCGGTGGGAGAGGAGTATATCTCGAACGACGTGTATCTCGATAGAGAAAAACAGCAAATCATCATTATCACTGGACCTAACATGTCGGGTAAGTCGGCTCTGTTGAGGCAGACGGCGCTCATTGTTTTGTTGGCTCAGATTGGCTCGTTTGTGCCGGCTTCGGCGGCGCGTATTGGCTTGGTCGACAAGATTTTCACGCGTGTCGGCGCTTCTGATAACATTTCTTCCGGCGAGTCGACGTTTATGGTTGAGATGAACGAGACCGCTTCGATTTTGAACAACGTCTCGAACCGCAGCCTGATTTTGCTCGACGAGATCGGGCGAGGCACCAGCACCTACGATGGCATCAGCATAGCGTGGGCGATAACTGAGTATCTGCACGAGCATCCGACTATGCGCGCCAAGGTGATGTTTGCCACTCATTATCATGAACTTAACGAGATGGAGGCGTCGTTCAAGAGGATTAAAAACTACCATGTGACGGTGAAAGAAGTCGGGAACAAGGTTGTGTTTTTAAGAAAATTGAAACGTGGAGGCAGTGCACACAGCTTCGGTATCCATGTGGCGGCGATGGCGGGAATGCCGCGGAAAGTCATCGACAGAGCCGATGCGTTGCTATCGATGCTTGAGAAGTCGCATTCGCATGATAACCTTGATGAGGCTATCAAAGAGAGTAAGCAGATCGATAATATGCAGCTCAGCTTCATTCAGCTCGATGACCCGCTTTTGCTTCAAATTAAAGATGATATTTTGAACACCAACATTGATACTTTGACGCCGGTTGAGGCGCTGATGAAGCTCAATGAAATCAAGAAGATGCTAAAAAACTACTGATTTTTTAGTCGTCATTATCGAGCTGGCACCTCGCTGCGCTCGCTGAGGCTCTCTAATTGACAATCAGTGACTTTGAGAACTCATTGGTGTCTTTGGTTATCAATTTTGAAGGCCTTCAGCTCTCGCAGAGAGGTGGCAACCGAAAAATGATAACTGAAGACACTGAAATTTTTTTTCAAAAAAATGTTGTAGGTATAAAAAAATGTAGTATTTTTGCACCGCAATTCCAAATAGGAATTTGCAGTTGTTCCATAGCGGACTTCTTGGAGCAGCGAGAGCAGAAGCAAAACGCGTTTTGATTTTGCCGAGTCGTGACAAGAAGCCGCAATTTTTGGGATAAAAATTGCGGAAATAGCTCAGTTGGTAGAGCACGACCTTGCCAAGGTCGGGGTCGCGAGTTCGAGTCTCGTTTTCCGCTCAAAGTTCTTTGAAAGAATTAAAGCTGCAAAATTCTCGTAGCATATTAGTACTACGATGACCTTCAATAGAAGGAGTGCGGACTTTTCTGAGCAGCGAGTGCAGTGCCAAGCTCGCTTGAGCAATGCCGAGTCGCGAAGAAAAGCCGCAAATTTTGCTAGCAAAATTTGCGGAAATAGCTCAGTTGGTAGAGCACGACCTTGCCAAGGTCGGGGTCGCGAGTTCGAGTCTCGTTTTCCGCTCTAAGATATAAGTGCCTGAGTGGCGGAATCGGTAGACGCGCCGGACTTAAAATCCTGTGTCCATTGTGGACGTGCCGGTTCGACCCCGGCCTCAGGTACGATTTCCAAGGGATTTTTCATTTTTGGTTGCAAATATTTGAAAATATTTATAACTTTGCATCCTGAAAATGATAAAATCATGAAAAAATCCTCAAACATCCTCATTGAAATCAAAAACTACGCTGTCATCACAGTGTGCTTGTTTATCATAGCCCTCGGATGGACGGCGTTCCTCATCCCGAATAACATGCTTGGCGGCGGCGTCAACGGTATCGCGACCATCGTTTACTGGGTGACAGGGCTCTCGACAGGTATCACCATTTTTACGCTTAATGCTATACTTATCTTGTTCTCTTTCAGGATTTTAGGATGGCGTTTCGGCTTGAAGACCATTTACTGCATCGTGGTGATGTCGTTCTTCTTCTCTTTGTTGCAGAACATCATCGGCGACGCTCCTGTCATCTCTGACAAGTTTTTGGCAGCCATCATAGGCGGTGGCATCGGCGGCTTCGCCAACGGCATCATCTTCCTTCAGGGCGGTAGCACCGGCGGCGTGGATATCATCACAATGGTGGTGAATAAGTACCGAAATATCTCGTTAGGACGCTTTACTTTGGCGATGAACCTCGTCATCATCGGCAGTTCGTTTTTCGTGTTTCAGGACATGGAGATCCTTCAGCGTGTGGAGCTTATCATCTATAGCTTGGTCGGTAATTTCGTGAGCAGCTACTGTATGGATTTGGCCTTCACAGGCAGCAAGCAGTCGGTGCAGATGTTCATTTTCTCATCAAAACCTGAGGTTATCGCTGACAGAATTGGTAATGAGATTCATCGTGGCGTCACTATTATAAAAGGTACAGGTTGGTACACCAAGCAGGACAGTGACATAGTTATGGCTGTGGTGCGCAAGACAGAGTGCCAGCCGGTGATTCGTATCGTGAAGCAGGAAGACCCGAAGGCGTTTGTGTCGGTGAATACCGTGATGGGAGTTTATGGAAAAGGTTTCGAGGTGATGAAGAAATAAAAATTGTAAGGGGGAGCCACGGGCGTGGCTTCCCCCCTACGGAAAGATTCATTAAATTAACCAATAATTATTTACTTTTTCTCTTTTTAATTGCATAGCATGCGCCGATAGCGGTCATGATAAGCAAACCGCTGCCGGTAGGAACATTTTCGTTTGTCTCTGAGCCGATAGGTGAGACTGGCGCAATAAGTGTTGAAGAATTGTTTAGTGTGCGGTCACCGCCGTCGCTCCAGCCACTGAAGAAACCATCACTTTGAGCACTGGCGCAAAGGCCCATTATTATAAATGCGATTGTAATTAATATTTTTTTCATCTGACAATAATTTTCTGAGTTTTAATTTCATTTCCGATCAATCTGAAGATGTAGAGGCCTGTCTGCATAGATGACGTGCACATCGTCTCAACGCCTTGTACGTTGGCTGTAGAAACCAAGCGTCCTGTCATGTCGAATATTTGCAGTGTGCCTTCGCCGTTGACGATGATGTCGTTGCCGTTTTGGTAAGCGAAGTGATCGTCGGAGTTGCTTGGAGCGCCCTGATAGTTCATGCGGACGATAAATCTTGATTCATCATCTTTGGATGACGCGATGAATGAATATTCTTCGTCGAGGAGCAAGTCGACATCAGCTCCTGTCAGTCTGTCGATGAGATGCAGGTAGTTGAACATGCCGTTTGCTTTGTAACTCAAGGTGAATTTGCCTGTTTTGTTGGTCTTGAAATTAAGATTTATCAGATCGGTGTCGTCGCTCATGTCGACCGACGCGAAGTTTTCGCCGTTGTGGTTGATGTAGAGCATAGGAGCGTCTTCGTTGCGGTGAGCCACCTTGTTGAATCCGTGACCATTCTTGAACTCGATGCAAGCCACATCTTTGAACTCGTTGTTGGAGACTGTAAACCAGATGTTGTCGTTGTTTGAACGTTCTTTAGAGGAAGTGCCTTCGTTGGTGATCTTCAATGTCTTGGCTGCTGTAGCCTGGACGAGGATGGCTGTTCCCACAGGGATGGCTTCGCTGTCGTCCATCACTTGCCATGTGCCGTCGGTGTTGAGTAAGCAATATTTCTCCTCGAGGAAGTCGTTGGAAATGTTGACACCTTTATAAATAGTGTGTGAGTAAGGATTTCCGATGAGGTTGTATGACTTCAAATCGTTGCCTTCGGTGTAGGCCAGGTCGTAACTTACATCACCGCTGTTGAGGGTGCCTGAGTATGTGATGGTTGCCGCTGAGGCTCTGCGGTACAGATATCCGCGGCCTGTCTCAAATCTATCGAATAAGTTGTGTCCGTCTCTGTATTCCTGCCACACGGTGCTTTCAGCGTCATAACGATAGATGTTATGTATTGCTGACTGCAGGTTTGTTACATTTTCGAAGAGTTGGTTTTCTATTGGAGAAGATATCGGGCTCCAGCCAGTCTTATGATCTGCGTTCCATGTTATGGTGTTATTCTGGACTGTTGCCAGGAATGTTGAGTTTGTAGGGACGATGACTTGTGCGTTGGAGTAAGCGAAGATATCGTTTGCGCTTGTGTTGGTCGTCGTTGTGCTACCTTCAATGTTTATGGTGCAGTTTTGATAGAGGTAGATATCGTTGCCTAAACTGGCGCTGTTATTTGAAATCGTACAGTCTTTAGCTATTACGCTGCTGTTCATCACGTAGATGCCGCCGCCGTTTTCAATTGCTGTGTTGTTGGTGATGGTGCATCTTGTAATAGTAAGGACGATTGCGCCGTTTGAGCCGTCGACGTAGATGCCGCCGCCGTTCTTTATGTTAGCACCGGTAATTATGCTGTTGTTTGTGATGACGCAGTCGGTGATGGTAGAGTTCTTTCCTGTTACGCGGATGCCAGCGCCTTTGCTGAATGTTTTGTTGTCGCTTACGCTACCGCCAGAGATGGTGAGTCCTCCTAAAGCATGGATACCGCCGCCGCCACCGTCACCAACGTTATCGCTAACGTTGCAGTTTGTCATCAACAGAGTACCTGTTGAGTAGATGCCGGCGCCGGTTCCGTAGACTTTAGAGTTGCGGATGGTTCTGTTACCGCTTATATTTAGATTTTCAATGGTTAATTTGCCTTCGTTATAGATGCCGCCGCCGTTTCCGATGGTGTTACCGCCGGTGATGGCGTTGGCTTTATCCTTACTGTTGTCGATGATGGTAAGCGAAGCGTTTTTGTTGACTTTGATGACGTAGCCGTCTTCTTTGGCTACATTCACGGCGCGGTCGATGATGTGGCTGTTCATGTCGATTGTCACGTCGCCATTGACTATCAAAGCCTCATCGTCACTGTTGGCGATGTAGTTTTTGTTCAGGACCACTGTACCGTCGGCGTCTAATAAGCTCTGCAACTCAACCCAGTCGTTGGTTATTGCTATAACTCTGAATGTGTCGGTGTATGTGCCTGTGTAATCGCCTGCGCCTTCAATTTTGATCTTATAGTCGCCGGCTTCTGTTACTTGTGTCACGGTGTTGTACACATCGCCGTTCTTGATTTTGAAAGTGACAGTGTAGTCGTTGCCTTCGATAAGTTCATTGCTGAAATATGTCACTACAGGTGCCACAGTGACAGGATTGCCATCAGTATAATAATATCCGTAGATGCCTGATATTTCAACGCCTGGAATGTAATATGGTGTTGTGTTTATAAGGTATCTCCTAACGATGGTGCTGTCAGGCACTATGCCTAATGCCTGTGTGCCTTGATTGTCGTTGAATCCGTTGATGTAGTAGGCGTTTGTATAATTAATCGACGCGCCTTTTTTATTGCGTTGGAATGTAGCCATGTATGATTCAACGTCGATTGTTCCGGCTTGCAAGCATCTGGTGTAGTTGGCCGTGTTGTTGACCCATCCGAGGAATCCGGCGCATTTGATGGTCTGGTGAGGCTCGACAGGGTCGATGATGCTGCCTGTGAAGACGCAGTTTTCAAAGTTGATGGTGCCTTCTTCGCACTGACCTACAAATCCTGCGTGTGTGCCGTCGTGGTTTGAAGGGACGGTGACGTTGCTGATGATATGGATGTTGCTGTTGCAGTTGGTAACGTTAACAGGACCGTTGTTCTTTCCGTAGACGTATGAAGCGATACCGCCTGCAAACTTATGGTCGGTAATGATGGTGCCTTCGACGTTGAGGTTGGTGAATGTTGAGCCATCAGCGATGCCGAATGGTGCAGCGAAATTTTTGTCACGAACCATGTAAACGTTGAGGGTGTGGCCGTCGCCGTCGAAGTGGCCGTAGAATCTGCGGCTTTTTGAGAAGCCTACCATTGTGGTGTCAGGCTCTTGTTCGGTACCGAATGTGATGTCCGCGCCGAGTTTGAAGTATGAGTGGGAAACTTCTGTGTCGCCAGCGTTTACTAAATTGGCGAGCAGCAGAAACTGTTCATCATTCATAATAATGTACGGGTTCTGTTGAGTCCCTTCGCCGTCCCACGAGTAGGCCCGGCCAGTGTTTCCTGCCCATAGCGAAATGGCGCAGAATGTTAAAATCAATGCCAGAGTTAATTTTAATGAATTTTTCATTGTTGGTTTGATTTAATTTTTTTCCTGTTCGTTTTTAATTTTCGTTTGAATTTTCGAGTCGCAAAAGTAGAATATAAAAAAAACATAAGGTGTTAAAAATCATGCAATGGTGTTTAAAATCTAATAACAAGGTGTTAAAATTGTTATAATTTTGACATAAAAAGTGGGGATTACGACGGGCGTCGTATATCCCCACGGGGAAAAATTCATTAAATTAACCAATAATTATTTTCTTATTTCTGCTAATGACATATAATTTTTCATCATATTTTATTTGCTCTAACAATTTTCTCAAATACATGGCAAAGATATATTATGAATTGAAAATAATGTGTTAAAAATCACACAATGGTGTTTAAAATTTCAAAAAAAGGTGTTAAAATTGTTATAATTTTGACAAACATGTCCGTTTTTTTTATACTTTTGCACCCGTTATGATGGAGTCAGTACAATTTTTCGCTGTTTTGCTGATGTTGATGCTTACATTGACATTGGTGCTGCCTGTGCCTCGCAGAGTTATCAAAGATAAGCTGCTTGGACGCACCAGAGACCTTTTGGCAGCCGGAACGACATTAATATGCCTCCATTTCTTGTTTCAATATATTTTTCAGATACGGGAATATTATGGTATGGCGCCCGGTGTTATGACCAATTTGTTGTTTTTTGTCCCGGCATCATGGCATTTTAATCTGGCTATTCTCAACCTTCAGCGAATTGGGCGCATCAAACCTTTTGAGCGATTTATCGGACTTTATACTTGGATACTGATGATAGCGATTCTGATTGTCGCGCATGTCATCGCCGACGAGCCTATTTGGAGCGATGCTCCATCGATGCGTGTGCTTGTGGCAATCTGTAGCGTGATATTCGCCGCTATGCAGTTCTTTTATTATTATAAGGAATGGATGGAACTGCGAAGAATCCGCCGCTCGCTGAATAACTATTTCGATTATGATGTCACAGAGATGCTCACCTGGATGGAAGTCGGCGTGGTTTCTCTTGTTGTCATAGCGGTGCTGTTGCCTGTGGCGATATTCGGTCCGATATGGGTTTCGGCAATTTATGCCCTCATCTTCTTCGCGTGCATTTACTTTTTTGTCATCAGCTTCATCTGCTATGTTGTGAGTAAAGACGCGCATAGGGTGATCGAGATGGATAAAATAGTCAAAGAGAACGAGATGGAGCAGCCGGAGGATAATGCCACCGTGACTTTATCTTATGAAGAACATAATCGCATAGATGCCATCGTGAACCGTTGGGTCGAGGCCGGCAATCATCTGCGTAGCGGCATAACCATCCAGATAGCCGCCGATGAAATGAAAATCCCGCGCTATCAATTCTCGGCATGGCTGAAAAATACTGAACAGGAGCTGTTCAGCCCGTGGCTTACTTATCTTCGCGTGGAAGAGGCAAAACGTCAGATGCTCGCGCATCCCGACTGGTCGAACGATAACATCGCCGAACATTGCGGCTTTGCGTCGCGCAGCTATTTCCAGACGGTCTTCCGTAAAAACACAGGCATGACACCTATGGAGTTTGTTGAAGAACACGGATTTAAAGAAAAAGAATAAAATCCCTAAATCAAATTTGAATTGTAATATCTTTGGTCGCCGGTGACTTCCTCGCCGAGCCATGATGGTCTGTCGAAAGCCTCGTTTTCGTCGCCGAGCTCAATCTCAGCAATAATTATACCTTCCTTGCGGCCATGGTAGACATCCACTTCCCATGTGTGTTTGCCGTCGGTATTATTAATAAGGTATCTGGTTTTGTCGACGAGTCCTGGCTCGCAGAGCTCTAAAAGTTTCTTAGCCTCTTCGACGGGTATCTCTTTTTCCCATTCGAAGCGTGTGGCGCCTGAGGCGTTGTTTTTTCCTTTGATGGTTATGAAACCTTTCTGGTCTTTGATTCTGATTCTTACTACTCGCTCAGGAACCCTCGAGAGGTATCCCTGGACGATATGAACAGCCTTAAACGCTTCATTTCTGAAGTCGCCGTTCACTAAAAATTTTCTTTCAATCTCCTGTAACATCTTTTTTAATAGTTGTTAGTTAGAAGTTAGTAGTTAATTTCTAACTCCTAACTTCTAACTCCTAACTTTTTAAACTACTTGATTCCAAGTTTCTTCTTAATTGCTTTTGGAAGAGCGTCTTTGTGAACCACGATGTTCAGGGTTTTGTAGCGCACGAAGGCTTCTGAAGCATACCAGTTGCCGTTGTAGTTGCCTGCATCGCCCCATGAGTTCTTAACCATGAAGTAGACGTTGCCAATTTGGTCTTTTGCCTTGCCGTAGATCACCATGCCGTGGTCGTCGGTTGTCTCGTAGTTGTTGTAAGCGTCGATACGATCCTGGTCGTTGACCCAGCGTTGTGGAGTAGGTTTGCTCATGGCTTCTTTCTGACGGTCGGCAGCGCTGAGGCCGTTCCAGTGTGCGAAGTCAGTGCCTGATTTGTCGGCTGCGTTGTTCTTAAGGTCTGGGAGGACGCAAACGCCTGCCATCTTGCCTCTGAGCCAGCCGCTCTCGCTGACGTCAGCACCCCATGCGATAGGGTAGCCGTTGTCGATAGCGTTGTTCATCACCTCCATAAACTCGTCGACTGGGAGGTTGTAGGCCTTGCCCCAGCGCCAGTTGTCCTGCACTTCGATGACGAATGGCTCATACCAAGCCTGGTGTGCGAATGAAGCGATGTTGACATAGTCGTCCATGTTCAAACCTGTCGACTTTGCGAACTCCATTGGAGTGTATTCTTTGCCGTTGTAGGTGAACTTCTCCGGCACTTTGCCGATGTAGGCGTCGAGGATGCCGTTGAAAGCTGTCTTCCAGAGTGGAGTGTGGTTCTCGTCGGTGCCGAGCTGGAGCTTCTTGGTCTTGACGACGCCTTCGAGGAATCTGCCGCTCACTGCTGAGAATTCTGAGAAGTCGGTGAGGCTGTCGCCGTGCATCTGACCGGCTCTCATCTCAACATCCGGAACGAGACCATAGTGTTTGATGGCGTAGATGACATCGCCGAACGAGCCGCCTTCTGAGTAAGAGACGTCGCCGTGTGTGCGCACGTGACGGTCAGCGCGGTCCTGGTATGTCTTGTAAACGATGTACATTTCTGAGAAGTCGTACTCAGGCTTGCCCATACGGAGCAGTTCAGCCTCGAAGAAACCGAGGGTAGAGTAGCACCAGCATGTGCCGGCTCTGTTCTGGTCTTTCACAGGAGTCATAGGCAATTCCTTGATGACCTCGAATTTGTAACCTTCTTCTGCAGGTTTTGCTTCTTTTTCAGGAGCTTGTGCGAAAGCAGCTGTGCTCAAAAACAGAGCGGCTGCCATAAGAAAATGTTTGAATTTCATTGTGTTTGTAATTTATTTGATTGATAATTTATCTTTCATTCCATCGCTGAATGCGGCTTTGTTTACTGTGAAGAACACTGTGTGGAGTCTCACAAACTGCTCCGAGCAGTACCAGTAGCCTTTGTAAGGACCGCTCTCGCCCCATGAGTTTTTCACCTTATAATATTTGTTGCCGTTCTGGTCGTGGGCTATGCCGACGAGCAGCATGCTGTGGTCGTCGCCGGTGCTCCAGTCGTTGTAGGCGCGCTGATGCATCTCTTCGGTGACGGTCTTTTCAGGCATCACAAATTCAAAAGAGTAAATCTTTTCTGCTATCTCTTCGTCGGTCATCTTCTTGAATGCCTTAGGGTTGCTTTCGCGAATCTTGTTGACGTCGGTCTCAGGAACGATGGCGAGACCGTCTTTGCGTGAGAAGCCTTTGTCGCTGACATCCTGTGCCCAGCCCACGGTATAGCCGTTGTTCAAGGCGTTGTCGACTTCGTTCATCATCTCGTCAAAGCCCATGTTGTAAGTCATGGTGTAGGTCCAGTTGTCAGGAATCATGACGAGGAACGGTTTGTACATCTCCTTGTCGCTGAACGAGGCGAACTGCACATACTCGTTGATGTCGAGAGCGTATTTATCGGCAAATGACTTTGGAGTGTATTTTGCGCCTTCGTATTCAAATTCCTCTGGAACCTCGCCGAGATAAGCGTCGAGGATGCCGTTTAAAGCCTTAGGATATGTCTCATAGAGGATGCGTCCGTTGCTTTTCTGTGTCACGAGTCTGGCATAGCCTTCGACAGCCTTCTGAAGCTCGCTGTGGTTATGCTTTTCGTCGCCGATGACGAGGCCGCTGTAAGCCTCATCGGTAATCATACCGGCGTCGTTGATGGCGTAGAGCACGTCGAACACCTCGCCGCCGCAGCTGAGGTTGGTGGCGCTGTGCAGCTGCACGAAACGGTCGAATTTTTTGGTGTAAGCCCAACGCACTGAGAACATCTCCGAGAGGTTGAGTTTCACGTCGTATTTTCTGAGGATTTCGGCCTCGACGAAGCCTGTGCCGGCGAAGCACCAGCACGTTCCCGACTTAGCCTGGTTTTGCACTATGGTGTGAGGCACCTCGACGTCGTCGGTGATTTGATAAACAGGTTTTTCTTCTTTCTGAGCCTGTGCCGAAACTGCGAAAATCATCGCAAATGCTAGTAAAAAAGCGTATTTTAAGTTTTTCATGATATTAAAATTATGTTCGTTTTCGAGGTTACAAAGATAAGAATTTATTTTTAATAAGGTGTGATTAATTAAAAAAAAGTACGGCGGGGGCGCAGCCCCCGCCGTACTATTCTTGAGCTGGACTTGTTTATTTCACAAATTTTTTAACCAAATTTTGCATGGCATCCATTGCAGAATTCATGTCATCTTTACGGAAATAATCTTTATCCATGTACGCGGCTATCCAATAGCCTGTAGAAGTTTCTTGTGTTGCACTAACAATAGTGCTTGCATCATCTAAATCTAATGCATCCATGTAGTATTTATAAATGTCAGCTTCACCTAAAAATGCGTATCTTTCAGGAATAAACACATTGGCTAATTCATGACCATAGCCAGGTTTAACAATTACAACATATGTATAAACTTTGTTTGTATCATCGAACACAATCATGTATCCATATATTGTTTCTGTTTCTCTTTCGTACAACAAACCATCTTCATCTTCATAATCAGGATTGCCGAATCTTGATATTATTGTACTTCTTGTTTCACCGAAATTAATATTTGGCAAAGTGTAAAGATTGCTCTCTGCTGCAACTGTCACTTTAAATTGTAGGCTTGACACAGTATCCTCTAATATGATATTTGTTATACCAACATAATTGGCGTGAACAATACCATTCCCGTTAACTTCGGCAACATAGTCGTTTTCAGAAGTGTAGGTGATGGGGTTCTCACATACTGCTTTAATCTCGTAAGTGTCACCATGGTGTAATGTTTTCGAGCTTTCTTGTAATAAAATGGTAGAGCTGGATGATCCGCCGCCATTGCCACCTCCATTGTCGTTGTTGTCGTCGTCTTTTTTGCAGCCAATCAATGCAACTGTTAAAATCGCCAATAAAATCAATGATAATTTTTTCATAAGGACTCCTTTTTTTTAAATAATTAATTAGTTTAAGATTAATGAACACTGCAAATGTAATAAATAATTCGACTTATTTTACATTTTTCTTTATTTTTTCATCTTTTTTTCAAATTAGTAAGTTATTTTACTATTTTTGCAACTTAAAAATTATTGGAAGAATTATGACTTTTACTCCTACCAAATATCAGGTGCAATGCGTTGCCGACGGCCGTGTTTGCGACGATTCAGGTTGGATGCTCGACTTCCCGAACAGCGAAAAGCCGAGTCTCATCCGCGCCATTTATGAGAAGAAACAGCTTGAGGTGAAGCCCGAAAACGGCGGTCTCTATCGTTTCGCCGACTGGATGCCTTTGAAAAATTTGTTGAAAAACGCTTCGTGCCCGGTGACTTATAAAAGCGAAAAACTCGCCAAGAAGCTGGGACTTAAGAATTTATACATCACATTCAACGGATATTATCCTGAAATCGGTGCCAAGATGCGCACTTGCTCTTTCAAGGAAACCGAGGCTTATTCGGTGTGCGCCCGTCTCAGTGACGAGCTCCGCAAACAGGTGATGGTGGTTTCTTCGGCAGGCAACACCGCCCGCGCATTCGCTCAGGTGTGCTCCGACAACAACATCAATCTTTTGCTTACGGTGCCTGAGGATAACATCGACGCGCTCTGGTTCGAGAAACCGTTGAATCCTTGCGTGAAGTTGCTTTGCACCGAACATGGCAGCGACTATTTCGACGCAATCAACCTCGGAAATATCATTTGCGAGATGGACGGCTTCTTCGCGGAAGGCGGCGCCAAAAATATAGCCCGTCGCGATGGCATGAGCACCACCATGATGTCGGCGGTGACCACTATCGGTCGTATTCCGGACTTCTATTTCCAGGCTGTGGGAAGCGGCACTGGCGCCATCGCTGCTTGGGAAGCTAACCTCCGTTTCATCGAGGACGGACGTTTTGGAAGCAACAAGGCAAGATTGTTCGTGTCGCAAAACAAGCCGTTCACACCTATGTACGACGCATGGAAGGCTCATTCAAGAGCTATGTTGCCATACGACGCGGAGCAGGCTCGCAAAGACGCGGCTCAAATCTGTGCCAAGGTTCTTTCAAACCGCAAACCGCCTTACTCATTGGCTGGTGGCTTGTACGACGCTATGGTCGACACCGATGGCGACTTCTTTGCTGTTACCAACGAGGAGGCACAGAAAGCCTGCGATATGTTCAAGGAACTCGAAGGCATTGATATTTATCACGCCGCCGGTGTTGCAACAGCATCGCTCATTCAGGCTGTCGAAAACAAACAAGTCAACGCCACCGACGTGATAATGCTGAACATCACCGGCGGCGGTGAGAAGCTGTTTAAAGAACACAACAACGTTTGGTATCTCAAGCCAGACCGTGTTTTCAAAGTCGACGCCAGCAAAGAAGAAATCAAAGGTTTCGTAAAAACGAATCTGGAATATTAGCCATTTCGACTGAAGCGGAGCGGAATGGAGAAATCCCCTGCAATTGAGTAATGACTCTTTTGCAGGGGATTTCTCGACTTCACTTCGTTACGCTCGAAATGACGGGCGGGGTGTTATCGTTTCACAACCTTGTTAACTGTTGCGTTGCCGTTGTTGTCAACAATCTTCACCATATAAACGCCTGTCGCGAGCGCGTTCATGTTGACGTTCACATTGCTTGAGTTGGCTTCGATAGCCATCACTTTCTGGCCGCAGAGGTTGTAAACCTCGACCATGTTGATTTCTTCGCCGCAAACTGTGATGTTGCCGTTGGTCGGGTTAGGATAGATGTTGAATGCTTTTTCGTTGTTTTCGCCTACTGAAGTATGGTCGATATAATCGTAACCCTTGGCAATCTTTACAGAAGTCATTTCATTTTCATAAACTGCTTCAACAGCAAAGACATAGAAGCCATAGTCGCAGCTGTAGTTGTATTCTGTAGCTGTTAAATTTTCTGCGATAACTTCACCATTCATATAAACGTTGTAAGCAACAGCGTTGCCGCCTTCCGGAGCTTCCCATGACAAATTAACACTGTTTTCACCATCTTCGATAGCGAAGTTCTGCACCGGATATGGATGGATGTCGGTGTATTCATACATGAAGTGGCTGTTGATGACCTCGTGTGAAGCCAAGTTCTGAATCCATGCTGATACTTCGAGGTCGCTCATCTCTTCAACGTGTGTTGATGACATGTTCTGTGTCCATTCGAAATGCTGGCATTCACCGGCAGGGATGTTGAGGTCGTCGCCTGAAGGTGAGGTCAAGAATTTCATGAAGACATGGTGGAATGATGTCTCGCCGTTGCCACCAACGTTGTTGTGTGTCTCTTTTTCGTTCACTGTCACGAAGGCTTTTTCAATGGTCATATCATAATATGACATGAAGTCGACCTTAACAGTGATAGTGGTGCCGTCAACATTGAATGAGCCTCTTACATCACCGAATGAAGGTGTGTTGTAAGCGTTGTCCAACTGGGCTTGAGTTACTGATGTTGCGCCCAGGTTTGTTCCTTCGAGGCATACATTAGGCACTGCGTTCACGCCGTAGAACTGTCTTCTCACGCCGCCTTCCTCTGTGTAATATGGGTCACCGTTGCCAGGCCAGTTCATCTGATATTTGGTGTATGTGAATTTACCTGGGTTGGCTGCTGTGAGGTTGCCCATTGTTGTGTTCACGTTGACGCATGGTCCGCATGTTGAGCTTGAGAAGTGCTCAATCATGACCTTTCTCTGTGTCTCGCCAAGAGCCACGTTGATGACTTTTTCCAAGACGTTGTTTGAAGGATCATCGTCGTCACCGCCGTTCACTTCCATGATGGCTACTGTGAGGTTGTATGAACCTGGAGCGAATGATGCTGGCACAGCAAAGGTGAACTGCTGTGTCGCCAATGATGCCAATGTCACGTCAAATGTTTGTTCTACTATTTCTTCTTCATCAATCTGATAGCCCATCTTGAACTGGTTGATTGCCTCAACGCCTTTGTTCTGAACTGTGAAAGCGACATCAACGCTTCCGGCACCAATGGTGCTGTTCATGTTAATGCTGTTCAATGAGAGGTCGAGGTTCTCCATAGAGAAGATCTCGATGTCGTCGAAATACCAGTTGTTGATGTTGTAACTGTTGCCTGTGTAGTAGATGCAGAATTGAACATTGTTGTTGCCCATGTCGGCTGTTGTGATGCTCTGTGTGACAGTCCATGCGCTGCTTGAGCCGTAGCTCTGTGTCCATCCGTCATGCCATGTGGTGCCGCCGTCTGATGATGTGGCGATACCGAGGGTGTGGCTGCCTGAATAGTTGTCGAGGGCGTGCTTGAAGCTCACCACGACGCTTGAAATGCCTGTGAGGTCAACGGCTGGCATCACCATGCGTGATGTTCCGTTGAACTGCGGGCTCCATACCAAGACGAGCTCGTTGGCTTCGCCGCCAGCGTTTTGTGTTGCCGAGATGCCCCAGTTGCTGGTGCCTGCTCCCATAATCTGCCATCCTTCAGGCGCCGATGTGCCGTCGAAATGCTCGCTGATGAAGGTTGTTCTTGTCTGTGCGAATACTGATACTGACATCAATATTGCAGCAATGAATAGTAAAGTTTTTTTCATGTGCTATGATTTTAAATGTTTAACATGCAAATATATAAAAAAAATAAAAGGGCGATTGTTTTTTTTCGCCCTTTAAAAAATTATTTTTCGATAAACGCTAAGATATCGCCTTTCTTCACGACTTTGCCCTGCTCGGCTATCACCTCAACGAGCTTGCCGCTCCAGTTGGTGTTGATAACCTCGTTGGCGTAAGGTGTCTGGACATAGCAGAACACGTCGCCTTCGTTGTATTTGGTGCCGTTCGCTGGCGGTATCGACTTCTCGTAGGCGTCGAGTTCCCAGATGATACGGCCGCTTATCGGTGTGGTGATGGCTTCGGCGTTCGGGTGACGCATCTTTCTGAGGTCGTCGAGGTTGATGGTCATGCCGCTCTTCTCGGCCTTGGCCTGCATCTTGGCGTCGAGTTCTTGGTTGAAACGACGTTTTGCCTCGCCCGACTTGTATTCACGATATTGTTTCTCGTGCATTGCAAACTCGAACAGCTCTTCGTCGTCCTGACCGCGGTCCCAGCCTTCTTTTTCCATCATCTCGATGAAATGCGGCAATGCATCCGGGTAGTTGTCCTGCGGGTTGCCTGTGAAGAACTCAAATCCTTTCTTCTTTGCCAATTCGACGATTTCAGGTGCCAATGTGCCCGGGAGTTTTCCTGCCTTGCCGAGGATCATATCCCATGCGGCAGGGTCGATGGATGTCTCATAACGAGGCTCGCCTTTGCTCAAAGCGAAGAGGTTCATCAAAGCGATATTCTTGGTGTACTGGCTGAATGGTGTCACTAATGGCGGGTTGCCGAGTTTTGGCCAGATGTCCTGCACTTCCTGGAACAACTCGACGAGCATCTCGTCTTCGCTGAGCTCCGGCAGTCCTTGATTCTTACGGTTCATGTTGATGGCTGCGTGCACTGGCTTGAGGTCGGCCATCAAAGAGCCCATCATGCCGCCAGGAAGACCGCATCCGACAAGCAACGAGTTGATGTAACGGTTACGCGGGTCGATCCAGTAGCCGAGGAAGTCGTCGATGAAGCTCTGTGTCATGCTACGCGCTGCCATGTAGGTCTTCATGTCGATGTCTTTCACGAGGAATCCTGCGTCTTTCAGCATCGCCTGCACGCTGATGACATCCGGGTGGACAGTGCCCCATGAGAGCGGCTCCATTGCCACGTCGACGTAGTCGCAGCCTGCCTTGCACACCTCGAGCATTGATGCCATCGAGAGGCCAGGGGTGGTGTGACCGTGATATTGAACTTTTATCTCAGGATGCTGTGTCTTGATATGGTTGACGATCTTACCTAAAGTCACAGGACGACCGACGCCGGCCATGTCTTTGAGTGCGATTTCCTTTGCTCCGGCGGCGATGAGTTCATCGGCCATGTGCATGTAATATTCAGCGGTGTGAACCTGCGAATAGGTGATACTCATGGCGGCTTGCGAGATCATGCCCGCTTCGTTGGCCCACTGAATCGACGGGATAATGTTACGCACATCGTTCAACCCGCAGAAAATTCGTGTTATATCTACGCCTTGAGCTTTCTTCACTTTATACATCAACTGACGCACGTCGGCTGGAACAGGGTTCATTCTCAGTGCGTTAAGAGCACGGTCGAGCATATGACACTCGATGCCGCCCTTATGCAGAGCCGCCGTGAAAGCACGTACCGATGGGTTAGGGTTCTCGCCATAAAGCAGATTCACCTGCTCGGCTGCGCCACCGTTGGTCTCAACACGGTCGAAACATCCCATGTCGATGATTAGAGGCGCGATCTTTTCCAACTGGTCCTTGCGAGGCACGTATTTGCCTGAACTCTGCCACATGTCGCGGTAAACAAGACTGAATTTGACTTCTTTTTTCATGTTCGTTTTCTTTTATATTTTAAAATTTATTTTTTCGACTCTTTTAAATGGGAGTGCAAAGTTACTAATATTTTTTTTATTTTTGCAAAAAATAAAATTAAAAATGAGGCAACTGATAAAATCCAAGTGTGAAGCGTATTTCGATGAGGTTGTGGCCATTCGCCGACAGCTTCATCAGCATCCCGAGTTGAGTTTTTGCGAGAAAGACACCGCAGAACTTGTGAAACGTTGTCTCGCCTCAAAGAATATTGACTATCAATTAGATATCGCCGGATATGGAGTGGTTGCCACGATTTATGGAACGGCACAATTAACCGAAAAACCGTTGTCATTTCGAGCGCCGCAGGCGCGAGGAAACTCGACGACGAAAACCGTTGCACTTCGCGCCGATATGGACGCCCTCCCAATTCAGGAAACCACCGACCTTCCATACCGTTCCGTCAACGACGGCGTGATGCATGCCTGCGGTCACGATGCGCATACTGCTATGCTGCTTGGAGTTGCCTTCATTCTTAATGACTTACGTGATAAATTTTCTGGCACCGTGAAGCTTTTTTTCCAGCCCGGTGAAGAAAAACTTCCCGGTGGCGCTTCGTTGATGATAAAAGAAGGTGTTATCGATGATGTCGATTTGATTATCGGGCAACACGTTTACCCTGACTTGCCTTGCGGTGAAGTCGGTTTTCATGCCGGCGCTTACATGGCGTCGTCGGATGAGGTCAATATAGCGGTGAAAGGCAGGGGAGGACATGCTGCGAAACCAGGTGAGCGTGAAAATACGGTTCTGGCAGCGGCGAAAATTGTCGCAAAATTATCGGAAATGTATCCGGAAACTGGCGACGTTTTACTGGCATTTGGCGGTTTTATCGCTGACGGAACATACAACGTCATTCCTTCAGAAGTGAATCTGAAAGGCACTATGCGCACCTTCGACGAAGAGAAGCGTAAGCTGTTGAAAAACAATATTTTAAAGGTTTCAAAAGAGGTTGCATCAGAATTTGGCTGCGAGGCTGAGGTTTTCATCGAATCGGGCTATCCTTCGTTGAAAAACGATGTTAAACTGACCGAAAAATGTGCCGCTTTCGCAAAGGAGATTTTGGGCGAAAACAAAGTTAAAGATCTGCCTCAGCTGATGACTGCAGAAGATTTTGCCTGGTATTCGCAAAAAATACCTGCATGTTTTTATCGTTTAGGAACTTCAAATTCTGCGAAAGGTATTGATTCTAAACAACATACGTCAACTTTTGATATCGACGAGAATTCGATGAAAATTGGTATGGAAACGATGACATTTTTAACAATAAATTTGCTATGAAATTACTTTTAATCATGAAAATTTTAATAGTTTACGCTATCCCTCAGGAAAAAATCGAGGTTAACATCCCTAACGCGGAAGTGATTTATGTTGAAACAGGTATGGGCAAGGTGAATGCCTCAATGCGTCTGATGCGCGCCATCTGCGAATATCATCCCGACATGGTGATAAACGCCGGTTCGGCTGGTACTTTGAATCATAAAGTTGGCGATATTATTGTTTGTAACCGTTTCATTGACAGAGATTTACGTAAGGTTACTCTCGATGGTGTGATATCTGAAATTGAATTTGAAAAATTTGCAAATTTTTCAAATTCAATTTGGGGTACCTGCAACACCGGCGATTCCTTCATCACGGAAGGCAACGATATCGAAGGCGATGTAATTGATATGGAATCGTACGCCGAAGCTGACGTTTGCCGTGAGATGGGAGTTCCGTTCGTTTCTGTGAAATACGTCACCGACATAGTCGGACAGAATTCAAGTCAGGAATGGTTTGCCAAGCTCGCTGACGCAAGGGAAGGGTTGACTGCTTATTTTCAGTCTCTAGTCTTTAGTCGTTAGTCCTTAGTGATGGACCTCAAGTGGCTACCGATAACGAAAAAGGAATCCGACCTGCGTGGGTGGGACGAGCTCGACATCGTGCTTGTGAGCGGCGACGCATACGTCGACCATCCATCGTTTGGGGCGGCTGTTATCGGGCGCACACTTGAAAAAGAAGGCTATAGAGTTGCCATCATTCCGCAACCCAACTGGCGCGACGACCTCCGCGACTTCCGCAAGTTCGGCAAACCGCGCCTGTTTTTCGGCGTCTCGGCCGGCTGCATGGATTCGATGGTGAACCATTACACCGCTAACAAACGTCTGCGTTCCAACGATGCCTACACCCCTGGCGGCGAGGCAGGATTTAGGCCAGACTACGCTTCAATCGTTTATTGCAACATACTGAAACAGATTTATCCCGATGTTCCAGTCGTTCTGGGCGGAATAGAAGCTTCTTTGAGAAGAGTGACGCATTATGACTATTGGTCGGACACTCTAAAACCAAGCATTCTCGTTGATTCTCATGCAGATATGGGCGTATACGGCATGGGCGAACTCGCCAATGTAGAGATAGCGAAAGCTATTGAAGCAGGTAAGAAAATTGACGAAATAACAGATATTCCGCAGACGTTTTTCCTGAAAAATAAATCGCAAAAAGTTGAATCTGAGTGGCAGGATATTAGACTTGTTTCGCATGAAGTTTGTTTAAAAGACAAGAAGCTTTACGCCTCCAATTTCAAGCACGTTGAGGAGGAATCGAACAAAAAACACGCTGCCAGATTGCTGCAAGATGTCGGCGCATATACTCTTTACATCAACCCGCCTTACCCAACTTACACCACAGCGCAAATCGATGCTGCCTTCGACATGCCGTACACTCGCATGCCGCACCCGAAATATGCCAAACGCGGCCCGATTCCGGCTTACGAGATGATTCGCCACTCGGTGAACATCCACCGCGGATGCTTCGGCGGCTGTGCCTTCTGCACAATCTCGGCGCATCAAGGAAAATTTGTGGCATCGAGAAGTAAAGAATCCATCTTGCGTGAAGTTGAACAGGTTACCCAAATGCCTGATTTCAAAGGCTATATCAGCGATTTGGGCGGGCCGTCGGCAAACATGTACCGAATGCGCGGCAAAGACGAGTCGTTATGCGAGAAATGCGTGCGTCCGACCTGCATTCAACCGAATATATGCAAAAATCTGAACACAGACCATCATCCTTTAATCGAGCTTTACAAAGAGGTCGATAAAAACCCTAATATTAAAAAAGTTACCATCGGCTCGGGTATCCGTTACGACCTGTTTTTGACTAACGACGACCCAGATGGCAAACTCGGTTACGACGAATATTTCGAGCAGCTGATGCGCCGCCACGTGAGCGGTCGTCTGAAAGTTGCACCCGAGCAGGTGAGTGACAACGTGTTGAAACTCATGCGCAAGCCGCCGTTCTCGTTGTTCAACAAACTGAAAAAGCGCTTCGACCAGGTCAACGACAAATATCATCTCAACCAGCAGTTGATACCTTATTTTATATCGAGCCATCCGGCTTGCACCTTGATGGATATGGCCGAACTTGCGGTGAAAACCAAGGAGTTAGGCTATCATCTCGAACAGGTGCAGGACTTCACACCCACGCCGATGACTTTGGCGACTGAAATCTATTATTCGGGCTATGACCCGTACACTTTGAAACCTGTTTTTGTGGCAAAAAACAAAGAGGAAAAACTGGCCCAACAACGCTTTTTCTTCTGGTACAAGCCCGAAAACCGCCAGTGGGTTAAGCAAACGTTAAGAAAAATGGGCAAGGCCGAGTGGATAAACCGCCTTTACGGCCGCAACTAAATCCAGCCTTTAATTCTGTAGTAAAACAGCGCGATATATTCGCGATAAGTGTCGATTTCGAGCTTCATATAGTTCCAGAAAGTGTAGCGAAGCCTGGTACTTTCGACGCTTGGAATATCTTCGTTGCCTTTCAGTTTCTGTTTTTTTATCGATAAATTGAAATCGACAGTGCCTTCGTAGGCCGCCATGCCTCTAACTTGTTGAAAACCAGCCTTGTTAAAGCATTTTATTGTTCTTTTTATATGCTCTGGCGATGTTACGACAACTATTTTTGTGGTAAGCAACTCGGGATTGTTTTCGGCGAGACCGAGAACTTGCGAACGGGTGTTTGTGCCGATGGTATCATGAATTATCATTGTAACTCCTTGACTTACAAGATATTTATCCATTTCAGCGTGACATGTTGAATCGTAAGGCAGGGCTATTGTGACCGGACAGTCGTAGTTTTTCGCCAAGCCTGCGGTGTAATACAATCTCATGAGGTTGCTTGCCGACGGCATACCAGCTCCACCCATCATTATAATATGTTGAGGTTCAAATGCTTGCACGGTGTCATACTCATGATTGGGGTCTTTGCCGAGATTATAATGCATGTAGAATGGCACTGATGTGAGAGCCAGAACCAGTAGCAAGGCGAAGATGCCGCCCAGACTTGCAAAAATCCAAATAATTATCTTTTTTACCATAATTCGAGCGTAAAATTACAAATTTTTTGAAAAATGAAGCTGAAAAATCGAAAAAATCGTAATTTTGTGGTATGGAATTGTCGAATGATGTCATATTGAAAAAGGTGTTGCATTACTGCGCTTATCAGGATCGCTGCACGCAGGAGGTGAGAATGAAGCTCGCCACTTTCGACATGCCCGATTCCGAGAAGGAGAAAATCGTGAAACTCCTTGTAGATGAAGGCTATCTCGACGATGAGCGTTATGCCTCCACTTTCGTGAGAAGCAAGATTCATCTCAAAAAATGGGGTGTGAATAAAATTCGTATGTCGTTGAAAATGAAAGGCATCAGCGATGAAATAATTGCCAATGCCTTGTCGGAAATCGACCCTGAAATCTATCGTGAAGAACTGATAAAAGTCTTGAAATCAAAGAAAATCAACGAAATCGATCCCTACAAACGCCGCGCCAAACTAGCTCAATACGCTATGCAGAAAGGGTATGAGCCAAACTTAGTTTGGGATGTTGCGAAGACCTTAGATATTAGACCTTAGACCTTAGAATTGGATGTTTTTTTTGACTAATGTCTAAAGTCTAACGTCTAAAGTCTAAAAAATTATTATTTTTGCAGAAATTTTACACCTTATATTAATATGGTCACTTTAGACAGCATAAAAGAACTGAGTAAGAGGATTGATGCCTTGAGGAGGTATCTTTGACATCGACACAAAACTGTCGAAAATAGCTGAATTAGAAGAGAAAACAAAGGTTGACGGCTTCTGGGACGACCCTAAAAACGGCAAGGTCATCATGCGCCAGATCAAGGACGTGAAGAGCTGGGTGACGGCTTACGATGAGATTGTGAAGGCCAACGACGACCTTGGAGTTTTGTACGAATTTGCCAAGGAAGGCGAGGCGACGGAAGAGGAAGTCGACAAGCAATATGCCGACGTGATAAAACTCGTTGAAGACCTTGAGTTCCGCAATATGCTTCACGACGAGGCCGACTCGATGAGCTGCGTACTGAAAATCAACGCGGGCGCTGGCGGGACCGAGTCGCAGGACTGGGCGGATATGCTCATGCGAATGTATATGCGCTACGCCGAGGCTCATAACTATAAGGTGAGAATCAGTAACATTTTGGAAGGTGACGATGCCGGAATCAAGTCGTGCACCATGGAGATTGACGGCGACTACGCCTACGGTTACCTCAAAGGTGAGAACGGAGTGCACCGCCTCGTGCGCGTGTCGCCATTCAACGCCCAAGGCAAACGAATGACATCATTCAGCTCGGTGTTTGTGTCACCTTTGATCGACGACACCATCGAAATCGTCATCGACCCGTCGAGACTGACTTGGGATACATTCCGCAGTGGAGGCGCAGGCGGTCAGAACGTGAACAAGGTGGAGTCGGGAGTGCGTTTGAGATATCAATACAAAGACCCTTACGACGGTCACGAAGAGGAGATTTTGATTGAAAACACCGAGACGCGCGACCAGCCTAAAAATAAGGAAAACGCATTGCGACTGCTTAAATCTCAATTGTACGACAAGGAGTTACAGCACCGCATGGAGGAGAAAAACAAAATCGAGGCGTCGAAGAAAAAGATTGAGTGGGGCTCGCAAATCCGCTCTTATGTGTTCGATGACCGCCGCGTGAAAGACCACCGCACCAACTACCAGACCAGCAACGTGCAGGCCGTGATGGACGGCAAAATCGACGAGTTTATAAAGGCATATTTGATGGAATTTGGACAAAAATAAAAGATTATGATAACATTTTTCATTGCTTTGGCCGTCTTGATTGTCGGCTATCTCATTTACGGAAAGATTATCGAGAAGCTCTTCGGCGCTGACCCGAAACGCGAAACCCCAGCAATTACTATGGCTGACGGCGTCGACTACGTGCCGATGAAGCCTTGGAGAATCTTCTTGATTCAGTTTTTGAACATCGCTGGCGTCGGTCCAATCATCGGTGCCATCATGGGAGCGCAGTTCGGAACGGCTTCGTTCCTGTGGATTGTGCTCGGCAGTATCTTCGCAGGTGCCGTCCACGACTACCTCGCCGGCATGATTTCGTTGCGTACCAAAGGCGCGAGTCTGCCTGAGATTCACGGAATGTACCTCGGCAATGGCGTGAAACAGTTTATGCGCGGATTCACTGTAATTTTGATGATTCTGGTGGGTGTGGTATTCGTCAATACCCCGGCGACGCTGTTAATCAACAACTTCACTCCAGGTTGGAATCCATACGTTTGGGTTATCATCATCTTGGCTTATTATCTGATTGCGACTTTGCTGCCAATCGACAAGCTCATCGGCAGACTTTATCCTGTTTTCGGAATACTTTTACTTGGAATGGCAGTTGCCATCTTCGTGGCGTTTATCCTTTATCAGCCTGAGATTCCGGAGATTTGGAGCGGCTTGCAAAACCGTCATCCTAACGCGGCTCACAGCCCAATCTTCCCGATGATGTTCATCAGCATCGCATGCGGTGCAATCAGCGGTTTCCATGCCACACAGTCGCCTCTGATGGCACGTTGCATGGTCAACGAGAAACAAGGCCGTCCGATTTTCTACGGAGCCATGATCACTGAAGGTGTCGTTGCCTTGATTTGGGCTGCCGCAGCGGCATATTTCTTCGGTCCCGACAGTGTGGTCAATGTCAGTGGAATGAGCGGAGCCGCCATAGTGGGTGTGATTGCCAATACTTGGTTTACCCCAGTGATTGCTGTGATTACCATTCTTGGCGTCATCTCGGCAGCCGTCACCTCGGGCGACACAGCCTTGCGTTCGGCGCGCCTCATCATCGCCGACTTCCTGCACTTCGACCAGAAGCCTATCAAAAATCGTTTGATCGTCGCCATCCCGATGTTCGCGGTGACAGCACTCATCTTGGTTTACAGTCTCGCCGACGCGAAAGGTTTCGATATTATTTGGCGTTATTTCGCTTGGGCTAACCAGGTTTTGGCTATGGTAACTCTTTGGACAATAACGGTTTATCTCGCCAAGGAAAAGAAAAACTACATCTTCAGCCTCATCCCTGCGATGCTCATGACGATGGTTACGATGACATATATTTTTGAGTTTCCTGCCGGAAAATACATCGAAGGCGTGGGCTTCTCGGGTGTCGTCGCTCCGATAATCGCAGGCTGCATCATGATTCTGTTCACGGTTTTGTTCTTCAATTTCTGTAGGAAAAACAATAAAGCTTTGAAAAGCTGATGAATACAGTCACACGAGATTTTGTCGAAAAACATTTAAAGGACGACGTGCGCCAGCTGGCGTTGCAGAAGTTTCCTGACGATGTCGATAAAATGTTGGTGCTCAATCAGATAGAGGCTCGGCAGCTTTTGTTGAAGAAGGTGCCTTCGTGGGCTTCCAATCCCGATTTGCTGTTCCCGAAACATCTCTCCATCGAGCAATGTTCCTCGGAGCTTACCGCGAAATACAAAGCCTCAATCATCTCAGGTGGCGACACATTTGTCGATCTGACAGGCGGTTTGGGTATCGATTCGTTTTTCCTTTCGGAGAAATTCAAAACATCCTATTACGTTGAAAATCAAAAGGAACTATGCGATTTGGCGGAACATAATTTCGATGTTTTAGGACGAAAAATAAATGTTGTCAATTCTGACGCGGAAACATTTTTATCAAATAATCAAAATTTTGATTTGATTTTTATTGATCCTGGGCGCCGTGACATTTACAACCGTAAAATGGTTTCGTTGCATGATTGTTCGCCGGATGTCGTTGATTTGCAAAATATTTTATTGAAAAATTCAAAAAATATTTTAATCAAGGCCTCCCCAATGTTAGACATTTCATTGATTACCAATGAATTGCAAAACATTTCGGAAATCCACATCGTTTCTGTAAAAAACGAATGCAAGGAAATTTTGATTAAAATTGAACCGGAGTTTGAAGGCGAAATAAAATATTTTTGCGTGAATTTTACTGGAAATGATTTGAAATCATCGCAATCATTCGAGTTCTCTGAGACATCTGAGAGCTCCGCTATCTCCTCATTTGCGCCAACAATAAAACGCTACCTCTACGAGCCCAACGCCTCCCTCATGAAATCTGGTGCGTTCAAATTGATTTCCCAGCGTTTCGGCATCGAAAAATTGCACGTTAACAGTCATTTATACACCTCCGATAATCTCGTTTCCGATTTTCCGGGCCGCATTTTCGAGGTCGTCGGTTTTGCGCCTTTCAACAAAAAAATCAAAAAAGAATTATTAAACGACATCACCGAAGCATCTGTCGCTACCCGAAATTTCCCATTGAGTGCCAATGAATTACGAAAAATATTAAATCTCAAAGAAAGCGATAAAAATTTCGTTTTCGGCACGACATTGATGGGGGAGAAGAAGGTGGTGATTTTGGCACAAAAAAATAAAGAATGAAAAAGAAAATCTATTTCGCAGGCTCCATCCGCGGCGGTCGCATCGATGCCGACCTTTACAACCGCATCATTTCTTACATTCAGCGCACCGATATCGTGCTGACAGAGCATGTCGGCGGCAGCAATCTATGCCTCGAAGAGCAAGGTTTTGCTCGTGATTCGAAGATTTACAACCAAGACACTTCCTGGCTTCGTGAAAGCGACCTTCTCATCGGCGAATGCACCTGCCCATCTCTCGGTGTCGGCTATGAGTTCGCCTACGCCGAACGCTTCGGAATTCCGTGCCACATCTTCTACAACAAGACCAAAACTCATCTCTCCGCAATGCTCACCGGTAACCCATTTTTCAACATTCATCCTTACGAAAAGGAAGATGAGATTTATGAGGTGTTGGAGGATATATTAGGTGATGTTCATTGATATGTGATTTCAATCATATAAACACATTATCTATATAATCAAGTAATTTGACGTTTTTATGAATATAATGTCTTAGACTACGTCCACCTTTAAAACCATATTTTGCCAAATTGACCTCTTTAAGTTTATCGTCATCTAATTCTTTAATTAGTTTTAGTCTGAATGTTGGATGTTGTGGCGCTTTCTCTATCCAATATTCGCAGTCTTGACGATAATCTATGAGTGCTTCTACAACTGTTTTAAACCGTACAGCGCCTTTAACATAAACAAATACTATGTCTCCAATCTGAAACGGATATGATTTCTGTACCCAACTTATAAAGCCATTGTTATGAAAACTATTTGTATGATTGCATTTATTTGAATTACCTAAGACCAGCCATTTATTGTATCTTTCCATATATTTATTCTTCTACTTTCTTAAAATACTCAATAATGTCATCAATAGTAGATTTAAAGAAACGACCATAATCATTAGATGAACTATAAGGTTCGCTAACAAGAAAACAACGCTGACCCAAAACTTTTCCAAATGATAAATAGTATTTTTTATTTAATACATCAAATTCAAAAGATTCTCCTTTTTTCCCATTATTTAATGCGTCTGAAAAATCTTGCAAATTTTTTAACATATTTTCTTTGGTACCAAGATATAGAACTATAGGACTATGATATGTTGAAACGTTTGGTAATTTTACAGCATATATTTCAATGGTGTCATTTAACAATTCAAAATCATCGATAATAGTTGTTTTAAATAAAGCAACTGTTCCATTTGTAAAAGATCTTACTTTTTCTATTTCTGAAGACTTTTTTAATTGTGCATTTACAACAAAAGGAGTAGTAAAAATGAGCATTAACGCTATCAATAACCCTTTTTTCATAATAATGTCCCTTATACGTGTCGGGCGCAACTTGTATGTCCTCACAGCACCAATAAAGACACTTGTTTAATAAAAAAGCGTGGCACTGATAAACCACTTCTTCTGATAGAGGTCGTGAGAATAACCTTGGAATGTAGAAATGGAAAACAGTCCACGCTATACAGCGCGAACCATTATACCTTGTCTGCATTCCGATTAGAATTTCTCACGTTCCTATCAGCAGAACGGCATAACGCTTCGTTAATTTCAATAAATCATCGGTTTAATTGCTTAAACCACTTGCAAAGATAAAGTTTTTTTTGTAATAAATTATAAAATGAGTTGAAAATTTTCTCAATTACTTCCAACAACAGGAATTCCTAACTGTTTGCAAATAGTTTTTGCAGTGTAATCAACAATGTTTGGATGACGGGGG
Source organism: Bacteroidales bacterium (assembly GCA_017538795.1). Taxonomy (GTDB): domain Bacteria; phylum Bacteroidota; class Bacteroidia; order Bacteroidales; family F082; genus Limimorpha. Next base: position 15,793 of record JAFYIE010000066.1, on the reverse strand, counting down.
ACGGCGACAATTATCCCGTTCGGACTTTCATAGAGGCTATGGTTTGAGCCTTCGCGTCGCAACACACATCCATTTTGTTGCAGATGCTTAATTAAAAGGTTTCTTTTCATATTATGCCATGGCTAACTTTCTGTAAAAAATACGTTCGCCTTTGAAATTCTCGCGGGCTTTCTCTTTGTTGTACTCCAAAATCAATGAAATCGCTTCTTTCATGTTTTCCATAAGTTCTTCAAAAGTGGCACCTTGCGAAATCGCTCCGGGCAACTGCTCGCACTGACCGCAATACCAGCCGCTTTTTTCGTCCTTATGAATCAAAATTGTGTATTCCATATTGTTATTAATTTGTTCCGCAAAAATAATCAAAAAATCCTTTCACGCAGCCCGTTTTTAAAACTTTTATCTTTTATCTCTAATCTTTTAACAAAAATTCCTATCTTTGCAGTTTGTAAAACTTTCAAAAAATGGCACAGAAACCGTCAATTCCTAAGGGCACTCGCGACTTCCTGCCGGATGTCATGATGCGCCGAAATTATATATTCGACACGATAAAAGGCGTGTTCAAACGCTTTGGTTTTCAACCGATTGAGACTCCTTCGATGGAAAACCTCTCCACGCTGCTCGGCAAATACGGCGACGAAGGCGACAAGCTCCTGTTCCGTATCCTCAACTCGGGCGACTTCATGTCGGGAGTGGAGCAGAACGGCCAACCGCTTGACTCACTGAAGCTTTCAAGCAAGATCTGTGAGAAAGGTCTCCGCTACGACCTCACAGTGCCGTTCGCGCGCTTCGTCACGATGTACCGCGACCAGATCGCATTCCCGTTCAAACGCTATCAGATGCAGCCGGTGTGGCGCGCCGACCGCCCTCAGAAAGGCCGTTATCGCGAGTTCTACCAGTGCGATGTCGATATCATCGGCAGCGACTCACTTCTCAACGAGGCTGAACTCGTGCAGATCGTCGATGAAGTGTTCAACAAGCTGGGAATCAACGTGGTGATGAAGATTAACAACCGCAAAGTGCTCGCCGGAATTGCCGAATACATCGGAAAACCTGACGCTCTCGTCGATATCACTGTGGCAATCGACAAACTCGATAAAATCGGAATCGACGCGGTGAACGCCGAACTTGCTGAGAAAGGTCTCGAACAGTCGGCAATCAACCGTCTTCAGCCGATTCTCTTCATGAAAGGCACCGCCCGCGAGAAGATGGCGCAGCTGAAATCTATCATGAACGGCATCGAAGTCGGGACAAAAGGCATCGAGGAGCTTGATACTTTATTTAACTACTTGGATGTTATGGGATTACGCATCGAATACGAACTCGACCTTACCCTCGCTCGCGGCCTCAACTATTACACTGGAGCCATCTTCGAGGTCAAGGCAAAAGACGTGGCGATGGGCAGCATCTCTGGCGGTGGTCGCTACGACAACCTCACCGGAATCTTCGGCCTGCCTAACGTTTCAGGCGTCGGCATCAGCTTCGGAGCAGACCGTATCTACGACGTTTTAAACGAATTGAAGCTCTTCCCGGAGAAGAACGCCGAGAACACAGAAGTCATCTTCTTGAACTTCGGCAAAAACGAGGAGCTTTATTGCCTCCCATATCTGCAACAGCTTCGCCGTCAAGGAGTTAACGCTGAAATCTATCCTGACGCAAGCAAGATTCAGAAGCAGATGAAATATGCCGACCAGCGCAACATCCCGGTGGTGGTGATGGCAGGCGAGACCGAGGTCAACGACAAGACTTTCACCGTGAAATGGATGAAAGAAGGCCGTCAGGAGAGCGTGAAAGCTGAAAATTTAATCGAAATAATCAAAAAATAACATACAATGAAGACACATTATATCTCAACAGAAACCCTCACATTTGAGGAAGTCAACAGAATCATCAGCGAGCATTACAAACTCGCATTGTCAGACGACGCAAAACAGCGCATCCAGAAATGCCGCGACTATCTCGACAAGAAGATGGAGACCCAGAAAACCCCGATTTACGGCGTCACAACCGGCTTCGGCTCACTCTGCAACGTCAACATCTCGAAGGAAGACCTCAGCACTCTCCAGAAAAACCTGGTGATGTCGCACGCTTGTGGCACCGGCGACCTTGTCCCGGAAGAAATCATCCGCATCATGCTCCTTCTGAAGATTCAGAACATGTCGTACGGTAACTCGGGTGTGCAACTCGTTACAGTTCAGCGACTTATCGACTTCTTCAACAACGACGTTCTGCCAGTTGTTTACGATGAGGGTTCACTCGGCGCTTCAGGCGACCTCGCACCACTCGCCAACCTCATGCTGCCATTGCTCGGCCTCGGTGAGGTTCATTACAAAGGCGAAATCCGTCCAGCCGCTGAAGTCTGCAAGATTTTCGGTTGGGAGCCTATAACACTTCAGTCGAAAGAAGGTCTGGCACTGCTCAACGGCACACAGTTCATGTGCTCATACGGCACCTACGTGTTGCTCAAGGCATTCCGTCTGCAGTACCTCGCCGATATGATTGGCGCCGTCTCATTGGACGCTTTCGACGGTCGCATCGAGCCGTTCTTCGACCAGATTCATCAGATTCGTCATCACCGCGGACAGATTGTCACCGCTGAGCGTTTCCGTAACTTCCTGAAAGGCAGCGAGATGATCGCTCGTGAGAAACAGCATGTTCAGGATCCGTATTCGTTCCGTTGCATCCCGCAGGTTCACGGTGCTTCGAAAGACGCCATCAACTACGTGTCGCAGATCCTCGGTGAGGAAATCAACGCCGTCACCGACAACCCGACAGTGTTCCCTGATGAGGACATGGTCATCTCGGCAGGTAACTTCCACGGACAGCCTCTGGCGTTGAGCCTCGATTTCCTCGCTATCGCTATGGCTGAGCTCGGTAACATCTCAGAACGCCGTACATATCAGCTCATCGCCGGAAAACGCGGTCTGCCGTCGTTCCTCGTCGCTGAGCCAGGTCTGAACTCAGGCTTCATGATTCCACAATATGCAGCTGCTGCTATCGTCAGCCAGAACAAACAGCTCTGCACGCCGGCATCAGTCGATAGTATCGAGTCGTCGCAGGGTCAGGAAGACCACGTGAGTATGGGTGCCAACGCAGCCACAAAGGCTTTGCGCGTTGCCAACAACCTCGAGCGCATCCTCGCCATCGAGCTCTTCAACGCGGCACAGGCTCTCGACTTCCGCAAACCTATCAAATCATCAGCATTTATTGAGAATTTCGTCGCCGAATACCGCAAGAAAGTGGAATTCGTGAAGGTTGACAAGGTGATGTACACTGAAATCGCTAAATCAGTGAAATTCTTGCAGGATTACGATCTTGGCGAGAAGATTTTTGAAAAATAAAAATTAAGAATTATGGAAGAAAACGATCAAATCCCAACATTTAGCGATGTTGAAAACCCGAAACCGGAACGCCCGTTTGGACTTTCGCTTTTCTGCGTTCTCTCGTTTATTAACGCTGTGTATCAGTTCTTTATCGGAATAGGCACGTTCCTTGTGTTTGGAACGTTGAAGGATCTTACCGAAGATGAGAATTACCTCGAAATGATGGATAAATTCGGGGTGAAGGAAGGACAATATGAACAGGCGATGGCGGCAATATTGAATGTCGGCAGAAGCTATTATCTGTACACTGCATTGCTTTATGTGGCTTCGTTCATCGGCGTGCTTTACATGTGGAGACAGCTTAAAAAAGGCTTCCACATTTATGCTATCGCCCAAATTTTGGTTTTGATTATCGAAGTTTTGATGTTCGATAGTGTTACTGGATCGTCACCTTGGGGAGGCGTTATCATCACAGCGGTGTTCATCGCCATATATTACAATTATTATAAAAAGGTATTGCAATAATGGAGCAGGTCGAAAAGGAGAGACAGAGTATATTCGTTGAGCGTGAGCACGTTTCGCTTGGCATGAAGCTGCTGTGCACCTTCGCAATCACCTATTATATATTGCTTTTCTCCTTTACGACCTATCTTTTGATAAAATACAACACCGTTTTCGACAAGGCTTACACTGATAACAACCTGAACGACGTGGTGAATTCCAATCATTTTACTTTGTTCATAATTCAATGGGTTCTCCTTGCCTTTATTATTGTGAGCCTCTTTCTGGTGTTTTTCAAGAAACGTTTCGGTAAGTTTCTTTTCATGATATTCACCTTTTTACTCATTGGCTGTCAATTCTTTACGACCTATCCTCCAGCGTGGATGACTTATATCATCGAGCTTTTTATAGTGCTCATTATCGCACCGCTGAAGGTCATTTCAAAGTTTACCGATATCATTCAAACTGAAACACAAAAAATTAACCCTTTTAAAGACGGAAAATGAACCACATCACATTGTCGGGCGAGCTCGGTAGCGGAAAAAGCACCGTCGCTAATTATCTGATAAGTAAAATGCCTTTTAGAATAGTGTCGGCAGGCCTGCTGTTCCGTCAGTTAGCCGCCAAACACGGCATGTCGGCGAAGGAATTCAACCAGTTTATCGAGAACGACCCGAAATACGACCATTATGTCGACGACACCATGGCTGAGCTGGGCCGCACCGACGAGAAAATCATCTTCGACTCGCGCATGGCATGGCATTTTGTGCCTTCTTCATTTAAGATTTACCTCTATGTGGATGTGGATACTGCCACCGAACGTATCTTCAACGACACAGGCCGCGTCAGCGAGTCGTATACCGACAAGACGACGGCACGCAAAGAGATTATGGAGAGACGTCAAAGCGAACTGCTGCGTTACCAGAATTTCTATCACTGCAACCTCGACGACTACAACAACTACGATTTGATTGTCGACACCAGCCATGCCAGCCGTGATGAGGTTAACGAGCTGATTTACAACAGCTTCAAAGCTTTTGAAGAAGGGAAAGAATACACAAAAATATGGCTTTCGCCAAAGTCATTAATATTAAAAGGTAATGAGCCGGATGATGCCGGGGAGAAATTAATTATCAACAAAAAAGACGGTCGTTTTGTCGTCGAAAAAGGCTTCACGAAGGTGAAAAAAGCACTCGAAAATCGGCAAAGCCTTGTGGCTGTTGATGTTATGAAATGTTGATAATTTTGTTAATAAAAACCTAAAAAAACGCGCTCCAAACCGAAAAGTTTTGTATAATTTTGCATTGTGAAAGATGACAAAAAAGATGGGGAGAAGGCCTAAAGGCAAATCCCCGCAATTCCTTGAAAATCTTAACAAAACGAGCAATAATAATATATAAAAACAAGTAGTATGGAGTTTAACCAGGTCTTTATTATCAAGAGAAATGGTAAGCGCGAGCCTTTCTCAGTTGATAAAATTAAAAATGCAATTCAGAAAGCCTTCCTCAGCGTCGGTAGCTTCGCTCCGCAGGAGGTTCTCACCAACATCATGAGCCGCGTCAGCATCCACGACGGAATTTCTGTTGAGGAGATTCAGAACCAAGTCGAGAACGCACTCATGGCTGAACGTTATTACAACGTCGCTAAATCGTATATTCTTTATCGTCAGCGTCATTATGAGGATCGTGAAGTCAAAGATAAACTCGACTTCCTCATCAACTACTGCAACGCCCAGAATGCGGCAACTGGAAGTAAGTACGACGCCAACGCCAATGTCGAGAAAAAGAATATCGCGACACTCATCGGCGAATTGCCAAAATCAAACTTCATACGTCTGAACCGCCGTATGCTTTGCGATAAAATCAAAGACATGTACGGCAAGGAAGTGGCCGACAAGTATATCGAGCTGCTTAACCATCACTTCATCTACAAGAATGATGAGACAAGCATCGCCAACTACTGCGCCAGTATCACTATGTATCCTTGGCTCCTCGAAGGCACCAAGTCAATAGGCGGCAACGCAACACGCCCGACCAACCTTAAGTCGTTCTGCGGCGGCTTCATCAACATGGTGTTCATGGTGTCGAGCATGCTGAGCGGCGCCTGTGCAACTCCGGAATTCCTGATGTATCTCAACTACTTCATCGGGATGGAATACGGAAAAGACTACTATCTTCGCGCTAACGAAGTGGTCGACCTGTCGACACGCAAACGCACCCTCGACAAGGTCATCACCGACTGCTTCGAACAGATTGTTTACTCCATCAACCAGCCTACCGGAGCTCGTAACTACCAGTCGGTGTTCTGGAACATCTCCTACTACGACAAGTTCTACTTCAAGAGCCTCTTCGGTAACTTCTACTTCCCTGATGGCAGTCAGCCTGACTGGGAATCACTCAACTGGCTCCAGAAACGCTTCATGAAATGGTTCAACGCGGAACGCCTCAAGACCGTCTTGACATTCCCTGTCGAGACCATGGCTCTCCTTTCGGAAAATGGCGACATCGCCGACAAGGAATACGCCGACTTCACCGCTGAAATGTATGCCGAAGGCCATTCGTTCTTCACCTACGTCAGCGACAACGCCGACTCACTCAGCTCATGCTGCCGTCTCCGCAACGAGATTACCGACAACGAGTTCAGCTACACCCTCGGCGCCGGTGGCGTGTCGACAGGCTCGAAGAGCGTGCTCACAATCAACATGAACCGCTGCATCCAGTACGAGGAGCAGAACCACCTGCCGTTCCTCAGCTTCGTCGAGGAAGTCATCGACCTCATGCATAAGGTGCAGATGGCTTACGACAGCAACCTCCGTTACCTCCGTGACAAAGGCATGCTCCCGTTGTTCGACGCCGGCTACATCGCAATCGACCGCCAGTACCTCACAATAGGTGTGAACGGTATAGTCGAGGCAGCAGAGTTTAAAGGCATCGAAATCAGCGACAACCCTGAGTATCAGCACTTCGTGGAACAGATTCTCAGCCTTATCGAGAAGTACAACAAACAGTACAAGAAACCAGGCCTGATGTTCAACTGCGAAATGATTCCTGCTGAGAACGTGGGCGTGAAACACGCGAAATGGGACAAAGAAGACGGCTACAAAGTGCCTCGCGACTGCTACAATAGCTACTTCTACGTCGTTGAGAACCAGAACACTAACGTCCTCGATAAGTTCAAACTCCATGGCGAGCGTTACATCAAACACCTCACTGGCGGCTCGGCATTGCACTGCAACCTCGAGGAACACCTCACAGAGGAACAGTATCGCCAGCTTCTGCGCGTGGCATCGAAAGAAGGCTGCAACTACTTCACATTCAATATCCCGAACACCGTTTGCAACGACTGCGGTCACATCGACAAGCGTTATCTCAAGAAATGCCCGAAGTGCGGCAGCGAACACCTCGACTATCTCACACGCGTCATCGGCTACATGAAACGCGTCAGCAATTTCTCACAGGCTCGTCAGGTGGAAGCAGGCAAACGTTACTACGCTAAATTCTAAGATAGCGGGAGATGCTGAAGTACTACAACTACGACGTCGTCTTTCAGGAGGTTCCCGACGAGGTGAGTCTGGCGATTAACCTCACCAACTGCCCGAATCATTGCCCTGCCTGCCACAGCCCGCATCTGTGGGAGAATATAGGCGCCGAACTCACTGAAGACGAACTGAGTAGACTCGTTGAGATTTATCGTGGCGACATCACCTGCGTGTGCATCATGGGTGGTGACGCTGCGAAAAACGAGGTGGAAACTTTGGCACATTACATCAAAAACACTTTGAAACTTAAGGTCGCCTGGTATTCCGGAAGATACGACAAGCCAGTGAATATCAACGACTTCGATTATATAAAATTCGGTCCGTACGACGATGAGAAAGGCGGACTGAAGTCGCCGGAGACAAACCAGCGATTTTATAAAGTGACAGACGGCAATCTTATAGATTGCACCGAACGCTTTCAAAGAAAACATTAACAAAAACGCCCCGGGAGGGGCGTTTTTCATTTCTAAACTAAAAATATGGCCTGTTTTTTTGTCATTCATTCTGATTGCAAAAATATCGCAGATTTTCGACATGACATCTCCCCATAATTGATGATTTTCCGAAAATTTAATACCTAATAATGGTTATTTTGCCTAAAAACTAATGTCTAAGGTCTAAAGTCTAAGGTCTTTTTACTATTTTTGCAAAAAATATCATTTTATGAAAAACATTTTTTCTGAAACGACAAAAATGGCCGACCTCGTGCTCGGTAACCCCAAGCTCCTGCTGATGTTCCCGCGTTTCGGCATGGACCTTGGCTTCGGCGACCATAGCATAGCCGAGGTGTGCGCCATGAACAACGTCTCGACACAGTTTTTCCTCATGGTGTGCAATATCTATTGCAACGACGACTTCTCGCCATCACCTGAAGATATCGCCAACGTCGACCTGAAAGCTTTGGTCAGCTATCTGCTGGAGTCGCATAAATACTATCTCAACGAACGTATCCCGCATATCGAGGAACATCTCGACCATATCATCAACGCCTGCATCCCGAAGTACGGCAACATGCTCCGCCGTTTCTTCGAAGAGTATAAAAATGAGGTGGTCGACCACTTCATCTATGAAGAGAAAAACGTGTTTCCATATCTGGAACAGATTGTAAACCAAAACGTTAAGACCGACTACAAGATAAAGGTCTTCCACGAGAATCATACCAATATCGAAGATAAACTCTCCGACCTGATGAATATCCTTGTGAAATACCTTCCTGCCGATGTCTTTCCTAAGGAACGTATCGAAATAGCCCTGGATATCAACGAGTTATCAGCTGATTTGATGAATCATGCCCTCATCGAGGAACGTGTGCTTATCCCTTTTGTCGAATCTTTAGAAGCTTAAACGATGAAATCCGACAACAAAATAATCATTGTGGAGCCGTCACCGATTATCAGCGCCGGACTTGCGCAATATTTCGACGACTGCAAGCAGATTTCCATCGTCTCGCAACTCGACAGAATCGACAGATTGGAGGAGAAACTTGCCGCTTGCAACCCTGAAATCCTGATAATCAATCCGTTGCTGATCGCTTACGACTTCAATGAGCAGTTTATGAAAATCTGCCGCGACTTCTTAAACATGATACCTGTCGCTCTCGTGACTTCTTACATCGATAAAAATGTTTTGAAACAATTCAAGGAAGTAATTGAGATTAACGACAACAAACAAAAAGTCGTTTCTAAAATATTTAACCTGTTGAACGACAATAAGTCGGGGCAGGAGCAGACCGAAAACGTGGAGCTATCAAACCGCGAGACCGATGTCCTTATCGCCCTCGTGAAAGGCATGACGAACAAGGAAATCTCCGATAAATTGTTCATCTCGGTTCACACGGTTATCACACATCGCAAGAACATCATCCGCAAAACAGGCATCAAATCCGTTTCCGGCTTGACAGTTTACGCACTTTTGAATAATTTAGTCGATGAATCTGATATAATGTAAAATTTTATGGATAGAAAGAAACTGTATTCAATTATTGAAAAAGACACCCAGCACTCAAGAATGAGCATGAGTTATGATTACTTCATGTTTCTCATGATTCTGATCAGCATCATCCCGTTGATGTTCTCAAAACAGACCTTGTTTTTCGCTTTTCTCGACAAATTTTCAGTGTCAGTGTTTATCATAGATTACATTTTGCGCTGGATGACAGCCGATATCCGTAATCCACAGAAGAGTAGGGTAGTGGCGTTCCTGACTTACCCGATCAGCTTTATGGCTATAGTCGATTTGCTGTCGATTTTACCGTCGGTGGGATTGTTCAACAAGGCCTTCAAGGTGTTGCGTGTGATAAGGCTGCTGAAACTTCTGCGTATTTTAAGATTTCTGCGTTATTCAAGGCGCATCGAAACGTTGATGAGCGTCATCAAGAAAGAAAAAATGGTCTTGCTCACCGTGCTCGGAATAGCCATGTTCTATATTTTGACGACGGCGCTCATAATGTTCAATGTGGAGATGAATAATGCCAATGCTGATGGCGAATTTGTGTTCAAAACGTTTTTCGATGCCTTGTATTGGGCTACCACCACTCTGACGACGGTGGGCTATGGCGACATCTCACCGGTTTCCGACATAGGCAGGGTTATCAGTATGATTTCGTCGCTGTTCGGCGTCGCGATTATCGCTTTGCCTTCAGGTGTCATCACCGCCAGCTACCTCGAAGAGCTGAAAAAAGGGAAATAATCATTAAAGAATAATTTTTCAGAATATGCAAAAAATCAGGCCTTTGAAGCGAATGCTTCGCAGCCTGATGTTTGCATGTTCTGAAAAATAATTGTCCTAATGTTCTTTCAAGATTTGCATCAACACCGCAATATCTTGCTTGTATTGCTCGAGGTTTTCTTTCTTTACCGGTTCCGCACTCGGCGACTTGAACTTCAGCGGGTCGATGTAGGTGCCGTTTTTCTGCAGACGGAAGTCGAGATGCGGTCCGGTGGCGGTGCCTGTCATGCCGACGTAGCCTATCGTCTGACCCTGTTTCACCTTGCAGCCTTTCGAGATGCCTTTGGCAAAGCCCTTCAAGTGCATGTAAGTGGTCGTGTATGTGCTGTTATGTTTGATTTTCAAATAATTGCCGCCGCCTTTTTTATCCCAGCCCTTGTCGATAACAGTGCCGTCGCCGATAGATTGCACAGGAGTTCCGCTCGGAGCCGCATAATCCACTCCGTGGTGCGGACGTACTATCTTAAGCACTGGATGTTTTCTCGCTTCCGAGAACTTGGAACTGATACGCCTGTAGTTCAGCGGAGCCTTCAAAAACGCTTTGCGCAAATTGTCACCGTTTTCGTCGAAATATTCCTTCCTGCCGTTCTGCTCAAAGCTGAAAGCGTATTTGCCTTCGCCCTTGTTCTTGAAATACGACGCTATAACATTGCCAATGCCAAATGGAACGGTGTCGCCGGCGATATATCTTTCTTCGAAGATGACTTTGCATGAGTCGCCTTGCTGTATGTCGAAAAAGTCGATGGTCCAAGCATAGATGTCCGACAACTCGAGGATTAGATTCGCGTCGCAGCCGGCTTCAGCCATAGCGTTCCACAGGCTCGATTTTATCTCTACGCCCACATGCTTAACCTTGGTGATGACTTCTTTTTCGCCTTTCCATGCTGCTATTGAGTCGGTTAGCTGGAAAACAGCGTAATTGGTCCTGTCGATTTCATAAATCCAGTATTTGGCTGTCGGGATGCTGTCGCGCGTCTTCAAAAACACGTATTTGTTCCCGACTTTAATCTTCCTCACGTCAAAAACCTTGCGGCAGTTTCTGTCGATGTAATTGACGGTGTTGTAGCTCACACCTTCTTTTTGCAAAATATTTGCCAGAAACTCATTTTTCTGCACTTGACCTTCCACAACATTCAACGAATCGACGCAGATGCCGTACAAAAACTTCGGCTCAGCTTGTTTTTTTGCGTCTTTCTTACCTGCGCCGTTATTTCCGCCTCCGCAAGAAACCAGAAACAACAACAAAATCAAAAACGGTGTAATTTTTTTCATAATGATTAATTTTTAAAATGTAGAGACGTGCCATGGCGCGTCTCTACAATTTTTTAACAGCTAACTTCCAACTGCTAACTACTAACTTCTAACTACTTGCTCGTATCCCGCTCTCACAGCCTTGATATTCAGCTCCACCACGTCCTGGCCTTTCTTGCCGAAGATGTGAGCGATAGCCTCTTCAACCTTCTCCATAGAGATGCCGAGATAAGGCACTGTGGCACCTAAAAGCACCATGTTTGAACGTGCCTTGAGCTGTTTTGCCACTTCGCTGGCGTTGAACGACACCACGTGTTTGAGTTTCTTTAACTCGGCGTGCACCTTCTCAATGTCAGGGTAGTTGTTAATGTTGATGAACGGGTCGGAGTTGGTAATCACCCAGCCTTCCTTGCTGAGCCATGGCAGATAGCGCAATGCCTCCATCGGCTCGCTCGACAGTATAATGTCGGCCTTGCCTTCAGGAATGACATCGGCGAAGATAGGCTCGTCCGACAAGCGGAGGTGCGAAAACACCGAGCCGCCACGCTGCGACATGCCATGGATTTCAGATTGTTTCAGGTTCATACCCATGTTGAGGGCAGCATCTGAGATGATTTTGGCAACTGACACGATGCCGTCACCACCAACACCACACAAAACGATATCTTTTTTCATATTGACTTCTATTTTAATGATTATTTTTTAATGTGTTTCTTCAACTCGACGATGCAGGTGCGGTGAGGGATGATGACCGACACGCCGTTGTAATTAACTTCTTCCTCGATGATTCTGACGTTCTCCTTGTGGTTCTTTGGCAATGGGATGATGTCGCGGATATGCTCTGGCTCGACGCCGAGACCTTCGCAGATGCGGCGAATCTTGTTGTGTGCCGACGATGGCTGACCACCTGTCATAGCGGTGATGTCATTGTCCAAAATCATGACGACGACGTTGGCCTTCTCGTTGACGCAGTCCATAAGACCTGTCAAACCACTGTGACCGAATGTGCCGTCACCGATAACTGCCACGCTCGGGAATATACCAACCTCGCTGGCTCCCTTGGCCATGGTGATTGAAGCACCCATACACACTGTTGTGTTGATAGCGCCCATGTTGAAGCCCAAAGTGTAGCAACCGATATCGCCAAACACCTTACCACCTTTGTGGTTTGCCATCACCTCGTTCAACGCTGTGTAGCTGTCAACGTGAGGACATCCCTGGCAGAGCGCTGGAGGACGGTTAGTTACGACTTCCGGAACGGCTAATGTAGCCTCTGCCTTCATTCCCAATGCTTTGGCAACTTTTTCGGCGTTAAGCTCTCCGTCGCGGCGGATTGTCTCGTCAAGACGGCCTCTCACTTTCTTTCCCTTGCCGAGGAAGCCTTTTATCAGCTCCTCCACGAATGGCTGACCGTCTTCGAGAACGAGAATCTCGTCAACCTCGTCATAGAGCTTGTTAATCATGTTATATGGCAACGGATATTGAGTAATCTTCACCACTGGATATGGACATTTTCCGCCAGGGAAGTTCTCCATTAAATAATTGTATGCGATACCTGTCGTGATGATGCCGATTTTCTTGTCGGTACCTTCAATGAATTTGTTGTATCCCGATTCCTCCGACATCTTTGTGAATGCCGGCTGCTTGTCGATCAAATCTCTGTAAAGACGTTTTGCGTTGGCTGGAAGGAGCACGAACGACTTTGCGTCGGCTGGCTCTGTGAGCTCGTTCTGCTTGCGAACCGGTTTCAACTCAACGCCTGCGCGGCTGTGTGCCAAACGGGTAGGAATACGGTAAAGAACCGGAGTGCCAAGCTTCTCGCTCAACTCAAATCCATAATGTACCATATCGTAAGCCTCTTGCTGGTTCGAAGGCTCCAACATCGGTATCATTGCCCAGTGACCATAGAAACGGCTGTCTTGCTCGTCCTGTGACGAGAACATGCTCGGATCGTCGGCAACAACTACCAACACGCCCTTGGTTCCAATGATGGCGGCATTCATAAAAGGGTCGCCACACACGTTAAGACCGACATGCTTCATACATGTCATGGCGCGTTTTCCGGCGTAAGCCACACCTAAAGAAGCCTCAAGAGCTGTCTTCTCATTGGCACACCAGTTGGCGATCACGCCTTGTTCCTTGGCCTGTTTAGAGTTCATGACATACTCCGTAATCTGTGTAGAAGGAGTGCCTGGATAACTGTTGATGGCACTGCCTCCGGCATCAATAAAGCCCTGCGCAATTGCCTCATCTCCAAGTAATAAGATTTTCTTCATTTGAATGTATTTTTTAAATTTATTGATTCAGAAATCGTTTTTTTATAATTCGGCAAATATACGAAAAATATTTCACACGACAATGTGTTTTTCAATTAAAATAAATAAAATTCAAAAATCTATGTTCGTATTGAAAAATGTCTTATCTTTGCTGTTTCAAATCTAAGTGATGAAAAAACTTATAACAGGCGACGATCTTGCGAAGTATTTGAAATGGAGCCCGCTTACCAGACCACTCTTGGCTGTCGGTCTGATGTTGATGGGTTTCAGAAAAATCAACCGTATATATAAACCTTCTTCTGAGCTGAAAAACAAGGACTTCACAGAGGATATGCTGCGTCGTTACAACACGACATACGACCTCGACGAGAACGAACTGAACAGCATCCCGAAAGAGGGCCCTTTCATGCTTGTATGCAACCATCCTTTTGGAGCTATGGAAGGAATTATCCTCTATGATGCCATCGCGAAAGTGCGTCCCGACTTCAAAATCATGGCGAATTTCATTCTTTCTTACATCCCTAACCTGAAAGATGTATTCTTCTCCGTGAATCCTTTCGTGAACAACCCGGAGTGGGGTGGAGGCAGCGTCAACGGCACAAAGGCATCTATAAAACAACTCTCCGAAGGTCATGGACTCGGCGTGTTCCCAGCAGGCGAAGTGGCTCGCTATCACGGACATAGCTATCCTGAAGACATAGCATGGTCGCCGTCTATCGCTAAGATTATAATGAGAACGAAGATTCCGGTGATACCGGTTTATTTCGACGGCAAAAACTCAAGAAAGTTCTATTGGCTGACAAAAATAAATCCTCTTCTCGGCACAGTGCGTCTTGTGAAAGAACTTCTTAACAAGCGCAACAAGAAGATTATCATGAAGATAGGTAAACCTGTCCTAGCTTCAGAAATTGAACAATACGAGACACCGGAGGCATTGGCAGCTTACCTGAGAGACAGAAGCTATGCTCTTGAAGCTAATATCTCGAGCGAACTGAACCATATCCGTACAAGGGTTTCCGACCCTATCGACCCGCCTTTCCGTCCATCAGATTTGGCACGCGAGCTTTACGCGATACGCGAGAAGTCGTTGCTGTTCAAAACCGCCGACTTCGAATGCTATCTTGCTGATTACGACAAGATTCCGCACGTGATTCGTGAGATCGGCCGCCGTCGTGAGGAGGCGTTCCGCGCAGTGGGCGAAGGCACAGGAAAGAGCATCGACACCGACGCTTTCGACAGCTACTACAAACATCTTATCCTTTGGGATACCAAAGAACAGACCATAGCTGGCGGCTATCGTATCGGTCTCGGCAACGAGATCTACGAGAAATACGGCGCTCGCGGCTTCTACGTCGACTCGCTGTTCAATATCGACCCGCAGTTTGAACCTTATCTTAAAGAAACTATAGAACTCGGTCGCTCATTCGTATCTGTTGATTATCAGAAAGATATACTCCCGCTCATGCTTCTGCTCAAAGGTCTTATGGAGACAATCATGAAGTATCCTGAGATGAACTATTTCATCGGACCTGTGAGTATAAGCAGCTGGTATCCGAAGTTCTACCAGAGCTTGATGGTGTATTATGTCACCACAAAACACACCAACGAGGAAATGTCGAAACTGTTCAACCCAAAAACTCCGTTCGTGCCTAATTACAACAAGTGCGATATCAAGGTGTTGATGGAGAAAAATATGGATACCGTCGATAAATTCGACCGTTATCTCATGAAGCTCAGCAACGGCGACTACCGTATGCCTACGCTGTTCAAGAAATATCTCAAGATCAACTCGAAGTTTTTGTGCTTCAACGTCGACCCTGACTTCAACGACACCCTCGACGGACTGCTTCTGCTCAAGTTCACCGACTACCCGAAAGATGAACTCGACATGATGCTCAAAGACGTCCCTGAAGAAAATCGTCCTGCCTACTACAAACGTTTCGGCAAAGCTTGACATTTTGTCACTTTTTGGAAAAATTACCCGTAATTTCGTACTTTGGAACGAAATTTGATATGGTATTATCCGGAGGTGAAACATTATGGAATATAAAGATTATTACAAAGTTTTAGGCGTTGAGCGTTCTGCTACGCAAGACGAAATCAAGAAAGCATATCGAAAGATAGCCATTAAGTATCACCCTGACCGCAACCCTGGCGATAAGGAAGCTGAGGAGAAATTT
>JAFYIE010000065.1 GCA_017538795.1 Bacteroidales bacterium | reverse complement strand
TTAGCACTACAAGGCACAACCATCATGACTGCAGCAAAATGGCTTGGGCTTTCGGAGAAACAGCCTAAAATAGGCAATGATTTTGGAATAGAACTGCCAGACGAAATGGAATCGGAATTGTCAGAGATGACGCTCACAGAAGAGTCATTCTCCGATGGCAACCGTCTACAAGACCTGCATTTCCCCCAGGGGACACTTGTAATGATAGTGAAACGGGGAAACAAATTCATCGTGCCAAACGGACAACTCGTACTTCAGAAGGGAGACATCTTGCTATCCATCACCAATCAAAAGGAATAAATTAGTCCATAACGTAATAACAATTCCGCCACACGCCGCAAAATAAGACACATTTTGACAGAAAGTTTTTTGAGGCATGAGTTTTCAAAGAACATCATCCAATGAAAATCCAAAACAACCTAAGTTCAAATTAGAAGTGCAAATACAAATGCAAAAAAAAGAGGAGACATTTCGTCCCCTCCCTAAAGTAAACTACATTTGTATTGCTCATGTACAAACAGTTAACTCGGGAGCAAAGATATACATTAGATCTGTTGCTCAAAAATAAAGTGAAGAAAATAAAGATAGCGGAACTGCTATCAGTCAGTCCATCCACGATAACGCGCGAGATAAGACGCAATTCGGGGAAGAGAGGTTATTCGTATCTTTTAGCCCAAGAAATGGCGGGAGAACGCAAAGAGCGATTGCCGGGCAACAGGTCCATTAAGAATGATTTATGGTTGCGTGTGGACGAAATGCTGCGGGAAGATTGGTCGCCCATGCAGATAAAGGGCGTCTTGGCGAAGGAAGGAATATCCATCTCCCATCAAAGTATATACACGCACATCGAGATCGACAAAAAGAGTGGTGGAGATTTATATGTCCATTGTAGACACAAACTCAAGCATAGGAAACGTCCTGTGGGTGTTGCCGCCAGTTGCAGGAACATCCCAGACAGGGTCAGCATCAGCGAACGGCCTGTTGAAGCTGACGGAACTCGGTTTGGCGATTGGGAGTTAGACACTATCGTCGGCAAAGACAATAAGGGTGCGATAGTCACTCTCACTGAGCGGAAGACAAACTTCGTCCTCATGGAGCGCCTTAAACACGGCAAGAATGCGATTGAAGCCGCCAAAGTCATTGTGAGACTGCTTTTCCCTTACAGAAAACATGTGAAATCAATCACCACCGACAATGGCCCCGAGTTCTCCGCTCACAAATTTGTGACCGAGAAAATCAACGCTCCTGTCTTCTTCGCGGATCCTTACGCCTCTTGGCAAAAAGGTGCTATCGAAAATGCAAACAAGCTTATTAGACAATACATCCCTAAAGGCGCTGATTTCGACATCCTCTCTGACGATTTTATCAAGTCCGTTCAGTACAAGTTAAACCGCAGACCAAGAGAAAAATTAAATTTCCTTCCCCCTTCTCTCGTCTTCTTTAATTCTTTGTGATATTTTTGCACTTCGCATTTGAATGTACGAGGATAAAATATTTAGCCATTTATTTCGTTAGTTGGCGAACTATTTGTAATTTCGCCACGTTTTTGAATTTATGTTCCGTGTCCGATTTTTGGTTGGAGGATTGTCAACGGAATGAAAAGTAGAAGATATACGATATGTGTTGACGTACTTCTAAGAATTTGATGAGTTGAAGGGTTGAATTTTATCAATGACGAGGTATTTATTATTCAGGTATGAATGTTTCCTCTTCGTGATTAATCTTAAGAAAGTCAGTGAAAATGCATAGGTGATGTGCTTTGTTTCATTCTTTTGTTTAGTGTTTCTCCGCTTTG
>JAFYIE010000064.1 GCA_017538795.1 Bacteroidales bacterium | reverse complement strand
TTCTCACTGGATTCGCCATCTCGTGGGGCATCTTCATGCTGATTATCCTGCTTTCAGCCGGCAACGGACTGAAAAACGGCGTCACAAGCAACTTCGCCGACCGAATTACAAACACCTACACTATATGGTCAAGCTCAACCGAGCTTCCTTACAAAGGACATAAAGCAGGTCGCTTTATCATGTTGACAAACAAAGACATACAACTCCTTGAATCGTTATACCAGGTCGAAGAAGTGTCGCCGGTACTGTCGAAAGGCGGCACTCTTATCTTCGGCGAAAAATCAAGAAACGTCAGCATGGAAGGCGTGAAACCAATTTACAAAAACATCGAAGGTATAAAGATGATAGAAGGCCGTTTCATCAACGAAAACGACATGAATAACAAACTTAAAGTATTGATTATTGATAAAAATACCAACGATGAGCTGTTGCGTATCTCTGGAGAGACATCTATGATAGGTAAAACGGTGTATATCAATGGCTTAAGTTTTAAAGTGATAGGCGTTTCAAAAGGTATGGCGTTCGGTGAGATGGGACAGTGTTTCGCACCATATGCCACATTGAAAGCAATTTATAATATAAATGAATATTATCAACTCAAATTTATAACGAAAGGTCTTGATACTAAAGAAGATAACGAGGTTTTCCAAAAAGAGTTAAAACGCAAAATAGCTGCTCTGCATGATTTCTCACCTGAAGATAAACGTGGCGTTTGGATTGACAGCGAGATGGTTAACTCATTGGAAACCATGAGGATTTTCAATACAATCAACATCTTTATCTGGGTCATCGGCATCGCAATGTTGATTTCAGGAGTAGTAGGTGTTAGTAACATCATGCGAATCACTGTGAAAGAACGCACCAACGAAATAGGAATCCGAAAAGCCTTGGGTGCAAAGCCGCGCTCAATATTGATGTCGATAGTTATGGAATCGTTAGTAATAACTACCATTTTCGGATATATAGGCATGATTTGTGGAGTAGGGGTTATGGAGATCGTGAATATGATTATGGAGTCGAGTGGTGGCATGAGTGACCCCAACGGAATGTCAGTGTTCGTCAACCCGACCGTGGATATCAGCATAGTAATTTCAGCCACATTGGTGTTGATAGTCAGCGGTGTAGCAGCAGGATTTGCCCCCGCCTGGAATAGTGTTAAAGTTAAACCAATAGAAGCAATGAACTACAGATAATGTTCGATATAGATAGCATAACGGAAATTTGGCAGACCATTGCCCGCAACAAAACCCGCAGTTTGTTGACAGCATTCGGTGTATTCTGGGGTATCTTCATCCTGGTGATTCTGCTGGCATGCGGCAACGGTTTCGATAAAGGCCTGCGCAGTAATATTGAAGGTTTTTCAACCAATTCCGCATTTTTGATCCCAAGTAACACCACAGAGGCATATAAAGGTTATCAAAAAGATCGTTTTTGGCAACCGGATATGTCTGATATTGAAGCGATTAAGAAAACATTACACGGAGTAAGTGTCGTATCTCCCATCACCAGTCAATGGACTTACAACGGCGAAAACAACGTGTTTTATGGCACAAAAGGTGGTAATTTCAGCATGAAAGGCGTGCTGCCAAACTATAATGAAATTGACCGGTGCAAGATATTATACGGACGTTTTATCAACGAGACAGACATAGCTGAGGCACGAAAAGTGTGCGTTATCGGAAAAAAAGTATATGAAGACGTAATCGGCACCGACAAACACCCTCTCGGCCTTATGATTAAGGCAAATGGCATTTATTATCAAGTAGTTGGCGTGGTTCAATCGTATAACGATAAGGTGAATATCAACGGTCAAACAAACGAGACGGTGATTCTCCCTTTGACAACGATGCAGGTGGCATATCACACTGGCGATAAGTTTGATTTTCTGATGTTTACAACCGCTAGGGGTTATATCTCGAAGGATGTACAAGAAGAGGTGAAAACATTGCTACGCGAACGTCACGACATCGCTCCAACCGACGAAGGCGCGTTCATGTGCTTCGATTTCGAGGAGATGTTCAATATGTTTGAATATTTGTTTTTAGGAATTAAGATATTGATTTGGATTGTGGGTATCGGCACTCTGCTTTCAGGCGTCGTCGGCGTGAGTAATATCATGCTTGTGACGATTAAAGAAAGAACGCGCGAAATCGGCGTGCGACGTGCTCTTGGCGCAAAACCGGCCGTCATCATCCGTCAAGTGATGGCAGAGAGTCTGTTGCTGACGATTTTAGCAGGTATTGTGGGATTGGTTTTAGGCGTCGGAATAATGGCTGTAGTATCAGGATTTGTTAACAATACGCCATCTGAAGACGTGATGTTCCTCGACCCGCAGATCGGCTTCGGAGCCGCAATCGCAGCAACGGTAATCATTGTGTTGTCGGGGTTGTTGTCGGGAGTTTTACCAGCGACGCGAGCGATACAAATTAAAGCAATTGACGCAATTAGAGAAGAGTAGTTGGCAGTTGTTCAGTTAATCAGTTAAAGTAGAGATGCGATTCATCGCATCTAAAATAAGGAAAAAGGTTTTGTTAAGATTTTTAATTAGATTTTTTAAAGATTTTGAGCCGCAAGGCGACCTAAAATAGAAAATATTAAAAATAAAAAAATATGAAAAAAGTATTTAAAACATTGTTTTTCATTGCGTTAGCCGCAGCAGTGGTGTGGACTTTTGTGTATCTCTTCAAGAAGTCCAAACCCGAAGCAACCGTTTATGAAATCGTAGAGGCCCGCATCGACACCATCCAAAAGTCGACCGTGGTCACCGGTCAGATCGACCCCCGAGACGAAGTGGCCATGAAACCCCAGGTTTCGGGCATCATCGCCGAGATTCTCAAGGAACCCGGCCAACAGGTCAAGCAGGGTGAAGTGATCGCCGTGGTCAAAGTCATCCCCGACGTGAGCAGCCTCTC
>JAFYIE010000063.1 GCA_017538795.1 Bacteroidales bacterium | reverse complement strand
TACGATTTCATATACTCAAAAAACGCCTGATTTGCTAATCTATATCGACGAAAGTCAGATTGTACAGGTGCTTAACAATCTGATAAAGAATGCTGTGCAAGCCGAAGCGAACTCGATTCGCATCAGCGCGGAATTGAATTCTGAAGACCGCACTATCATCAGCGTGACAAACAACGGGAAGCCAGTGCCGCTTCGCCAGCAGGAAGAGATTTTTGTGCCGTTCTACACCACCAAGCCCAACGGCACCGGCATCGGGCTGAGCCTCTCAAGACAAATCATGACCAGACATAACGGAAACATAGCATTAGTGCAAAGCGATAGAAATATGACTACATTTGCTTTGATTTTCTAGAGATTTATTTACATTTTTGAATAACTATCATGTGCCAGGTGTTTGAGCTGGCCAGTGGTACAGAATTTGCGGATGTATTTCTCGGCGGTTTTGGGTGCGACGTGAAGACGCTCGGCGATGGAGAGATATGTGCGACGGTTGAATTCGGACGGGAGGCTGTCGAAGAAGGTTTGACAGAGGACGGTGACAGTGCCTCGAGTGGCGTTGGAGTCGGTGGATGGTAGCTGGCCGAAGACGTGGGCAGTGTGCTGCAGCAGAACACGAGCCATGATGAGCGAGGTGCGAAAATCGACATCGTCGCAGACGATGACGGACTCGATGGACTTGCCGTCCATGATGCGAAGCGACGTGAGAATCATGGCGACACGAAATGTGATGAGACCAAGGCGACGGACAGAAGCGACGATATCTAAACCAAAGAGACTTGAATATTCCTGCTGGATTTCTGTAAAAAACTTATTGAACTCGATTTGTTGATTGATGGTTAATGAAAACTTTATCGGCTGAGACTGCTGCAGCGTTTGATAGAACTGGAAATAACGCTGACCGAGGTCGATGAAATAGTCGTCAAGAGAGACTGCACTTTCGGAAAAGACATCACGCCACTCGAGGCGCAAGTTCATGTTATAGAAGATAAAACGGCTGAACAAGCCGTTTTCGGCATCAGGAATGAGGGCAAGGATTTGCTTGGGAGTGCCTGATAATAAAGCAGATAAACGTGGCTTGGTAAGCTCTACGAACTCACGATCTTTACGCCTGGTATATGATATCATTTCATGATGAAAAGCTTTGCGGAAGCCATCAGAAAAGTTGCCGTAATCGGACTTGAAAGTGTTGGCGAGGGTATCGCCTTCAGTTTCGAAGATAAGGCCTACTCCACCGTTGTCGTTGAGGACTTGATAGACTGAAGTTGCGCTGCTGTTTGCTGGGATGAGGAGCGTTTTAATTGGTGGCTCCTGAGGCGGTTCGCGGTTCTTTTTATCTTGGGAATAGTCGTTGAGAAGATGACGATATTCTTCCATTTCGGCTGAATAGATTTTTTTGAGATTGTTGTGAATCGGTTTGACGAGATGACGGCATAAGGTAAGGCGGCCTTTGCCAGCAGAGGCTTGAGCAGAAATGAAGGTGAAGAGATTGGGAAAGACTTCACGCTCAGCATAGTGGCCGGAGATGTTGGGGAGGCAAGCGGAGATGACAGTGAGGGAGCCGAGAATGAGGATGTCGGCATCTTCGAAGTTGTTGGATTTGTTGATAACACTTGTGAGAAGACTCGGGAGCAAACTGTAGATTTCTTGAGAAAATGTGGGTAATGGCTCGGAGCTCTCGGAGCACTGGGAGGACTCGGGCATTTCCGACAAATCCGACAAATCCTCTAAATCCTCCATATCCTCCGAGGAGGATTTGTAGGATTTTGTTTTTTTGACGTTATACGGTTTAACGGAATTACGAATCATTAGGACACCGGCTTCTTTGGCGAGATGAAATAAGGTGTTAATGGTGATGCCGGAGCCGTGGGAACGGAGGCAAGCGGAGAATTGCTTGTCGGCTTCACGCTCATCGTAGCCGGGATAAAAACGGCTTAAGCGATGGAAATATGACCTGCCGGATTCGCCTAAAGCATCCGCTAAAGCGAATGCAAGATCACGCCAGGAGGTGTAGTCGGGAGCGATATCTTTACATGAAGATTCGACAGCGCAGACAAGCTGCTCTATTTCTTCTTCAATAGTGGAAACAATAGGACGAATAGGGCTAATATGACTAATAGGACGAATAGGTCGCTCGGAGCTCTCGGAGCACTGGGAGCTCTCGGGCTTTTTGTTTTTCCATTCGAGGGGATTGAATTCTTTTTTGCTCATACCTTTAATAATTGAGGGTTGATGTAGCAGTTGGGGTCGTGTGGGAGGAAGCAGGCGCGGCAGATGTCTTTGCCTGAAGGGTCGATTTCGAGGCCATATTCAAGCTTGAGATAGTTTTGAATGCCGAGGAAATAATCGAGATGACTAGCCTTCGTCAAGTCTATTTCGACAATCCATTTGAGGCCATTGCCGGAGGGAGAGGTGAAGAGAAGCTGTGTTTCGAAATAATCGTCATCAAGTAGCTTCCGACGGACAGACGGGAGGTCGTCGAGATGGTCGAAATCGAGGCAGATGAGACCTGAGTGAGAGACAAGAGCCTGGTCGGAGCGTTTGTCGAAGACACCAGAGAAGGTGCAGTAGTCGAAATGTTCGGCTTTGAAGGTGCGAGCCTCTTTTATGTCGATGGTTTTGATGATACGAAGTTTTTCGGTAGCCTCGCGGGCATCGGGACCAGTGATATAGCGATAGGCATCGTACAGAGTGAAGCGAGCCGATGGGTGAGTGTTTTTGATGGGCTTCAGAAAATAAGAGAAGCGTGTGAGAGTGATGCTATTTGGATTTGATGATAGGTTTTCCATAATCGAAGCGTATTGTGTTCATTTTATAATTGTCGGCGAGAAGCTTTTGGATATCCGCCTTACGATAATAAACTTTGCGGCCAAAGCGAGAGTAGGGAATCAATCCGGCAGTGCGGAGCGTTTGGAGGGTGCGGAAGCTGACACGCAGCATCGCCATGACATCATAGTTGTCGATCCAATCTTCGAGGGGAGTTTGGGCGACGGTTTTTTTGCTGACGACGTCCATTGTTTTAGTCCTCCGATTTTTGTTGGTTAATGATATTGTTGATGTCGCTCATCCTGTAACGGACTTTGCCGCCGAAGCGGACAGGAACCAGGTATTCTGTTTTTTCCCAACGCCAAAGGGTGGAGCGGTCGACGCCGAGCATTTCGGCTACTTTGTCGGCACTTGGATAGGTTTCCTGGTTTGCCTCGGACAGTTGTTTCTCAAGGTCTCGGACGGTGTTGTCGAGAAGCTCTTTGTTTGCCTTGACCAAATCGCCCACACTGATGCTTACAATCATGCCTGGGTGTTCTTTGGCCACTTCTATTAAATTGATGTTTTTCATTTTGCTAAATTTTAATTGTTTGTGCCGGCAATGCAAATTTAGTTTTGGGAAGTGGTTACGTGTCAAGAGCGATTTTGGTTACCGAATGAAAATTTTCTATGATTGATTATCAATGATATAACTTTTTGTAACCATGCAAAATGGTTACCTGAATGGTTACCCAAGTTTTTTAATTCTACGCTTTTTTGTATTTGTGTGCAGCACCTTTTATATAATCGTAATCGTGGTCGAGGTTGGAAGCAACGATATGAATCCAGTTGTTTAAATTGTCAGCAGCTCCAATTTGAAAATGTATTTCATAGACCAGATTACATAGTTTGTTGGAAAGTTCGTAGGAACCTTTTTTATTGTTCCATTTCCTGAGGATAGAAAAGTCGGCGTGCTCTGCCAGGACTTTGAACTCGTTGAGCGAGATGTTGTAGCTGGTTTTTACGTTCTTGGAGTAATAAATGTCGGCCAGTATTTGTTCCTGATTGTGAGTGAACTCAAATCGAATGGTTTTAGAGCCGATTATTTTTTATATATCGGCTCAGGATCCATTGAATAGTCGAGCGTGAATGATTGGTAAAAAAGAGGGTGTTTCATGTTATTAAGAGATTATTTGTTAAACAAATCCATGGCATCTTGTTTTGCTTTTTCTGTAATATCAATATATGGTTTCATTGCTTTATAATCGCTGTGCCCCGTCCATTTCATAACTACTTGTGGAGCAATGCCTAGACTTAAAGCCGTGCAGATGAAGGTGCGGCGGCCGGCATGGGTTGTGATTAATTCATGTTTTGGATGTGCTTCTTCAAATCTTTCAGAACCGACAAAATACGTTGTAGCCACTTCCCTATTCAGTTCACAAGCTTTTGCCATATCTTTAAGAGCACCATTCATCTTCTGATTACTTATAACAGGTAAAGCCTTATCACCGTCAAATTTATAATCAGCGTATTTGGCAAGTATCGCCCGCGTAACGTCATTTAAGTTGATAGTAACTGTGTCAGCAGTTTTTATTGTTGTTATATGCAATTTGTCATCATAAATATTACTGCGTTTCAGATTCTCGACATCAGAGTATCTTAAACCTGAATAACAACAGAATACGAAAACATCACGGACCTTGTCAAGACGAGGGTCTTTTGAAAAATCATGTGTCTTAACTGATTCAAGCTCTTCTTTGTCAAGATAAATAACGACTTTGGCTGGCTGTTTGAATCTTGGACGGCAAACTTCATAAGACCTGTTTTCATTATATCCTTTATCGGTTGCCCAAGACAGGAACCATTTAATAAGTCCTATATTCTTAGCCATTGTTGAGTTGCGATAAACAGCACCTTTTTCGGCTGTTGATGTTTGCATATAATCAATATATTTGGAAAAGAATTTTCCATCAATATCGCTAAATGTCAACTTTGGATTGTAATTATACAGATGTCCTTTAACTGTTTTAAATTTTTTATAAGTACCAATCGATTTATGTTTTTTTATTTCCGACAGGAATAACTCAAAAGCATCATAGAAAGAGAAAAAGGGCTCTTCCTCGACTGGTGGAAAATGAAAGTCATGGATCACTTTGTTTAACCATTCCTTGCTGATAAACTCTTTAGGAGTATTAGTATAGGCATCAGCGATAGTAGTCGTAAGGTCTTTTATTTGTTTAGATGCATTTTGGAGGCGTACTTGCTTTTCGCGCGACGCAATTTTTGAGATTGTTTTTAATTCTCCTTTGGTTTCAGACCAATCATCAGGGTTGATAAATATCCCAGATTTAACGCGGAAGACTGTAGTTCGATTGGCAACAAATCTGATAAGGATCTCACTTTCTAAAGTAACTTTGTTCTGCTTGGCAGATAATGACAAATTTATTTTCATTGTATATAAGATTTTAACACAACACAAAGATACAAAAAAAATGATATGCGTTGACAAAAATTTTAAAAATTGTCAGCATTTTTCAAAAAGAATAAAATTGTATGCAATAGTACACAAATTGTAAAAACCTTATATAATATTGTATATCAGTTATTTATACGTGTTTTTAACTGATAGTGCTATGGTTGACAAAATATCATATTTGTATTAAGATAGTCCGGTATCCTCCACAGGCAACGATAACTGATTGACAATTAGTTATCGTTTTTTTATTTTATATATCTAAACACCTTCCTCTGAGATAACAACAGCACCAGCGCCAGCACAGCGCCGAAAACATCTGACACTGTGCAGGAAGCGAAAACGCCTTGAAGACTATCGAATCCCAGATCTTCAAAAATTACTGGCATGATGAACATCATCGGGATGAGGAAAATGACCTGGCGCGAGAGGCTTGTGACTATGGCAATCCACGGCTTGTCGATGCTCTGGAAGAAGTTGGAGTTGACAATGGTGAAGGCGATGAGTGGAGTCATCACTGTGATGTAAGGCAACGCCATCTGCGAGATGTCGAGCAGGAGCGTATCGCTGGTAAACGCCATCGAGATGATGCGAGGCATGGTGCAACCGATGATTGCCGTAACAATTCCTAACAAAACGCAGACTTTCATCGTGAGGATATAGACGCGTTTGAGTCTCTCTGGATGACCTGCGCCGTAGTTGTAGCCCGCAATAGGCTGCATTCCCATGCACACTCCGAGGATGATCATTATCATGATGAGGATGTAGCTGTTGGCAATGCCATAAGCGCCCACTGCCATGTCGTCGCCGTATTTTATGAGCTGTTTGTTCAAAATAGCAACCACGCCAGCAGCCGCAACGTTCATCAAAAACGGGCTCAATCCTATCAACAGAATGTTTTTGAAGATATAGCCTTTCGGCTGAAATCCGTGACGACGAAAACGGATGAACGAGTCGCGTTTTACGAAATGCAGCATCGCAAGAACCGACGCAAAAGCCATCGAGATGGTGGTAGCCCAAGCAGCACCTGCGATTCCCATATCAAAAACAAAGATAAACAGGGCGTCGAGACCGATGTTGAGCACCGCGCCCGACACAAGCACTATCATCGACTGGTTGGGATAACCCGACGAACGCATCAGCGAGACGAGGTTGAACGCCAAGGTGGTAAGGAACATTCCCGGAAGCACTATGACCATGTATTCGCGGGCATAAGCAACGGTTTCGGCTGTCGCGCCAAATAGGAATAAGATTTTATCGAGGAAAATATACGAAAGCAGCATCACAATTCCGCTCAGAATAAGGGTAAAAATCACGCTGTTGCCGAGGATATTCTCAGCCCAATTGATGTCTTTCTTACCCAAAACTATCGACATTCTCGCCCCTGCTCCTACTCCGATCAATGCTCCGAAAGCGTGGATGATATTGATTATCGGCAAGGTGATTGCCAATCCCGCGATTGCGAGCGCACCCACTCCGTGTCCGATAAAGATACGGTCACAAATGTTGTAAACCGATGAGATAACCTGGCTCACCACCGACGGCAAGGCGTACATAAGTAACAGAGCGCCAATGCCTTTTGTCTCCAATTCCTTTGTCCTATCTATCTGCATTTTGTTTTTCTATCTTTTTCGCTATGCTAATTCCATATTCGTATAAAATGTAAAACGGCACAAAAATCAGCAGCTGACTGATGATGTCGGGCGGCGTGATGAGTGCCGAAAGCGCCAAGATGACCACGATGGCTATTTTGCGGTTTTTTCTTAGCCAGTCAGAAGAAACGATGCCGATTGAGGCCAATAACCTTATCAAAAGCGGCAATTGAAACACCAGTCCGGCTGCGAGACAAACTCCTAAAACCGTGCTCACATACGAGTTCACGTCGATGATGTTTTGTATGCTGCCGTTTGCATCGTAATTTGCGAGAAAGTTAATTCCGAGAGGCGCGATGATAAAATAGCTGAACGCCACGCCAAGGAAAAACCAAAACACTATCTTCCAGACTATCAAGCGAGTACGGTGTCTCGTGGTTGTCGAAAGAGCCGGCTTCACAAAGCCCCACAGCTGCTCGATGATATACGGAAACGCAATGACTAATGCGCCAACAGCCGATGCTTTGATATGAAGCATAAACTGTCCCGCAATCTTGGTGTTATAAAGATTTAACTGATTTTCGTTGATTCTCAGCACATCCGACTGCATCCAGTCGGCCAATTTCGCAAAAAGTCGGTTGGTAATGAAACCGCTTTCGGAAGGATAAAAAACGATATTGATGATATCGCCTTTGAAAAAAGTGAAGAGTGCGATGAAGAGCAAAACAAAAGCGATCCCGATGTGCATCAATACTTTACGAAGCTCATCGAGATGCTCGCCGAAGGTCATCTGGATGTCTTCGGATTCATCTTCACTCTTTCGGAATGCCATTTTCGGCTATTTTTCCTCTGGTTTTTCTTCTTGTTTTGCGATTTTATCGCCACTCGGCTCGTTCATGGCATCTTTGAATTCCTTGACGCCCTTGCCCATTCCGCGCATCAGCTCAGGGAGTTTCTTGCCGCCGAAAAGCAGCAGAATCGCCAGCACGATAAGAATTATTTCACCGGTTCCGATACCGCCTAAAAATAATGTTGTCATATTTCAAATATTAATCTTGCAAAGATACGAAATATTTTTCAAATCTCCAAATTTTTCTTTTAAAATCGATTATCCGACAATTTCACGAAGCAAATCCAAAGCGTCTTTCACTCTATCCACAACCTTGAAAATCAATATGTTTTTGCCGTTTTGCTCCTTAAACTGACAGCGTTTGAGATGGTCGGAAGCGTAACGGATTATTTTTTGGAAAGTCGCTGTGTTAAAGTATTCCGACTCCTGATCTTGCAGGAAATAGCAGGTCATATCGCCTTTTTTGAGGACGATTTTCTCGAAGCCGAGGTCGCGGGCAATCCAGCGTAAACGCACAGTATTTAAAAGGTCATTAGCCTGTGGCGGAAGCTCTCCGAAACGGTCGATGAGGTTGTCGGTGAAGCGCATCAAACCTTCTTCATTTTCAATGTGATCGAGCTCGTTGTAGAGGCTGATACGCTCAGCGGATGAATCGACATATTCGTTTGGCAGAAGTATCTCCAAATCCGACTCGATAGCGCACTCGCGGACGTATTTCTTCTCTTCTTCGGGCTTCTCGAACAGGTCTTTAAACTCGTTCTCCTTGAGTTCCATGATGGCTTCGTCGAGGATTTTATGATATGTCTCGAAACCGATATCGTTGATGAAACCGCTCTGTTCGGCGCCCAGCAGGTTGCCTGCTCCACGGATGTCGAGGTCGCGCATTGCGATGTTGAAACCGCTACCTAAATCAGAGAATTCCTCCAACGCTCGCAGACGTTTTTGTGCCTCGTCGCTGAGCATCGCCAATGGAGGTGTGAGGAGGTAGCAGAACGCTTTTTTGTTGGAACGTCCCACCCTACCGCGCAGCTGGTGAAGGTCGCTCAGTCCGTATTTGTGCGCATCGTTGATGATGATGGTGTTGGCGTTCGGAATGTCCAGTCCAGCCTCGATAATCGTGGTGCACAGAAGCACGTCGTACTTGCCGTCGATGAAGTCGAGCATAATCTGTTCGAGCTTGTCGCCCTCCATCTGACCGTGACCCACAGCCACCTTCGCGCCCGGCACGCAGCTGATAATCATGTCGTAAACCTCCATGATGTTTTGGATGCGGTTGTGCACAAAAAACACCTGTCCGTCGCGCGCCAACTCGTACTGGATGGCGTCTCTTATCACGTCCGGAGAGAACGAACGAAGTTCGGTCTCGACAGGATATCTGTTTGGTGGCGGAGTGGTGATGATGCTCATATCGCGGGCGCCCATCATCGAGAATTGCAGCGTTCGCGGGATAGGAGTTGCCGTCAAAGTGAGGGTGTCGACATTGGTTTTCATCTGTTTCAGTTTCTCCTTGGCGGAAACGCCGAACTTCTGCTCCTCGTCGATAATCAGCAAACCTAAGTCCTTGAACTCCACATCTTTACTGATGATGCGGTGGGTGCCAATCAATATATCGATGCGACCGTTTTTAACATCTTCCAAAGTCTTTTTCTGTTCTTTGGCGGTCTTGAAACGGTTCATGTAGTCGATGGTGACAGGGAAACCTTTCAAACGACTCGAGAATGTGTGGAAATGCTGGAGTGCGAGCACCGTGGTAGGCACCAAAACAGCCACCTGTTTCGAGTCGCTGACAGCCTTGAACGCAGCACGAATTGCCACCTCTGTCTTGCCAAAACCGACATCACCGCAAACCAAGCGATCCATCGGCGATTCCTTCTCCATGTCGCGTTTCACGTCGATGGTCGCCTTAAGCTGATCGGGAGTGTCCTCGTACATAAACGAAGCTTCCAACTCGGTCTGCAGATATGTGTCGGGCATGAACTGGAATCCCTGCGAGTTCTTGCGTTCAGCGTAGAGTTTTATGAGCTCGCGCGCGATGTCTTTAACCTTGCTCTTTGTCTTTGCCTTCAGCTTATCCCAAGCATTCGAGCCGAGTTTGCTCAACGAAGGTTCAGCACCGTCTTTACTCGAATATTTCGAGATTCTATGCAGCGAATGGATGCTCACATAAAGCAAGTCACCGTTCTGATAAATCAAACGCAGCGCCTCCTGCTGTTTTCCGTTGTGGTCGATGATTTCCAGACCGTCGAAACGTCCGATTCCGTGGTCGATATGAGTGACATAATCGCCTGGTTTCAAATCATATAACTCTTTGATTGTCAGCGCCTGACTGCTAGCAAATCCTTCACGGAGATGGAAGCGGTGATAACGCTCAAAGATCTGATGGTCGGTAAAACAGCAGAGTTTCTGGTCGTTATCGACAAAACCCGCCTGGATGGAAAATAATATAGGTGTGAAGTCGTGATTTGACTCGTCCTTCTGCTGCAAATCGTTCAAAATGCTCTGAATTCGCTCAAGCTGACGCTTGCTTTCAGAGAAGAAAAGAATGCGGTAGTCTCTGTCTTTCAACGAGTTAATGGTGTTTTGCAACATCTCGAAGTTCTTGTTGAACACCGGCTGACTGGTGATGTTGAACTCCACAATCTCCTTCCCCACCGAATCGGAATATGTTTCAAACGTAACCGACTTAAAATCATCGAGTTGCGTTAACAATTCATCGCTTTGCGCGAATAAAGTCTCAGGCGATTTCAGGTTCATGTTTTCTTCAGAAGATTCGTAAGCATCGACAGCTTTCTTATACTCGGCATCGATTCTCTCTTTCAGAAAATCGGTCTCGTCGAGCCACATAACCGTCTGATTCTGAAGATATTGGAATATCGTTTCACGTTCTTCCGAAAGGTTGTGGTCTTGAAGATTCGGCAACAAAACTATTCGTTGCAGCTTCTCAATCGAGAGCTGATCGACAGGATTGAACGAACGAATCGACTCCACCTCGTCGAAATCGAAAACTATACGATATGGGTAGTCGTTGGCGAAAGAAAACACGTCGACGATGCCGCCTCGAATCGCAAACTGACCCGGTTCGACCACAAAATCGACATGCTCGAAGTTATATTCCAGCAAGGTGTCAGTGACGAAATCCATATCAACCTTCTCGCCCACCGCAAGCTTTAAAGTGTTCTTGCTCAATATCTTACGGGTGACAATTTTCTCGCTAAGCGCTTCGGGATAAGAAACAATTATCGTCTTGCGCTCAGATGTAGAAACCCTTTGCAGAACCTCGGTTCGCGACAAGATATAGGTGTTATCAGGCTTTTCCGGCTCATACGGACGTTTGTACGATGTCGGGTAGAACAGAATCATCTTCTTGGCGTAGTCCTGCTCGCGCTCGCCGAAGATATTCTCGAGGTCATTGTAGAAATACGCTGCACTCTCCTTGTCGGCACACACCACAAAATGCTGTCCGCCAAGCTTCTCAAACGCGCTGGCGACAGCGAAAGCTTTTGCCGAACCGACAATACCCTTGCAAAACACGCTCTTCTTATCATTAAGATAATCAATGATTTGCTGGATTCTAGCATCGTCTTTATAATATGAGATAGGATTTTCTTTCACGGGGGCAAAAATACGAAATTTTTCGTATTTTTGCAGCATGAAAATCGCGAATTTGGAATTTGATCGATATCCGCTGCTGTTGGCACCGATGGAAGGCGTCACCGACCCGCCGTTTAGACATGTTTGCAAGATGTACGGCGCCAACATCGTCTATTCCGAGTTTATCTCATCGGACGGACTGATTCGCGATGCGGTAAAGAGTATCAACAAGTTACGATATACAGAAAGTGAACAGCCATTTGGAGTGCAGATCTTCGGAAATGCTGTTCAGCCAATGGTTGAGGCGGCGCAATATGCTGAACGATATAATCCAGACATCATCGACATCAATTTCGGATGCCCGGTGAAAAAAGTGGCATCGAAGGGTGCCGGCTCAGGCATCATGAACGACATTCCGAAGATGATCTCAATCACCGAAGCTGTGGTGAAAGCGGTGAAAACGCCTGTCACAGTGAAGACCCGATTAGGTTACGACAGCGAGCACAAAGATATTGTAGAGATTGCCGAACGACTTCAAGATGTTGGCATTCAAGCGCTTACCATCCACGGACGACTCCGTACCACCAAATGGGGTGAGCCAGCCGACTGGACGCTCATCGGGGCGGTTAAAAACAACCCTCGAATGACGATTCCAATCATCGGCAACGGCGACGTGGTCGATGGCAAATCAGCGAAATATTTCAAGGACACTTTCGGCGTCGACGGCTTGATGATTGGTCGAGCAACATACGGAAACCCTTGGATTTTCAAGGAGATTCACGATTATCTTGAAAAAGGAATCGAATACGAGAAACCTTCGGTCTCAGAACGCGTGAAAGTGGCGAAAATGCACCTCAACGATTCATTAAACTACAAAGACGAGCACTATGCCGTCATCGAGATGCGGAAACATTGGGGTTTGTACTTCAAAGGCTTCCCGAACTTCAAGCAATTCAAAATGAAACTGATGGAAGTGCCGACGGTAGCGGAAGTGACAGCTATTCTCGATGAAATTAAAGAATACTACACTTAATTGAGAATTTTTAATGCCCTTTGCAGAAATGCGACCTACCACAGGGTACTGTTGAGTATTTCGAAAAGGGTATTAAAAATTCAAAATCTTTAAACTTTTTGTTGTCGCAATCAAAATTTTTTGTACTTTTGCAGCCGGAAATTTTTCCAGCTCCTATAGCTCAGTCGGTTAGAGTAGCTGACTCATAATCAGTTGGTCCTAGGTTCAAGTCCTAGTGGGAGCACAAAAAAACGCCGACAATTTATACAAATTGCTGGCGTTTATTATTTTTGCGACATGATTCTATGAAAAGAATAACATACATATTATTATTTGTCTTTTCGGTTGTGATGACCGCCCGCGCTGCAAATGCAAACGACACCATCCACACCCTGCGGGCGGCGATGAACATCTATGGCTACCAGCCTATGCAGGCGCTGCAGATCATCGACACGGCGCTTATTGTGGGCAATATCGACGAGGTGCAGGCCGAACAGTGCCGGGCACGCATCTATGGCATGACGCTGATGCACGAACAGATGGACTCGCTGCTTGGCGGACCGACAGACATCCGCCTAGATTCAGCACAGGCCATAGCCATGCGACTGCTCACCAATAACACCATCAAGGCCAGCTTGACAAGACTTCGCGACGTATATGAGATTCTGGCTTACACCGAGCGTATGCAGAACGACACCATGGGATGGCTCTATCGGTCACGACAGCTGGTTGATGTGTGCCGTCAGATAGGTCCAGAGGCGGAGACTGACGCCCTGCGCACGGAAGCTGAGATCGGTGCCGCGCTTTATACCATGGGTCATGAAGAAGAAGGCATGGCAAAGGTTGACAGCGTGTTGGCCCTGCTCAGTGATAAAGACAGATTCAACGAGCTTGACGCCTTCATCGTAGCCTCACGACGCAAGATTACAATGCTCGGCTCGCACGACCGCTATGCTGAGACGCTGCCTTTGGCCCGCCGTATTATAGAACGGCTCGACGACTACGAGTCAAACCCCGAAAGATACCACGACAACAGCCACCGCGAGCCCAAAAACGACCAGAAACGTTCCGACTATATCCGTTTCTACCGCAGTCAGGCCCAGAATTTCATCGCTGCCGCTTATGCGTCATTAGGCGAGCATGGCAATATGCTCACGGCTTTCCGCCAGATAGAAGACGTTGTGCGTGAAGCCACAGCCAGAGAGCACATCGCACGTTACAACGCCCTGCAGCAGCAGCACGAGGCCGAGCGCCAGCGTGATGCCGCACGACGGGCTAAAGAGTCACGCAAAGTGACAGGTTTGGTGAGTCTCCTGATACTTCTGTTCGCCATTTATGTCTTATGGCAGTGGCGCAAGACGAACAAGCAGAATAAAATCCTTGTCCAACAGATAAGAGACGCCGTGGAATACAAGGAGAAATATAAAGAGCTGAAGCCAACTCCAAACTCCACACTCCAAACTTCAAACTTGTCGGAGTTGTCAGACGCTGAGCTTTTCGCCTATCTCCACGACCTCATCGAGCGCGAGCAGCTCTTCCTTGATTCGAACTTTGAGCGCCAGAAGCTTATCAACATGACAGGACTCTCGAAGGAACGTATCGGCGCCGCATTCTCGCAAGGCAGCGGCTACGAGCGACTAACCACCCTTGTCACCGAGCTGCGGTTGAATCATGCCGTCCGCCTCATGAACGAACATCCTGAAATGAGCTTGGAGCAAGTGTGTTTGGCAAGCGGTTTTTCAAATGCAGCCTCCTTCCGTCGCAGCTTCAAGGCAAAATTCGGAATATCCCCCTCAGAATTTCGCGAAACGAAGGAATAAAGCACCATACAATTCGTCTTTTTTACCGAACAATTTGTCTTTTTACCATACAATTTGTCCATGCACGTTTCTATGCACGCTAATGTATAGGAGTAATTTTGTATTTTTGCGTTTTATATTTTAAAAATAAAAACATGAAAAAATTATCTTTACTTTTCATGGCTATGGTAGCCTCATTTGCGCTACAAGCCCAGTGGACCGACAACCCGGCCCAAAACTCAATCATCGCTATTGGTGACACCACACAAAGTATCACACTCGCCGAAATCCACACCATGACCGACGCGGTGACCAACGACACTTACGTCCAATGGCTCTCTATGGGGGGCGGCAACGGCTTTGCCCCTACATTGCAACGTCTCACCTCTGACGGCACACCGCAATGGGGCGAAAGCGGCATCCGCTTCAGTCAATTCAATTTCTCTACTCATTCGGCAGGTGTCTCTTTGGCCATCACCCCCAACCATGATGTTTTGAGCTGTTTCTCCACTGCCGACCACGTAACCGTGGCTTTGCGT
>JAFYIE010000004.1 GCA_017538795.1 Bacteroidales bacterium | reverse complement strand
GCTGCCACACAAGCGGTGCTCGACAAAGGCCGTCGTAACGTGCAGATCCTGATACAGCCACAGTCGTCGCCGTTGCGCGTCGAAGAAGAAGTGGCAATCATCTACTGCGGCGTGAACAACCTCCTGAGAAAGATCCAGCCGAGTCAGGTGGCAGAGTTCCAGAAACGCTTCTTGTCGTTGCTCAACAGCACCCAGAAAGCGACTATGGACGCTCTTCGCTCAGGCAACTACGGCGACAACGAACGCGCCGTTTTGAACAAAGCCGCTGAAGACATCATCAACGGAATGATTAAGAAAGACTAACGATCATGGCAAATCTCAAGGAAGTCAGGACACGAATCAACTCGGTAAACTCGACGATGCAGATCACCTCGGCGATGAAGATGGTGTCGGCGTCGAAGCTCCGCAAGTCACAATCGACTATTGTGGCGCTGCGTCCGTATGCTTCCAAACTCCAGGAGATAATGCAACATCTGTCGACGTCGCTACAGACCTCGACGGAAGGCGTGTATGCCAAGATTCATAAGGAAAACCCCGAAGACGAGAAGATACTTCTGATTCCGGTGGCATCCAACAAAGGCCTTTGCGGAGTGTTCAACGTCAACGTGTTACGCGAGACGATAAAGTGTCTGAATGAAGATTTTAAAGTGCAATATGAGAAAGGCAACGTCGACATTCTTTGCATAAGCAAAAAGATTGAAGAGACGCTGCGTTTCAGGAAATACCGCGTCGCAGGCAACGAGAACGAGCTCCTCGACAAGCTCTCTTACGATAACACCGTCGCTTTCGGTGAAAAGCTGATGCAAGACTTCGTCGAAGAGAAATACGACCGTATCATCTTCATTTACAATCAGTTCAAGAACGCTGGCACACAGATTCTGGTGAAAGAACAGTTCTTGCCTATTGTGAGCGAAAATCCTGTTAAAGAAGAGGTTAATCCAGCTGATGAGACTGAATACATCTTCCAGCCATCAAAGGATGAGATTCTCAACTCGTTGATACCTAACTCGTTAAAGCTGCAGGTTTACAAGATCTTGCTCGACAGCTTCACCTCCGAGCATGGCGCCCGCATGGTCTCGATGACCAAGGCTACCGATAACGCTGCTGAGCTGCTCAACGACCTCAACCTTTCGTACAACAAAGCCCGACAAGGCGCCATCACCAACGAGATTATCGAGATTGTGGGCGGTGCCAACGCATTGTAAAATCACCTGAGATGAAGATTCTGATAGTTTTAGACCAACCTTTTCCACCACATCCTCGCGTCGAAAACGAGATGCGATCACTGACAGAGGCTGGTCATGAGGTGCACATCGCCTGTTTTCAATGGGACGGCGAGCCATTGGTAGAGCAAATGCCATATGGCACGATACATCGCAGACACATCTCAAAATTCAGACATAAGACAAGTGTCGGGGTCTTGAAATTCCCATTTTATTTCAACTATTGGAGATCTTTCGTGGCTGACCTTTACAAAGAAATCAGGTTTGATGCCATTCATATCTGTGACCTGCCATTGGCAAAGGTTGGCTACGAGGCGAAATGTAAATATGGAGTGCATTTTGTGCTCGATCTATTTGAAAATTGGCCAGTGCTGCTCCAGCTTTCAACACACACAAACACATTCTTAGGAAAGCTGTTATCCACTTATAGTCAATGGGTTAGATACGAGAAGAAGATGTGCGCCCTCGCTGACAAGATTATCGTGGTGGTTGATGAGGCAAAAACACGTATCGAGTCGTTGGGTATAGCACCTGAAAAAATATACATCGTCTCCAACACTCTGAATCTCAGCCAGTTTCAGCCGACTGAACGTCGTGGGTTCAACAAAGGCGAGTTTAAGATGCTGTATGTCGGCTCTGTCAACTATCACAGGGGATTGCAGTACGTTTTGCAGGCTATCGCTCTTTTGAAAGCAAAAAATATCAACGTACACTTCGACTTGGTGGGAAGCGGCAGCTATCTCAAGAATCTCGTTCAGCTTATCGAGGAGCTGGGCATCCAAGACAACGTCACCTTACATGGCTTCAAGCTCTTCACGCAAATATGCGGTTTGTATGAGTCGGCCGACGTCGCTCTGATACCGCACATCAAATCTGGACATACCGACAACACTATCCCGCATAAGATTTTTCAATATATGTACGCTGAAATCCCGATGATTGTCTCAAACTGCGACCCGTTGGTGCGCATCACAAACGAGACGGAAAGCGGCATGAGCTACAGATACGACCATCCGGAAGAGCTGGCGGAAACAATCTGTGACTTATACGAAAATCCAGAAAAACTTAACCTTTTCATCCAACATGGACGACAGGCTGTTGTTGACAAATACAACTGGGAAACGGACGGGAAAGTGCTAATCGAGCTTTACGAGAGTTTCTCCAGACTCACATGAATGATATGAGTTCTCCGCTTATCTTCTGGCGGCAACTTCATATAATCCCCGTAAATACTAGTAAGATAACAATCCGGATCAGCCGGGCCGAGGAATGTCTTGCCTTCAAAAACAATATCTTTTAACGGATAAACCATATCTTTAGCGTAAGAATTGCCATAGACGCTAAAATGCTTCTCATAACCGAGTTTTGTTTTCGGCTTGATGTTAAAAACAGCCCAAACAAGACTTAAAAAGAGTCTGACGACTGGAAACGTCAGAGCTGCCAGATGGTTTTTCAACGTCACTTTTTGTTTCACGGAATAGAAATGGCAGACTTTCTGATACCACAGCAGAACTCTTTTCTGCACTTTCGGGTTGACATTAGGATATGGCACGACCTCGAAAATATCGATATACAGACCTTTGTTGTAATCAGCGGTGAAGTCTTCGTGTTTTGTCACAAAAAACGAGTTTTTATCTCTCACCTTATCTATGAGTAGGCTGTATGACGGGTCTGTTTCTTTTGTCTGCAAGAACAAGTGCTCAGGCAGTTCTTTCGGTGCTATCTCCTTAAAACGCTTATAGTCTTCGGTTGGCATCGAGATGTCGATATCGTCGTCCCAAGGTATGAACCCGCCATGTCGCACGGCACCTAACAACGAGCCGAAATCTATCCAATATTTGATGTCGTGTTTGCGACAGATTTTGTCTATCTCGACAAGAATATCAAGCAAACGCAGTTGCACCTTACGC
>JAFYIE010000001.1 GCA_017538795.1 Bacteroidales bacterium | reverse complement strand
TGCTCGATGTGTCCCTGTTTTTTGAGTACAGCAATGCAGCGCTCGACCGTACTCAATGGGATTTTTGTTTCGTTGACAATATCTTTCGAGCTGCAGTTCGGATGCCTTTTGATATAGGTGAGCACGACCGTCAGCTTTTCTTCGGGAGGGGTGACAGGCTTCCGTTTTGTTTTCGGACGAGCCGGCCTCCTGGGGAGGTTCTTGCCGCCTGCCGCCGCCCTGTATCGCAGAAGGCCTTCTACCACCTTCTCGGAAATCTCCTCCTGGTTTTTGGGCTCCAATTTGAACGTGGTTTGCTCTTCTTCCCAAGGCATTTTTTTCATGACAACCGTATTGTTCTTGCACGCCTTGATATATCGGAAAGGCACCAGCT
This sequence comes from Bacteroidales bacterium, assembly GCA_017538795.1. GTDB lineage: Bacteria > Bacteroidota > Bacteroidia > Bacteroidales > F082 > Limimorpha. Next base: position 1,263 of record JAFYIE010000001.1, on the reverse strand, counting down.
CGGAGTTCGTTATGCGGACGAAATCGTCTCCGAACAACTGTTCAAGATGCTTCATGGAGCAGGTCCGTGTGTAATACTTGTTTTGCACCAAATATATGTATGTGAAATTCCCCTTTTGTTGACAATAGAAAATATCGTCAATGGAAACCAGATGTATATTGCTGTGCCCGTCAACGACATCCAGTTTCCGTACATCTTGGTAAACAACCCTCACCTCGTTTTCAAATGCCTGTTGGTAATGGTGCCGTTCCCTGAACAGGAAAGGGAAGAAGTTCAGTGCGAGGTTGCGCCCGACGATAAACAACAGGATCTTGGAAAAGTAATTAAATAGACCAACAACTTCAATGATTGGAGCCCCACATGATATTATATTGGGATATGCGACAGCCAAATCCAGACCGCCCGTCACTAAAGCGACAACAGACAGTGTCAACCAATAGATAATGTGCGAGTGTTTTTGATAGAGTTTGGGATAAAGCAGGAAGTAGTTTAGATACAACGACCCCAACAACAGAGCGCCTGCGATTGTCTCCTTGAAAGAACTGCCCGCATAGGGGCGCAAAATGGAGTTGTGAGTGAAAAACCAAAGCAACGCGCCGCAGAACAGCAAGTTCAGCAAAACGGCAACAATTTTGTCTAAGTGTTTCATAAAGATTCTATTTGAAAACGGCGACAAAAATAATCAAATTTCGAACACAAAGCACCAACAACCGCCATATCCCCTCGCGCCAAAACCGCTTTTCCCCTCGTACAATTGGAAAATATGAGGTTTTGGCAATATATTGATTATCAGTATAATACCCCCCCCCCTGTAAAGGTTTATTTTAGCGAGGTGGTCATATTTCAGAAGTGAGGGGTCATATTTCCAGGGTGAGGGGTAAAATGGTGTCCAAACAGATTGTATTTTTGCCGTCGAAAAAGTAACAAAAGTAACATTCATCAAAATCCAAGCACAATGAAAAAAGCTTTAACATTGACACTGATCGCGGCTTTGCTGCTGTACGCATGTGAGAAAGAGGACACCCAGACAGTGACGCACGAACAATCGCTCAACCGTGTGATAGCCTTGCCCGACGACGGAAAGACGGGGAACTCAACGACCCTGCTCGCCATGGCGATAGGACATCGCAGTAATGATTGCAAAGGGTGTATTATGATGAACGGCCATGTCTTTCATATTGATTGCATGGGCAACGGGAACTATTGCGCAACCATTGCCGCTGTCCAACTTCAACAAATCGGTACCGATGTCACCGCCACCAC
>JAFYIE010000062.1 GCA_017538795.1 Bacteroidales bacterium | reverse complement strand
TAGGTCGTCTGGTTGATTTTGTCGATCGTGCCGCCGACTTTATACAGCTTCGTAATCTCTTTTTTCACTCTTAAAACCGCTTCGTAGCACTCTCTTTGACGAGGCGTGAACTTGCCGTTAATCGGGATGGTCCTGCTCAGGTCGGAGGCGTAGTTCATATATTCGCAACCCATGTCGAAAAGCAGTAACTCATTGTCGTTCAATATGCTATCGTTCTTCGAGTAATGCAGACAGCAGGCGTTTTTGCCGCCGGCGACGATAGGGTGGAAGGCATGACCCGAGGCATTGTTCATCTTGAAGATGTATTCCATCTCGGCCTGCATCTCGTACTCGTAACGTCCTGGTTTCACGGTCTTCATGCAATGCAAAAATGCCTTTCCCGTGATGTCGCAAGCATGCTTGATAATCTCAATCTCTTCTGGTGATTTAATCTTGCGAAGCTTGTTCAAGATTGGGGCCGAGCGGTCGAAGGTGTGGAGCGGATATTGCTCCTTTATCTCCTTCACGAAACGGTCTTGAATGGTGACCACCTTGGTCTCGAAACGAGCATATTCGTAAAGGTTGAGGTATATCTTTGAGCTGCTGAGTATCAGCTCTTTCAGCACGTCGTTGAAGCTGTCGGCGTACATCACGTTTTCGCAGCCTGATATCTCTTTAGCTTGTTTTGCGTCGAGCATCTCACCTCGCCAGATGGCTTTCATCTCGCTGTACGGCTCGATGAACAGTATCTCGCGCATCTCAGGTTTTGGATGGTCGGGATATAAAATAAGATAAGCTCCCTCGCGGTCGATGCCGGTGAGGTAGAAGAAATCGGAGTTCTGGCGGAAAGGATAGCACTGGTCGCCGTTGCGCGGCATCTCCTCGTTTGCTGTAAACACAGCGAGTGCGCCTTTGGTCATCATCGCTGCGAAGTTTTTGCGATTTCTTACAAAAAGCGCACTCGGTATCTTGTTGATAGACATAGTCTTTCTACATTCCTAAGCTGACGAGCTTCACACCTAAAGTGACGGTGAAGAGGCTCTGTTTGGTGTTGTCAATCTGGAAGTCCTGACCACCGATATTGACGTCGCTCTTGTCGATGAGGTTTGTCAAACCGAAGCTATAGTTGATGTCGAGGGTAAAAAGAAGGATGTCGACACCGACACCGACTGCGCCACCCCATGTCATATTGTTGGCTTCAAGTTTCAACTCCTGGTTTTCGTAGTTGCATTTGTTGGTCTGGTCGACGACGAAATACATCACCGGACCGACATGTGCTCTGAGTTTGAGGAGCTTAAGGTCAAGGAACTGGTAACCAAGGAAAATCGGCACTGCCAAATTCTGCTGACTCATCTCGATTCTTGGGTCGAGTTCGCTTAAGCTAGCACCTTTGAGAGCAAAAACTTGACCGCTCTTGAACCATAACAATTCAGGCTGGATGAGGACGTTGTGGATGCAGAGACGGCCAAAGATACCGGCTGTTAAGTGTTCAGAGAAACCTGTCTTGATGTCAGCTTTATCAAGTGATAAAACCGCTGCCTGATAACCAATCTTCGGTCCGAAGTGGAAGCCTACGCCTTCTGCTCTTGCCACGTTGGCGAAGAGGACGACTGCTAAAACGAGTAATAATTTTTTCATAATGTAAAAATTTTAATTAGTTGCAATATTTTTATTATTTTTGCAAAGATATTTAAAATTCTTAAACGTTCGACAAAAATATGAGAAAGAAATTTTATTTTTTGCTTCTCGCGATGATGATGGCGCTTGTAGCATCAGCACAACGCTTTGAATATCAATTGGGATTGAAAGGTGGAATAGGCGCTGCTTTTATGAGTGCCAACGACAAAAATATCGTCAGTAAAGATAATGGTTACACTTATAAATTTGGTCTGACTGGCATATATTATTTCAAGGAAAACTACGGTATTGTCTCTGGATTCAATATCATGGGCAGCGATATATCATACAGATATGAAGTCGCAACAGTGAATGTTAAAGCAGATAATATCATTAACAGAAGTCTTCACAACACATATCTTCAGATTCCTTTCCTTTTGAAAATGCGTACCGACGCTTTCGCTGATAAATACCGTGTCTTTGGCGAAGTCGGTTATGGTCTGGATCTGTTTGTGAGTGAACAGGATAAAGGTGAATACGATTTTCATCATGGCTATCGTGATATTTGCAGCTCTTTAATCCTGCATTTTGGCTTTGAAATGAATGTGCTGAATCGCAGCACCTTGTTATTCCTCGTAGGATATGACTCATTCTTCACAAGTATGATGTCGATGAAACACGATAAGATTACGATGAGTAATCTTTGCTTTGAAATAGGATTTTTGTTCTGATGAAGATAACTTTAGCGCAAATACATTGCGTTGCCGGCGATGTCGAAGGCAATGCAACAAAGATAGTAGAGGCGGCTCACAAGGCTAAAGCCTCTTCTTTAGTGATTTTCCCTGAGCTCGCGGTGAGCGGCATGTGCTCTGCCGAGCAGTTTAAATCTCCTGATTTTATTGCACGATGCGAGAAAGCCTTAGATAAAATAGCCAAAGAATGTGAG
>JAFYIE010000061.1 GCA_017538795.1 Bacteroidales bacterium | reverse complement strand
GTCGCTGAAGTAGGCCGGCACGGTGATGACGGCTTCGGTCACGGTCTGGCCGAGGTAGTCTTCGGCGGTCTTCTTCATCTTCTGAAGAATCATGGCGGAGATTTCCTGCGGGGTGTAGGTCTTGCCGTCGATGTCGATACGCGGGGTGTGGATGGTGCCGAGGATTGCGAAGTGGAGCGAAATCGTCGATCTCTGTGGCTGGAGAGAAGGGTGTACCTTTCCTCTCTTGTTACCCCTGACAAGGATTAAGAAGGCGGACTGTCACTTTTGATGGGTGGTTATGAGCCATTGGGGTGCGGCGATGTCCCCATTAATCGTATAAATAATTCGTACACGGCAGACAACGAATTATTTCTGCTCTTGGCGTTGTTCGTATACAAGAAAAAATGTTTACCTGACTCATTTTTCAAAGAGTTATCAGTACCCTGCAACATTTCCAATCGGTATTAAACTGGTGCCAAAAACTATAATATAAATCGATTTCCTTAGGAATCATTTTACGAATCTGTTTTGCAAATTCATAACCTTGGTTTATCCAGTCGCCCATTCCAATACGATTGAAATCAGTTATGGCTGAATAAGGGTCGTAGCGGTCAGCATGCGAGAACCACTCTTTCAATCCAATCAATGAAGAAAGGTCATATTCATTTTCGCCAATATAGAAAGAATCAACATCTCCTATTCCTACGTCCTTGTCATCCCAGAACAAGGGGGCGAAGGTGTCTTCTGCCATAAAAACAAGGAATTGAGGGTTGTGGAATTCTATTTTACTCATCTTTCGTCTTGTTTATATTATCCTTTTACAACGCCGATTGGAAATAATGTTTCGATAGGGCGCACAAGATCGGCTTGGTTATACATGACAACAACGATGTCCTTATTTATTGTTTCGTTGATTGTTGTTGTGATATTGCTGTTTGAAAAGAATTGGACATTTCAATCTGAGCTTTTGCATTTTTGTAAAACTCATAGTTTCCTAGAAGGTAATTGTCCCAAAGTCCCATGTCTATTTCATGTAACAATTGGTCAAGTTTTTCTTGGATTGCAACGCCTTTTTGATCATATAATCTATCAGAGCATGCTTGCTCGTGAAAGATGCGTAACGACAGGTATTCGCCTATTCCAAAACTAGTCCACCATCCATTTGGATAGGTGATTTGCATTGTTTCAGTATTATATACACTTTTCGCCAATACAGTCCTAACATATTTTTTCCCAACCTCTCGAATAGCGACATACTGACGATTAGAATTAAAATAGTCTTCTGCGTCCAAGAAGAACAAATTGTCACAATGCTTTTGGTTTATTTGGAGTATTATTCCATCGATCTCGTTTTCATCAATTATTCTGTCTGAAAAGTGGATTTTGTGAATATCAAACACTTCATTTGCGGGGATAATAATGGGAATTCCTAATTTGTGCATCAAAACGATAATTGTTCTTTTTTGAGCGATTGTCAAGTCAGTATTAAACTGGTTCTCTGCATTAATGTATGACTGATTTTTGTAATGTTTAATTATATCCAAAGCTTTTATTGCTATGGATCTTACTTCTGCCATTTTCTTGTCTTCTTGTTTTTCTTGGTATTTCTTTACGAAGTATGCACCAACCCAACCACCAAGAACGGCAGCAAGAATGGGGGTTAGGATATAAATCCAAATGTTAATTGTAGTAGCGTCCATAGCATTGTTGTTTTCTTCACTAATTATTATATCTCGATTTTATTAAATAGATTGTTCGTCAAGTACTACAACCCAACGACCTTGCTTTCTGCCACCTTCACGTTTTAGAATACCTTTCTTTTTTAATTGGGCGATATCTCTTTCGATAGTCCTGACATTCACCTCTTCCTTTTCCGACATCTTTTCCGACATCTTTTCCGACATCTTTTCCGACATCTCCTTTGCTGATATGGATGGGTCTTGCACTATCAAATCCAAAATAAGCAACTGACGTTCAGTGAGTTCTTTTAGGACATCTTTCTGGTCATCTTTCAGGCCATCCGTGTCCTTTTGAGCTTTCTTGAAAGTCAAGCATACGGTTCCTTTACCCAAGTGGAAACGTGGATCAGGAAGATGCTGCTCCCTGCACAAGTCGGTCATACGCTTTACACCGGAACCCCATTTCTCTGAATAGGTGGTTTGGTAAAGCACTTGTGCAATCTTCAAATTGGTTGGATATGAATCGTGAGGCTCCATAATGCTTTCTTCAGTCAGTCCCATAGGGAATCGTCCGGGATTCATGATCTCAATCCTGTCATCGTAGATGGCAAGGCTGACAGATGTTCTTGGGTCATCATATTGTCGATGGCATAAAGCATTAATCAAGGCTTCGCGCAAAGCTTCAGCTGGGATTTCCAAATGTTCCTCGCGGCGTAGGCCAACAATCTTGCCGCTCAGACTCAAGTGGCGGAAGCAAAACGCCATTCCTGCATCGAGAAGGTCAAAGAAATTTCCCGCTTGCTGCTTGTTGTCGATGAAAACATTCTTGTCCGTTCCATCAAAATATGCCATGCGTAAAAGCATTTGAGGAAAGTCATCCGTGTTTTTGGCGAATAGAATCACGGCTGCGTTGGTAGGGCAACCATCTTTCAAAAGGTTGAATTTTCGCAAAAGCGATTCAACCGTTTCGCCTTCGGCAGAAGCGTTGATTCTACCTCCAGCAATGCCAAGACGAACAGCGTTACGGATGCGCTCTTCGTCCAAATCGCCGATTGCAACACCTTCTGCTATTTGGGCATCCCAGGCGAACTTGCCGGGCTTGCTTTCGCGCAAACGCTCTTCAAACATTTCTCGCGGCATTATCTTGGTGGTGCTTTCCACGCGAATATAGGGACAGCCATGATAAGTGTAAGGGACCATCCCTCTAACCCAACTATCAAAATGCATGACGATGAGTTGTTTGCCCTTCCCATCAGGGACATCGATGTATTCAACGGAAACATCGACGGCGGGTTCCAAACCGGCCAAAGCTTGCGCCAATTCTCGGCGTGTGCTTTCGGTAACATCTTGCCCGACGATTTTAAGCGAAGTGGGCGCAATGCCAAAAATGAGCCAACCACCATTGGTGTTCAAAAAAGCGCAAGCGGAATGCATACCATCTTTCAGCTCGCCTGTTGTTTTCTTTAGTTCAAGGTGCTTGGTTTCGTCATCAAAGATGAGTTGTTTTATGTCATCTATGGTCATAGGGATTCTTCTATTTTTCAGCAAAGATAGATGTTTTTGTGTCAAATGTCAAGAAACAAGGATTAGTAGGGCTCGAGAAACGTATTGAAAAATATTTAACAACCCAACCATTTCACCTCATTGGGTGCTTTTTGGGGGGAAATACCGACATTGTCTAGAACGCTTTTAATCGAAAAATACTTAAATTTGCAATAAAAATAAGATGGTTATGGAAGATAAGCGATTTGATTTAACTCCTAGACAAATATTGTCACATCTTCTTGATATTGAGAAGAAATCTCCACGTGAACACTTCAGGATTTTCCAACCGACAGTCACCACCTATGCTGTTGTGTCAGATTACTTTTTAGCTGAAGAGGCCAGGAAAATGTTAGAGTTTGTTGGTCTTTTCGGCTACGAATTAGATGTCACTTATGCTAAGACTGCAATAGGAACTGGTGGAGACTGCGTAAACAATGGGACCGAAAGAGTTGTTCATATACATGTTTCCGATTCTTTTAGAACCGACTGGAAAGCATCCATAGCTGTTTTAGCTCATGAAATCTGTCATAAATTGTTATTTGTAAAGGGACTCAATAGTCCTATTAGCATGATGAATGAAGTTTATGCGGAACTTGCGACAATTTATTTTGGATTTGGAGAACTAATACTAGAAGGATACCAAGCAGAAGAACATTGCCTTGGTTATCTTAAGCCAGACACATACAAAAAAATCAATTTATTAGTGTGCGTCGTTTGCGGAAACATCAAGAGTGATGTGCTGAATTTGAAAGACATTGACCCATTAGCCGACGAAGTCATTGATATTTGGGAAAAAGAGGAGGAAAAACGGTCTCTGTTGATTAATTGTTTTAAAGACACAGAAAAACAGATTTCAGAATACTATAGAAATATCTGTTTGTTGAATCAGATACAAGAAAAACTCAAAGAGGATTTAAAAGGTGATTATGAAAGATTAGATAAGTTGTATTTTGAAAATTTTATCAACACCAATTATACTCGTTTGGAAGCCTTTCTGTTTGTTTATGACAACTATTGTGCAGGAGAGTATAAAAATGCACGTGTTTCACTATTATCTGAGACGGTAAACGAGTCGATATTTGCTCTTGTCTCAAAATATCAAGAGCAAGGTGATCTAAAACTAAAATACGATTATATTTGTCCTGTTTGTGGAACAATAAGGGAAAACAAACAAGATATAAAAGGCATTTCAGTTAAAAAGTGTCCAACTTGCGGTAAACACATCACCTTCAACACTGAAGAATGGAATGCTACCGTATTTCAACGCAAAGTAATTCGAAAGGAAATAGCAGAAATAAATGCCATTAACAAAAAAGTCGAAGAATATAAAAGACTGGTGAAAATAGAAGCGGATGATGCGATTCGTAATGTACAGAATAAGGCAAGTAGACAAATAAATGCTTTGCAACACGAAACAGCAGAGAAGATAGACGAGATAAAGAGAAACGAACAACAACGTTGCAAAGAAGAAATTCTCAATAGAATTCCTTCATACTTGCGATGGATGGTGGCTAAATACTTTAAAGACTAACCTTGAGTAAGGCGTTTTTGCCTTGCAGTTTCTTTGCTTCTTAGTCTCTTCGGGAACTGTCAAAGGAATTTGTTTTATTTGAGGGGGTGTGTGCAGGCGCTTATGTTTTTAACCCACTAATATAATACTAGTTATTATTAGAATTTTCCACATCACATCCTTCCCCTAGATAAAATTTGAGCAAGAGATTCGTTACTAAAACCATAAGAAAAAACAGGTCTATAATTTGGAAGTTGTCTTAAAGATTTCAACGGCTTCAGTTGTCTTAATGATTTTAATGGCTCAGTTTTTCTCATTACTGGGCAAGTTTGTTTATTGAAGCCGGCCTTCATTCCTTTTAAATTCCAAACAACACCGTCAACATACCATCCAAGATGACTTCCGTTAAAGCCATATATCATATCAGAACCGTACAAATAAGCAACAGGAACACCGTTCCATAAGTATATGATTCCACCGTCATCCCAATTTATATATGCGATGGCATTTCCGTCAGTATCATATAGTGTTTCTTGCATGTGGTTCCTCCTCTTTTTGACTCGTAATAAACCGCATTGCTTTTATTGTTTCCAACAATGCCAGACGTTCATTATTTATATCGTCAATGATAGCTTGCGGTTCATAGAAACGGTCGATCTCTGTCTGTTTTAATTGTTTGTATCCCAAAGACTGCGCCATTTCAGACAAAAGATCCAAAAGATATGCATTATTGTTTTGAAACTCTGCGGAATTTGGGTTAAGAGAACTTAAATAGTTTTTCCATGCCTCACGAACTTTATCATCGTCTTGATAAACCACATCGATAAGGTTTAATGCATCAGCTCTTTCTCTAGTGACATTGAAAGTCTTTCTTTGTTTCATTAAGGTGAAAAACAAATCTCTCTTTGCTTCCAGCTTCTCTTTTTTTCGCATCTGTTTGTTGCCGACTAACCAAATGATGAGGGGAATGGCGGCAACTGCAATTATCTGACATATACTTAAAATAATCTGTGTATCCATCGTCGTATTAATTAAAAAATAGTAGGTGCATGTTTTTCATACACCTACTATCTTCTTGACAAAAAGTTTACTTTACCTCCTCAAAGTCAGCGTCGGTGACATTGTCATCGCCATTGCCGCTGTTTTGAGAACCTTGGCCTGGGTTGCCGCCTTGGAAGCCGCCGCCCATGTTGTTCGGGTCGAAGCCGCCTTGCGGGCCGCCCTGGGCGCCACCGGCGTTGCGGTACATCTCCTCGGAGGCTTTCTGCCAGATGGCGTTCATCTCGTTCATGGCGTTGTCGATGCCGGCGATGTCCTTGGCCTCGTGGGCGCTCTTCAATTTGGCGAGGGCGCTCTCGATTTCAGCCTTCTTGTCGGCCGGAAGCTTGTCGCCATATTCCTTCAGCTGCTTCTCGGTCTGGAAGATCACGCTGTCGGCTTGGTTGAGCTTGTCGATACGTTCACGTTCCTTCTTGTCGGCTTCGGCGTTGGCTTGGGCCTCGTTCTTCATGCGCTCAATTTCAGCATCGGTCAAGCCGGATGAAGCCTCGATACGGATGCTCTGGGTCTTGCCGGTAGCTTTGTCCTTGGCGCTGACGTTCAGGATACCGTTGGAGTCGATATCGAAGGTGACTTCGATTTGCGGCACGCCACGTGGCGCTGGTGGGATGCTGTCGAGGATGAAACGGCCGATGGTCTTGTTCTGGTTGGCCATAGGACGCTCGCCTTGCAGCACGTGGATCTCCACGGAAGGCTGGTTGTCGACAGCGGTGGAGAACACCTCCGACTTCTTGGTCGGGATGGTGGTGTTGCTCTCGATGAGCTTGGTCATCACGCCGCCGAGGGTCTCGATACCCAGTGACAGAGGAGTGACATCAAGCAGTAGCACGTCCTTCACTTCGCCAGTCAACACGCCGCCTTGGATAGAGGCGCCGATGGCGACCACCTCGTCAGGGTTGACACCCTTCGAAGGCTCTTTCTTGAAGAAGTCGCGGACGATGTTCTGGATGGCAGGGATACGGGTGGAACCGCCCACCAGGATGACCTCGTCGATGTCGTTGACGGTCATGCCAGCGTCTTGCAAAGCCTTACGGCAAGGCTCGATGGTGGCGTGGATCAGATGGTCGGCCAGCTGCTCGAACTTCGAACGGCTCAGGGTGCGGACCAAGTGCTGCGGGATTCCGTTGACAGGCATGATGTAAGGCAGGTTGATCTCAGTCTCGCTTGAAGAGCTCAACTCGATCTTGGCCTTCTCGGCAGCTTCCTTCAGACGTTGCAGAGCCATCGGGTCCTTACGGAGGTCGATGCCGCTGTTGTCCTTCATGAACTCTTCAGCCAGCCAGTTGATGATGACCTCGTCGAAGTCATCGCCACCGAGGTGGGTGTTACCGTTGGTGGATTTCACCTCGAACACGCCATCGCCGAGTTCCAAGATGGAGATATCGAAGGTACCGCCACCGAGG
>JAFYIE010000060.1 GCA_017538795.1 Bacteroidales bacterium | reverse complement strand
TTTTATGTTTACATTTAGATAAAAGAAAGTATACGCAAAAATCATTCTGGAAATAGACAATTCCTAGGCCTTATTTTTGCGTATTCTTTCTTTTATCGATTCTTAAACTAGCTCTGTATATTTCTTCAAGAAATCCTCAGCAAACGTCAGTGGCATGAGGTTATCCATCTTTTCAGAAATGATTATCGGGCCTTCCTCGCCTTGCATGATGACGCGCAACGGCTGGTTGTGACGGCTCTCCGCCTCGATCATAGCCTGACGGCAGCTGCCACATGGAGGAACAGGCTGTGAAATCTTGCCGTCGCTGCCGATAGCTGTAACTGCAAGGGCAACAATAGGCTGGTCGGGATAGTTGGCCTGAGCTGAGAACAACGCCACACGTTCAGCACAAAGTCCCACTGGATAAACGGCATTTTCCTGATTGTTTCCAATAACTATCAAGCCATTAGCGAGTCGCACCGCTGCTCCAACACGAAACTTTGAATATGGTGCGTAAGCGTTCTGGGCAGCTTCCTTCGCCTTCAGCAAAAGAGTGCGGTCGTCGTCGTTCAACTCGTCAATAGAGTTGAATTCGAGAAAAGAAAGTGTGAGTTTATGTTTTTTCATGTCAATTAATTAGTGCCTTTTAAAATGTTTTTGTATTCCTCCTGGTTCAGTATGACTTCAAAAGCCTTCGCGAGCTCAGGGTCGTCACTCAAAGTGGCGATAATCTTGCCTTTCTGATAGTAATAACGGCTCGCAATCTCGATTTTCAAGAGCTCTTCTATCTCTTTTCTATTATTGACGAGATCGTTAGCCTTCTCTTCTTCTATCTTCGCAACGGCTTGATTCAGAATAGGTTGGATATCATCGAGATAGCCTTCAATTTTTGCTATCTTTTCCAGTTCTTTAATCTCTTTCTCACTTTCTGATGTAAATGTAAAGCCTTCATCCTTAACGAATTGCATGAAATCATTGTAAATAGCGTCAGTGATTTTGAACTCGTTGGCGGGTTTTATCGACTTATGTTCTCTGTAGAACTTGTTGGCATATCTGAAAAAGAGGTTTTTCGCATAGAGATATGTGGCGATAGTCGATGCTACCGTCGGCTCTATTTTCACGTCAGGTTGGATGCCGTGACCTTCGTAGACGACACGGCCGTTGGCGGTGTGGAACGCCTTGCCGAGAGTGTCAGCTTTTGCTAGTGTATCCGCGACATTCCTCTTATTCTTTTTTGAATAATCAATTTCCTGGATACAGCGGTTGCTTGGCAGATAATAATGTGCCACTGTCACCTTGATTTGGGTGTTGTAGCTCATCGGTAAGATGTTCTGTACCAATCCTTTGCCGAAGGTACGCTGTCCCACGATGACGCCGCGGTCGAAGTCCTGGATAGAGCCGGATACGATCTCCGACGCGGATGCGCTGCCTTCATTGACCAATATCACAAGCGGAATATCGAGGTCAAGAGGCTCGTGTTGGGTGTAGTGGTTATAGTTATGCTCTGCCACCTTACCTTTTTGATACACAACGAGTTTATTCTTCGGCACAAACATATTCACTATATCGACGGCCTCGTTGAGCAGACCGCCACCATTGCCGCGTAGGTCGAGGATGAAGCCTTTGAGCTCGTGGTTTTTCTTCATCTCGACGATGACGTCTTTGAGTTCTTTGGCGCAATCTTTGGTAAACTGTGTCAAGATAGCATATCCGACCCCGTTGTCAAACACTGTTGAGTAAGGGATATTATCGATTTTTATCTTTTCGCGTTTCAGTTCTTTCACAAACGGTTCTTTCTCGCCGGGACGCTGCATCTTGAGTTTCACTATGGTGCCAGGAGTGCCTTTCAAGAGCTCGCTCACCTCGTTGGTCATCTTGCCTTCCACGTTGACGCCGTTGATCTCCAAGAAAACATCACCAGGAATCAGGCCTGCTTTGGCGGCTGGGAAGCCTTCGTAAGGCTCTGATATCATTGATTTGCCGTCAGAATATTGAATCAACGCTCCGATGCCGCCGTATTCACCCGTTGTCATCAGTTTCACGTCCTCGATTTGCGACTCAGGGATGAAGACTGTATATGGATCGAGGCCGTCGAGCATGGCGTTGATGGCACTCTCGTTGAGCTCCGCCGGATTGATCTCATCGACGTAAAACATATTGAGTTGCCGCAACACATTATTATATATATCGAGGCTCTTCGAAATCTCGAAGTTGTTATTCTTGTTCTGCCCCACCGCTGTCATCGCGGTGAAAACCAATAAAATCAAAAATAATTTCAAATATTTCATAATCAATATATTATTATAATTTAAAGGATGCATATTTTATGGTTGCAAAGATAAAAAATTGAAAGCTATTTT
>JAFYIE010000059.1 GCA_017538795.1 Bacteroidales bacterium | reverse complement strand
TCCCAGTCGTTAAAGAAACTGTCCGACATCCCGAGGTACTGAGCGTTTGCGCCGAAGCTTAAAGTGATTGTCAATGCTATTGTTAATAATATCTTTTTCATTGTATGATGTTTTAATTGATTATCTAATGCTTTACCTCCCTTGCAGCCCGCCTTAATGGCTTTAAGGCCCTTAATGGCATTAAGGCCCTTAAGGCTGGGCTGCTCAAGTGTTTAAGGCTTTATCTCACCACCATTTTTTGTGTCTTTCCATTTAATCTTAAGATGTAAACACCTGTTGTCGATGGTTTTTCAACCGTCTCAACGCCGTTGATATATTGTGTCATCACCATTCGCCCCATCACGTCGAACACTTGGAGTTCGCCGTCGCCGCTTACGATGATGTCGTTGCCGCTTTGGTAGGCGAAGACGCCGTCAGTTTCCACTTGGGTGAACACCAATGTGAATCTGTCGTCGCGATCGATTGAGGAGCCCATGAATGTGTAGCTGTCAATTGCTTTCAAATCGGTGATTCTGTCCTCAATTTTGTCGATGAGCTGGATTCTCACGCCTTTGACGTTTTCGAAATTGAAATTGATGGTGTAACGACCTGTCTCATTAGCCTTGAAATTCAGAGAAACTTCGCCTGTCATCTCTGAGAATGCGATAGCGTAATCTTCTCCATATTGAGGAATGTATAACTTGGCATGATTTTCGTTGAAGACAAACTTCTCAAGCTGGCTGCCTTCGTTGAAACTCACAATTGCCTTGTCTTGGAAAGCATCGTTGCGGACACCAACTTTTGTCAGTGTAATCTGGAGGTTACCGTTGTTGCCTGACGATTGCTGTTGAGGGGCCGAGGTGCTGAATGTGACTTCGTCTGCGCCAGTGGCTCTGACCACGATACCTGTGCAAGGCGGAATGGTTACAGGGGTGTATGTGTCATAATTTTCAACTGCGACAATATCGGTGCCTTCAGCGTTCATCTGGTAGAATGGCTTACTGACGTATGCATTCGCGATGAACGGGTTACCCACGAGGTTGAAGCCTTCGCTGAGTACGACTGTCTTCTCTGTGCCGGTATTGAATGTGCCGTTGAAGACCAAAGCTTTTCCTTCTTTTGTAGCATAAAGGTATCCTTTGCCATTTTCAAGCACAAAGCCTTCATTGTGCTGCACGTAGTTTTCCCATTGATTATTTCCTGCATTGAGACTGAACAGGTCGTAATCGTATTGCACTGGATTTGTCTCCGGAATCACATTGCCCAAAAGGTTGGTGACGTCGCTTGGTTCAATGCTTTCCTCGACAGGTGATGCTATGAATGCCCACTTGCCGTTGCCTTCGCCGTATCCTTCAATTTCACAGATGAGAGGATAATAGAAAATGTCGCCATGTTTGATGCCATTTGCGTAAATGGTGATGCCGCTGGTAGTGTAGGTGGCGATAGGCTCGCCTACAGGCTGCAATCCTCCCACATGGGTGACAACTTGTAAACCCTGGCCGGTGCCTAAAAGGTCGGTGTAGTAGCTGTTGTTAACTGTTGCCAAATTTCCAGCTCCAGCTGCAAAAGTGTACGATCTACCAGGTCTGACAGTAATCTCAGTTGGAGCGAAGAGACAGTTGGTGAAGGAAACGCTAGAATTTTGGGTATCCGATTTCTGTCCCAACAGACCGCCACAGTGATGGTTGGTTTCACCTATAAGTTTGCCAGTGAATGCACAGCCTGTGAACGAGCCATTGATAGTATAGCCAACGAGTCCGCCATGATATGCACTGCCGATAAAGGTGCTGATGATAGTGACGTTGCTGCTCACGTTGTTGAGTGTTACACTAGCTGTACCGTTGCGGCCAACCACACCACCAGCATGGATATTGGAAGTGATAATGACACCATCCGTCTTAAGGTTCTTGATGGTTGCCCTATATGTATAGCGGAAAGGTGCGCAGTATTCTTCTGTACAAGGCTCTTCAGCAGTACCAATATTGAAGGTGAGCGTATGGCCGTCGCCGTCGAAAGTGCCCATAAACGTATGATCTGGGTCTGTACCAGCCATCGCTGAAACAGTGATGTCGGCAGTCAGTTTTACAATTTTGTCTTTATAGCCATGGATGACATTGGCGTTAAGCTCAAGCTGTGCGCAGAATGATTCCCATTCTGCATTATTACTGATGGTATATGGATGCTCTGAAGTGCCCTCACCAGGAATGTCGTTAGGCATCCATGTAACGTGGATTGTCACGTTAGACTCAGGCATAGTGAGTGAGTAAGGATTAACAGTACCTGTTATAGTACCTGCACTGACATTGCAGCTGCCAATGTAGTAGCCCAGGCGTGTATCATCCAGTGTCAGACTCACCACGTCGCCGTTGGCGGCATAGTGTTCGTCGCCGCACTTGATTCCCGTAGTGTAGAAGGTAAGCTCACTGGCGCTGTAATTATTGATAACTGCTCCAGCGTCGGCTATGGTGACGTACTTATCAGCGGTGATGCTGTACACCTGGTTGGCTCCGCTGACGGTACAGACGTTAGCGGGCTCGCCAACCTGCGGGTTCACATAGTAACAATTTTCAATGGTGCCGGCTGCTTTTTGCAGGCCCATGGGGTGCATGGAGGCGATGTTGGTGTAGGTGCCAGCCTCAAGACAGTTCTGCAGTGTAGGCGTAGCGTTGTTGCTCCAGCCCCAGATGCCGCCGATGTTGTTTCGGTTATCGCCCACACCGTTGATAGTGCCGGCGAAGACGCAGCCACGGATGGTGGTTTCAGAGTCCAGACCGTGACCAATGATACCGCCGGCATAGTTGGTGCTGATGTTGAGCGTGGCGGTAACTACGCAGTCCTCTATCATATTAGTGCCATTGGCGAAGCCCACTACTCCACCAGTATGATACTGGCTGGATGTGATAGTTCCTGCAACCTTCAGGTCCTTGATGGTGGCTCCGTTGATGTAGCGGAATGGGGCAAGACCCTGACGGCCGTCGTTGTTGAGTGCAACAGTGATAGTCTTGTTGTTGCCGAGGAAGGTTCCGCAGAAAGGCTTGTTGTCATTGTTGTTCACGCGAGAGCCCGCTGGGGTTGTAATATCAATATCGTTAGTGAGTTTCACGTACTTGCCGCTGTAGTTGTTGGTGCCGCTATTTACATTGTTGACGAACGTAATCCAATCGGCATTACTACCGATGATGTAAGGAGTCTCTTCGGAGCCATCACCGTCGAGCGGACCGATAACGGTGAAATTGACACTCGTTGAACCGACGCAATCGCCTTTGCCTGTGAAGATGAGCGTGTAGTCGCCTTTAGTGTCAATATTTATAGGCAGTTCAGTCACTGGGTCGCCCTTCAACGTTGCAGTGTAGTCGTTATTAAGCTCAAGGGTTGGGTTGTTGAAGATGGTCACGACTGGCTCTATGGATGGCGATGCCGACAATTCATAAGATGTCGCAATTCCGCTGATGATGCCAGGGACATAATAGTAGTTGTTGTCGGCCAACTGCATAGGTTTCGCGATAACGCTTTCGGGTGCTGTGGTATAGACCTGCATTCCCTGCGCTGTGCCCAGTGTCATGCTGTAGTAGCAGTGATTGCCAGCGTTGCCTCCGCGCACAAAGGTGGCACCGTCGGTGATGTCGGTCTCGCCTTCTGCCGTTATAATGTTGGCATTGGGGAGATAGAACGAATTGCTGATATTGATGGTCTTGCTGTTATGCCAGCCCACGAAGCCGCCACAGCTGATGGTGCCGTTGGTGGTCAGCATGCGACCGAAGTAGGTACAGCCTGTAATGTTCAGCGTGCCTTCTGGCATTGCCACGATGCCGCCATGAGTGCCGTCGTGGTTGTCGTCGCCAGTGACTGTACTACTATGGATAACGGTGCTGACAAGGCAGTTGGTAATGTTAGTCGTGCCGTAGTTGCGGGCGACAAGTCCTGCGGCAAACTTCTGGGAAGTGTATATGTCGCCCGTCACCTTGAGGTCACGGATGGTGGCATTCTTAACGTAGCGGAACGGGGCGCAGTATGCTTCGTCGTAAGGCTCGGAATCGTTGCCTGTGCTGAATGTCAGCGTCTTGTCGTTGCCGAGGAAAGTGCCCATAAACGAATTGCCTTCACTTGCCCCCACCATCATTGAAACGGTAATATCGTCGGTCAGCTTCACGAACAGGTTCCTGAAGTCGTTGCCTTTGTTGACAATATCGGCGAACAAGTTCCAATCATAAGTGCTGCTGATGATATAGGGGTTATCTTGTGATCCTGCACCAGAGAGTGGGGTTGGGCATGGCACTATCTTCTTGCCTGCGAGATTGTCTCTATTGGCAAAAATATCCGTACCTTCAAGGACGAACAGTTTGGAAAAACCTAGACCATTTAAAGCAAAAACCCAATAGTCAATAACGTTAGGCTCTTGTGTTTTTAGCCTGTTGATTCTGACGAAGTCGTCTGGGTTGGTCCATCCGAGTGTCAGATAACCACTTTGTTGTATCGTACCCATACTCTCATAATAACCAGCCCCAATCCCGGCAGCACACATTCCACCTGTAGCAGTCACCTGGCCGCCATTGATGGTGACATAGCCGCATACGCCATATTCTTCATCTGCGTTACTGTCGTAGCCTCCGCCTATTCCTGCGGCTAAATCTCCACCAGTGACGTTGACCACGCCGCCGTTGATTGTGATGGCGCCACCATTGGTGTTGTTACGGTCGCCACCTATTCCTGCACCTTCAAATCCACCTCTGACATTGATAGTGCCGCCGTTGATGATGAGCGTACCTACATTACCTGCTCCGATGCCCGACTTGTAGTCGTCGCAGCCATTGATGGTCAGTGCGCCAGGGCCGTTGATGGTCAGCATGTTACCACTGCTCAGTTCTATGCCTTTGGGCGCATTGAGTGTGGTGCCTGCGCCAAGATTCAGTACGACATCGCCATCGATGGTGATACGCGAGTTGACATTTTCATTTTTATAAACATAATATACACCGGTTGTCAATGTTGTAGTAGTGCCGGTAACAGGAGTAATGTCTGTCACGAATAATTGAATGGTCTTTATGCCAGCACCGTTGCCTATGCCGGTAATGGTTATTATGTGTTCACCCGGTTCTCGCACGGTGGTAGGACCGTATGTGTAGTCGATTCCTGCAGTAAGCACTACATTGTCGTTTGAAGTGACGGTCGGACTGATGTTAATATCATTGCCTGTATAATCATAATATTCATCGATGCCGCTGACAGTACAAGGAACGTAGTAGTTGTTACCATCGGCCAACTGCAATACTGTTGCGATTTCGTTGCTTGGAATGGTTGTATAAACACGTATGCCCTGTGCTGTACCTAATGTCTCGGTGTAGTAGCAGTTATCGCCAGCGTTGCCGCCACGTACAAAGGTGGCGCCACCAGTGATGACCGTTTCGCCTGCACCCGGTGTAATGTTGGAATCAGGAGCATAGAGCGAATTGCTGACATTGATGGTCTTGCTGTTATGCCAGCCTATAAAGCCGCCGCAGTTGTTGGTGCCGCTGGAGGTCAGCAGTCGCCCGTTATACGTGCTACCCGAGATGGTCAGTGTGTTGTTGTCGCCATCTGGCATGGCCACGATGCCGCCATGGGTGCCGTCGCCGTTGACGCTGCTGTGGATGACGGTGCTGACCTGGCAGTTGGTGATGCTCGTTGTGCCGTATGGTCTGCCGACAAGTCCCGCAGCGAATTTCTGTGAGGTGTAGATGTCGCCAGCCACCTTAAGATCTTGGATAGTGGCATTCTTAACATAGCGGAACGGAGCGCAGTATTGTTCTCCAAAAGGTTGGTAATTTATACCTTTTGTGAAGGTCAGCGTGTGAACGCCGTCGACGAGGAAAGTACCTTGGAACGAGTTGACCTCACTTGTGCCTATCATCGTCGTCACGCTGATATTGGCAGTCAGCTTCACAAATTCACCGTTATAGTTGGTGCCACTATTGACGTTGTTGGCAAATGTAACCCAATCGGCATTAGAACTGATAAGATAAGGGTGTTGTTCATCGCCTTGACCGTCGAGTGTCCCAATCACTGAGAACGATATGCTTTTTGAGCCGGAATAACCGTTAGTGCCAGTGAAGATGAGCGTGTAATCGCCCTTTGTGTTGATGTTGACGGGGAATCCCGCTATTGGATTGTTATTCAGCTTAGCTGTGTAATGGTTGCCTAAAGTAAGTGGCGATTCATCGTAAGAGTCGGTCACTGTCGGTGCGATACTTGGTGATGCCGATAACTCATAAATGGCTTCTATACCGCTGACCGTAGCAGGAACATAGTAGTTGTTGCCATCGATCAACTGACGTTGTTTTGTTATTTCATTATCTGGAGCGCTGGTATAGGCATGTATGCCTTGCTCTGTGCCCAATGCCTCGGTGAAGAAGCAGTTGGTGCCAGGGTTAGCACCTCGCACGAATGTTGCACCGTTATTGATGTTCCATTCGCCTGCACCCGGTGTAATGTTTGGATCAGGAGCATAGAACGAATTGCTGATATTGATAGTCTTGCTGTTATGCCAGCCCACAAAGCCACTACAAGAATGAGTGCCGTTGGTGGTGAGCAGTCTGCCGTTATACTTGCTACCCGAGATGGTCAGCGTGTTGTTGTTGCCATCTGGCATGGCCACGATGCCGCCATGGGTGCCGTCGCCGTTAACGCTACTGTGGATGACGGTGCTGACCTGGCAGTTGGTGATGTTTGTTGTGCCGTATGGTCTGCCGACAAGTCCTGCTGCGAACTTCTGCGAGGTGTAGATGTCGCCCGCCACCTTGAGGTCTTGGATGGTGGCATCCTTGACATAGCGGAACGGGGCACAATATTGTTCGTTGAAGGCGCTCTCGGACGTGCCTTTGGTGAAGGTCAGCGTGTAGTCTTCGTTGCCGAGGAAGGTGCCCTGGAACGAAACTGTCTCACTTGTGCCTATCATCGTCGTCACGCTGATATTGGCATTCAGCTTCACAAACTGACCGCTATAGTTGTTGACGCTATTATTGACATTGTCGGCGAATGTAATCCAGTCGGCATTGTTATTGATGAGGTATGGAGATTGTTGAGTACCTTGACCGTCCAGTGCATCGAGCACGGTAAATTCTACGGTATTAGATCCGGCATACTTGCCAGTGCCGGTAAGAGTGAGTGTGTATTCGCCAGAGACGGTAATATGAATTGGTAATTGCGCTACCAGGTTGCCGTTCAGCTTAGCCGTGAAGTCGGTGCCAAAGATAATGTTTGTGCCGGCGGGGTCTGTCACCACTGGCGTAATGTCGACGGAGGCTGAATTCAGAGAGTAAGTTCCCAATACACCGGAAACGCTACTTCCTGCAGAGTACACCGTATAACCATTAACCGTCAGGCTCTTGTAAATTCCATTGGCAGGAGCGTTGTCATAGCCCTTACAGGCGCCACTGATGTCACATGGGTGATAGAAACCGGATCCATATTTATCGTTATAGTAGTAGCAGTCGGTAATGGTGCCGTTGTTGGTTCCAAATGCAATGGGTTGCCAGCTGGCGATATTGCCAATGGAGCCTTTCTCTATACAGTTTTCGAGTGTGAGCGTGGCATCAGTGTCGCTCCAGCCCCATATACCAGCGATGTTTAGTTTTCCCCCACCTCCATCATTATAACCTGAGAGGGTGCCAGCGAAGACGCAGTTTCTGATGGTGGTGTTCGAGTGTTGGCCGTGACCGAGGATACCGCCTGCAAAGTCGTTTTTGGTGGTAATTGCGGTGGTGACGGTGCAGCTTTCAATCAGGTTGGTGCCAGAAGCAAAGCCTACGATACCTCCAGGATGCCTTTGTCTGACAAATAACCAGCCCGACACTGTCAAGTTCTTTATAGTGGCGTTTTTGATGTAGCGGAATGGGGCGACGCCTTCATTCGAGAAGCCATCAAGTCCGATAGCTATGTCGTGGTTGTCGCCGTCGAATGTTCCTTGAAACGATTTGTCATTGCTTGTGCCCACCATGGTTGAAACGCCAATGTTTTCAGTCAGCTTCACGAATTTGCCGCTGTAAGTGTTTCCATTATTGACATCATAACCAAACTCATTCCAGTCGGTAGCGGTGGCTATACGGTATGGATCGCTTGACGTACCGGCATGATTCTTCCAGCTTGGTGTGGCGTAAACGACCGTGACGGTTACATTAGCATGAGGCATGGTGAAGGTATAGCCGTTGGTTTCATTACCATTAAGGGTTACGTTGCCGCCACCGGCTTTTGTGACGGATATGCTCTGCACATGCGTCTGACCAAACGTTTTGGTCAGCCTTATGGTTCTACCGGGATATGCAGATGAGACATCGGACTGAATGTGGCCGACGCCCTGCTCATTGATTGCAATGCTGTATGAATATTGTAAGCCATTGCGATAAATCCAATTATCAGAAAAGCTGTTTAGATAACTGTTCATTTCGCTTTCTGTGAAGCTGTCATGCGTATTAGTCAGAGAGCCATCGGAGTCACCCACATATTTATTATCCTGTGAATGGGTGCTATAGACGTTACCGTAGAAAGTGACGTGATTGATGGTGCCGTCGTTGCAACCGGCAATTCCGCCCACTGCGTCGTCGTTGTTTGTCACGTTGCCTGACATGCAGCAATAACTTATTGTACCATCGTCATTATCGCCGGTAATTCCGCCAACTTTGCCGTCAACTGAAACACCTGCGTTGTGCCAGTCGGAACTGACGTTTGCACTCACCCAGCAGTCTTCTATCCTACCGTCGTTCTCGCCGCAGATGCCGCCCACTAATCGCGAATCTGTGCATGATATATTGCCTATTAAATGAACTTTAGTCACCCAACCATTACTACCAATGCGGGCAAATAAACCCTGATAGTTTTGAGTAGCACCCGAGATATTAATGCGGATGTAGTTGTGGTTGGTACATACGAACCCACCGGTAAAATCGGTGATACTTCCATTGTTATTACCCATTGGAGTCCACGACCAGTCGCCCATATCAATATTGTTATTTACGAAATATTTAAGTTCGTAAAACTTTTTGTCCTCATAACCAGATGATTCAGTCCAGTGGTCACGAACATAGGCCAGCTCGGCTGCCGTGTTTATATTACAAGCGTGTAAGCCCCATTCATATTGCGGCTTCGATGTCGTATGACCGTCCCAGACACTAGTGTTTTGTGCCCACGCCCCCTGCGCAAACGCGCACAGCAGAGCGAAAAATAGTAGTAGTTTTTTCATCGTATAATAATATTTTTAAATTTTAATTTTTACGAAACAGACCATATTTTCCCCAAGTCATGATGGCTGAGAAAAACAAAAAAGTATATATTGAGTGTTTATTTTCGGGAATGGAGCTGCAAAAATAATCAAACTATTTCAAATAAAAAAGGATTTTAAGCCCCGGACAGCAAATTTTGTAAATTTTGAAACTTTTTGTAAATTTTGAAAGTGATTTTTACGATTTTGAAACTATTTTTTACAATTTTGAAAGTCGAATTGTAAATTTTGAAAGTCGGAGGGGGATAACATTTTAAAAATTTTGATACTTATAGATGGAAGGTTAAGGAAAAAGTTGTATTTTTGTATATTGTAAAGTGTATTAAATAGGGAGTTTAAATTTAGGTGAAATGAGTAAGAAGTCGATTAGGTTTTACAACGATTATGAGGTTAGAGCTGTTTGGGATGATGAGAATGACAAATGGTGGTTCTCGGCCACGGATGTGGTTGGGGCTATCAATAATGAAGAGGACTACAAAAAATGCCGAAACTATTGGAAATATCTTAAAGGCAAGCTGATAAAAGACGGCATTCAACTGGTTAGTGTCACTAACCACTTCAAATTTAAGGCTCCTGATGGAAAACAGCGTGCCGCTGACGCGATTGATGACGAGTGCGTAAAAACAGTGGCAAAGAACTATCCTAACAACCGTGCAGCTGATTTTCTGGATTGGTTTATTTATAGCGAGAATTCGATAGACGGACAGAGTAAAAAGAAGGCTTATACATTATTTGAAAGTGGAATTCTTAACAGCATGAAACCTGGTACTGTGAAATGTCTGCAGCAAATCCACTCTTATCTGTTTGGAGGTCTTTACGACTTCGCTGGTAAGATTCGTACAGTTACCATTTCAAAAGGCGGGACGATATTCTGCAGGGCTGAATATTTAAAGCATAATTTGGAGATGATTGAGCAGATGCCGGAAACGACGTATGAAGAGATTGTGGACAAATATGTGGAGATGAATGTGGCTCATCCGTTTATGGAAGGCAACGGGCGCTCAACGAGAATATGGCTTGACTTGATTTTCAAAAAACGCCTGAAGATGTGCGTTGATTGGAGTTTGATTGACAAGAAAGACTACCTGGACGCGATGCAGAGGAGTGTTACTAATGCGACCAAAATAAAGGCTCTGCTAAAAAAGGCTCTTACCGACAAGATCAATGACCGGGAAGTGTTTATGAAAGGAATTGATTATTCGTATTATTACGAGGAAGAATAAGGATTTGCCTTTACATATCGTGTTTTTTCTTCAAGGCATATCCTGCACCGAGGGCAGCAAATTTTGTAAATTTTGAAACTGTTTATTACGATTTTGAAAGTCGAATTGTAAATTTTGAAACTGTTTATTACGATTTTGAAAGTCGAATTGTAAATTTTGAAAGTCGGAGGGGGATAACATTTTAAAAATTTTGATACTTATAGATGGAAGGTTAAGAAAAAAGTTGTATTTTTGCGGTGTAATAATTGTGGTATACCACAGAAAAACGACTCTAAAATGATAATATCGCGCAACAAATACCTACAGCAACTAATAGATGCCAAAGGTAATGGTATGGTTAAGATAGTAACAGGCATCCGTCGTTCCGGCAAATCATTCCTGTTGATGACATTGTTTCATCAGCATCTTATCGAACAAGGGGTTGACGAGAATCATATCATTGAAATTTCGTTAGACAATCGCAAGAACAGACAGTTGCGTAACCCGGATTTGTTGCTGGAATATATTGAAACCAGAGTACAACATGACAACCATATACATTATGTGATTCTTGACGAAGTACAATTAGTTGAAGATTTTGTTGAGGTTTTGTTGAGTTTGATGCAGGACAAGCGATTGGATGTATATGTTTCAGGCTCCAATTCTAAATTCTTGTCGAAGGATGTTGTGACAGAGTTTCGTGGCAGAGGTGACGAAATACATCTGTATCCACTATCTTTTGCAGAGTATTACGCGGCAGTTGGAGGCGACAAGAACGAGGCTTGGAATAACTATTACACATACGGCGGTCTGCCTCAAATTCTTCAAATAGACAATGAGGAGAAGAAAATCAATTATCTGGCAGATTTGTATGAGCTGACTTATATTAAAGATATTGTTGAGCGCAACCATCTGAGAAATGTTGAAGGATTGCGTCAGTTGGTCAGGATATTGGCATCAAATATTGGTTCACCAACCAACCCCAAAAGAATAGGCAACACATTTCAATCAGCTGAAAATATCAAGATAAAAGACAGCACTATTAAGGAATATATCGGCTATCTGCAGGATTCATTCATGATAGAAGAAGCGATGCGCTATGATGTGAAAGGACGGAAATATATTGGCACTGAGACAAAATACTATTTTACCGACATGGGCATTCGTGCAGCAATATTGAATTTCAGGCAACAAGAAGAGCCTCACATCATGGAAAACATCATCTATAACGAATTGCGCATGCGAGGCTATCGTGTAGATGTCGGACTTGTTGAAACATGGACCACTAATACAGAAAAGAAAAACGTTCGTGTACCATTAGAGGTTGATTTTGTTGTAAACAAAGGCGCTGAGCGGGTGTATATCCAATCGGCGTATCAGATGCCTACAGATGAAAAAACCGCACAGGAGAAGCGTCCTCTCCTCAACACCAACGACAGTTTCCGTAAAATCATTATCGTTGGCAACGACATAAAACGCAAAACCGATGAACACGGCATTGTTACAATGAGTCTTTTTGACTTTTTGCTGGATCCGACAAGTATATAACTAAGAGTTTTTACGTTTTCGTGCTACCGCATATCCTGCGCCGAGTGCTGTGAGTACCAGAAGACCTGAGCCTAACGGGGCTGAGGGGGTGTCCTCGCCAAAGCCGTGGCTGGCCGGCAACACAAAGCTGAAGCCGCCAATGTCAAGACGGTCGCTCTGGTCCCAATCGTTAAAGAAACTGTCCGACATCCCGAGGTACTGAGCGTTTGCGCCGAAGCCCAAGATGATTGTCAATGCTATTGTTAATAATATCTTTTTC
>JAFYIE010000058.1 GCA_017538795.1 Bacteroidales bacterium | reverse complement strand
CTTTCAACTCGATTTCCGAAGTTTTCACTTTTTTTACGTTGACTTCTGCCATAGTTTTTAGAATTTTAATCCTCCATTACGAGCGCCGTCTGCTAAAGACTTAACTCTTCCGTGATACAAATAACCGTTACGATCGAACACGACTGTCTCGATGCCTGCTGCCTTTGCCTTTTCAGCGATAAGGTTGCCGACTTTAGCTGCCTTCTCGATCTTTGTAATCTTTTCTTCTTCGATTCCGTTTTCGCATGAGCTTGCTGAGACTAATGTCTTGCCTGCTTCATCGTCTATAAGTTGAACGTAAATCTGCTTGTTGCTTCTAAAGACAGACATTCTTGGGCGTGTCGCTGTGCCGCTGACGACCTTACGAACGCGTCTCTTGATGTTTAATCTTCTTTCAATCTTCTTATTCATCTTTCTTCAATTTTAAAAATTAAACATTATTTACCTGCTGCCTTACCTGCCTTACGACGGAGCACTTCACCTTCAAACTTGATACCCTTGCCCTTGTAAGGTTCAGGTTTACGGTATGAACGGATCTTTGCTGCGACCTGGCCGAGCAACTGCTTATCGTATGAACGCATCTTGAGGATAGGGTTCTTACCTCTTTCGTTGATGGTCTCGCATGTGATTTCTGCCGGCATGACGAAAATCATGTTGTGTGAGAAACCGAGTGAGAGCTCAAGCTGTTTGCCGTTGGCTTTAGCTTCAGCTTTGTAACCGACGCCGACAAACTCCTGAACTGTCTCGAAACCTTCTGATACGCCTTTCACCATGTTGAAGAACAACGCGCGGTAGAGACCGTGTTTGGCTGATGCGTTAGGGATATTAGCCGGTGCAACGTGAATGTGACCGTCTTCTACTTTAACGTCAACGTCACCGTGGAAATCCTGGCTGAGTGTGCCAAGTTTACCTTTAACTGTGAGAACGTTATCTTTAATTGTAACCTCAGTACCTGCTGGGATTGCAATAGATAATTTACCGATTCTTGATAATGCCATAGCTTTTTCCTCCTATCAAATTATGAAACATAGCATAATACTTCACCTCCGATATGGAGTTTCTGAGCTTCCTTATCTGTCATGATACCTTTCGAGGTCGAGATGATAGCGATGCCAAGACCGTTCATGACTCTCGGGAGATTCTCTGAGCCTGCGTACTGACGGAGACCAGGACGTGAAACGCGGTCGATTGTCATGATAGCTGGCTGTTTTGTGACAGGATGGTATTTAAGAGCGATCTTAATAGTACCTTGTGGACCTTCTTCTTCGAATTTATAGTTAAGGATATAGCCTTTTTCGAAGAGGATCTTGGTGATAGCCTTCTTCACATTTGAAGCAGGGACTTCCACGATTCTATGTTTAGCGTTTACGGCATTGCGAACGCGTGTCAAAAAATCTGCTATAGGGTCTGTAATCATAGTTCTAATTCTTTTAATTAATTACCAACTTGCTTTTTTAACACCTGGGATCAGACCTTTGAGCGCCATTTCACGGAAGTTGATACGTGAGATGCCGAACTGACGCATATAACCTTTTGGACGTCCTGTAAGCTGACAACGATTATGTACGCGGATAGGTGAAGCGTTTCTTGGGAGCTTCTGGAGACCTACGTAGTCGCCTGCTTCTTTAAGAGCAGCGCGTTTCTCTGCGTATTTCTCTACCATCGCCATTCTCTTGCGCTCGCGCGCTTTCATTGATTCTTTTGCCATATCTTACTTATTTTTTCTGGTTTTTAAATGGAAGACCAAACTGTTTCAACAAGGCCATTGCTTCCTTGTCGGTGTTCGCTGATGTGACGAAAGTGATATCCATACCGTTGATCTTGTTGACTTTGTCCATGTCGATCTCCGGGAAGATGATCTGCTCGCTCACGCCGAAGCTGTAGTTGCCGCGGCCGTCGAAGCCTTTGTCATTAATACCTCTGAAGTCACGAACACGTGGAAGAGCTACAGCGACTAAACGCTCGAGGAACTCGTACATTTTGTCACCGCGCAACGTCACGCGCACGCCGATCGGGTTACCACGACGAAGTTTGAAGTTAGAAACGTCGTGTCTAGAAATTGTCGGAACGGCTTTTTGTCCGGTGATAGCTGTCATTTCCTCTACACCATAGTCAATCAGTTTCTTGTCGGCGAGAGCTGCGCCGATACCCTGATTGAGCGAAATTTTCAAAAGCCGTGGAACCTGCATCACAGTCTTGTACTGGAATTCTTTCATCAATGCAGGCACGATTTCGCTCTTGTACTGTACTTTAAGTTTGGGTTGATAGTTCATTATTTAATAACCTCCCCTGATTTTTTTGAATAACGGACTGATTTTCCTTGTTCATCTTTTTTACGACCGATGCGGCCGGCTTTACCGTCCTTGTCGCACACCATGATGTTTGACACGTGGATGGAAGCTTCTTTCTTTATAATACCACCTTTAGGGTTCTCGGTATTCGGCTTGGTGTGTTTTGACACCAGGTTGACGCCGTCGACGATAGCGCGCTGTTTTTCAACATCGACGCTAAGCACTGTACCTTTCTTGCCCTTCTGGGTTCCGGCGATAACGACTACGCTGTCGCCTTTCTTTAAGAACATTTTACTCATAGCTTTTTCCTTTCTTTATTAGAGTACCTCAGGTGCAAGAGATACGATTTTCATATACTGTTTCTCACGCAATTCCCTGGCTACTGGTCCAAAGATACGAGTTCCTAACATTTCGCCTTGTCCGTTGAGGAGGACGCATGCGTTGTCGTCGAAGCGGATGTATGATCCGTCTGGACGGCGTGTCTCCTTCTTTGTGCGGACGACGACTGCTTTTACTACTGAACCCTTCTTCACGTTACCGCTTGGAAGAGCGTCTTTTACTGTAACCACGATGACGTCGCCGATGCGGGCGTAACGTTTCTTGGTTCCGCCTAATACTCTGATGCAGAGCACTTCCTTTGCACCGCTATTGTCGGCTACTGCAAGTCTTGATTCTTGTTGTAACATTACTTGGCCCTTTCTATTATTTCAACGAGTCTCCAACGTTTGTTCTTGCTCAATGGACGTGTCTCCATGATGCGCACGGTGTCGCCGATGTTGCATTCATTGTTCTCGTCATGTGCGAAGAATCTTGTTGATTTCTTAACAAATTTACCGTAAATCGGGTGTTTTGTACGACGTTCAATCACAACGACGATCGTCTTGTCCATCTTATTGCTGGCTACTACACCGATTCTCTCTTTTCTAAGATTTCTTTCCATTTTAATTCCTTTCGTCGTTTATTATTTAACGTTCTTTTCAGCATTCTGACGCTTTGTGAGCTCTGTCAGCATGCGTGCGATCTGTTTGCGGGTTGCGCCGATTTTGTTCGGATTATCCAATGGAGAAACTGCATGTTGCATTTTCATCTTGATGTACTGTTCGCGTGTAGCTTCAATACGTTCCATCAGATCAGCAGTACTTAATTCATTGATTGCTTCTTTCTTCATAGTGCTTACTGTTTTTTATTCGACATAATCTCTTCTAACCACAAACTTAGTTGCTACAGGAAGCTTTTGAGCGGCTAAACGGAGTGCCTCTTTAGCTACTTCTAACGGCACGCCGGCAGCTTCGAAAAGCATGTGACCTGGAGTTACGCGAGCCACGAAGTACTCGACGTCTCCCTTACCTTTACCCATACGAACCTCGAGAGGCTTCTTGGTGATAGGTTTGTCAGGGAATATTCTGATCCATATCTGTCCTTCACGTTTCATGTGACGTGTGACAGCTTGACGTGCAGCCTCAATCTGGCGTGCTGTGATCAGGTGTTCCTCAAGTGTTTTAATACCAAAAGTACCGAAGGCGAGTTCATGGCCGCGGTGTGCGTTGCCTTTCATCTTGCCCTTCTGAGGTCTTCTGTATCTTGTTCTTTTAGGTTGTAACATCTCTTATCTTTTTTTAATCTATTACTTTGAAGTACGTTTATTACGACGTGGGGCGCCACCGTTTGGTTTGCCTGGGTTGCCAGCTTTCTTAGGAGCGGCAGCGGCTGTGGTGGTAGGCACCAGTTCTGGACGACCGTAGACCTCACCTTTGCAGATCCACACCTTAATACCGATGCGACCGTATGATGTGTGAGCCTCTACGAGAGAGTAGTCGATGTCAGCACGCAATGTATGCAGCGGAATACGACCTTCCTTGTATGTTTCCTGACGAGCCATTTCAGCACCACCGACACGGCCTGATGCGATGACTTTGATACCTTCGGCACCAATTCTCATTGTATCTGACACAGCCTTCTTGATGGCGCGGCGGAATGACACGCGGCCTTCGATTTGCTTTGCGATTGAACTTGCAACGATGAAAGCGTCAAGTTCTGGTCTCTTGATCTCGCTGATGTTGATCTGAATCTCCTTGCCGATGAGCTTCTTCATCTCTTCCTTCAACTTGTCGACCTCTGTACCACCTTTACCGATGATAACACCTGGACGTGCTGTGAAGATAGTGACTGTGACGAGCTTAATCGAACGTTCGATACCGATTTTTGAGATACTAGCCTTACCGAGACGAGCGGTGAGATACTTACGGATCTTATCGTCTTCTCCGATGTTCTTGGCTGTTTCTTTTCCACAGTACCAGTTTGAGTCCCAACCTTTGATGACTCCGAGTCTTAAACCTATTGGATGAGTTTTCTGTCCCATTGTAATCTTAATTAATTCTTTTCAACATTAGCTTCTG
>JAFYIE010000057.1 GCA_017538795.1 Bacteroidales bacterium | reverse complement strand
TTTATAAAATGAAAAAAATATTACTTAGTTTAGCTGCTATTGCTTTGTGTTTAAGCATTAGAGTGAACGCTCAGGAGCAGACTCCTGACTGGAAGAGATGGCATTATCTCTCTGAAGAAGAAATGAATACGCCTGTTAGGGCTGAGAATTTTGTTGAGACCGACCCGCCTACAGGCACACCACGTTTTGTGGCTGAGTTCGAGCCAATGCAGGGTGTGATGATTCGTTACCCTCTCGGAATTCCTACAAGTTTGGTGGTGCAGCTGGCAAACAACTGCCATGTTTACTGCATCGTTTCGTCGTCATATCAGAGCAGTGCACAGAGTTCGTTCCAGAGTGCAGGCGTGAACATGAGCAACGTGACATTTGTGAATGCAGCCTCTGATTCATATTGGGTTCGCGACTACGGTCCTTGGTATATCTTTGAGGACAGAAACCCTGCCATCGTCGACAATGTCTACAACCGTCCGCGTCCTAACGACGACAACATGTCGGGCGTGTTCGCCAGCTTCTGGCAAATCCCAATGTACGGCATGAACCTTCAGCACACTGGCGGCAACATGATGGAAGACGGCCGTGGCCATGGCGTTAGCGACAACCTCGTGTTCCAGGAAAACAACAACAACGAGACCAACGTGCGCAACAAGATGCGCGACTATCTCGGCATCGATCCATATCATGTGACCATCGACCCACAAGGCGACTACATCGCACACGTCGACTGTTGGGGCAAGTACCTCGCACCAGACAAGATTTTGATTGCACAGCTGCCGTCAACCAACAGCCATGCCGCTGATTACGATGCTGTTGCCAACTATTTCGCGACAACAAACTGTTGCTGGGGCTATCCTTACCGCGTTTACCGCGTTCAGGAACCAGGCGGAAACACCCTCGCACCTTACACCAACTCGTTGATTCTCAACAAGACAGTATATGTGCCACTCGGCTCACAATCGTCATACAACGAAGCCGCATTGCAGGTTTATCAAGAGGCAATGCCAGGTTACACCATCGTTGGCGTTACCAACAACGACTATTATACTTCGTGGGAGAATACCGACGCATTGCACTGCCGCACCCGTGGCGTGATGGATTTCGGAATGCTCTTTGTTGACCACAGAGACGTTATCTACGGCGAGCAGGCATGGCAGGATTCAATAGCTATCACAAGCAAATTCATCGCTTACAGTGGTCAGGATTTGAAACAGGATTCACTCCTTGTTTATTATAGCATCGACGGTGGTACATATCAGGTGGCTCACATGACATCAACTGGCGAGCCTGATGAATATGTAGGCTACATCAAAGGTTACCAAGGATTATCATCAGTTGATTACTATGTTTTTGGTGCTGACGAGTCAGGCCGTCGTTACACACAGCCGGTGTTTGCTGAGTTAGATCCTCACCATTTCACAATGGAGGACCACACTCCTATCACTCCAACCGAGCCTACGATTAACGTGAATGAACTCGTATTTGATGAATCTGGTGAGTTAACATTCACTATCACTAACGAAACTTCTGCCCCATTTACTGTCAACGACATCACTGAAGAAACCAATGGTTTGAATTATCTGTGGTTTGAAACAAGCCAGAATCTTCCTGCAACATTGGCAGTCGGTGAAAGCTTGGAAGTTAGGGTTGGTATAGCAACAGTTGCCAAAGGTTATGTTGAAACATCTATTGTCGTCATCTCTGACCTTGCTTCACAGTATATTACAGTGAAAATCAACGAGGAAATCATTTCAGGTGTTGACGAGAACCTTGCAGCAAACTTCGAGGTTTATCCTAACCCGATGAACAACACCTTACATATCAATGGTGACGTTCAGGATGTTACAATTTTCAATGCTGTCGGTCAGCAGGTTTTGTTTGTCGAAAGCAGAAACGAGATTGACGTTGAAGCATTGAGCGATGGCTTGTACTTCGTGAGAATCAGCGACATGAAGGGCAACAGCGTTGTAAAGAAGATAGTTAAGAGATAATTATGTTATCTGTTAAGACATTCGTTTGCAACGAGTTACAAGAAAACACATACGTCGTTTACAATGAGAGCAAGAACTGTGTCATCATCGACGCAGGCAACCATCTCAAAGAAGAAGACGAATACATTATTGGCTTCATCGACCGCAATGGCTTGAAGCCAATAATGCTTCTCAACACGCATTCGCACATCGACCATATGATGGGAAACGCCGTCTTTGCCAAGAAATACAGCATTCAGCTCGCTGCACATCCTATCGAGAAACCGTTGTACGACAAAGTCTGGATGTATGCGGCGGCATTTGGCATCGAACTGACGAAAGACCGTTGCCTTACTCCTACCATCAACCTCAACGATGGCAATGTTATCAAGATTAGAGATGACGAATTAAAAGTCCTGTTCACGCCAGGACATGCTCCGGGTCATATTTGTTTTTACGATGAGAAAGACGGTATCGTTTTCACCGGTGACACATTGTTTTACAGAGGAGTCGGACGCTGGGACTTGCCTGGCGGAAACTACGCTCAGCTTGAAAAGAGCCTTCGTGAAACGCTTTACAAACTCCCCGACGACACTGTTGTTTACCCAGGACACGGTCCGCAAACAAGAATTGGAGACGAAAAGAGAAATAATCCGGAGATAACGATGTGATTATTTGCGTCTTCTAATAGAAAAACCCAACATAATAGCCGAATACAACATTGAAGTTGTTAGAACTACCAACAAATTAACAGGATACATCAGAGCCAACAAAAATTTGTTGTTTATGCCTTTATATGTATGTTGAAGAATATTCAGGTCGGGAAACAACAGGCGGAAATATTCCCTAACTCTGTCTTTTACCTGAGAAATCATAGCAAATTCAAGATATGCGAGCATTAATTTCTGCACAACTTTCCTGACATCTTTCTTCGTTTGCAACGGTCTTGTGAAAACATCAAAAAACAAATGACAACCCCTTAATTCCAACATTGGTAATTTCACATCTTCTCTATTATAATTATTAATCATCCTCACTACAGTGAAATTGTATATCCTTTCGAAATGATACTTATACACATTATCTATGAGTTGCTTTATTTTCTCATCATCAAAATTTTTCTGAAGAAAAAACAAATCATCTAGCCATTTCTTTTTGTAAAACACATGCATAACGCCGTGATATGCAAGATACATCCAGTTATAAATATCATTCAGAACATGTATTTCGCGACCGCCAACATTGATTGTCTGAAGATCAGACAATGCATCATCCTCAAAAGGACCAATTGTATTTCTAATAAAACGCTTAGTAATCAATGAAGTATGAACATCAAGATCACACTTACCTTTATTTTTATGATAAAATGAAAATTTTCTCCTATGAAGATTGCTGCCCTTTACATACATATGCCTATCGATCTCATAGCCGTGTTTATCAAGCACCTCTATAACATTAGGCAAATCATCCCTTTTTATGACAAAATCGATATCTGCGACATTTCTACAACCTATATCTTCTTTATAAAGCGTTAGCAGCAGCATAATGCCTTTAATTGGAATGATTTCAATCTTATCATTACAATCATCATAAATCTGATTAAATGTATTGATAATCAACGAGTTTTTAACAAATTCCTCTAAATTTTCCATAATCATTATTTTTGAGTAAGACTTCCGTTTTCAAGAATAAATACATTCGTGGAATTTGAGATAAACGACATATCGTGGCTCACTGAGATGATAAGTTTCTCTTTTGCCAATTCGTTGATGAAATCTATCAGAATTTTCGTGTTATTAGTATCTATGTTTGACGTAGCTTCATCAAGGAAAATAACGTCAATGTCACGAATAGCAGCTCTGATAACCGCCAGACGTTGTTTTTCGCCAGTCGAAAGTTGGCGGTAACGCCCGCCTATCATAGTGGTGTTCAACTCATTTACCGTATTCGCCAAATGTTGCAACTGTAGAGTTCTCAACATCTGTAAAGCTTTTTCAGGATCTTCTTTTCTACCTAAAAAAATATTATCACCAACGCTTCCTTCAAAAATGAATGGCTCTTGCTCTATTAAAGCTATTTTTTTATAAATCCAGGTGTTTTTACCTTCATGAATATCGATTTTGTTATAAATCACGCTGCCTTTATCAGGTAAGCGAAGACCCATACAAATGTTCAGCAACGTCGTTTTCCCCTCTCCGCTACGGCCTGTAACACAGTTTACACCGTTTTTCTTGAATTCGCAAGTCACATTATTAAGCACCGGGCAACCTTCCGTATATGAAAAAGTAATGTTTTTAAGTGTTAATGATTCTATTTTTTCATTAATAGCAACTTCACATTTATCTATATCTTCTTCCTTTAAAATTATATTCATCACTCTTTTTGTAGCGCTTTCGGTTCTTGAAAGCTGACCGTATCCATATACAATTTTCAGCACCTCGCTCCTAATATAAAGTATTGCAGTCGGGAAAAGTATCAAATTAGTGATACTGAAAGTTTGGCTCATCGTCAGATTATTTTTTGCCACCATGATAAAAGTTATAGTTATCGCAACAGTTACTGCTTCAACAACAAATGACTGCATCGCATTAACCTTTGTCACTTTCTGTTTTAAATCGCATATATTTTCTGACATTCTTATAAGCCGCTTTTTCATAAAATTCATGGAATCAGACACCACAAAAACCTTATAACCGGTAAGCATTTCATTAAAAAGCCGATGCATACCTCCTATTTTGTCATAACATTCTTTTGTGATATCCTTTATTCTGTTTCGACAAAGCAAGATACCTATTGCTATCATCAATGCCAAAACTACTGCTATTATGGTAAGTTTTATTGATGATATAACAAGAACCACAATAAATGCCGCCACTGTAATTGGTGCCTTGATAAAGGAATTATAAACCACTGGGATAAGACTTGTTATCATATCGCTTTCAATACTGACACCCATTATGGCGCTACTATCCGTTTTATCAGCGATATATGAGTAAGGCATGGTTGATATTTTCCTAATGTATGCCATGTCAACGTTTCTTTTAATTGCAGGCATAGCCATTCCATGTAAAACTTTTATTATCAGCGAACAAAGCACTCCGCATACTATTATAATTGTAAATTTCATCAATTCATCCGCATTAAGCAATTGAGCGATGCTGTTGTTATTGCTGTCGATATTATCTTTAACCGTAAACGCCACTATTGCCGGTATTAAAGCCAAAACTATGCCGACAACAAAGCCTATTATAATTTTCAGCTGCTGTCCTTTAGCCATTTTCCAGACAAATCCAAGTAATTTTATCTCTTTTCTAAAATCTTTCATTTTACTATTTTATAAAATCTTTACGATTATATGTTGCCATGAATCCATAAAATTTTGGGAGCAAACATTCTCTACAAAGAGGAATATCATTTTTACGATACATATAATGCAACCGTCTGTATTGCATTGCTTGAGGAGAATTATATAATTCGCTTAGTTTTGTTGTGAAGATATTTCCGACGATTAATTCACCGCCATAATCGTAACTGCAGAACAATGCATCTCCGTTCCATGCTATTGCCAATTGGGAAACCGATTCTTTACAAAAACATTCTTTTTTTTCTATATTGCCCGACAAATCACCCATATAAAAATTACGAGGCCAAGGAAATTTGGAATTGACAGAAATTTTCGACAAATTACTGTATTTTTTGAACAATTCGGTGGTTTTTTCCTTTATTTTTGAATGATTTTGATTATCAGTGATAATACTGATCTCGTATCTTGAGTGATATTTCTCGAACACACTGTTTATTTCTTCCAAGCATTTCACGGCGACTTCATATTGTCCCGGATATCTTATTTCTTCATAATCCTCTTTTGAAGAAATATCCATTGAAAAATGAAAAAAGCTGTTCCTTAACTGTAAAATCCGCTCAAGCATATCCAAATCAATATTATACCCGTTTGAATATATTACAGCTGTGATTTTTCGTTCTTTCAACCGTTGCACAAAATATACCAAATCCTTGCAAAGAAAAGGCTCACCATGAAGATACAGGCAAACACTTTTCAACGGAATGTCAATATTCTCAAGGATCCTATCAAAGGCTTCCCTACTCATCATTCCTTTTTTTCTGCCAACAATTTCTTTATAGCCGTTAGGGCAACAGCTGCAACTAAGCGAACAGATATTTGTCGTTTCTATAATAAGCGTCGCCGGATACACATCGAGTTTGCCACGTTTTATCAATCCATGAATCCAGAAATTTCTGAATTTACGAAAAAAATTATTTATGGAGGTTTTATTCATGGATTTCATTTATAAGACAGACAAGAACCCTGGCAAATTTTAGCATCAAAAAGATAACATCCCGAGCATTTATTCATTAGAGGTTTGTTGATCAATTCCTTAACATCTGAACAGAACTCAACCACTTCATCCCAACTCATTGTCTTAGAAAATGGCATCTTCTTCTTTGTCAGACCAAGGCATTGATTAAAATAACCGTCGTTTGTAATTGTCACATTATATGTACAGTCATTCTCAAAAATTGAACAATATGTCGAGCCGGGGCATTCTTTAAGCAAAATTCTTGCAATATCATCATCAAAGCAACACAATGGCAATGGTTTTGCAATATCAAGAGTGATATTTTCATTTTTAGCTAACTCATAAAAATTTATTAAAGTGTCGCTATATGTTGAAATATCACCAATATCAACAAAATTGTTGTTTCTTTCTTTCGTTGGAAACGTTAGCGCAATGTTTAATTTATTGATATTCAGTTCTTTTGCAATATCTATCCATTGCTTAGCATCTTTATTTCCATCATAAATATTCACTCTAAGCAACACCTCTATGCCTTTTTTTTTCGCACTACTGACATTTTTAAAAAAGATTTCTTTAAGCTTTTGATTATCAAGAGTTGTTTTTGTTATATGAGCATATATTTTAGAAATTACATCTCCATTGAAACAGTCATCCGACACCTCCCATGTCATGTTTGATGCGAAATATATTTTTATACCGTCTTTACAAAACAAATTCAGCATTTTGTCAAAGTGCGAATACATAAGCGGTTCTCCGCCACACAATGAAATGTTGCGTATATCGTTGTTACAGCACCAACCCACTATTTCCTCAAGTTTTTTAAAATCCATTTCACGACGGCTGATGTTTTCAGAGAAGCAATATGGACAGTTAAGGTTACACAAACCTGTTATGAAAAGCATCAGTTGTCGTTTTTGCCGTTTTTCAATTATTCCAGCTGTTAACGGATGAGGCAGATATGGCTTCAATCTGGGAAATATCGACAACAATTTAGAACAATATTCTATGGGATTATCTATCTTTTTAAGATATGCGTTCAGACAATCCAAGAATAGACGATGCTCTTCAGCGACATCATCAAATAGAGCATATTTTTTGTTGTAATCAAATAAAATTTCGTCGGAGCAATATCTTTTTAGAAAGAAAAATTTGTTGTCAGCGGCATCTGACAGTATCTTTTCGATATCACCACCTTCTATTACGTGGTTAAAAAACAAATCATAATTAGCTTTAAAATCACCGAAAATCATATCACAACCGATACGTTGATATATTATCTCGGTAGATTTTAAGAGCTTAAATATTTCGTTTTTGTCAAGCATTAGGATTTTCAATGATTGATGGGTCGAAATACTTTTTATTACCGAAAACCATTACATACGACGGCAATTGCGATAATTCATAATAAAGCTGAAGCCAATTGTTTTTGTCGTATTGCATCAACGCATTGTTGCTGGCTCTGATAAGAGTCGCATACAAATTGTCGGTATCGCATCTGATAATTTGTGTCTGTTTGTTATAAAAGTCACCGCTCATCAAAAAGATTGCCTTTATTTTACTTTTATAACAATAATTCACTTTTTTGGTTTTAATAATGTCTATTTGGTTCTTT
Source organism: Bacteroidales bacterium (assembly GCA_017538795.1). Classification (GTDB taxonomy): domain Bacteria; phylum Bacteroidota; class Bacteroidia; order Bacteroidales; family F082; genus Limimorpha. Next base: position 58,499 of record JAFYIE010000057.1, on the reverse strand, counting down.
TTTGTATGTAATTTGTTATACAACTTGACATCGTTTAGCGACGAATAAACCATATATTGATCATTTTCGTCTTTTCCGACATACACCACATCATCGCCCATAAAGTCGTAACCTCTTTCTGCCAACATGGTTGATAAAGTTGATTTTCCCACTCCCGAAGAACCGAGGAATAGGCTTGCCGCGTTGTTTTTTGACACGCAACATCCATGTAGTGCATATTTTCCAAACACTGACAATACCATTTGAGTTATTATATAAATAGCATCAAATGTCATAGGTCGGACACTTGACTTTCTTGTAAATCCAAAAAGTTTCTTCTTATGTTCGACGTAAATCCTACATATGGTATGACGTTCAGAGGGTCTGTGTTCTACAAGCACTTCGTCGCTAACAAGAACATTTATTGAGCCATCTTTACGGCTACCATATACCCTTGCTGGGTTGATAGTGCATACAGCTCCGCCTTCCCACTCAATTTTCATATCGTCAGGAACTTGAAACTTTTTGTCACTATCCAAGAAATCAACTTTATACATAGCCGGCTTACCGTCATCTTCAATCAAATGATGACGGTAAACCGAACTAATAGCTTGTAAGTCAATGTCTACTTCAGAACAAAAATCAATCGTAACATCAGCAATTAATATACGATTTCTTTTCATTGATTAATGATAGTAGTAAAGTTTATAAAGCGAGGTGTACGTGTAGTACAATTTACCGAAACTACCTTGCACGATATTGCTTGACTCGTGTTTTTTTGTTTCCGGTTTTACATAAGTTTTTTTCTCCATAACGCAATTTTTTAATTAGTACTAATATGTTGATACAAGCTTTTCATTAATCCAGAAATCAACGATCTCATTTACGTCTGTCATCAGCTGTTTTTCATCATTGATTTCATAATCATTCAACATCTCTTTTACTATATTTTCCAAGACATTTGTTTTCTCAAGTTTTTGCCAAATATAGCTTGCTGTTTCGTTGAATGTATAATAGTTTCCATTGTCAAGATTCACTGCCACAACTTTTGCCGACAGTATTTTCCAACTAATGTTGTCGTTTATTTTAATAGATTTATTCATAATATTTATTTTACATTTTTTGCACCTAATAATATCTTTGCCACACATCCGCTACGGCATATCGAGTCGGCGAGCACACAACTGAAGCAGTTTTCGTTTCTACCGAGTCTTCTATACGGAAGCAGTTTGTTGTCGAAAAACTTTTTCGCTTCAAAATAATTATCAAACTCTGTATAGTGTACTTTTGCGATTTCAGACATTGGAAGGCAGTAAATCACAAGACCTTCCGGTGACACGTCAAGACGCGAGTCACAATTAGAGTCGAATGTACAGCCGATAGACCAAAGATAGCCGAGTTGCTCATCGGTGAAAGCACATGTCGGAACGCCACATTCAAATGCTGCCTTTATACCATATTGTTGCGTGTTTTTGAGCAGATTGATAAGTTTTTTTGCTACAACTGGATACTGTTCATCCTCTAAGGCATAGTTTGATCCTGTCATTGTCGGCAGCACAAAGCCGACTTTAATCCATCTGCTGAGGTCGTATTCCCTTATCAAATCAACAGCCCACATATCATCATCGCCATCCGGATTGATATTGAATGTGATGCTCGCTTTTTGTCCAAGAGTTTTCAAAGCTCTCCTGATTCTATTATTTTGAACATCGTTCCATAATTTTGGAGAGTTCACGTTGACCACCCAGCTGATATTAAAATCCGATAATTTCTCGGCATATTCAGGAGCTTTAGGAGAAGCGAGATTTGAAAAAACTACTATCTGTCGGCCTCTTTCAAGAATCTTAAAAACAACTTCTTCAAATTGTGAATGCAATGTAGGCTCACCACCCATAAGATGAACTGCGCTCTTGTTTTTTGGAGTTTTATCCATCCAATTGAGCAATCCATCCAGCGTTTCAAGCGACATTTCTTTCCTTGACACTTTAGGAAACATGAAATCAACTCCAAAGCAGTATGGGCATTTGTAATTGCAATAATTTGTAAGCATCAAGTTTGTCATACTCAAAAAGATTTAAAACTTTTACAACCGCCGTTGCATAATCTGTTCTTAAAATATTCGCATTCTTGACAATGTTCGAAGATGCCTGGCTTTCCGCCAAGATCTTCTTCCATCTTGTGTACCAATCCAAGGGTAAGACTTTCCATGTCGGGATAGTCGAGTGCATTGACGTGCGATAATTGGAATAGCGGGAAGCAGTTCCATGTCTCCAGACGCGGCCCCACATCGACAGCAGCGCCACAGCAAAACAGCGGTTGAACTCCACATCTCTGCAGCGTTCCTATCTGTTTTATGCTAAACATACATGGCACAAAACCACAGTCCATGCCGACAATTATTTTTCTTTTAGCTGCATCTTTTACGAATTTTATAAAGAAGTCACCGAAATCTTTATAATTTTCTTTTTTTACGAACTGGTTTCCTCCCTTGTAAATTGGGAGTGCCACGCCAGACCTTATCGCTCTCTGCAGTTTGTGTTCCTCGATAAGCTCAAACAGGAAAGAGTAATCATCGTCGAGATTCAACGCCGTATACGAAAGCGCCACTCTCGAGTGGAATTTTTCCAAAAAGTTAATCAGGTTACTATAACTCTCGTTGTTATAAGAGTCGCGTTTTCCCACATTGACGATAAATTGTATTGGGCTTGTATCCAAATCCAGCTCACACAACGCTTGAGGCATTGGATTGGTAGCACTCGTGAAAACCTTTGGTATCACGTTATATTTATCCAAAAGCTGTAGCAATTCGCCTAAATAAGGGTAAAGAAAAGGCTCACCGCCAAGCAGTCCAACAACTCCCAAGTCTTTCTGATAATGCTGCAACAATTTCTCAATATCTTCAATTGTCAATATCTCATTGATATCGACGCCACCTTCTGAAACTATCTTGCGAGCAAAACAGAAAGCGCATCCTCTATTGCATTTATGTGTAAGATATAAGTTCATATCATTTCGTCATCCAGTAAATATATTTATCGTTCCTTCCTATTTCCTCAATGCCAAAATCCAATCTATGTTTTTTTTGCACACTTTTACCGTCTACCGTAAGCCATGCATGCCCCCAAGCAGTACCGCGTTTTTTCTTTTCTCTAAGAACCATATTTATTTTAATATCTTTTTGCGGGCTTGTTATTTTATATATATCGTATAGTATTTCCGCTTTTTTCAGACAAGCATTATTAATATTAATAAATTTTTCCAATGCACTATACACTATATATTTGCATAGTAAAAATGCGACCCTCAATAAATTCCAACACCACTTCATAATACTATACAATTATATTTGTGGCAAAATTATAAATTTAAAATTAAAAAAACAAAGAAAATTAAATTTTTTATTTTTTTAATTTTTTGTTGTCTTATTATTTTTTTTTGTATTTTTGCAGCACAATTGAGGTCGGGTTCTACTAACGGTTAGGTAACGACACTCTCACTGTCGAAATAAGGGTTCGATTCCCTTACCCGATACGAAAAAGCACCGAAAATTCGGTGCTTTTTTTATTGTTTCAGTTTTCTAACCACCTCGTCAACATTTATCAAATTCATGCACTTGAAATGTCCTTTCGGGCATTTTTTGTAACCTAATTTTGAGCATGGGCGGCATCTTAAGCCCTTCACTTCAATGATGTTAAGCTCGTTTTTTGAGTTGTTCGGATAATATTGATACATTCCGAACTCAGGCACGGTGTTACCCCAAATGGAAACTATAGGCTTGTTTAACGCCGCCGCGATGTGCATCATACCGGTGTCGCTTGTCAAAACAGCCTTCGACATCTTGATGATAGATGCAGATTGTTCCAAATTAAGCATTCCGACGGGATTCCAGACATTCTCACCCACCATCTCGGCAATCACTTTAGCACGTTGCATATCGCCCGGACCGCCCAACAAAATCACAGGCTCATCGAGCTTTTCTATGATTTCGGCAGTTTTTTCGATAGGCATGACTTTGGTGTTGTAGCTACCACCGACGACGACAGCGTAAAATCCGTTTCTGAACTCCTCCGGGATATCGGGTTCCTGCATCAAATTGGTCTCCGAGATGTAAAACTCGAGTCCTCTGCCGTCGTTTTTCACGCCAAGCGGCTCCACTGCTTCGAAATATCTGTCGACGATGTGAACTTTAGGTAACCTGTTGATTTTGAATGTTGTAAGCAACATTTTTATAAAATCGAGTTTATGAAAAGTATGATTTTCGCAACCTAAAGCCCAGCAGACTCGTCTCGAGCGTCCATTCTTTTGTAAATCAACAACATAGTCGTATTCTTCCTTCTTCAGCTCCTTAATAACCTCACGAAGCGAATTGCTCAATTCAAAAGTCTTGTCGACATACGGATTATTATGCGACAAACTCGCGAACTTATCTTTCGTAAGTACATGAAGCTCAACGTCATCGTCCATTTGACGCTTGATGCAACGAATCACAGGCGTAGTCAAAACGATGTCACCGATTGAGCTGAAACGAATAAGTAATATCTTCATTTTAATACGATTTTATTCATGTATAATATTGCATTCGCAACGCTTAACATTTTGATAATCAACGTTTTTATTATCTTCAAGATATAAAAACTCGCCATCATTGGCCGCGACGCCACTGTCGTTCATTGTCTGGCAGTAACCTTTAGCCCACGACGAGGCCATATAGCTGTTAATCGTCACTTTATAGATTTTGTTTTGGTCGACAGGCTTGCCGTCAACGAAAGCTTTAGCGTTTTTGAAATATCCTGTTCCGTCAGGCGATTCGACATAATCTATGGTGTAAGTGATGCCGGAGACATGCGTCAGATTATGATCTTTTGTTGAGGCGACAGCGAGAAATTCCTCAACCTGCCCGCCAGTCATCTCACAAATTACCAACGAATTGTTGAACGGATCAAGGTTGTAGATATCGGCTTTGGTGATATCGCCGCCGTGCATGTTGTCGAAACGTACACCGCCCGGGTTCTGCATCGCAATGTCGGCTTTAGTGATATAACGCTGAGCGTCGGCCATGAAAGCGCCAAGAGCGTTCTTGTCGTTGAACGGTGTCGCGGCGTGACCTACTACTTTCTGAAATTCCGGGTTTGAATAATAATAGTCAACCTCTAATTGTATCTTTTTATTAACTTTTGTAACTTTATTTAAGTCAATAACTTGCGCTTCTTTATCGACAATTTTACCATTGATTAATTTGAGTTTTGTGACTGTAGCGTCTTTTAGATAATATTTCGATTGGGTGTAAAGAACGCCATCGTCAAGCTTTTTGGTGCACAAATCGTGCGAATGACCGCCGATAATCACGTCAAACTGAGGGTATTCGGCCGCAAAATCAAGTTCACGTTCCATGCCGAGATGCGACAAAAGGATGAAAACATCGCAGTTTTCTCTCAAATATAAATAATCCCTGATTTTATCCTTAGCGTCAACAAAATCAACGTTTTGCATGTTTTTAATGTGTGCGCTCGGGTGACCTTCGTTGGTCGTTTCGATAAAACTAAGCAATATGATTTTGACATCTTTGCCGCCTATTGTTTTGGTAATCGTCACATAATCAGGAAGTTGCAGGTCTGGATAACCTGTAAAAAACGTGTTTGCGCAGATAAGCGGGAACTTGGCATTTTTCACAAAATATCTTATTCCGTCAATGTTGCCGTCAAATTCATGGTTGCCGAGTGCCGACGCTTCGAAACCGATCTCATTCATCAGAGTTATCATCGGAAGATTCGAATGCTCTGGATATTTGTCGTTGTAAGCGTTGCCCGTGCGGTTGTCGCCCGCGCTCACAACCAGAAGCTGCGGATAAATATTGCGCAAACTGTCAGCGATATAAGCCAATTTAGGCATATTTTCGATGTGCGAGTGCATGTCATTAACCGACAAAATCACCACTTCCTGAGACTGTCTTGAACCGCATGAAACCAGTAACAGGCTGATTATCAAGAGATTTAAAAATTTTTTCATATCAAATTATATTCGTTAAAAATGTTTTCAACTGCTGTTTCGTATTCATCTAAATGATTGACTTTCTTGACCTTACGCCACACATTCTGCGGGTCGTCGAAGATGTTCATCATATATTTCCAAAGTTCCTTCATGCTGCCGATGATTTTCGGACTGCCTCCCGCATGATGCAGACGTTCCACATACAAATCGACGACAAAATTATGAAGACGCTGCTTCTTATCCTGTTGATTATCAATTTGTTTGATTTCTTCAGCAAGGAATGGATTGGTTAAGAGACCGCGACCGAGCATGATATCGCAGGATAGTGAGGATAAGATGGTGTTGTAGCGAGCAAGGGTGAAAATGTCGCCGTTGTAAACCAACGGTTTGTTTATTTTGGGCACCAACGCCATGAATTTTTCGAGCGACGCCTCGCCGGTGTACATCTGTTTCCCAATGCGAGGATGGACGATTATCTCGCTGAAAGGCAACGAGTTAAACGTGTCGATAAAAGCATAAATCTCTTCATCGTTGAAATATCCGAGACGACATTTTATGCTAAATTTTATGCCGTCGATGCCATCAAAAACATCGTTCAGCATTTTGGTTGTGCGGTCGGGGTCGGCCATCAAGCCACAGCCACGAGTTTTGTTGGCGACACGCGGAAACGGGCATCCCATGTTCAAGTTAAATTCAGGATAACCCATTGATTTACATTGATTTGCAAATCTTATTATTTCCTCGGCTGTGTTGCTTAAAATCTGTGGGACAACAGTATTCACATCGTTGAAATCGGGACTTATCTCCTCGCCTCGCAGACTTTTCGAGTTATCTTTCTGGATGCCGGTGAAAAATGGCGTGTAATACTTGTCGATACCGCGAAAATGCTTCTTGAAAATATTGCGGTAAACCACGTCGGTAATCCCTTGAAATGGCGCAAGACTAAGCATTTTTCCTCTTTTTGATTATTAAACGAACCATTGTCATCGCGGCAAGCAAAGCCGTAAGGAAAACGGCAATTTTGTAGATATAATCGCCGTAACGCACATAAAAAGTCTGTTCAGTGTTAGCTTTCAACGTGCCACGCAAAGCAGTGTGTTCCCAATATTTGCTTTGTTTGACGATGTCGCCACGTTGATTGATAAAGCCGGAAATGCCTGTGTTTGCCGAGCGCGCTACATCTCTTCTTGTTTCAATCGCGCGTAATTTTGAGAATTCAAGATGTTGTTTATGCCCAGGCGAGTTGCCCCACCAGCCGTCGTTAGTGATGACAAACAGCATGTCAGCACCTTTCTTTACAAACTCGGTGACGTATTCTCCGAACACCGATTCATAGCAAATCAATGTTGCAACTTGGTGATTATCAAACGATAACGTTTTTGCTTCAGTGTCTTTTTTCAAGGTTCCTACAGTACCGCCGAGATCGATGGCACTGTTTTTGAACATGCGCATTATCCACCACGAAGGCATCGACTCGGCGCCTGGTGTAAGACGCGATTTATGATAAGTCTGTATAGAGTCTTTTGTGATTAAAGTAGCAGTGTTGTAAGCGTAGAAATACTTGTCGGCATCATAGAATTTTCGTGCTGCGAAATCGTTTTCAGAGTCATCGGGCGCCAAGCCGTAAGCGCTAACACCTATCACATAACACGTTTGTGGATATTCTTTTAAAAACTTACGTAACTCTCTTATCGAGAAATAGTTACTGATTCTTTCAAGCCATATGTTTTCTTGTATTGCCGACTCTGGACTTACCACAAAACGAGTTTTCTCAGTCACTAAAGGAGCGGCTACAGACAAGTTTCGCTGTAATATTTTAGGTGCCGAAAAAGTAAATTCTTCCGAGTAAGGGTCCAGGTTAGGCTGCACAACCACTATTTCCACATCGTCGCCTCGCTCCTCGTAAGAAAAATACATTATCTTACTGATTATCAACGGGATAAAAAGGATAAGGAGGAGAATTATTGCATAAAATACCGAAGATTTCTCCACTCCGCTTCGCTGCGGTCGAAATGACGCCAACAGAAACTTGTAAATCAGAATGTTAGCTGCAAGAACCCAAAGTGTGCCGCCGGCGATGCCTGTGATTGAGTACCATTGCACCCAGGTGTGGTAGTGCGAGAAGACGTTGCCGAGATTGAGCCAGGGCCAGTTAAGCTGCCAGTTGAGATGCAGATATTCAAATGCTAACACAAAGATTATCAGCAGATAATAGCCTTTTTTATTGTCATAAAGCCGAGTTTTCACGAAATGATAAGCCCAGAAAACCGTCGTCATGAAGAGGCTGTTAAGCAAAATCATGCCTATTGTGCCGAAAGCTGTGGTTTTCCAGACCCACCAAGTGGTGAGGGTGTTCCAAACAGCAAAAGTTATGTACGAAAGTAAGAAAATGCCACGACTCCTATCTTGGAGGTACAAAAGAGGAATGAAAGCCACGAAAGCCAATGGCGCGAGACCTCGCACCGGCCACGCAGCAGCGATCAAAAGACCACTCAACACCGCCAGTCCGACCTTCGTTAACGTTCTCATCACTTGATTCTCAACAGTTTAGACATCTTGCAACTATCGTCCATGAAAACGATGGAAGCATTAGCATTGCGTTCTATTTGGTTGATGCTTTCCTCGAAAAGTTCGCAAACCTGAGCTACATTCCTTATATTAATATAAGGTGCAAAGTTTTTGGTGAAATTCTTCTCGTCGGTCGGGAGCATCACCTCGTCAGGTATATTGTTGTTGAATAACAACGAGTTATGGAAGATATTCAAGCCATATTCAAGAAATTCCTTCTGTTTCTCACGACCCAACGGCTTGATGTCGTTAGCCACGAAATCGATAAGTTCAGGAAGCGCGCCTTTGAAGCAGTAACGCATCCATTTCTGGAAAGTATTGGCGTAAAGTTTCTCATCTTCCTGGTCTTTCGCATAACGTTGTGCCAAGATCCAGTTACCATTTGCAAGTGTCGCCGCGTCGAATGCCTCTTGTTCCGTGCATCCAAGTCGCTGAACGAGAGCGTTTTGCGTTTCCTGAAGTCCAAGTTTAGGAACTTTCACCATCACGCAACGAGAACGGATGGTGGTAAGCAGCTCCTCCTGATGTTCAGCTATCAAGATAAACAGCGTTTTCTCAGGCGGCTCTTCGATAAGTTTCAGCAACTTATTGGCGCTCTGCGTGTTAAGCTTCTCCGCCATCCATATTATCGCGATTTTATATTCGCTTTCGTAAGCTTTAAAGCTGAGTTTTCGCATTATTGTGGCGGCGTCGCGCACGTTGATAATGCCCTGTTTGTTCTCGATATCGAGTTTGTTATACCAATCAGACAAGTCGGTATATCCTTGACAATCAGTCAGGTATTCACGCCAATCGGAAATAAACAAATCAGATTCGGGATTTTGCTTGACATCTTTATTTGTCGCCGTCGGGAACACGAAATGAAGGTCGGGATGAGTGAGCGACATAAACTTCTTGCACGAAGGGCAAACGCCGCAACTGTCTGTCTCTGAACGGTTTGTACAGTTGATATATTGAGCGTAAGCCAAGGCCAGAGGCATCTTGCCGCTTCCTTCAGATCCCAAAAACAGCTGCGCATGCGACACACGACTATCTCTCACGCTCTGAATCAGGCGCTTTTTCAAGTCATCATGTCCGATTACGTCAGCAAACAACATTATCTCTTGACGATTTTTGTCGTTTTAACATTGCCTTTTCTGTCGATTGTTCTCACGAAATAAATTCCTCTAGCAAAATCAGCAATATTGATTGATTCTGAATTATTTACGCTTCTTGAAACGACCTTCAATCCTATAGAATTATAAATTTCGATCTGTTGGACATCCTCGCCTTTCACATAGATATGTTCATTAGCAGGATTTGGATAAACCGACAATTCGTTATCATCAAAAACTGGTTCCACGCTCAAAATCAAGGTGTTGCCAGGGAAAGTGATATCGTCGACCCAGCAAACGCTGCTTTCACAATCGCCACTCGGAGCGGTATCATAACGCCATTCAAGAGTATGCTCTCCGGCTGCCAGATTGAATGTTTCGAAAGTCCAAGCTGTTTCACCCGACCATCTCTTTTTATGCACGCCGTCGATGAACAACATTAACAAGTCTTTGTTTTTCCTTGTATTTGTCTTGACATAGAATGAAAACTCGCCATCAGTAGTGTTTTCCATCTCAATTTTAATCGATGACACCTGATTCTTAATAAGTTGAGGGCTTTGGGCGCAATATGAACCAGAATGAGCGTCACTTTCGGTTATAAACCAATCAGCATCGCCACTATGTTTCCAATTCAGATGCGAGAAATCGCCACTTTCAAAGTCTTCCCTTACCGTTCCGACAGTCAATGTGATGGTCTTGTTTGCCGAATACTGACCAGTTATCGCACTCACGTCAACCATAATAATAGTACCGTCTGGGGTGTCTTCAGAGATCTGAATCTCTAAACTTGCCTCGAAATTATCGCCAGGGTTCAAGTTATCAATTGGCGTATCGTTATTGACAAATGAAAGATATTCTGAATTGAAAATTCCGTGGATATAAGGATTTTCAGCTACATAATGACCGCTGTTGGTGCCTCTTGCAACAATACTGAAAATCTCACCCGGATCGAGGAAACCGTTCATATTTCCGCTTGCCTCTTCATAGCTCAACTCATTGATATTCAATACAGGAGCTACTGCTTGGAAGAAGATATCACGATTCCAGACATTGGTTCCGTCGGTGCAAGTCATAACGAAATCGATATAAGCGCCGTCAGGAATATTATTGGCAACGACAATGTCGAAGGCGTCGGCAATGGTCACCGATCCGCCAGCGTTGACTGTTCCGACATCCACTGTTGATTTCGATAAAGTGACAAAGTTAGAACTCGTTGATAATGTTGCAATTACATTATTTGCATCAACCGTTCCTGCATTTTTGAAATCGACATCCATTGAAATGTTTCTTCCGAAGACGAACTCGCCGTGAATATCAGTTGATTGCGGATAAACAAAAGCGGTGTTATTATTAATTCCCAAGATGCTGATTGTCTGAGGATAAGCGTTAGGCCCAGTGATGATAAGTTTAAGTGTGTCAGCAACATTAAGGCTCTCTGCAAATTCAATATTTGCCACACCGTTTTCGTCAGTCATGCCGAAAGCGAGAAGGTCGTCGCCGTGGAAAATGCTGCAACGGAAGTTGCTTTGTGCTTCGCCATGTTTGGTGACTGTTACAGGCATAGAGGTGCTACCGAGTGTTAGTGCTGACGCATAGCTCACTTCCGGGCGGAAAGGCTCGTCGAGCCATGGGCATACTGCTACGTCGCCCAAGATGTTCAGATCATAATCGTTCCAACGCATGCATGGATCCCATTCTACATACGGAGCTGTCATTATCTTCATCTCCACGAAGGCTGTTCCGATGTATGGCAGGCGGTCGTGGTAGTATGCATCGACAAACTCGCGGTGCAAGTGTGCTGCCATTCCGTCACCCCAAGGTTGATACCAACCATAGCGTGAGTTACCTGTCACTGCCACGAATCCAGTGGCTATGTTGACCATACGTTCCAAGATACAGGTATGGGTGAAGTCACCGCAGACGCATCCGTGTGAATGGAAGAAATTATAGTTATGATGCACACCATCAAGTTGTACGAAAGAAGCATCGTTCATTGCCATAACATCCCAGCCGGCTACAGTGCCGGTGTTCGCATGTCCCACATGGTGAATATATTGTCCGCCAGTAGCATTGATAATCTTTCTAAAGGTAGCGCCCGACCAGTTTACCGTATGAGTGGCATAATATTTCACAAAGTCATAATCCTCCGGGACACCTATAGTAGTATAATCAAAATCGTTCGATGTGCCTATGATACGTTCGAGGTCGGTGCTGCCATAATAACCATCGCCGAGGTGTTCGCCACCAAGAATGACAGTACGGAACTCGCCGAGCACAGGGTTAGCCTGATACTCTAACGTCTTGTGCATCATATTGTTAAACTGAGTCTCGTTGTTGAAAGGCATACGAGCTACTGCAAGTTCAGGGAGGAGGTCGTCTTCACCGGGCTCTCCCCAGAGACCATTGTTGTTATCGTCCCAAGTACCGTCGAGGCATACGAAATACATGTCGGCAGGCAGGTTATCCACCTCTTCATCATAAACATTGCAATAGAGTGCGCGCCACGGCACGACGTTAGAGTCGCCGCCGAGAAGCACCATCATAACACCTTCATTTTCATACTCTTGAGAGATATACGCACGCACTTTTTCAGCGTCATCACGACCTTCGAAGTTTGAAAGGATGTTTTCCAATGCCGTGACATGAGTACGCAGACCGCGAGCCTGGTAAAACTCGACATATTCGTCGAAGTGCGACACCCATTGCTCAGGAGTGATGACAAGAATATCGTAACTCGGCAATACGGTTCTTGCTCTGGTTTTATAAGCTTTCACCGCCTCAGAATTCTGAGCCAGACGCTCAACACGTTTCTCGACCTCGGGAGTCATCCAAACCTTACTGCTTCTATCTGATTTTGAAGCAGTTACATCGATTGTAACCGTTACAGATTTAGCATAAGACACTTTACCAGTCGCAGGGACATATCTCACTGGCGTGAAGCGCGCGAAAGCAAACGAGCAGCCGTTGAGATATTGGGTGTTTACCTTTGAAAACGCTGTTTGCGGATACGTTTCTGTTGACTTGTAAAAATCTTCGTTCTTGTCGAAGACCAACGGCTCCGTCGACGAAAGCGGTCGTGCTGCCTGTTTTGGAAGCAGATTGAAGGTGCCTTCGAGCTCCACAAAATCAGAATACTCAACATTAATGCTTTGAGCATCAGTGTTTTGTGGCAGAAGCAACGACACTGACTGCCATGGCAAAGATGCCTCGCCGACAACGCCATTATTCATGGTGCTGGCGAATTTTATCACATCATAGCCGTTCACTTCGGTAACCTCAGGGTTGTCGAAGTAATAGGTTTTCTGTATTGTCTGGGCGAAAGAGAGTGCGCCCAGAATGACTGCAAATACCGCTGTTAAGATTAATTTCTTCATGGTTTTTATTGTTTTATCCGTTAATCCAGGCTTCAACTTCCTCGAGTTGCAATGCCGGGACGTCCATTTTTGTCTTTTTACGAATACCGTTGAGTTTCTCGCGCAGTGCCGAAGGTTTTTCCGACTGCATCATCTCGACGGTTGTATAGTTCTGTTTTACAAGCACTTCAGCCCAAACTTCAGGCACGCCGACAGCCATAAAGTCTTCTTTTGTAGCAACTTTCTTGTGCACCTCAGGACGCATCATCGGGAAGAGAAGTACTTCCTGAATCTGTGTCTGGCCAGTTAGAAGCATCACGAAACGGTCGATGCCGATACCCATACCAGATGTAGGAGGCATACCATATTCAAGAGCGCGGAGGAAGTCTTGGTCGATAAGCATGGCCTCGTCGTCACCGCGGCCGGCGAGCTTCATCTGTTCCTCAAAACGTGCACGCTGGTCGATAGGATCATTCAGCTCGGTATAAGCGTTGGCAAGCTCTTTTCCGTTGACCATCAACTCGAAACGTTCGGTAAGTTCAGGGTCGTTACGATGACGTTTGCAGAGAGGCGACATCTCGACAGGATAGTCGGTGATGAACGTCGGCTGGATGTAGGTGCCTTCGCATTTTGCACCGAAAATCTCATCAATGAGTTTGCCCTTACCCATCGAAGCGTCAACTTCAATCTCAAGTTTCTTGCACACCTCGCGCAGCTGCTCCTCATCCATTCCATTGATGTCGATTCCGGTGTTTTCCTTGATTGAATCAATCATCGTGATACGTTTGAACGGACGCTGGAAGCTAATTTCATGGTCGCCGACTTTCACTTTTTCGGTGCCGAGAACCTCCATCACGCAGCGGTGAATCATCTCTTCGGTGAAGTCCATCATCCAAAGATAATCTTTGTATGCCACATATATCTCAAGACCTGTAAATTCAGGGTTATGAGTGCGGTCCATGCCTTCGTTGCGGAAGTTGCGCGAAAACTCGTACACGCCGTCGAAACCGCCCACGATAAGACGTTTCAGGTAAAGCTCGTCAGCGATACGCAGATACATCGGGATGTCGAGAGCGTTGTGATGCGTAACAAACGGACGCGCTGTAGCGCCACCAGGAATAGCCTGAAGGACAGGGGTTTCCACCTCGAGATAACCGTTTTCGTTGAAGAAGCGGCGGATGCTGTCGATAGCTTTTGTACGTTTGATAAAGATATCTTTAACCTTGTCGTTAACGACCAAGTCGACATAACGCATGCGGTAACGGAGCTCCGGATCGTTGAACTCGTCGTATTTCACACCGTCTTTTTCCTTCACTATCGGAAGTGGACGCAACGACTTGCTCAACACCGTCAATTCTTTGACATGAATTGAAATCTCACCCATCTGGGTGCGGAACACAAAACCTTTCACTCCGATGAAGTCGCCGATATCGAGAAGACGTTTGAACACTACGTTGTACATGGTCTTATCTTCGCCCGGGCAAATTTCGTCGCGGTTAAGATAAAGCTGGATACGGCCATTGGCATCCTGCAGCTCGCAGAATGACGCGGCGCCCATGATACGACGGCTCATGATACGGCCGCCGATGCTGACGCGGTCGAACTTCGCCAGATTGTTATCGTCAAAGTTTTCTTTGATCTGCGTCGTTGTCACGTTCACCTCGAACGCCGCCTGTGGATATGGGTTAATACCGAGATTGTAAAGCTCCTGAAGAGAGTTCCTTCTGATTTGTTCTTGTTCGCTTAACATTGTATATCTTATTTTATTTATTTTTCAAAAGATGTATAATAAACTTGCAAAGATACAAATTTTTTCAGTAAGTACGCTTTTATTTGCTGATTTTATTAAATTTTGCGATGGAATAGACGTATTTGTCTGTTGTGATGGTTTCAATATGGTATAATTCAGGATGATCGAGCACCATCTTCAGGTCGCTGCGGATGCCTTCGCCAGTGAGTTTGAGCACGGCTTCTTTCTTCGTCCAGAGAGCGAGAAAAGCCGTAAGGCTTTCAGGCGCCGACGTTATCAGTGCCTGTTCCTCTGCATTCATGGTGTAAGCTATAAGCGAAGGTGTTATCTTGCGGTGCGTCTCAACGTCGGCGCCCACCGGCTGGCTGTCGATGGCGCAGAGAGCGACGTTGCCAGAATGGCTGAAGTTGAAATGAATCTCGGGATGGCCTTTGATTATGGGTTTGCCGCCTTCGAGGTAGTCGAAAACCGGTGGTTCGGTGAGGCCGTATTCTTTTTCGAGGCCTTCCATGAGAAGGAGATACACCGCCAGCGACAGCCGCCGGCCGCTCTCGTGCGCGAACTTCAGCGCCTGCTCCCGACGCTGCTCCGACACTTTCGTCAAAGCAGCATCAATATCAAGCAACTCCGTATGATCGTTGAGATAAATCATGATGCAAATTTACGAAAAAAAGATTTACATTGAAATTATTATTATTTTTGCAAAAACAATTCTGATGGTTGACCTACTGCAGACGAAAATCGAATATCTGAAGGGCGTAGGACCGAAACGGGCGGAGATGCTGAATAAGGAGCTGGGCATTTTCACGTTTCAGGACCTGCTCGATTATTTCCCTTTCAGGTATATCGACCGTTCGCAGATTCATAAGGTCAGGCAGATCACCGACGACACCGTTTATTACCAACTTGTCGGCACGGTGAGCAACATGCAATGCATTGGCGCTCCGAGAGTTACAAGAATTACAGCGACTTTTACCGATGATACCGGCTCGATAGAATTGGTGTGGTTTAAAGGCTTGAAATGGATAAAAAACCGCTTCCAGCCGGGCAAAAAATATTTGATTTTCGGCAAGGCGAGCGTGTTTAACAACCGCTTCAACTTCACCCATCCCGATGTGGAGGACTATAACCCCGACGATGTGCTCGTTGGCGAAGCACTGCAAGGCGTTTACAACACCACCGAGAAGATGAAAAACGCCGGTTTGGGCACCAAACAGCTCGCAAAAATCATAAAAACCTGTGTGCTGCAAGTGTGGAACATGATTCCGGAGGTTTTGCCGCAGAGTTTGATTCTTCACGACAAGCTTTTGCCTCGAAAAGAAGCGTATTACAAGATTCATCTGCCGTCGAACAGTACTGATATTCAACGAGCTACGACGAGATTAAAATATGAGGAGCATTTCTTTTTCCAACTAAGACTGTTGGTTCATAAAAAAGACCGGCAGCTTAACACAAAAAGCGTTGTGTTTCAACAAGTTGGCGATTATTTCAACAGTTTCTACAAGGAGCACCTCCCCTTTCCTCTCACCAACGCTCAAAAACGTGTCATCAAGGAGATTCGGGCGGATTTGAAGAGCGGTCATCAGATGAACCGACTGCTTCAAGGTGATGTCGGAAGCGGAAAGACCATAGTCGCATTGATGATAATGCTTTTGGCACTCGACAACGGCTATCAAGCGGCGTTGATGGCACCGACGGAAATCCTTGCTACTCAACACCTTGAGACGCTGAGAGCACAACTCAAAGGCATGGACGTGCACTTCGCATTACTCACAGGAAGCACAAAACAATCGGAACGAAAACAGATACTTGCCGACCTCGCAAGCGGCGACCTTCAGATCATCATAGGAACTCACGCTTTGATTGAAGACACTGTGGTTTTCAAGAACTTAGGTCTCTGCATAATCGACGAGCAGCACCGTTTCGGAGTGGCACAACGTGCTTCTTTCTGGGATAAAACAGCATTTCCACCACATACTTTGGTAATGACGGCAACTCCTATTCCAAGAACCTTGGCGATGACACAATACGGCGATTTAGATGTCTCGAAAATCGACGAGTTACCGCCTGGAAGAAAGCCGGTAAAAACAGTGCATGTATTTCAGGAACAACGACTTGCGGTCATCGGATTTATGAAAAAACAGATTGCAGAAGGGCATCAGATATATGTGGTTTACCCGCTCATCAAGGAGTCGGAGAAGATGGATTTGATCAACCTGCAGGAAGGCTACGAGGCGATGTTGAGAGATTTTCCGGAGCCGGATTATCACATCAGCGTGGTGCACGGCCAGATGAAAGCTGACGACAAAGACTGGGAGATGCAGCGTTTTGTGCGCGGCGAGACGCATATCATGATAGCGACGACGGTGATAGAAGTGGGTGTGAACGTGCCGAACGCCTCAGTGATGATCATCGAAAATGCCAACAGATTCGGGCTCTCGCAGCTGCATCAGCTCCGTGGAAGAGTTGGCCGTGGCGCCGAGCAGTCGTATTGTGTTTTGATTACAGACCATAAAATCACCGGCGAGGGCAAGAAACGCATGGAGACGATGGTGAAAACCAACGACGGATTCGAGATTGCGGAGGCGGACTTGCAGTTGAGAGGTCCCGGAGAGACGCAAGGCACCCGCCAATCGGGAATGATCGAGATGAAAATCGGCGACTTCCAATACGACGAGCCTATCATCAGACACACTCGTAGGATGGCAAATCTGCTTCTTGACGCCGACCCAACACTTTCAAAACCAGAGCATTACGCCACGAAACTCTACTTCTCGCAACAATTCGAAAGCGACTTCGACTGGAGTCGCATCGGATAATTATAAAGCCTTAAACTTAAAGCCTTGATTTTTATAGTATTCCAAAACTCTTGGCAGAGCTGAAATCATATTGTTATAGGCTTTGACACTGTCGTGGAATGTGACGATAGAGCCATCACCAGCGTTTTTGATGACGTTTTGATAGACATCTTCATGCGACAATGAGTGATCCCAGTCGTAGGCGATAACGCTCCATGCAACAATCCGTAGAGACGCGGCATTCCACGTCTGTACAACCAATTTTTTGAGCTGAGACCTTTTTATTTTTCCGTGAGGTGGGCGAAACAAGTTACTGTGAATCAACTCGTTGGCATCGTTGAAAGATTTGAGATAATCATCGGTTTTGGTTTTCCAACCGTTTTCGTGGTTGAAGGTGTGGCAGCCGACAGAATGGCCTTCCCGTTTCACTAATTCAAACGTTTCAGGATACTGTTTTACATTGTTTCCGATGCAGAAAAACGTTGCTTTAGCATCATATTTCCTGAGAATTTCAAGCACTTTAGGAGTTATCAGCGGATGAGGCCCGTCGTCGAAAGTGAGATAAATAGTTTTCTTCTCTGTCTTCGGCATCTCCCAAAGCAGCGACGGATAGAAAATCCTGAAAATCTTTGATGGCTTAATCATTCTCACGATGCAAAAGTAGTAAAAAGTTAGAAGTTAGAAGTTAGAAGTTAGAAGTTTTTTTATGGTATTAGTGTTTTTAAAAAGAATTTTGATTATTTTTGCACTTTATTATAAGGGGACAAAAAATGAAAAAGCTAATATTAGTTCGCCACGGCGAAAGCGAATGGAACAAGCTCAACCTCTTCACTGGTTGGACAAATGTAGATTTATCAGAAAAAGGTGTTCAGGAGGCATTAGAAGCCGGTAAGTCATTGAAAGAGAACGGCTACAAACCTGAAATCTGCTTCACATCATATTTGAAAAGAGCTATCAAGACGCTCAACAACATCCTCGACGTGATGGACATGGACTGGCTGCCGGTGTACAAAAGCTGGCGTCTCAACGAGAAGAGCTATGGTCAGCTGCAAGGCTTGAACAAGGTCGATATGGCAAAGAAATACGGCGAAGAGCAGGTTTTGAAATGGCGTCGTTGCTTCGACGTGCAGCCTCCAGCGTTGGCTATGGACGATCCGAAGAGTCCGCGCCAAGATCCGCGTTACGCTGAGATGACCGACGACCAGATTCCGCTCACCGAGTCGCTGAAAGACACTATCGCGCGCCTCATGCCATATTATAAAGACGTGATTCTCAAGGCCTTCGCCAATCACGACGAGGTGATGGTGGTGGCTCACGGCAACAGTTTGCGCGGTATTGTGAAAGAACTGAAAGGCATGAGCGAAGACGAGATTATCAAGTTCAACATCCCGACAGCAATTCCGTATATTTTCGAGTTTGACGACAACATGAAGCTTCAAAAAGACTTCTTCCTCGGCGACCCGGAAGAGATAGCGAAAAAGATGCAAAGCGTTGCAAATCAAGGTAAAGCAAAATAAAACCCACCGATATGAACAAAAGATGGATCATACCTGACATTCACGGATGCGTCAATACGCTGAAACAGTTGGTTGAGCACGGCATTCAGCCAGACAAGGAAGATTCAATATTTTTCCTTGGCGATTACATCGACCGTGGTCCCGACGGCAAAGGCGTAATTGACTATATTATGAGTTTTCAAGACGCAGGATATAAAATCCAGTATCTCATTGGAAATCATGAATATTACTGCATGAACTCATACGAAAACGACAAGCACAGATGGTTCACCAAAAGTAGCATCCAAAAAGAATGGGAACGCTACGGCGCCAAAACCACGCTAAAAAGTTTCGGAGTGAAACGTCCGCGCGACATCGATGAGAAATACATCGAATGGATGAGAAAAGGCAAGTATTTCATTGAACTTGACGACTATATTCTTGTCCATGCAGGTATGAACTTCAACATCCAGGATCCGTTCGACGACAAAATGTCGATGCTTTGGGTGCGCGATTTCAAGGTCGACACCGCAAAAACCGGAGGCAAGAAAATCATCCACGGACACGTGCCGGTGGAGCACAGCCTCATCCAACTTTTCATCGAATCGGGAGGTTACAATTTCATCGCCCTCGACAACGGAGTGTATTACCGAGACCAGAAAGTGGGCTTCGGCAACCTCATGGCACTCGAACTCAACAATATGGAGCTCATCGCTCAACCGAATGTCGACTTCTGATGTTTGTAGATATCCACACACATCTTGATAATCAATCTGTTATAAAGATTGTTGACGAATTTTCTGAAGAAAAGATTTTAAAAACCTGGGGCATTCATCCATGGGAGGTCGATGTTATTGCTAATGAGGTTCCTCGCGACCTGCGGTCGCTCGGAATGACAGAAGCTATTGGGGAGGTGGGACTGGATAAGGTTCACAAAGAGACGTTTGAAAAGCAGATTGATGTCTTTGGGGAAATGATAAGGCTGTCGGAGACGTTGAAGAAGCCGGTGATTGTGCATTGCGTGAGGGCGTATTCCGAGATAATCGAGATGCGGAAGAAGACGCAGGCGACTATGCCGTGGGTGATTCATGGATTTAACAGCTCGGTGGAGACGATGCGGCAGCTTTTGAGATATGACATATACATCTCGCTCGGCGAAATTTTGTATCGCAATGAAAATCAGGCAGTTGAGATATTGAAAAACATCCCGTTGGACCGGCTTTTCCTTGAGACCGACGTCTCAGGAAGAGATATCAGCGACGTTTACGCGAAGGCGGCGAGTTTGATGGGATGCGAAATTGGTTTTTTGTGCAAACAAATTTTTGAAAACTATGGAAGACTGGAAGCAACGCACTAATATATTAATAGGTGCAGACGGAGTTGAGAAGCTTGCCAAGGCGCACGTCCTTGTTGTAGGCCTCGGCGGCGTGGGAGCTTACGCCGCTGAACAGCTTGCGCGTGCCGGTATTGGCGAGATGACCATCGTCGACAGCGACACCGTGAGCGTGACGAACAAAAACCGTCAGCTTCTGGCGTTGGACAGCACCGTCGGGAGGTTCAAAACAGAGGTGATGGCAGAACGAATCCGTGACATCAACCCCGACATCAAGCTGCATGTGCTGACGCAATATCTTAAGGATCAGCCGATTATAGATTTGATGGCACAAAAGTTCGACTTCGTCGTCGACGCCATCGACACCATGGCACCGAAGGTTTTTCTGCTCTACTACGCGGT
This sequence comes from Bacteroidales bacterium, assembly GCA_017538795.1. GTDB lineage: Bacteria > Bacteroidota > Bacteroidia > Bacteroidales > F082 > Limimorpha. The sequence continues at coordinate 37,738 of JAFYIE010000057.1, read as the reverse complement.
ACAAAACCATCAGAATATTGTAAGTTGCATGGGAGCGGGCGGAAAATACGACCCAACCAAGATAGAGATCTGCGACATGTCGAAATCCTACAATTGCCGCCTCGCCTTCTATATCCGCAAACGCCTGCACCGCTTGGGAATCCGCGAAGGCATCACCGTGGTGTTCTCACCGGAAAAAGTGGCCGACGACGCCTTCATCGTGGAAGACGAGCAGCAACAAAACAAAATAGCTACTGTGGGAACAATTTCTTACATGCCGGCAGTTTTCGGGTGCTTCTGCGCGTCGCACGTCATCAACCAGCTACTAGGAAGACAAAATCGTGCTTCTTTTTGACCTCTTTCTCGATGTTGGCAATGTAATGGGTTCTTCTCGGGATGGTATTCAAAATCTTTTGAGCCTCTTTAAACTCGCCCATCTCGCGATATAACTCTATGATTTCCAATATCGAAGCCTCATATTCCTCATCATCAGGAGTGTAACGGCCTTTCACTAAAAGGAGCAGAGTCTTGATGTTTTCGATATATTCATCGTGATGCTGTTTAAAAAGAAGGCGACCCATTTCCTGTTTGCGCCTGTTTTTACGCCACACGTTGAAACTCATCTTTCCTGAAAGAAGATAATCGAGCTTCATCTGATAGTTGTTACGCACCAAATCGTTGTAAGCCCACCACATCATGCGGCGGATGTAAAGCTCTTTTTCTTTATCGTTTTTGATGACTTCGAGGCATCCCTTGTAGTGGTTGACGAGCGCCATCCTGCCTTCGACGCTGTTGAAATGTACGCCGAAAAAGCGCCAGTGATTCCAGTTATAATAAGGCACGTTTGGTTTCACGTAAGTCACGACAGGCTCCTTGTATTCCTCAACCCAGAACCAATGGCTGCATGCCGGACATTTTATGATTTTTTGCGGTTCGGTTATAAAATTGTCGTTCAACGTCTTGCCGTCGGAATACAATACCGATTTATTGACCATCTCCGATTTCACGGTATGACCTTCGAGCCACGAATTGCAGCACGGGCACTGTAAATAAAAGGTATCGTATTTTATCATGACGTTGATTTTTTTATTTTCTTCCGAAATCGGCGGGTATTTCGCCCCAGATCTCGGTTCTCCATTTCATTATCGGCACCCTAAAAGTGTTGTCGTGAAGCCATTTTTCGGCTCTGCGAATCACTTCGAAAAGATACCTATTCTTTTCATTTTCAACGAGTTTTGTCCTGCAAAGTCCTTCGCTCACCCATTTCTGACCGTTCACCGAATCGGAATAAATCGGAAGGTTGATGCGTTTTTTCTGCTGCCATGCGAGGCAGTGGACGATGGCAAGAAACTCGCCAATATTGTTTGTACCGCCTTCAAACACCGGGCTTTTGAAAAGTTCGGTGTTTGTCTCGACGAACACGCCCCGGTATTCCATTTTTCCTGGATTACCGGAGCATGCCGCGTCGACTGCGATGGCGTTGGTGTTTGGTTTGGGGCTGCCTTCTGGCAATGATTGCCACGATTTTATCGGTTCCGATTCGGAATTTTTGAAATCGGGTTCCGATTTAAACGCAGCTTCGGCCTGTTCGCGGGTGGGAAATCCTTTATATTTCGCACCTTGGAACCCTTCGACCTGCTGTTTGCAGTCATCCCAAGAAGCGAAGACGCCGATTTGACGTCCAGACCAAACCGTATAGAATTTGTTTTTCGCCATATTTAATGTAGGGGCGAAACATTTTTCGCCCTTACAATTATTGTTTACGAACCGCTAACAAGAGCTCGAGCATCTTGATTGCCGAATCCGACACAATTGTACCAGGTCCGAAGATGGCAACCGCGCCTGCGTCATACAAGAACTGATAATCCTGATGAGGGATAACGCCACCCACTGTCACCATGATGTCTGGACGACCGAGTTTGGCGAGCTCTTCGATGACCTGAGGCACGAGGGTCTTGTGACCTGCCGCCAGCGACGACACACCCACGATGTGGACGTCGTTTTCAACTGCCTGACGAGCTGTCTCGGCCGGTGTCTGGAACAATGGTCCCATATCGACGTCGAAGCCTATATCGGCGTAACCTGTAGCGACAACTTTAGCGCCACGGTCGTGACCATCCTGACCCATCTTCGCAATCATGATACGAGGACGACGACCTTCGAGTTTAGCGAACTCATCGGCCATTGCCTGTGCCTTGGCGAATTTTTCATTGCCTTTTGCTTCCATAGAATAAACTCCTGATATTGAACGAATTACAGCTTTATAACGACCAACGATTTTTTCGCATGCCATTGAAATTTCACCCAATGTGGCACGGCATTTAGCAGCTTCAACTGCCAATGCGAGGAGGTTGCCTTTGCCAGTCTTGACAGACTCTGTGATGGCGTCGAGGCAACGTTGCACGTCGGCTTCGTTACGGTTAGCCTTCAACTCTTTCAAGCGGCGAATCTGTGACTCGCGCACCGCTGTATTGTCGACTTCAAGAGTATCAATGCTGTCTTCATGCTCGAGGCGATATTTGTTAATACCGACGATAGTCTCTGTACCGGCGTCGATCTTAGCCTGCTTGCGGGCTGCGGCCTCTTCGATACGCATCTTCGGAAGACCAGTCTCGATAGCTTTTGCCATACCGCCCATCTCTTCGACCTCCTGGATGTGAGCCCAAGCGCGCTCATAGATGTCGCGAGTCAATGACTCGACATAATATGAACCTGCCCATGGGTCGACCACACGGCAAACGTTGGTTTCTTCCTGGATGTAGATCTGAGTGTTACGAGCGATACGAGCCGAGAAGTCGGTTGGAAGTGCGATAGCCTCGTCGAGAGCGTTGGTGTGCAACGACTGAGTGTGACCGAGGGCTGCTCCCATAGCTTCGATACATGTACGAGCCACGTTGTTGAACGGGTCTTGCTCGGTGAGCGACCATCCTGAAGTCTGGGTGTGAGTACGAAGTGCAAGTGATTTTTCGCTCTTCGGGTTGAATGTCTTCACGATCTTAGCCCAAAGCATACGAGCTGCACGCATCTTGGCAATCTCCATGAAGTGGTTCATACCTGAACACCAGAAGAATGACAAACGTGGAGCGAATGCGTCGATATCCAAGCCTGACTTGACACCTGTGCGGAGATAATCCCAACCGTCGGCGAGGGTGTAAGCCAACTCGATGTCGCATGTAGCACCAGCTTCCTGCATATGGTAACCGGAGATTGAAATCGAGTTGAACTTCGGCATGTTCTGTGAAGTGAACGCGAAGATATCAGCGATAATACGCATCGAGAACTCCGGAGGATAGATATAAGTGTTACGCACCATGAACTCCTTCAAAATGTCGTTCTGGATTGTACCTTGAAGTTCTTCATACTGAGCACCTTGCTCGAGAGCGGCCACGATGTAGAATGCCAAAATCGGCAACACGGCGCCGTTCATTGTCATAGAAACAGACATCTTATTCAAAGGAATCTGGTCGAAGAGGACTTTCATATCCTCGACTGAGCAGATTGACACACCAGCCTTACCCACATCACCCATAACGCGTTCATGGTCAGCGTCATAGCCACGGTGAGTAGCAAGGTCGAAAGCCACTGACAGACCTTTCTGACCAGCGGCGATGTTACGACGATAGAATGCGTTTGACTCCTCAGCTGTAGAGAAACCTGCATACTGACGGACAGTCCAAGGACGCATCACATACATTGTTGAATAAGGTCCACGGAGATAAGGGGCGATACCTGCAGCGTAGTTGAGGTGCTCCATATTCTCAAGGTCTTCAGCCGTATAAGCCGGCTTCACGTTAATATGTTCAACAGTTTCCCAGTCAGGCTTGTAGTCAGCCTTGATGTGTGACTTAGGTATAGCGTTGATGTTGATATTCTTGAAATCTGGTTTCATTTCTTACTCCTTTCTCATTTTGTTATACCTAATTTTTTCTGGAAACTCAATAATGTCTCGAGGACGTTGCTCTTCACGTGGATGAAGTATTCGAGGCCTGCCTCTTTGAGGATGTCGGCGGTGCCTTCAGGGTTACCTGCGAGCACCACGATGGTCTCGTTCTTCAGCTCTTCGTAAATCTTGAGGGCGTTGCCTTCGCCGTATTCCTCGTCGGATGAGCAGATGACCAAGATCTCAGGTTTCACCTGACGTGCGGCTGCGATGCCTTCTTCGAGAGTCTTGAAGCCAGGGTTATCGACCACTTCGAAGCCTGCGCATGCGAAGAAGTTTGATGCGAAGTTAGCGCGAGCCTTACGCATTGCGAGGTTACCATAGGTAAACATCCAAGCTGTCGGGCGTTTGTGGTTCTTGGCGTAAACGTCGGTTGCATAACGCATTGCCTCAAACTGCTGAGCCACGCGGAAGGTGTCGATGGTGTCGACTTCGGCGTTTGCCTCACGTTTACAGTCGGCTTTGAACACCCACTCGGCCGGGTCGAACTTCATTGTCTCGGTGAAGTTCGGGAACTGGTTGGTTCCGAGGATGGTCTCGCGGCGTGTCGCGACGTTGCTGAAGCGTTTTGCAGCGCTTTCCTTCACGATATTTTGGATAGTGCCTTTGCGCACCGATGCGAGGTAGCCGCCTTCTTCCTGAATCTGGAGGAACACGTTCCATGCGGCGGTGGCGATGGATTCTGTAAGATTTTCAATGTAATATGAACCTGCGGCCGGGTCAGCCACCTTGTCGAAGTGTGACTCTTCCTTGAGGATGAGCTGCTGGTTGCGCGAGATACGATCTGCGAATTCTGTTGCCTCTTCGAATGTGGCGTCGAATGGAGTCACACAGAATGAATCTACACCGCCTAGGACAGCCGACATAGTACCTGTTGTGGTACGCAGCATGTTCACGTATGGGTCATATAAACTCATGTTAATCAACGCGTTGAAGGCATGGATGCGAATCTTGCAGTTCTCTTCTTTTGCGCCGTAAGCCTTGAGGATTTCAGCCCAAAGCATACGGTAGGCGCGCATCTTGGCCATCTCCATGAAGTAGGTCTGACCGACAGCCACGTTGAAGCGCATCTTCGGAGCGATCTCGTCGATTGTCATGCCTTTTGCGAGCAGCTGTTCGATATATTCGACACCCACTGCGAGGGCGATGCCCATCTCCTGAGAAATCGTTGCGCCGGCGTTGGTGAACACGTGAGCGTTGACGCCGATTGTCTGCACGTTAGGAATCTCAGCTTTCGAGAGGATAGCTGCGAGTTCCATATCGGTGTTCTCGCTGATGAACCAAGTGCCGCGGCGGATGTAACGAGTCAGCGGGTCGTAGTTCAGCGAGCCGTTGATGCCCGGGATCTTCGACATCATCTCGAGGAGTGGCAGATGATACTTGTTGTTGTAGAAGTTGATTTCGACCGCTTCGGCTACTATGCCGTTGAGGAGGCCAGATATCTCGACAGCGTCGTATGGCTTGTCGTATTCGAGGCGGAACGACAGCGCTGTTGCGCCGCGGTTGAGTGCGTCGAGGGCTTTTTGGTTAGCCTCGTGGTAGTCCTTCACTACTATATCTTCGCACACAAGCCAGTCGTTGCCTTCTTTTTTCGTGCTGCGGATGTAAGGAAACTCGCCCGGTTTGGTGTCGAGCCAAGGTATATCCTTGAGATTTTCAGCGCGATAATACGGCCTTACCTGGAAACCTTCGGCTGTTTTCCAGACAAGTTTCTTGTTGTAATCGGCTCCTTTGAGGTCTTTTTCTATTACAGCTTCCCACTGTTCGGTGGTTACTGGAGGAAATTCCTCAAAAAGTTTCTTGTGGTTACTCATGATATTTAAAATTTTCGAAAATTTTCTGCAAAGATATGAATTTTTCTAATTCATGTTACTTTTTTCTTGACAAAAAAGTAACCAAAAAGTCAAGCGCCAGCCGAAGCTCGGATCGCCGTCTGGCGCGGGCCACCGCACCTGAGATAATCTGGCGCAAAGCGACCAAATAAATTCATCGCTTCGCTAGATATGACAAGAGTTGACAACAAATCATTGTGAATATTCTGGTTTTTACAATATTAAATCATTGATCATCATACTATTACTTCAAATTGTTAAAATTTATTAACATTTCGGAAAGACTTTTACGACAAGAAGCAGCATTGATTATCAAAAGGTTAAGATTAAATTTTCAACTTAGTCGTTTTTCGTACGACTAATTCGGATGAGTGGTTGTAACTTTGCCGCGAAAATTAAAATTGAACAGGTTATGCTGGCGACAATTTGGAAACCACCGAGACCGAATCGGAATTTGAGCTGAATTTCGCTGTGGTAAAGTTGAGACATAAAGTTAAAAGAAAGAAGGATAATAGTTAAAAGTTTAAAGTTAAAAGATAAAAGAATGGAAAACAATATTTTACCGGATTTTGTTTCAGGTATTCCGACGGCTAAAAACCGAAGCAGAGAAAGAAGAAGTCTGATCGCAGGTTATTATTCAAATCTTTGGAAACGTTTGCAAAAAGAAGGAAAGAAAAACATGATTTTCAATGATTTCCTTGGAGTTTATGTTTATATAGTTGAAAAGGAGAGCGACAAAAAAACAATTAATGCGGCTTCTCACAACTGGCAATCAACTTATGCGGTAAAGCATTTATATAAAGTTATTAGTAAAGCTGGCTGTGATGAGAACACTATGGTGTTTTTTGCCCCCAAGAAAGGGACCCAAACTAAGTTCAGATATAAAAACATTGCAATACTTTATTATGATTTTGTTAATAATGAAATCCCGTATATGAATTTCAAAATCAAACTAACAATTGGAATCAAAGCCAGCAACAAACATGTTCAATATTGTGTAAACAAAATTGACATGATATGAAAAAAGGTCAACCGTACCAAGCGTTGACAAATTAATGAACACGTACGGAATTGACCTTGTTTCTTATAAAAGTCGACCGTATCAAGCAAGTACCCCTTAACGGGGACCACATACGGAACCGACTTTGAGAAAAAGCCGACCGTACAAAGCAACTCTAATTAAAGGTCACGTACGGAACCGACTTTTCAAGTGGCAAAATTACGAATAATTTAGATACATGCAGCCAATTATGAAAGATTTTTTAAAAAAAGTTATACAGCCTCAAATTTTCGTTACACCTATTAAAAAAATAGTTATATTTGCAGTTCACACTTTTGGGAAAACAATTTTTACAAACCATTGATAAATAATAAATTAAATAACAAATAAAAATTAAACACTATGAAAAGAAAATTTACATTTTTAATCGCGGCGGCTATGATGCCGCTGACAATGATGGCAACCACAGGGGAAATGTGGGGGCAAACTACCAACACAAGTTCTTTGGTTTTTACGGCTAAATGTAATGGCTCTGGAACTGCTGATGATGGTGTTGAATGGACAGTCACCTCGGATGGAACAGAGTCCAATTTTGATAACACAAAAGGTATTCATTATGGGACTAGTTCTGCTGCAGTTCAGTACATTACGCTTACCACGTCTGATATTTCAGGCACCATTACAAAGATTGTTGTCAATGCATCTACAGCTTCTGGAGTATCGGCGACAGTAGGCGTAACTGTTGGAGGTAGTGCTTTTGGCGGTGATCCACAATCTACTACTTCATCCGCTGCAGAATATACTTTCGAAGGCTCAGCATCTGGAGAAATAGTTGTAACGCATACAAAGCCTTCAAGTGCATCAAAGGCTCTATATGTGAAGAGCATTGTTGTTACCTACACAACAGGTGGTGGCGGCGACACACCTTCAATTACAGCAAACAACGTTGATATTGCTTATAATGCAACAGAAGGTTCAATCGCTTACACTCTCAATAATGCAACTGGCAATGTGACGGCCACACTTACCACTGGTGATTGGCTCACTTTAGGCACAGTAACTTCAGAAGCAGTTCCATTTACATGCTCGGCCAATGAAGGTGGCGAACGTACGGCTACAGTCACCCTGTCTTTTACAGGTGCAACCGACAAGGTGGTCACTGTAACACAAGCTGCTGCTCCATTAACTACAATTCCTGCAATTTTTGCAAAAGCTACAGAGGTGGGATCAACCCAAACCGATGTCAATGTCACTTTTAACAATTGGAAAGTTGTTGGAAAATCCTATTCTAACGCCTATGTATCGGATGGACAATATGGCTTGAACTTGTATAAATCTGGCGGCATTGATTTTGCGATTGGAGACCAGTTGAGCGGCACCGTTGCAACCAAAGTTCAACTCTTTACAGGTGGCGCAGAACTTGTTGGTCTTTCAACATCAACAACAGGCTTGACTGTTACACACAATCAAACATTTGAACCATATGCGATTAGCCTCGCAGATGTATTTGGAGAAGGCATCTATTATGGATCTTATGTTGATTTAGGCAATTTGACATATTCTAATGGCAATTTTACTGATGGTAACAATGTGATTACTCCTTACAACACATTCAACATTCAAAATTACCCAACTTTAGAAGCCGGTAAAACATACCGCGTGAAAGGTGTCTATATCCAATATAACAATACCACTAAACGTATTGCACCTGTTTATGCTTCAGACTTTACAGAATACTCTGGTCCAAGCATTACCTTAACACCAGCAGCAGCAAATCCATTCACTTATGTTGAAAACCAGGGTCCATCTGCTCAACAAGATTTCACAGTAGCTTTGGAAAATGAAACATCAAAAAATGTCACTGCTACAATAACAACTGGAACTGATTATTTTGAGATTAAAAACGGAGAAAATTGGGCAAGTGCAACTACTATCAACATTGACAATACAAACACTATTTCCGTCAGAATGAAAGCAGGCTTGGCACTTGGCAACAATTACGCCGGTGTTATGACACTGACTAATGAAGACGCAACTGATGTTGTTGTCAATTTATCAGGCTCTGTAACAGGATCGACATACACCATTGAACAATACTCCTTGCCAGCAACAGCCCACGGAACAATCACTTTTGCACCATCAGCAACTGTTGAGGCAGGCACAGAAGTCACATTAACAGCTACTCCAGATGCCGGCTATGATTTCACAGCCAACTCATGGGTGTTTTACAAACAAAGCGGAGAGGATATTGTTGTTGATGAAAGTATTGTGGCAACCAACGACGTAATCACTATGCCAGCTTACGACATCTGGGTTGACGCAACCTTCACCGCAAAACCAACTTACGCAATCACATGCGTAGCCAGTCCAGTGGCAGGCGGTATAATTGAAGCCTCACCTGCTTCAGCATACCAAGGACAAACAGTAACATTAAGTTATGTACCAGAAACAGGCTACAATTTAGTCAAGATTAAAATAACAAAGACATCTGACGGTTCAATAACTGGTATTACTCCAGTAGCCAGTGGCGATGACTTCACATTTACAATGCCTGCTTATGCCGTAACAGCTACAGCAACATTCGTACCTAACACATACGCAGGTAACTTCGTCAAGTTTACTGGTGATATTGCTGAGGGTGATTATATTCTCACCTATGATGAAGGTGCTATGAACAATACCATTTCAAGCAGCAGATTTGGCATTGAGAACCTCGACAATCCCGGCAATATCATTACTGACCCTTCAACAGACATTGTGTGGCATATTGCTCCAAGCGTAACTGAGGGTTATTGGACTGTTTACAATGCGAAAAAAGATCAGTATGCCAATGCAGCCGCCAACGGCACAACTGTTTCTCTGGTAGATAATCCTACTTATAGTGGTGGCGCAAAATGGGGAGTCACTAAAAACAATAGCAACGAGTATCGTTTAAGATGTAAAGACAATGAAAGTAATACAGCAAGATATCTCGGAAGAAATGATAATTATGGTTTTGCTAACTATGGATCATCTTATGGTGTAGACTTGACATTATATAAGTATACCGAACTAACCGAGAGCACAATCACCTTCAACGGTAACGGAGGAACAACAAACACAAGTGCAACATCATATACTCAAAATGTTTACAACGGAGTGGCAACAGCACTTACCGCCAACCAATTCACCAAAGCTAACTCATTATTTGCAGGATGGGCATTAACCGCCGATGGCGATGTTGAATACGCCGATCAAGCGGAAGTTACTGTCAATGCCGACTTAAATCTCTATGCAAAATGGAATGTTTCTTATACCGCAATGGCCGACGACCAAATTGTAGGTGGTACAGTCCAGATTAACGGCGAAGAGATTGTTGAAGCGGCTGAAGGCACAGAAATGACATTGACATATACTGCAAATGTCGGATATGCTTTCAGTGAATGGAATGTTTACAAAGCCGACGATGAGACAACCAAAGTTACAGTCACTGAAAACACATTCACAATGCCTGCATACGATGTTATCGTTTCGGCAACATTCGTTGAAGTGACAACATACTCTTTGATTACAAATGTTAGCCAAATTGTTTCTGGTAAGCATTATATCATTGCAAGCGGTACAAATGGTTCTGTAAGAGTTATGGCAGAACAAAAAGACAACAACAGAACTTCTGTTGCAGCAACAGCGACCACGGGAGTAATTTCTGAAACAGAAGGTATTTATGAATTCGTTATTAATGGACCTGATACAATAACCGTAAATGAACAACAAGTCTCAGTGTATACCATTTACGATGCTTCTTATCCAGGTTTCTTATATGCCGCAAGCAGTAGTTCAAATCACCTGAGAACAAGAAGCACCAACATAAATGGCAACAGTCAGTGGACTGTAGCTGTTACCGCAGAAGGTGTTGCTACCATCAAATCACAAGGTAATTTCACTCACAACTGGATGCGCAATAATGGCAATATATTTGCATGTTATACAGACGGTCAGGCCGATATATACCTCTTTGTCAAAAACAATGATAACGACCTTGAATTCTATGGCAACGTTACATATGCAGCAGAAGTAATTCCTGATGGAGAAACACTTACTATTGGTGAAGGCTCTGTGATGACAGTACCGGATAATTTTGAGAACAACGACCCAGCAGCTCTCATCATCCAAGAAGGTGGTCAGCTCATCCACGCCAACCCTGTTGAAGCTACAATCCAGAAAGGCATTTCAGGTTATTCAAGCAAAGACGGCAGCGGTTGGTACCTTATCGCTTCGCCAGCCGATGGCGTTTCAACATCCGGATTGATAACAGACCCGGTAACGTCTTACGACTTGTATAAATATGATGAACCGAGCGGCTGGTGGTATTCGAACCATGGCGAGGCGTCACAATTCAACACTCTCGAGCGCGGCAAAGGCTACCTCTATGCTAACGCCAACAACATAGACTTGGACTTCGCAGGTTTAATGATAGGCACCGACGATGAGGTGACAAAGACTTTGAGCTTCGCTTGCACAGCGTTCCCTGAATTGAAAGGTTACAACCTCATGGGCAACCCGTTTACCCGCAACCTCGGCAGTGGCGACATCACTCTCGGCGGAGAGGATGTGAAATCTGTACTGCTTCTCAACAACGATTCAGAATACCAAACATGCAACTTTGATGCAGGTGGTGTGATCAAACCTGGTCAGGGATTCTTCATCCAGGCCACCGACGTTGACAAACTTGAGCTTAAGTTCAACCCGTCATCAACGAAAGACGCTAACGAAATCGGTCTCATCAGCATCGAGGCTGGCAACGAGAACTACATCGACAAGGCTTACATTCAGTTCGATGGCGGTAACACATTGCGCAAGATGACACTCACTGGCGAAAAATCACAGGTTTATGTGATGAACGGCGACGAGGACTATGCGGCAGCAAGATTAGACGAAGCTAAAGGCGTGGTGCCAGTACACTTCGAGGCTGCGGCAGAAGGCACCTACACCATCACCATCGAAGCTAAGAACCTCGATTTGGAGACGTTACGCCTTATCGACAACTTCACAGGCGAAGAGATCGACCTTCTCGTTGAGCCAAGCTACACGTTCAAAGCCAACAGCGATGAACCTGCGGCACGCTTCACTCTCATGTTCGAAAAGAGCATCCTCGGCATCGACGAAAACAATGTTGAAAACGAGGTGTTCGCTTACCAGAACGGCAGCGACATCATCATCAACGGCAACGGCACATTGCAAGTGTTCGACATGATGGGACGCTTGGTGATGACAACAAACGTCAACGGCATTGAGACAATCAACGTGAAATTACAAGGTGTTTACATCTTCAGATTAAATGGTATGACACAGAAAATTGTGGTAAGATAAAATAATAGGAGGGAAACATATATGAAAAAGATAATATTTGCATTAGCTTTGGTTTTGACAATCGGTTTTTGCGCCGACGCACAGCGCAGAGGAGACGGTTTTTTCAACGATTGGAATGATGTGAGCAACGGTCTCGACAAATTCGATGACTTCGACAACGGTTTGAGAGGCGGCGGACCGGGTCTTCCTGGTCAAGGTGGCGGTGGCGGCGACACCCCTGCTCCACTCGGCAGCGGCTTGGTGGTGCTCACAGCACTCGGTGCAGGATATGCGGTAGCGAAACGCAAACGCGAAAAATAGGTTTAATTAGCGGCGCGGCTCTTGTTTACGAGCACGACTCCAGTGAAGACAAGAGCCGCCGCCAAAACCTTCTGCCATGTGAGGATATCCATGCCGGTGACGATGCTCATCACCGTAGCGATGACAGGCTGCAGATAACCGTAAAGACTAATGACGGTCGGGCGTAACACCTTCTGCCCCACAGGGATAAGAAAATAGGCCACGAAGGTGGAGAAAAGAATCACAAAACCAAGTTCGAGGATGTATTTCACAGGCATCGTCGTCATATTGAGACACACTAACTCCTTGATATCCAACGGAATAGCCACGATTGCCGAGAATAGGAACATCCATTTCATGAATGTGACAACACTGTATTTTGTGATGAGCGGACGAAAAGCGCCCAGATATAAAGCAAAAAAGATGCAGTTGCCAATCATGTAGACTATACCCAGAGGCTGAGTCTCGGTGACGCTGCCGTTATCGACACGTACAGTATTGAAAACCAAAAAGATAACGCCTATAAAACTCAACGCCACACCACCTGCTTTCTTAAAGGTGATAGGCTCTTTAAGCACTATCGCGGCGATAAACATCGTGAAAATAGGGGTGAGAGGCGTCAGGATGCTGGTGTCGAAAGGCGTAGTCATGGTGCTAGCCTTCAGAAACGACCACTGGGTGAGGAAGAGGCCGAGCATCGAGGCGAGAAAAATCTTCGGAAAATCCTTTAATTCGACTTTTTCTTTAGGCAAAAAAAGCGATGTAAGCCAGAAAAGAGCGGCCGCGCCTGCCACACGAAAGCATAACAAACCCATAGGAGAGACCAGCGCCAGAGTGGATAAGTCTCTGCAAATGATGATGTTAAAGCCAAAAATCGTGTAAGCGAAGAAGGCTGAAATATGACCTAAAGACTTTTTCATTGCGGGCGCAAAATTACAAATTAAATTGTATCTTTGCAGTCCGAAAAAAATTAAAAAATAGAAATATGAGTAAGATGGAAACTCCGGTCCTGCTTTTGACCGGTTATCTCGGAAGCGGAAAAACGACATTGGTAAACCATATCCTTTCGAACAAGAAAGGCATCAAATTTGCAGTGATAGTCAACGACATAGGTGAGGTGAACATCGATGCCGACCTCATCCAGAAAGGCGGCGTGGTTGGCAAGAAAGACGAGAGCCTCGTGGCTTTGCAGAACGGCTGCATCTGCTGCACGCTCAAGATGGATCTCATCGAACAGCTCAACGACATCATGAAGATGGCTCGTTTCGACTACATCGTCATCGAGGCCAGCGGCATCTGCGAGCCTGAACCGATAGCGCGCACCATAGCCGGAATCCCGCAGATGGGCAGAGAATACACGCAGTTTGGCACCCCACGCCTCGACTGCATCGTGACAGTGGTCGACGCTCTGCGCATGAAAGAAGAGTTCGCATGCGGCGACAGCCTCAAGAACGAGAACATCGACGAAGACGACATCGAGAACCTCGTCATCGAACAGATTGAGTTCTGCAACATGGTTATATTAAATAAGGTGTCGGAAGTCGAGCCGAAAGAGCTTGAACGCATTCGCCAAATCGTGAAGAGCTTACAGCCTGACGCTCAGATACTTGAGTGCGACTACGCAAACGTCGACCTCGACAAGATCATCAACACAAGAATGTTTGATTACAACCAGGTTTCAGGCTCAGCAGGCTGGATCAAGATAATCGAAGGCCGCGAAGAGGAACACGATCACGATGATGACGACCACGATGAACATGAGCATCATCATCACGATCATGACCATCACCACCACCATGATCATGATGAGGAGGAAGGCGAGGCTGAGGAATACGGCATCGGCACATACGTTTACTTCAACCGCCGTCCGTTCGACACGCTGAAGTTCAACGACTACGTGCTCAACAGCTGGCCGAAGAACATCATCCGCTGCAAAGGACTGTGTTATTTCGCTGATAATCAGGATATGTCGTACATCTTCGAGACAGCAGGCAAGCAGAAGAAATTGAGCGAAGCCGGTTATTGGTTCGCGACCGCTAGCAAGGAAGAGTTACAGCAATTCATTGAGCGCGACCCGAGCATCTTGAAGGATTGGGACGAGGAATACGGCGACAGAATGGAAAAGATAGTGTTTATTGGGCAGAAATTGGATAAGGAAGCGATAAAACAAGCACTTGACAGCTGCTTGTTTTAGATTCTAAACTTTAGACCTTAGACTTTAGCAATTCTACTAAGGTCTAAGGTCTAAAGTCTAAGGTCTAATATCTAAGGTCTTAAAATTACTTCTTCATGAAGCGTTTGGTTTGAACCATGCCTTCTGAAACCGTCTTGACGAGGTAGGTGCCGGCTGGCAGCTCGCTCACGTTGATTTCAAACGACTTCTTACCGACAGGTTCGCTCATAATCATAGCGCCTGTAAGGCTGTAGATTTCGCATTGATTTACAACATCTTCGCTTTCAATCATGAGTTTGTCGGCTGCAGGGTTCGGATAAACAGCAAACGAATTCACCGCATTCTCATTCACGCCGTTGTATTGTCTGTAAAGCATAATGTTGTCGACATTCACCATAAACTGGTTAGTGCAGTTGAAGTGGACGATAGCCACGTAGATATCCTGTCCCTGATAATCTCTGAGGTCGACGTTAAAAGTATGCCACTCGCCTGCTTCTTTCACTGTCATGTCGGCTTCCCAAATAATTGTGAAAGCATCGGCGTTGTCGCCTTCTGTTGTTGAGACTGCCACTCCGAGGTGCTCGTTCGGATGTGTCACATCCTGCACATTAGCCTGGAACACCACCTGCTCGCAATCGAGTTTGTAAGGTGTCACGACATAGTTTTCAGGATAGAGAGGCCACTCCGAGATGTCGACTGATGCCGATGTGATGCTGTAAGGGTTCTCAGGGCTGCTCCAGTTTTGACGCATCTCCCAGTTATAGCCGTCGCCGTCGCCGTCGATGAGGTTCATGTGCATGATGCCGTCGTTGAAGTCGAAGAGGATGTCGCCCTCCGGAGGAGTTGGAGTTACAGGAGTGTACTCGCCCAAAGCATAGATACCGATGATGTTAGGGCTCTTGTCAATGTCGCCGAAGAAATACTGTGTGCCGTCGACTTCGCCAATGTATGCGCCGCCTGCCGAGCATGCCGCACCCCAACCTGGTGTCACTGAGAAATCGAAGTAGTCTGAGCTCAAAACGTCGGTGTCGATGTTATAATCATAGACATGGTCGGTGAAACCCTGAACTGCGTTAAGCAGGAGGTGGTGACCGCCGTTGTCGTCGACGAAATAGCCTGTTCCGTGAACGGTGTGGCCGTTGAGGTTGGCAGCTGTTGCCGACTGCATCACCTGACCGTTGCGGTTAACAAGCTTAAGGTCGAGGTAGAGCGTGCCTGAACCTGCTGCTCTCTCACCAACCCAGAAAGCGTCGTTGACAGGGTCGTAGGTGCAAGTGCCGAGCTCGTTCAAACTTGTCTCGATTGTGCCGACCAATGTCTTGTTGTGAAGGTCGTAGCACCAGATTTTACCTGAATGGGCGTCGCAGCCATAGAAATATGTACCGTCAAATGTCATGTCGCGCACGTAGTTGTCTGAGTTGCTGCTACCAGTGAAGTTCACATCAAACTCATCGAGGAGGTTGCCTTCCAAGTCGTATTTGAAGAACATGTAGGCTACAGTGCTCGATTTACCCCATGCGGCGGTGTAGATGTTCTCGCCGTCGAAGACCACAGCGTGCTGACGGCCTGTCGAAGTGGCGAAAGAATTAACAAAATTCCAGTCTTGTGCGCTGGCCGCCATCATCAAAAACAGCGACGCAACAAATAATAAAGTTTTCTTCATGTTGTTTAGTTAGTTGTTATAATGTTAATAATTGTTGTTATTTCTGTCTTCTGCGAGCCACTGCATATCCTGCGCCAAGGGCGGTGAGGACTAATAATCCGCTGCCGAGAGGTGCTTCTACGCCATTACCTGAAGCGTAGCCATTGATACCGTGATTTGGAGCAACAATTTCTACGTTGTTTCCGGTTCTATCACCATAACCGTTGTCGTAGTTACTGAAGAAACCATCACGACCTTGGGCGTTTGCAGTTAAACCAAACGTTAAAACTATTGCGATTGCGAATAATATCTTTTTCATCTCTGTTATTATTATCATTATTAATATATTATTTTACCACGATTTTCTGTGTCATTCCGTTTAATTTCAAAATGTAAACGCCGTTTTGTACGGACGCGGCGCGCCACGTCCCTACGCCATTGACATATTGTTTTGAAACAATTCGTCCCATGACGTCGAAAATCTGCAATTCGCCTTCGCCATTGATAATAATGTCGGAACCATTCTGATATGCGAAGCTTTCGCTTTCTGAGTTGTTGCCGATTGCTTCGAAGCGCAAGATGAAACGATCTGCGGCATCAGTTTGAGAACCAATGAATGTGTAATCGCTGATAAGGAGATCGGTGTCGGCACCGGTTAAGCGGTCGTAAAGATGCATATAGCTGAAGTTACCTTTTTCGGCTTTGCCGCTAATGGTGTAGCTTCCCATTGTCTTTGCCTCAAAATTTACGTTGACGCTCTTAACTTCTGAACGATTGTTCATGACTGCTACAGCTTGATCGGCTTTCTCATTGTGGATGTAAAGCATCGGAGCTTCATCGTTAAGATGGTTTATTTTTGTAAGTGGCAAATGGTTGCCGAAATACAAGTATGCCACATCGGTATATTTGTTGTTTGAAACTTCAAGACGAATTATATCGTTGTTGAAACTGCTTTCATCTTTTGATCCTGGATTGAGGTTCAATGTAGCTCCATCTTCATCGGCTTCTACCATGAAAGCTTCGCCAACGATGATTGGGTCTGATGAAACTGCAAATACACCTGTAGTAGGATTTAGTTTGTAGTATGAACAGGCAGAACCACCTATGTTCATGCTTGTAATATTAACAGACATTGGGTTGCCAACAAGGTTAAAACCTGCATAGGTGCCAGTGCCTTTAAGATTTAATGTGACACTTGATGATGTGCCTGTTGGTACTGTTCCTGCAAATGATAGGGTGAAATCTTCGCTGTTTGCATAAAGATAACCTTTGCCGTTTACGAGATTGAATGCGTCTTGCTTATAGTTTCTCCACTCTTCTCCTTCCTGTGATTCATCGAAATAGAAGAGGTCGTACTCGTTTGCTAACATATTCTCGATATCATCTTCTGGATTAAGATTTGTTGTTGTTGGGTTTGCAATAAGATAATAGCTGTCTTTAGTGCTTGTGTAACCTGTAATTCCTTTTTGGAAAGTGGCTTGAATGCCCGAGCTGCTAACTGCCAGCTGACCGCCGTCTTCGATGACGAGTTTGGCAGCGGTTGGGTTGGTTGCAGTACCTGTAACAGTGATGGTATTACCAGCTGGAATTGTAACAGGAGAGGTAATTCCTGTCAAATCCATATTTGTTACAGTAAAGCTGTTTGTTTCAGAAATATTGCTGCTAAAATCACTCCAGTAGGTTTCATCTTTATACTCCTTTAATATTGATCCGTCTGAGCTGTAAAAAACTTTTATATTGCAATAAGTAGAATAACTTGTCTTGAAGACAGAGTTGTTTGCAAGTGTCGGAGGAGTTGCACTCAACATGTAAACCGTGGATAATTTTGTGAAATTGCCAAAAGCATTATTGCCAATACTCGTTACTGAGCTGGGAATTGTTATTTCAGTCACGTCAATACCAGAAAAAGTATATGCTGGAATATATTCTACATTAAAGCCAATGTTTACAGTTATGTTACTGCTAGTACATCCTTTAAAAGGTAAGGAGGAATTTGAAAAATCACTGAGTGTTGTAACATTGTAGTTGATTTCTGTTAATGCCGTACATCCTTGGAATGCGTTAGCGTTAATTGTTGTTACTGATGACGGAATGGTAATAGAAGTTAAACCAATGCAATCTTTGAATGCAGTTCCTCTAATAGCGAGAACACTATTGGGTATGGGCATTGCTGTTAAGCTTGAGCATCCTTCAAAAGTACTCATCGGTATTTCGTTTATATTTCCTAACACTGTAATTGATTCTAAACTTGTGCAACCCTTGAATGCATTTGCACTAATAGATGTTACAGATGATTGACCATTAATGGATGTTAAAGCAGTACAATTTAAAAAGGCATTGCTACCAATAGATGTAACAGAAGATGGAATATCTATTGTAGTTAAACCAGTACAATCCTTAAAAGCATACATTTCGATGGCTGTAACACTTGATGGAATTGTCACTGAAGTGAGTCCTGAACAAAGATCGAAAGCATGCATGCCGATATTTGTTATGGGATAATTATAATTATTGTAATAGACTGAAGATGGAATCACAATATCTCCAGAATATGAGTTATAACTGGATGTTTCGTAAGTTACGGTTGCTTTGCGGTTTGAACCAGATCCAGAAAAACTGTAATAAATGCCATCAATTTCGGTGGCTGCAAAGGCGCTAAACACCACCCCCCCACATAAGATTAATGATAGTAAAATTCTTTTTGTCATAGATTATTTGTTTTTTATTAGTAATTATTGTATTTAATGAAATGCTCTAAACAGCTGGTTTTCATGGGTTTAGGCATGCATAAATATGCTTTACCCACCCCCTCGAAAATGGCTACAAAGATACAAAAAAAATTTAATACAAAGGGTAAAAAATGTGAAAAATTTTTGGAAATCAAAAGAATACTGGTTTCTAACATTTTTTTCGACAACAGGTCGCATGAGTGAAAAATTGTTGTAATTTTGCAGCATGAAAATTAGCAGATCGGCTTCGGCATAGATTTACTGCGTTTTCAAGATTTAAAACGGTTAGATCGGCTTCGGCATAGATTTACTAACCGTTTTTTTATGCTCAATGCTGTATTGTACCAATATTCCTGTTGTTTTTCTACCTAATAAAACTTCGATCGGGAAATTCATATATGGGAATTTTTCATTTCTGAAATTATACACCAGTCTGTATAGCTTTTCATAATGGCTGTTTTTCTGAAATCCCTGTTTGATATCGTCTGTGATATAATCTCCATCTTTGGGCGCGGCGTATTTCAATACATCGTAAAGGTGAAGAATAGCGTAAGTCGATTGCCAGCTTCTTACGGCATTATTAGAAGCTTTCAGATAGCTTTCACGAAATAAAATGTATATGTTTTCGTCAAGGAAGTCGTTTCTGATAAAATTATTGCCTTGCATTTTAGAAAGTATCGATTTATATGCTGTTTCAATTATTTTTCTGCGAACAGGTCTTGCCTCGACATTGTTAGCTGTTGGAATTCTGAAAAGAGTATTTGTATATTGAAGATTTGTTTCAATATAGTCAGGCATTATAATACTAGTTTTTGACGGTGTCAATCTCATAATTTTGATTTTAGTTAAATGATAAAAATAATCTGCTGTTAAGCTTCTTTAGTTTTTGATAAAACTAATAGCAAAGATACAAAAAATTCCAATACATAAGTATAAAAAATGTGAAAAATTGTTTTCAACAATAAAAACGGGTTCCACCGAAAAACGATGAAACCCGAATTTTTTACAGTACCCGATGGTTTGATTGCTCAGGGAGTCATCGGGAATAACGATGCAAAGATACAAATAATTTTTGAAATAAGTCGCTATAATTATAAATATTTGTATCTTTGCATTCAGAGAATTCACGGAATTATGAAATCTTTTTAATTTCTAAAAATGAATAAGAAAATAGAAAAACGTAAAGCGTTAAAAGCGTTAAACAAAGTGATAAAAAGAAAATCTGATGTCGAAGAAGCCTTTTTCTGCGCATTAGGGTCAGTATGTCTTAAATATGGTAATCCAGGAATATCGGAAAACGGTTTTAAAAAAGGGTTTGGCATTAGTCACATTATCGCAAAGCGAAATTATGAGCATGAAAATGATCCTGAACAATTCAAAGAAACCGGGCTTCAGGTAGCAAGAAAACTCATGGATGTTATAGTTAATGGCAATATTTCCAAGACGGTTCCTTCCAAGCAATGCGTGCATCTTCAAAAGGATGGTTTTGAGGCTGTTATTTCGCAAAACTGGCATGGTGATAAGGTTAACTGGCTTCTGACAGGCTGGAAAGAAATAAAAAACGGGTGATTTCTCACCCGTATATCATTTTGATGAACCGGAACAGGTTTGTACTGCATCCGGCCTACGCATCAAGTGGTTATGTTTAGTCGCCACAGGATGGTTGCAAAACCATTGCAAAGATACAAAAAATTTTAATACACGCAGCCGGTTTACAAAAAAATCTCACACCTTATATTAATAAAGCCTTTCTTTCCCAAAAGCTAACTTCTAATGACTAAAGACTAAAGACTAACGTCTAACGTCTAAAGTCTCTTTCACCGCGAACGGCAACGCCAACAAAAAAGTCAGGGCATCGGCGACGGCTTGCGTCATCTCGACACCTTGAAGACCGATGAAATGAGGCAAAATCATGATGGTAGGGATGAAGAAAATGCCTTGGCGTCCCATAGATAACACTGTGGCTATCAACGTTTTACGTGTAGTTTGATACATCATGTTGGTAACGGTGCTCACCCCGATGAGAGGGAACGACAGGCACTGCCACCGCATCACCACGGCGCCTATTTCAATGAGTTCGGCGTCTTCGCTGCGGAAGATTCGGATGATGTCGGGAGCGAATATCGAAAACGCTATCGATATGACTATCAACACGATAGTGGAAAGCATCGTCGTGAAAATAAATGATTTGCGCACCCTTTCGTGAAGCCCGGCGCCATAGTTGAAGCCGCACACAGGCTGGAACCCCTGCCCTATTCCGAGGATTATCGAGAACGCGAACATCATCACACGGGCGACGATGGCGAAGGCCGCAATGGCGCTCGCTTCAGTGCCAGGGTCAGCGTAATAGGCGGCGTAACGGTTGAGCATGATGGTGCTGACACAGACGAAGACATGCCGGCACAGCGACGGGTTGCCGCCTTTGAAGATGTCTTTATAACTCTGCCACGACGGGTTGAAATTCATGAAACGGATATGCACGTTGCCACTACGTTCGGTGCCAAGCAAAAGCACGAACCAGCCAATCATCTGGCTGATGCACGTCGCCAGCGAAGCGCCCGTAACACCCATATCGAGGACGTAGATAAACAAGGCGTCGAGGAAGATGTTGAGCACCGCGCCTGTTGAGATTCCGACCATCGCATAACGCGCGTTGCCCTGCAAACGCAGCTGATTGTTAAGGGTCAGCGACGACATCATGAAAGGCGTCCCGATGAGGATGAAAAGCAGGTAGTCGTTGGCCGACTCAAGGATGTCGGGCGTAGCGCCCATCATTCGCGAAAGCGGCGAAAGGAAGAAAAGTCCGAAAACAGCAGCCATAACGCCCAAAGCCATCGACGAGATGAAGCCGGTGGCGGCCATTTTCTCAGCTTCGCCATATTTCTTAGCGCCAAGGGCAGTGGAGATGAAGTTTCCCGAGCCGTGACCGAAGAAAAACCCGATGGCGTTGATGAAAGTCATGTAAGCAAACGACACTCCCACGCCCGCCGTCGCCTCGGTGCTGATATGTCCGACGAAAAAAGCGTCGACGATGTTGTACAACGCCGTCACCATCATGGAGACGATAGTAGGCACTGCCATCTTCATAACAAGCTGACGCACAGGACTTTCCGTCATCATAACAAAACGCTCCTGTCGTTGCTGCTCGTCTTCTTCCCTTGTCGAACCAAAAATATGCTTCATTCCGCAAAATTACAAAAAATAAAGGTTCGTAATATAATTTTCACTATCTTTGCAAGTTATTTACATTGGATAATTTTGTTTTTATGGAAGAGAAAGATTTGGAAAAAGATATTAACGAAGAAGAGATTCTTGAAGAAAATATAACGGAAACGACTGAAGATGTTGACAGTCTGCTGAAATCGGCGCCTCAGAAATTCAACATGAAGGACGAGGATCAGGAGGATAACTTGGTGAACAAGCAGGACGAGGGCGAGGAGTTTAAGGCGACATGGCCGTTGCACGACGACATGAAGAAGACGCAGACCAACGATTTTCACCGCGGATGCCGCATAAAAGCCGACAAATACGAGTTCGGAAGCAACGTTTTGCGCCATGGACAGTGCAAGCTCGACAGCTTCAACTGGCTCAAGGACTATGAAAACGAGACACCGAAAGAAGGCGAGCTTCTCGTTGCCGAGGTGCGTTTCAAGAACGACCGAAAAGACTTCTACAGCTATCCTTCGGAGATGCATCTCCTTGAGGGAGAGCTTGTTGCGGTGGAGACAGCCATCGGACACGACATCGGTATCGTGACAATGGTGGGCGAGCTCATCGAGAAGCAACGCAAGCGCAAGAAGAACAACACGCCGGTGGCGGAGCTGAAGAAAATTTACCGTCGCGCGCGCCTCAACGACGTGGAGAAGTTTCTCGAGGCCATACGTCAGGAGGAGCACACCTTGTATCGCAGCCGTGAGATAGCGTCGAGCCTGAAGCTTGAGATGAAGCTTAACGATATTGAGTATCAAGGCGATAGAACGAAGGCTATCTTCTATTACACCGCCGACGGACGTGTCGACTTCCGTGAGTTGATCAAGAAACTCGCTGAAGAATTTCATGTTCGTGTGGAGATGCGACAGATCGGGTTCCGGCAGGAGTCGGCAAAACTCGGAGGCATAGGCTCATGCGGCCGCGAGCTTTGCTGCGCTTCGTGGATCACTGATTTTCAGTCTGTTACAACCAACGTTGCGAGAGTGCAGCAGCTCTCACCGAACCCGCAGAAGCTCGCGGGACAGTGCGGAAAGCTGAAATGCTGCCTCAACTACGAGTACGACGCCTACGTCGACGCACTGAAGAATTTCCCCGACAACCGCATAGTGTTAAAGACCAAGAAAGGCGACGGAATTTACCAGAAAATCGACATCTTCAAAGGTTTGATGTGGTATTCCTACCCGTTCGACCGCAACAACATGATGGCGATTCCGGCGGAGAAGGTGAAACAGATCATCGAGGATAATAAAAAAGGCGTCTTCCCTGAGCAGCTCGAAGACTTCGCGTTCATCAAGGAACAGAAGAACAACGACTACGGCGAGGAAGGAAAACCAGCGGATTTGTCGAAACTGGAATAGGTTCCTCACCCCTTCGGGGTTCGGAATGACAGTCGTTGTCATTCCGAGCACGAAGTGCGAGGAAACTCATTAAAATATGAAGAAATATATAGTTATAGTAATTACTCTATTGATGTTCTCGTGCGGCAACGATAAGCTGTACGACGAGAGCGTCGTCATTCCGGAGGCGAGGTGGGACAACGAGAACGTCCCTTATTTCGACGTGACTGTCGACGATACCTTGGCAAACTACGCTTTCTATCTGAACATCAGACATTTGGAAAACTATCGTTACAGCAATTTATACGTCTTCATGCACACCACCTTCCCGAACGGCAACGTCACGCACGACACCATCGAGTGCACTTTGGCGTATCCCAACGGGCAATGGATGGGCAAAGGCAGCGGCACCATGCGCTCGGCGAAGGTTTTGCTGAACCCGTCGCTGCGTTTTCCGTTAAAGGGCAATTATCATTTTGAAATAGAACAAGCGATGCGCGACAATGAGTTAAAAGGCATAGCCGACATCGGCATCCGCTTTGAAATACAATAAGTTATGGCTAAAAAGAGAAAATCCAAGAAAAAAGATGTCAAGGTCTATCTGATAGTCCTGTGGACGTTTTTTGTCTTGTTTGGTCTATCTGTTTTCCTGCTTTTCCATGGCATCGTTCACGAATGGTTTGGCGATATGCCTACCTTCGAGGAGCTTGAAAATCCTGAGACGAACCTCGCCACTGAGATTATCTCGGCCGACGGCAAGATTCTCGGCACTTATTATATCGAAAACCGTTCCAACGTAAGCTATAGCGACATCTCCCCTTACCTGATAAACGCGCTCATCGCCATTGAGGACGTGAGATTTTACGAGCACAGCGGCATCGACAAGCGCGCTCTTTTCAGGGTGGCGAAGGGTGTGATGACCGGCAACAGCGACCAGGGCGGCGGCAGCACCATCACGCAACAGCTTGCCAAGAACCTCTTCCCTCGCGGGGAAAACCTCAGCAAGGCGAAGCTCGTGATACGAAAGTTCCAGGAATGGGTGACGGCGACGAAGCTCGAATACAACTATTCGAAGGACGAAATCATCGCGATGTATCTCAACACCGTGTTTTTCGGGCATAACGCCTACGGTATCAAAAAGGCGGCGGAAACGTTCTTCAGCAAAGAGCCTGACGAACTCACCATAGAAGAGGCTGCGTTGCTTGCCGGCGTCGTCAACGCGCCGACGAAATTCAGTCCGAAACGTAACCCCAAGAGCGCGTTGACTCGACGTAACATCGTGCTTAAACGCATGGAGACCAATGGTTTCATCACTTCGCAGCAATACGACTCCATCTCGCAGATTCCTATCGACATGTCGCATTTCGGCGTGCTCGACCACAGAGCGGGACATGCCACATATTTCCGTGAGTTCTTAAGAGGCATGATGCACGACTGGGCGAAGACGCATTTCAAACCCGACGGGACTCCTTACAACATCTACAAAGACGGTCTGCGCATCTACACCACCATCGACTCGAGGATGCAGCAATATGCTGAGGAGGCTGTGCGCGAACATCTCGCTTTAGACCTGCAGCCAGCGTTTTACCGTCACTGGGAAGACGACCCGAAGGCACCTTTCGTTTTGCCGACGGAGGAAGACGTGGAGAACCTCATGACGCTGTCGATGAAACGTTCGGAACGCTATCGTTTGCTGAGGAAAGCTGGCTACAGCATGGATTCCATCATCGCCAACTTCAACACCCCTATCCCGATGACGGTGTTCTCGTGGGACGGCCCTATCGACACCGTCTTCACCCCGATGGACTCGATTCGTTACTACAAATATTTCCTGCAGTCGGCGCTAATGTCGGTGGAGACCGGCACAGGCTACGTGAGAGCTTACGTCGGCGGCAACGAGTACCGTTTCTTCCAATACGACCACGTGACGCAGGCCAAGCGACAGGTCGGCTCGACGTTCAAGCCGTTCCTCTATTCTCTGGCGATGCAGGAAGGCGAATACACGCCGTGTACCAAGGTGCCGAACATCAGCTACAGCATCCAGCTTCCTGACGGAAAGTTCTGGGAGCCAAAGGATTCGGGCAAGAACAAATTCGGCGAAGAAGTCACTTTGAGATGGGCGTTGGCGCATTCCAACAACCGCATCTCGGCATACCTGATGAAACGTTTCGGTCCCGAAGCCGTCATCCAGATGGCGCGCAGGATGGGCGTGAAGTCCGACATCCCGGCGGTGCCTTCTATCTGCCTCGGCGTGTGCGACATCTCGCTTTACGAGATGGTGGGCGCGATGAGCACTTTCGCGAATAAAGGCGTCTACGTGAAGCCGATTTTCATCACAAAAATTGAAGACAAGAACGGTAATGTCATCGAGACCTTCAAAGCCGAGAAACGTGAGGCCATGGACGACGTGACGGCATACAAGATGATCGAGCTGATGAAAGGCGTTGTGTATGAGGGCACTGGCATCAGACTGAGGTTTAAATACGGTTTGCGCAACCCTATCGCGGGCAAGACCGGCACCACGCAGAACCAGAGCGACGGATGGTTTATGGGCATCACCCCTGACCTGACGACGGGCGTGTGGACGGGTGCTGAAGAGCGCTCTGTGCATTTCAAGACGATAACACTCGGACAAGGCTCGAACATGGCGTTGCCTATCTGGGCTTTATATATGAAAAAGGTGTACGCCGACCCGACGCTGCATGTCAGCCGAGGCGACTTCCCGAAACCTGTCGCAAACGTCGACTTGGATTTCGACTGCGACAAATACGAGGAGGAGCAGAACACGGTGACGACACCGACAACAAACGAAGAGGAAGAAGACGAATTTTAAAGATTATGGCAAGTTCAAATTTTGTTGATTATGTAAAGATATTCTGTCGTTCCGGCAAGGGCGGCAACGGCGCTATGCATTTCAACCGCGCGAAATATGTGCCTAAAGGCGGTCCTGACGGCGGCGACGGTGGCAAGGGCGGCGACGTTATTTTGAAAGGTAACGCTCAGCTGTGGACGCTGCTGCATCTGCGTTACACCAAGCATCTGTTTGCCGGCGACGGCGAGTCGGGCGGCGCAAACCAGAGGACGGGCGCGCAAGGCAACGACGCTGTTATAGAAGTGCCTCTTGGCTCGATGGCATACGACGCGGAGACGCATGAACTTCTTGGCGAGGTAACGGAAGACGGACAGGAGATAGCCATCATGAAAGGCGGACGCGGCGGAAAAGGCAACACCTTCTTCAAAACCGCTACGTTGCAGGCGCCAAAGTTCTCGCAACCAGGCGAGCCGGCGGAAGAGAGATGGATCATCATCGAGCTGAAACTGTTGGCAGATGTAGGTCTCGTAGGATTCCCGAACGCAGGAAAATCCACATTGTTGTCGGTGGTGTCGGCAGCGAAACCTGAGATTGCCGACTATCCGTTCACCACGTTGACGCCGAACTTGGGCATAGTGCCGTATTACGATTTCAAGTCGTTCATCATGGCCGACATCCCTGGAATCATTGAGGGCGCATCGGAAGGTAAAGGTCTGGGAATCAGATTCTTAAGACATATTGAACGAAACTCGATACTTTTGTTCTTGGTAGCAGCCGACAGTCCGGATGTGAAGGAGGCGTACGATGTTTTGTTGAACGAATTGAAGAAATATAATCCTGAATTGCTGGATAAGAAGAGAATTCTGGCGGTCAGCAAGTGCGATCTTATCGACGAAGACACTAAGAAAGACATCAAGAAACATCTCCCTAAGAAGGTGCCGCACATGTTTATCAGCTCGGCAACCGGCGAAGGAATTAAAGAATTGAAGGATTTGATTTGGCTTTCACTTAGTTAGGAGTTAGAAGTTAGCAGTGAGAAGTTAAACAAAAAACTGGTAACTTATGTTAAATAATTGGGATCATAAGCTTTTTCTGTTTCTCAACGGCTTGCACGTTGGGTGGCTCGACCCTGTGATGACGTTCATCTCGTCGGAAACGGGTTGGATTCCGTTTTATGCGGTGTTAGTGTTTCTTGTTTTTTACAAATACCGCTGGAAGGGTTTGTGGGTGCTTCTTGGCGTGGCGGTGCTTATCACCTGCTCTGACCAGCTCTCGGCTCACTTTTTCAAGCCTGTTTTTCATCGTTTCAGGCCATGTCACGACCCGTTGATACAAGACCTGGTGCATCTCCCGAACGGACGCTGCGGCGGTCAGTACGGCTTCGTCTCGTCGCATGCCGCCAATACCTTCGCTTTGGCGTCGCTCATCTTCATGATGATGCGGCAGCACTACAAAAAAATCGGTTGGTTGATGTTCAGTTGGGCCGCTGTGGTTTCTTATAGTAGAATTTACATGGGAGTGCACTTCCCTGGTGACGTAATCTGCGGTGCGGCATTAGGATTGATGCTTGGTTTCGGAATAGGATACTTGACCAATTATGTCATTTCGACTGGAGCGAAGCGGAATGGAGAAATCCTTGATTAACGAAACCATCTAATAGTTTAAAGAATAAAGAGGATTTCTCGACTACGCTCGAAATGACAACTACAACGGAAACTCTGTTAGAACTTCTATCCCCCCCTCTGTCACTTTATAGCAAAACATTGTTTTCCCGTTTGTCAGCGTGAGATATTTCACTTTCAGGCCATAGTAATATCTTATAGCCTGATCTAAAACTTTTTCAGTTATCGGCACAGATTCCGCTTTGCATTCCACAATCATTTGTGGCTCGCCGAGGTTGTTAAAAACAACAATATCGGCACGCTTCGGAAGGTTATTCACCTTGATGGAATACTCCACCGCCACAAGTCCGGCTGGCAATTTCCGTGTCTCTACGAGGTAATGCAGCATTTTCTGGCGAACCTGCTCTTCGGGAGTTAAAGAAACCCATTGTCTCCGAAGCGGGTCGAAGACAACGGGTTTATCGTTCAATATCTGGGTTTTAAACCAGTCCATATCATTAATAAGGCATTGGGAAATACTCCGAAACGCCATCTTCATCGCCAACTATGATATATGAATTCTCTGGCGGAAAATTCGGATTTTCATACGACTTAACAATGATTTGAGCAACTTTGAAATCATTCACGGCACAGTTTGCCTCGTCCCAAGTGCCGCTAAATATATTAGCCATTTTGAAATAACCATCTTCCGAAAAATCTTCTTTAAGATAATATGCCGTAAAATTATTACCCGAGCCAATCATATTCAAATCTATGACAGCCTCTGGAGTATAAGTGCCGATTTGATCATTCCACAACCATGCAATTAAATCAACTTTGTTGTTGTCTTTTCTTATAAATTTGAAACGGAAGTCGTGGTAAACAGAGTCAGTGGCCTCGCCAAAACTCGCATGCATCAGAATGTGTGGACTTGAATTAAACAGACTGTCAATAACCATAGGATTTTCGCCGGAATAAATATTCATATACTGGCCAACCTCGTCGGCTATCGCATCTGGCAAAACCTCCGACGGAATATGCCCGTCAATAGGATCCGGAGACCAAGGATTTGGATGCGGCTCCTCGTTTTCAGCCACAAATTCAATCTCATTGCCATACCCTATGTCATCTAAACTTTGACCGTATGCCCTGACGTAATATGTTGTCCCTGGTGTTAAATTTGTAAGCGATACACTAAACTTACCACTAACAATCACGGTCGCAAAATTACTATTATCATTGATGGTTGGATAATGCTTAGTGCTCCAGCAGCAGCCGTAATATCTCATATCTCCTAAGTCCCAATCGTCAACTTTACAAACACATTTGGCTGTAGTGTCCGTAATATCTCTCATATACAACGTGTGCAACTGTGGTAGCGGGACACTGTCAATCACGATAGGCGGATCAACATTTTCATTTGTGGAATTTTCCTTTTTGCACGACACAAATGCCAATGCAATCAATAGGATTGTTAATAGTTTTTTCATGGTTTAAGTTTTTAAACAGTTTATAAAGTAGAGAGTAGAAATCCCCATTTCTACTCTCTATTCAATGCTTTAGAATTTAGAACGACATTATCGATTTCTTAATTCTCTCGATAGCGTCCATCAATTCAGCTTCGGTAATCACTAAAGGTGGAGCGAAGCGGATGATGTGCTGGTGGGTTGGCTTGGCGAGAACGCCGTTGTCGCGCATCTTCAAGCACACATCCCATGCCTCTTTGCCGTTCATAGGCTTGATAATCACTGCGTTGAGCAAACCTTTACCGCGCACCTTCTGAATCATCGGGTGGTTAATCTTCATAATTTCCTCACGGAAAATCTTACCGAGACGCTCAGCGTTCTCCATCAAATGTTCATCTTTGATGACCTGCAATGCAGCGATAGAAACTCTTGCTGCGATTGGGTTACCGCCGAATGTTGAGCCGTGCTCACCCGGTTTGATGTTCATCATGATTGGGTCGTCGCAAAGCACTGCTGATACTGGCACTACGCCGCCGCCGAGAGCCTTACCGAGGATAAGGATGTCAGGACGCACGCCTTCGTGGTCGCAAGCGAGCATCTTACCTGTACGGGCGATACCAGCCTGAACCTCATCGGCCATGAACAAAACGTTGTATTTCTTGCAGATGTCGTAGCATTTCTTCAGATAACCTTCATCCGGAACGTAAACGCCAGCTTCACCTTGGATTGGCTCCAACAGGAAACCTGCAATCTTCTTGCCGTCCTTTGCGAGAACCTTCTCCAATGCGTCAGGATCGTTGTAAGGGATGCGGATGAAACCAGGTGTCAGAGGACCGTAGTTTGCATATGAATCAGGGTCGTTCGACATGGTGATGATGGTGATGGTGCGGCCGTGGAAGTTACCTTCGCAGCACACGATTGTCACCTCGTCATTCGGGATGCCTTTGCACACTGTACCCCAACGACGTGCGAGCTTCAGAGCTGTCTCGTCGGCCTCAGCGCCAGTGTTCATTGGCAAAACCTTGTCGTAACCGAAGTATTCTGTAACATATTTTTCCCATGGACCGAGGGCGTCGTTGTAGAAAGCGCGTGAGCTAAGTGTCAGTTTCTCAGCCTGTTCAGTCATAGCTTTGATGATTGCAGGGTGGCAGTGACCCTGGTTGACAGCTGAATATGCTGACAAGAAATCGTAATATTCCTTGCCTTCAACGTCCCAAACTTTGGCACCTTTACCTTTTGCCAAAACAACCGGAAGCGGGTGATAGTTGTGAGCACCATAGCGAGCTTCCATGTCCATGTAATCCTGTGAAGTCATTTTCTGTGACATAAAATCCTAATTTTAAATGTTAATATTTTTTGAATTGTTAATTTTTCTAAATAGTCCACAAAGTTAATGATAATTTTTGTTTAAAAAACATTATCTTTGCAAAAAATTATTTTTGAAAATGATTCGTTCGATGACAGGCTACGGCAAGGCCGAGCAGATTTTTAAGACAAACAACATCTCTGTCGAGATTAAGACATTGAACAGCAAGCAGTTAGACCTTTCGGTAAAGCTTCCGCAAGATTTAAAAGCCTACGAATTAGATTATCGTAACGAGATTTCGGCACGCCTCCAACGTGGAAAAGTCGACGTGATGATAACTATCACCAACACCGACGTGGCGCAAAACACCCACATCGAAAAGGAAGTTGTGGCGTCGTATCTCGAGCAAATCGGCAATATTTCAAAGGAATACAACATCCCCGAGTCGAAAGACGTTGCCGCGATTGTTTTCCGCATGCCGGGCATTTTCGTGTCGCCGGAACAAGATTACGACGAGGAATTTCTTGAAAAAATCAAGGAGACATTGCTGCAAGCCATAGCAATGACTGACGATTTCAGAGCCAAGGAAGGCGAGATTTTGAAGAAAGATTTGCTGAAACGTGTTGACTTGATTCTCGGCTATCTTGGCGAAGTGGAGCCTTTCGAAAAGAACCGTCACGAGACCATCAAAGGTCGTCTAATTAAGAATCTGCAGGAGCTCACCAGCGGCGAATACGACGAAAACCGCTTCGAGCAGGAACTCATTTTCTATCTCGAAAAGCTTGATATCACTGAAGAAAAGGTGCGTCTGCGCAAGCATTGCGACTACTTCAAGGAAACAATCGACGAGGAAGGCGCGGGCAAGAAACTCGGCTTCATCGCACAGGAGATGGGACGTGAAATCAACACCCTCGGCTCGAAAGCCAACGACGCTGATATTCAGCGACTTGTTGTGAAAATGAAAGATGAGCTGGAAAAGATTAAGGAACAATTATTTAACATACTATAAGACGGAAAACTATGCAAAAAATAGCAGGCCTTGCGTCAAGCAGAAAATAAGCCTGCGGCTTTTTGCATAGTTTGGAGTCAAACTACGTAACATGAAACAAAAGATAGGCTTGTTTTTTGGCAGTTTCAACCCAATCCACAACGGCCACCTGATGCTTGCGAACTACCTCGCAGAGTATGGCGACATGGATGAAATTTGGTTTGTGGTGTCGCCGCAAAACCCGTTCAAAGACAAGAAATCGCTGCTTGCCGACCGCCACCGCATGTATATGGTGGAGATGGCGATCAAAGGCGACGAACGTTTTCAAGTTTGCGACATCGAGTTTTACATGCCACAGCCGTCGTACACAATTGACACTCTGACACGTCTGGCCGAGCGCCACCCAAACACCGATTTTTACCTGATTTGCGGCATGGACAGCCTCGAGACCTTCCCGAAATGGAAGAACTACGAGATGATTTTGAAGTATCACCATCTGCTCGTCTATCCTCGTAAAGGCTACAGCAGCAATGAGTTGGCAAATCATCCTTCAGTGAAGATAGTTGAAGCTCCAGAGATTGAGGTGTCGTCCACATTCATCAGAAACGCCATCGCCGAAGGCAAAGATGTGCGCTACTTCATGCCGAAAGATGTGGCGCAGTACATAGTGGATATGCACTTTTACGAGAAAAAGGGGAAATAATTCTATTTTTCCAGATAAAATTTACGTTCGCTTTCCGGAAACTTTTCGATGGCGTACCTCAGCATGGTGCGAGGTAGCGACTTGTAACGTGTTGAAAGCCATTGCTTTAGGCGTAACTCATCACGTTTTCCAGCCTCACGAAGCAGCCAACCCACTGCTTTTTGCAACAAATCATGAAGCGGAAGAGGCTTAGCCAAAAATATCTCGGCAATATTGAACGTATCATCGAGCTGACCGTGACGCACAAACTGCATGGTACTTACCATCCCGATGCGCTGTTCCCAAATGGTTTTTCCGTCGCGCGCAAGGTCGTAAAGAAGTTTTCGGTCTTTGTCGAGAAGCCAGTTTCCGAGCAGTTCGTAGCACGACAAATCAACCAAATCCCAATTGTTAATATATTGAGTGTTAGCGAGATAGAAATCAATACATTGTTTTTGCAGCTTCACGTCTTTCTTCGCGTGCTTGAACACCTGCACCAACGCCAGTAGCCCCGCCATGCGCATCTCATGATATTCCGAACTGACGCATTCCTTCAAGTCGTCGAACGTAGTCTCGTTCCAACATTCCTTCACCGCCTCTCTTATCGTCGGCACCTTGATTCCCAGGAACTTATCGCCCTCGCCGTAGCCACCTTTACCGGTTTTGAAAAAACGAGATAACCCCGACACGAGGTCGGGGTTACTGTGTGACATTATATCGTTGTATAGTTTATGCATTGGTTTGCAACCAATTTTTGACGTTGTTTTCTATACGTGCCTTAATATCTTCTGTATCCGCAGCTTTCTGGAAGGATTTTCCAGTCACTTTTTCATACAACTCAATGTATCTCTCCGAAATGCCTTTCACAATCTCAGGCGTCATCTCAGGAACCTTCTGTCCTTCCTTGCCTTGGAAGCCGTTTGCCATCAGCCATTCGCGGACGAACTCCTTCGAGAGCTGCTTCACCGGCAGACCTTTTGCGAAGCATTCCTCGTACTGGTCGGCGATGAAATAACGCGATGAGTCCGGGGTGTGAATCTCATCCATCAGGTAGATCTGGTCACCAATCTTACCGAATTCATATTTCGTGTCAACCAAAATCAAGCCATGTTTTGCAGCTACTTCAGTGCCGCGCTGGAACAGTTTGCGAGTGATGACTTCAATCTTCTCATAGTCTTCCTTGCTGATAAGTCCTTGACGGATAATCTCTTCCTTTGAGATATCCTCGTCGTGACCTTCTTCTGCCTTGGTCGTCGGGGTGATGATTGGCTCGGCAAATTTCTGGTGTTCCTTCATACCATCAGGAATCTGAACGCCACAGATGGTGTGCTGTCCGCTCTTGTAAGTGCGCCATGAACTTCCAGTAAGATATCCTCTGATAATCATCTCGACTGGGAATGGCTTGCAAAGCTTGCCAACTGTAACCATCGGATCTGGAGTAGCGATTTTCCAGTTCGGGACGATGTCGGTGGTCATGTCCAAAAATTCAGCAGCTATCTGATTGAGAATCTGACCTTTATAAGGAATTCCCTCCGGCAAAATGACGTCGAAAGCGGAGATTCTGTCCGTCGCGACCATCACCAGATATTTGTTGTCGATGAAATAAACATCACGAACCTTGCCGTGATACACCTTTGTTTGACCTTTGAAATTAAAATCGGTTCTTGTTAAAGCTTTCATTTTTTATTCAGTTATTCAATTATTCAGTTGTTCAGTTATTCAGTTAACTGACTAACTTCTTCATTATCATCATTATCATGATAAAACTTCTTGTACGCATTCACGATATCTGTCACCAACTTATGGCGAACCACGTCTTTTTCATCCAAAAAGATAAACTCAATACCTTTCACATCGCCGAGGATGTCAACTGCTTGCGGCAATCCCGACGGCGTGTTCTTCGGCAGGTCGATCTGCGTCACGTCGCCAGTGATGACGAACTTCGCGTTACGTCCCATGCGGGTGAGAAACATTTTCAGCTGCGCCCGTGTCGCGTTCTGTGCCTCGTCCAAAATCACAAAAGCATGGTCTAACGTGCGGCCGCGCATAAAAGCCAGCGGCGCTATCTCGATAGTGCCGTCTTCCATGTAAGATGCCAGCTTCGACTGCGGAATCATGTCGCGCAAGGCGTCGTACAGCGGCTGCAGATACGGGTCGAGCTTGTCTTTCAGATCGCCTGGCAAGAAACCGAGGTTCTCGCCCGCCTCCACCGCAGGTCGTGTCAAAATAATCCTGCGCACCTCTCTGTTTTTCAGCGCGCGCACCGCCAAAGCCACAGCTGTATATGTCTTTCCGGTTCCGGCAGGCCCGATAGCAAAAATCATGTCTTTCTTCGCGATAGCCTCCACCATCTTCTTCTGGTTTACAGTTATCGCCTTGATTTGCAAGCCGTTGCGACCGTAAACGAGCACGTCGCCTTCGTTCAAACTCTGCACGTAAGCCGTCTCGCCATTCGAAATCATCACATCCTCAATCACTTGCGGGTTGATGCTGCCGAAACGCTCCAGATGATTCACCAGCATGTTCAAGCGGTCGAGGAAATAATTCACCTCCTCATCCTCGCCAATCACCTTCACAAAATCGCCGCGCGCAATGATCTTCAACTTCGGGAAAAAGTTCTTGATTATCGTAAGATGTTGATCCTTAGCGCCATACAAATCGCTCGGGTTGACATTTTCTATCTGGACTATCTGTTCCGCCATCTGAATTTTTTCATTTTTTCGATATGCAAAGATAAAAAATAAAAATTGTTCATAACTTTTTTATTTCAATAAAAAATTTTCATTATAAAAATGTATTTTTGCATTTGGGATTTGAGCGCAAAAAGAAAACGAGAAGAATCATGGCAATCATAACACTGACAAGCGATTGGGGACTGTCCGACTATTACGTGGCGGCGGTGAAAGGCACTATTTTATCGGCCTTGCCCGACGCAACCATTGTCGACATCACCCACAATATCGAGCCATGGGACATCGCCTCTGCCGCGTTCATCATCCGCAATTGCTACAAAAACTTCCCTGAAGGCACCATCCACATCATCGGAGTGGAGACGGAGGAGTCGTCCGACAAGCCGCACATCGCACTCAAAGCCAACGGACATTATTTCATCGGCACCGACAACGACATCTTCTCGCTCATCTTGGGCGACACGCCTTACGAAGCGGTTATCATCGACGTGATTCAAGACTCCGACTACTTCACCTTCACCACCCGCGACCGTTTCGTGAAAGTCGCCGCCATGATAGCCAACGGCGTGCCGTTCAGCGAGATAGGCAGTCCGTACCCGGAAATCAGGAAGTGCATCACCTTCCAGCCGACCATCGACGCCAACTCCATCCACGGCATCGTCACCTTCGTCGATTCTTACGAAAACGTGGTCACAAACATCACCAAAGAGCTGTTTGAAAAACTTAAAAACGGTCGAGCCTTCGAAATTCGCGTGGGCAAATATCTCATCGACAAGGTTTGCCGCAGCTACACCGAGGTGGCTATGCCCGACATTGTGGCGCTCTTTGGCTCACATGGGTTCCTCGAAATAGCGTTGAATCACGGAAAAGCCGCTTCATTGCTGGGGCTCTCCCGTGATTCGTCAGTCGATATTTTCTTCAAATAATTTTATTTGTCGCCGTACGACGAGCCGTCGAAGCAGTGTGTGCACACCTGGCATTTCGGCAAGCCGATAGCTTTGCAGATATTGTCTAATGTGTTGAATTTCAACGAATCAACACCGACATGTTTGCGCAACATCTCGACGAGGTTGGCATATTGCTTTGTTGTCGAGTCGCTATAGAGCGCGAGGTTCTTGGTGCTGTCGCCGCCTTCCAACTCAGCTATGCAACGGCGAGTGATGAGTTCCAACTCGTTTTTCGAAGCGCTGAAGTTCAAAAACTGGCAGCCATAGTTCAACGGAGGACAGCTCAATCTGATGTGAACCTCTTTGGCACCATATTCATAAAGCATCTTCACGTTGTCGCGAAGCTGGGTGCCACGCACGATTGAGTCGTCGCAGAACACCACACGCTTGCCTTTCAGCAAGGCGCGGTTCGGAATGAGCTTCATCTTGGCCACATGCTCACGCTGCGACTGATTGATTGGCATGAAGCTGCGCGACCATGTAGGAGTGTATTTCACCACGCTGCGCACGTATGGAATCTGCTTTGCGTTCGAGTAGCCGATAGCCATTCCGATGCCCGAATCCGGGATTGGAGCGACATAATCGACTTCCACATCGTCCATCATACCCATAGCGTAGCCGCCGCGATAACGCATCTCCTCCACGTTGATGCCTTCGTAGTCGGATGCCGGGAATCCGTAGTAAATCCAGAGGAACGAGCAAATCTGCATCTTGTCGTTAGGCGCCTTCAGCTGGGTCACACCGTTTTCAGTAACTCTCACAATCTCGCCCGGGCCCACGAAACGCTCTGTCGTGTAGTCGAGGTTGATGTAGCTGTGGCTCTCCGAAGCGAGCACGTAGCCTGTTTCGTTCTTTCCGATAACGATAGGCGTACGGCCGTACAAATCTCTCGCCGCGATGATGCTGCCGTCGGTGGTGAGGATAAGCATCGAAACGGAGCCTTTCACCTTATTATATACGTTCTGGATTCCGTCTACAAAGTCCTTACCCTGGGTGATGAGTAATGCCACCAGCTCGGTCGGGTTGGTGTCGCCATGACTCAGCTCGGCGAAGTGCTGTTTGTTGTCGAGACACTCCTTTTCAAGCTCTTTGATATTGGTGATCTTTGCCACTGTAACGATAGCGAACTTGCCGAGATGCGAGTTCACCACTATAGGCTGCGCGTCGGTGTCGCTAATGATGCCGATACCGCTGTTGCCAATAAACTTAGGAAGATCGTCTTCAAATTTTGTTCTGAAATAAGAACCTTTTAGGCTGTGGATGTCGCGACGGAAAGTTTCGCCGTCGAAAGTGCAGATGCCGCCTGCCGTTGTTCCAAGATGTGAATGGTAATCAATGCCATAGAAAAGGTCTGTAATGCAAGGCCTTTTTGATACGATTCCGAAAAATCCGCTCATTTTAGTATAGGTTTGAAATTTTAAGCGGCAAAAATAAAAAAAAAGTTAAAATGTTGAACCAACAATTTTAACTTTTTTTAGTTAGAAATAACTGCTAACTTCTAACTCCTAACTTCTAACTGACAAAAAGCGTTATTTACGTTTTTTTGTCAAAGCATATCCCGCTCCAAGCGCTGTCAGCACAAGCAAACCGCTGCCAAGCGGAACACCCGACTGGTCGTTATTGGTTGCGCCCACACCCTGGCCAGGAAGCAGCGGAGTTGTACCGCTGATGCCGGCAGCACGGTCAGCACCGTCATTGTCGCCGCCTCTGAAGAAACCATCCTGTGCGCTTGCGCTTAAACCTATTGTCAAAACCAAAACTATTGCAAAAATTATC
>JAFYIE010000056.1 GCA_017538795.1 Bacteroidales bacterium | reverse complement strand
GCGCCTGCGCGAGGAACAACGTTCGGAAGAGGCGGCGGAATTTTTCTTGAAAGCGTTGGAACTGTTGAACCATGACGATGTAAAGACGTGCCATGGCGCGTCTCTACAAGCACAAATCAATGATAATTTGGGTGCTTTATATCTCAAACATGGTATTTTTGACGGTGCTTTCAACGCTCACAATGAGGCGTTGCACTGCTTCAAGCAGCTTGGCGATTCAACAGGCATGATGAACGCCTATCGCAACTGCGGTCGAGCGATGCGCTCACAGGAACAATATGCCGTTGCCAAACAATATTACGATTCGGCATTCTGCATTGCCACCATAATTAATGATAGAGCGATGCTGAGCGACCTCTATCTGGAAATGGGGCGCGACTATTACATGGAAATCGGCGATTTTGCAAAAGGCATTGAATGTGTGAACAATGCATTGGAAGGCGAATTGAACGATAACGACACCGACATCGCCAACATGACCTTGGGCATTCTTTATTATTATTCCAACGATTTCAATCAGGCAAAAACCTATTTAAATAAAGCCTTGCGAAGCGAGCGTCCGGGACTGAAAATGTCAGTGTATCAGGCGCTTTACGCAATTGCTTACTATGAGGGCGACTATAAAACGGCGGTGTATTACCAGCAACTATCCTCCGAAAATATGCTTGAATCGGAGCAGAAACAATCTGGCGAGACTATGCAGCGGCTGAAGTCGGAATATGAGTTGAAAGCGCAGAAAAACGAGATGGAGAGCCTGCACCGCAACCACAGCCTGAAACTTTATCTTATAATCGCGTTATCAGTAATAGCATTTCTAATTATCCTATTGATAATCAGAAAGAAAATAAACGAAAACAAGATAAAGTCACTCGAAAAAGAGCTGGAGATGCGCAACAAAATCATGCTCAGCAACAAGGTGTTTGTGACGGCAAAGAACCTTGGCGAGCACCTCACATCCGACACTTTAGGTTTTGTGTTGGACGACAGCGACTGGGACGATTTCATCAGTCTCACCGACATGATTTTCAGCGACTTCTCAAAGCGGCTTGTTGCCACTTATCCCAAGCTCGGCAAGTGGGACGTGCGCATCTGCTGCCTCTGCAAAAACGGCTTCTCCAACCAGGTGATTTCCATCCTGCTTGACACCCAAACCGACTCGTTCTACAAACGAAAAACGCGAATCAGGCAACAAAAAATGGAATTGCCGGATGACAAACGAACATTTGAAGAAATTATTAATGCGATATAATCCCTCGTCATTTCGACCGAAGCGAAGCGTAGTGGAGAAATCTCAAAATAAAAAAAGAAATAACAAATAAACATACTATGAAAAAGTTTTTATCAATTTTAGCGATTTGTTTCAGCCTCCTAACCTCGCTGACGGCACAGAGTGTTTGGAA
The DNA here is from genome assembly GCA_017538795.1 of Bacteroidales bacterium. GTDB lineage: Bacteria > Bacteroidota > Bacteroidia > Bacteroidales > F082 > Limimorpha. The sequence continues at coordinate 6,889 of JAFYIE010000056.1, read as the reverse complement.
GTCCATCACTTGCAACACCCCGTTGCTCGGTGCGGCTTCAAATGGCGACCTTTTTGCCATGGCTGGCTACAGTGGTCTCATTCGTTCACAAGATGAAGGCGCGACGTGGGAACAAGTCAACGACAATTACATGCATCTGTGTATAGCCTTCAGTCCACAAGGCCGCATTTTCGTGTCTCCAGCCAGCTATACCTACCTCCAGTATTCTGACGACGGAGGTGACACATGGCAGGAAACCTCGATAATGTCTTCATGTGCCATGAATGATATTGGAGGGATATATGCAGTCTCCAATAATATCGTAGTAGTGTGGTCCTTGAATGGTGAAATGTACTACACCCTTGACGGCGGCACGACATGGAATTTTGGAGGTATTGAAATGGATGATTACCATCAAGTTGGCGATGTGATTGTCAACGAAGCGGGGGATGTGTACGCCAGCAAATGGTACTATTCAGGTGAGGATAGTGGCATTTTCCACACCACCCTCTCCGACATGCAAAACTGGGAACTTGTAGCATTCGATGGCGCAGCAATTCATCAAATGGAATTCGACCCCGATGGCAATATCGTGGCGGGAGCATTATGGGGCTCGCTCGGTGGCTTCCAACACGAACCTGGTTTTTATCTCATTGACGGTCAAACAATAGCTGTTTCTGACAATGGGGTCGTTTACCATTTACGCTACAATTATAATGATTGTACGGCAGTTTTAAATTACTCCACCGACCATGGCGAGCATTTCTTTGATATTGGGGAGGCATTGCCAACCGATAATCCGGCTCCAGGTGGCGGCAGTGGAGCTAGCATCTTCAAAGGTCGTGACAACCATTTGTATTTCCATGGCAATGGTCGGTATTACAAGAGTGTTATTGATGCCGATGAAATAGTATCTGGAATTGGCACTTTAGCTAAAATCAATGCTCCTTATTTCGAAAACAACGTAAACGACTACCATTTTGCAATTATAAATTTGATTGACACCTGCTACGTCATGGTAAATGGTTTTTGGCCGAATCCAAATGCAGATAATCTGATTGTTAAATACGACACTATTCCGTTAGGAAGTGAAATGGATGTGACAGGAACTTATCATTATATGGAAGATGACAATGGAAATACTTTTCAAGTTGTTGATATTCAGCAATATAATAATGCAATTTACAGTTATTCGACAGGATATCTGCTGAGTTGGAGTATTGATGAAATTCCGCAAATCACAGATTATTATTTAAATCCGAAATATTATGTGGCAATCAATGGCGAATTGCAGACTGAATTTCCTGTGACTTTCAACGGCTTAACGTTGGATATCGGTGATGGAATATATACTTTTGTAGGGATAGCCGAGACTTGGCCCGATTATGATCTTCCAATTTTAAATTTATATGATATCATCCCTTATTCTTCCGACTTGAATATCAATGGAATAATAATGCCTGGCAATGTGTGTATGATTTTGCCTTGTAATGAAGACAAATATCTTTCATGCAGCGACGGATTGCAAGAATTCTATCTGACAAATGAAGGAAAACTGATTGAAAAAAGTTGGTTTGGACCTCTTTGGAATGATTACACTAACTCAACAATAGCTGGAATCAGCGGCAGTGTCTATGATTTATATGGCAATGAGGTTCATACTATTGAGATTCGGGAAGTTGAAAGTGTGGGCGAAAGAACACTCTACGGACAACTCGAGCCGACATGTTATCCCCCAATGGGACCATATCCTCCAATCGGTCTTGATATAGCAATTGTCTCGGATGAGTTCGAGTATTTTATTGATAATCCGCATGAAGACGGTTTTCAACCTTATTGTATTATAGAAAACGACACTTTGCCATTTTATCAAGATATAACAGCCACTGTTTCAACATCTTACATGTTTATCGACGGTTCAAATATAAAACATTTCACTGTTCATTTGGATAACATTGAAGTAGTTCCGGAAATGTTCCCTATCGGTACCGAATGGTATTATGAAATCACTAATGACAATGGCAGTGTTACCTATCAATATCTTGAATGTGCCGCCGATACCACCATCAACGACCAGCCGATTCATATTCTTGTGAGAATCAACACTCTATATGACAAATCAGATATTATCACTCATGAATACATCTATGAGGAATATAACAAGGTTTATTGGTGGAACAAGACTTTGGGAGAATTCACAACGCTTTATGACTTTGGAGCCGAAGTCGGTGACGAATGGGAAATCAAGGTTGGCACGCAGACCATTCCGGTGCATGTGGATGCGGCACAAACCGTCACTTACAAGAGTCAGAATTATAAAATGCTCAGCATCAGCGACCCGGACGACATCTTTACGGGTGACATCATCTGCGGCATAGGCCATTTGACCAGCTTCTTCCCCGAAAAACTGATGAACAAGGGTTATCGTGTGGAAGGCATCCGTTGCTTCTGGCAGGACGGCGAACTGGTATATCAAAACGGCGACCAGGATTGCGACGAGATTTATGAACAACATCATTTGGACGTTGATGAAATCGATGCTGAAAACGGATTTGTGGTTTATCCGAATCCGTCCCATGATGTCCTATTTGTCCTATCGGAAAGTATCCATTCAGAATATCGCATCACAAACACAGTGGGTCAAACCATTATGAATGGCAATATCACATCAGAAAATCAGATGATTGACGTATCATCACTAGCTAAAGGCATTTATTTCATAACTTTAACCAATAAGACGACAAATTATGACGTCTCTACACAGAAATTTATCATCAAATAAATGTCATGAAAAGAATACTGCTTTCGTTGGTTTTTGTCTGGATTTTCGGATGTGCTAAAGCCCAATCCGATCTTGAGGCTCTGATGGCCGCGCGTGGGGAATATTATTTCTACATTGAGATTCAACAACCCGAGGAGGCGGCTCAGCTGACTCGCCTCTGCTCCATCGACAAACTGGATGGCCAGAACCTGATTTGCTATGCAAACACCGAGCAATATCAGCAACTTTTGGCTAAGGGTTATCATCCTACATTGCTCACTCCTCCATCAATGGAGCAGGATTATGCCATGTGGGACGGCTCCAACCGCGAAGCCTACGACTGGGACGCTTATCCGACCTACAATGCTTATCAGGATATGATGCAGCAGTATGCCAATGATTATCCCGAAAGATGCTCTTATTTGGAACTGGGAACTCTTGCAAGCGGACGCAAGCTGATGTTTTGCCGCATCAACAACGGCGAGCCGGACGGCAAACCGAAGTTTCTTTACACCTCCACCATGCACGGCGACGAGCTGACTGGCATGATGCTGATGCTTCGGCTTATTGATGAGTTTTGCACCAGCGACGATCCTCGGATTTTGAATCTGATAGAGAATATCGATATCTTCATTTCACCTTGCACCAATCCCGACGGAACTTATTATAGTGGCAATAACACCGTAAGTGGAGCCAGACGCCGCAATGCAAACGACGTCGACCTAAACCGCAACTATCCGGATTTCGACAACGGTCCGCATCCCGATGGTTACGAATATCAGCCTGAAACGCTTTGGATGATGGAACTGGCTGAGCAATATCCTTTTACGATGGCTGCCAACTATCATGGCGGCGCCGAAGTGATGAACTATCCTTGGGACACTTACCAGCCGCTTCATCCCGACGATACATGGTGGCAGCTGGTTTGTCATGAATATGCCGACTTAACCCACCAACATGACCCGGTATATATGAGCGACTATAACAATGGTATTGTAAACGGTTATGTTTGGTTCCCTATCTATGGCAGCAGGCAGGATTATATGAACTATTATGCCCAGTGCCGTGAGGTGACCATCGAGTGCTCATTTTCACACACACCCGACCCGTCGCAGATGCCGATGTACTGGACTTATAACCACGAGAGCATGCTGTGTTACATGGAGCAAAGCCTTTATGGGATTCACGGTACCGTAACCGACTCAATTACAGGCGAACCCTTGAAGGCTACAGTCTTCATCGAAGGTCACGACCATCACGGCTCGGAGGTTAGCAGCCACATGCCTGCAGGCGACTACCATCGTCCAATCAAAGGCGGCACTTACGAGGTGACATTTTCTTGCGATGGTTATCGCCCAAAAACTTTCACACTGACAGTAGCCGACCGCGAGACTTTTGTTTATGATGTCCAACTGGTTTCAGAAAACTACGGATTAGCAGAAAACTATGTTTTTGGTGATTGTCAATATCCTACCGAATATCAAATTATCGACGTAATGGGTCATATCCTGATGAAAGGCATGATTGATTCAGAATCGCAACAAATCGATTATTCCAACCTGCCCAATGGCGTTTATTTCATCACCATCGACAGTCGAACAACGAAATTTTTGAAAAATTAACCCCCCTAAATATGATTACCCTTTAACCATCTTTGATGGTATTAATTGTTGGTTTTTGATACAGATACTCTATAATATTTCATATTTTCTTTAAAATGGTTTCCTCCAGTCGGTCGCTGAATTCCTCCAATGAGATGCAGCCTTCTGGAGCCTGTGGATAAACTTTGGTTTTGGTGTTGACAGGTTTCGTCATTTTGTCGTTAATTATTCGTAAAGCTCTCATAACAATTGTTTTAAATACACTTGCAAAAATACTAATTTCTTTGTCTCGTGCAGCCGATTTGAAAAATTTTTTATCTTTGCATGATTATTAAACAATGACTATGAAAAAATCTCTTTTAACCTTAATCTTGATTTTTTGTGCATCTCTTATAAATGCTCAAAACATTGACAATCAACTGCTTAATGAGATGAATCGTCGGGCGTATGACGATGAAATCGATGTCGTTGTGGTGATGAAGGACCGCTACGACAGAACTCTACTCAATCAGAAGGCCGATGCGTTTGCTACACGTGCTGAGCGCCGGGATTTTGTGGCAAAAGAACTGAAAACATTTGCTGAAAAATCGCAGAAAAACCTTGTCGATTACCTTGAAAACACTGCAAAAATCAACAATGTCTCATCATTGCATTTTGCAAATACGTTGTATTTTTCGGCAACGAAGGCTGTGATTATGGAAATTGCCAATCGTGAGAATGTAGAGATTATCGGTTTTAACAAAAAACAGAATGTGATACCAGAATGTAAAGACGCAAAATTTTGCGTCTCTACCACAGATGCATCGCGCGAAATAACCCCTAACGTATTGCAGGTCAATGCAGACCAGGTTTGGGCGCAGGGTTATACCGGTGCAGGTGTCATCGTTGCTGTTGTTGATTCGGGTGTAAACTATGAGCATGCTGATGTGGCCGACCATCTGTGGGATGGTGGCGACGAATTTCCGCATCATGGCTACGATATTGTGAACAATGACGACGACCCAATGGATGACAAAGGTCATGGTACTCATGTCGCTGGAATTGTCTGTGGTGACGGCACTTCAGGCTCGCAAACGGGTGTAGCTCCCGATGCCACTTTGATGTGCGTGAAGACCACTGCTGCCGATGGCTTTGGAGGCGCTGTTAACATCGCGGGAGGCATGGAATGGGCCGTGGAGCATGGATGCGACCTGATCAACTTGTCGCAGGGAATGGCAGGCGCCGGTATCACTGACAAGGAAATTTTCCGCCGCACTTGCGAGTCTATCTTGGATGCCGGCATCGTCGCTTTAGTCTGTGCAGGCAACGAAGGATACAGCATTCTTCAGATGGCTTATCCAATACCGAACAACGTGCGCGTGCCAGGTAGCTGTCCACCGCCATATCTCGACCCCGACCAGATGGTCAATCCAGGTGGTTTGAGCTGTGTAGTGTCTGTCGGTGCTGTTGACTACAATGATGCTGCTGCCGAATTCACCTCTCGGGGACCTGTCACCTGGCAGGACACTGAGTTTGGCGACTATGCCTACGAACCCGGCATCGGTCTCATCCGTCCCGATGTGTGCGCTCCAGGTGTAAACATCAAGTCGTTGGATTATCAGAACACAAGCGGCTATACCTTTTATGACGGTACCTCGCAGGCAACACCATGCGTGGCAGGCATTGTCGCACTGATGCTGCAGAAAAACCCCAACCTTATGCCAGCTGATATCTGCAGGATTTTGGAGGAAACATCGTTGAAACTAACTCCAAACAAAAGCAACATCACAGGTGTGGGCCGTGTTGATGCCCTCGCCGCCATCAACGCTGTGGAACCAAACGCCGTTGAAGAAAACGAAACGAGAAGATTTGAAATATATCCGAACCCGTCCCATGATGTCCTATTCGTCCTATCGGAAAATATCAATTCAGAATACCGCATCACTAACATGATGGGGCAAACCATAATATCTGGCAAAATCGCATCTGAAAACCAACTAATTGATGTCTCGTTAATGCCTGAAGGATTATATTTCATTACCATCGGAAATATGACAAACAAATTCTTGAAGAAATAAAACAAAATTACTATCTTTGCAAGGTGTAACTAAGTACTAACATGCATATAACCATATGGTTGCCTCGTACTAAACAGGTCTATTATTCGATTGTTGTTCGATTCTTACTCGATTGTTGTTCGTTTTTAAATCGAATAACTATCAAATAACAGACGATTATAGAACGAATATATATTAGGGTTACTTCCTGGTTACTACTTGTCATTATCAATGCTAATACTTACAAACTATGAAGAAAAAACAAACAACAGGATTATCAATAATCGGGAGATCGCCAAAAGCGGGAGTTACCATTTATGAGAAACAGGGAAAAAGAATTATGCGTGTTGCGCATAATAATAAACAACATCGCTGCACGCTGAAACAGTTTATACAACGCCAGCGGATGAGACATTCCATTGCATTGTGGCATGAACTTTCTTATTGCGACACGATGTTTACCGAGCATCAGTCGGCTTACAGCGGATTTGTGTCGCTTGCCAACAGACTGC
>JAFYIE010000055.1 GCA_017538795.1 Bacteroidales bacterium | reverse complement strand
ATACACTGAATATTTGTATGTGCCTTCCTCTTCAATCTCTTCTGAGAATGATGTCTCTGTGACTGTTCCGACTGTCTCGCCGTCACGTTTCACAACGTATGACACTGCGTCTGCCGATGCTGCCCATGTGAGAGCGACATTGTGTCCGTCGACAACTGCTTCGAGGTCTGTAGCTGGAGCGATGAATGTGATGACATTTGTTGGTGGGAACTTGATATCGTCAACCCAAGCGCAGTCTTCACCTGAGCTCACTGACGTATCCTTGGTGTATTCCCACTTGAAGGTGTGGTTACCAACTGTCACAGCCTGTGTGAATTCTGACCATTCAACTGTGCCTGACCACACGCCCTTCTCCTGACCGTCCATGTAGAAGTGAAGCTTGTCATAATTGTTCTCTGATGACACTTTGTACCAGAATGTCAACTCACCTGCAGCCAACACGTTGACCTGCAACTGCATGTAACCTGATGAGTTGTGCTGACCGTTGTTGTTTGACTTAGCGCAGTAGTTGCCTCTGCCGCCAGAAACAATGCCCCATGGGTTAGTTGTACTCACTGTCCAGTTTTCACCGAAAGCACCGCTTTCAAAGTCTTCCATGATAGCGCCGTATGAAACAACGAAGAGATCGCTGATAGTGAAGAGACCTGTTGTCACCTCGTATGCAACTTCAAATGTTGTACCTGGTTCAACGCTTTCGTCAACAGTGTAAGCTACTGTCAAAGTCTTTGACTCGCCACCTGCGACAGCATCGTCAAATGTTGTTGTTTCTGGATCGAACACCAAGTCTGGCGAGCAGCTTGTGATATTCAACTCACCACCATAGAATGGAGCTGAACCGTTGTTCTTCAATGTAAACGAAACAGCTTCGTCTGTAACGCTCAAAGCTTCCAAAGCAACGACTGGAGCGTGGAGGTCAACATTAATCTTGCCGACCCAAACATTTGTGCCGTCTGTGACATCGACATCAATTTGTGCTATTGTACCATCTGGAACGTTAGCGGCGACTTCAAACTGGAATCCTTCAACTGTTGCTGTTGCGTCTGGTGCCAAGCTTGCGACCGAACCTTCACCTGAAAGGATTGTCACATATTCGTTTTCTGTTGAAATTGTAGCTGTGATGTTGTTTGCAGTCTCAACACCGACATTCTTGAACTCGATTGACATGTCAATTGTCTCGCCGTAATTAGCCTGAGGAGCGCTCATTGCATAAGCGTTAACTGTAACGTATGCGCCTTCTGCAGGAACAACCTCGACTGTGCCCATGTAAGTTTCTTTGTTGAAACCAACGATAACAAGGTCTGCATCGCCAACATTCGACAAAGCTGGGAACTGCATATTGCACTGACCATTGACAACTCTTTCTGATGCAATAATCTCACCGTTCAACGACAATGTTGCAATGGCATATTCAGCATCAACTGTAAGTTCAAGTTCTGTCATACCGAGCATCAACACTGATGGTGCTGCTGTAACGTTCATTGCTGTAGGGATAGCTGTTCTAATCACTGCTGATGGGTCACCGAAGAGAATCCATGTGTTGAATGTCTGATATGAATCGCCTGGAGCCATATCGAGGACGTACATACTTCCGTTCAATGAAGCGCCACCAATTGTGTGGTTGAATGGCTCATTCTCGTGTCCTGTACGTCTGCACAAGATGTCGACCATCTCGTCATGGCCGTACATTGGTGGAACCCAAGGTTGTGACACGAATGAGAACATACCTGCGACAGCACCTGTAGGATTACCTGTTGAATTGTTCTTTGCGCGGAGCCATGACTCGGCGAAGCATGTGCCGACATCGAACTTACCATTCAAGCAAGCCACCGACCATACGACTGGAAGCATATTGTCATTTGTCAAAGCTGCCACATTGCTGGTGCTGTAGTTGGCAACACCCCATGATGTCTCTGAACCGTGGTTGCAGTAGTTGATAATGCTGATACCCTGGTTGATGGTACCGCTGATTGTTGCAACGCTTGCGTCACCGCCTGAACCGCCGTGATGCTCTGTAACTGTTCCGTATGTGTAATCTAAAAGTTTGTCGCGGATCAAGTCAATGTGCTGATAGTCATCCTCACCATAGTGACCGCTACCTGCGCCATAGTAACCGATACCCATACCTTTGTCGCCCCATACTGCGCCTGCCTGCACGTCACGCTCGTAGTAAATGCTCTTGTTGACCTGCAAATCTGCGTCAGCGGCGTTAGAAACTGACAAACGGCCTACCAAAATCTCGAGGTAGTCATCGTTGCCTTCCAACTTGCCAAGGTAGTTGTCTGAATAGCATGTACCACCTGAGCCTGAACCATAGTTCTTAGGTGTGATGTCGTTGTATTCACCAACGAGAAGCAAGAACTCAAGATTGTGGCTCGGGTCGTTATAGAAGCTCTGGACATAGTTCTTGATGCTTTCAATGTTGTTACCACCGGCTGTTGTAACGCTAACCATTGTGGTTGGACGACCTGACTTGTTCTTCCATTCAACCAATGGCTCCACATTGCTCATATACTGATCAGCGCAGATGATAAGCATCTCACCATAGTCTTCGTCGAAGGTATAGGTCTTGCTTGTCTCATTGAAGTTGATGAAACGCTGGCCATACATAGCCTTCTGTTCCGGATCAACCTTGATAGTGTTGCTTCTGCGGGCGACCTTCTGGTTCTCGCCGTTGTCGCTAACCTTTGTCATAGCAATTGTCATGCTTGTGTAAACACGCAATGTCTTTGTCACAGGGTTGTAAGCGAATGGGCGAACCACGATGTTCTGACCGCGGAAGTCTCTGATAATGTAAGGAGCATTAAGAGTAGCCTGTTCTGCCGGCCAGAATGCATCCTGTGAATACATCTCGCCGTAGGTGTAAGGAACATCCTCCGGATTGATTTGACGGCTGAAGTTACCTTTTGAAGGAGCAACCTCAACGTTCTCATAGTCAACATAAGTTGAGTTTGTAACAGCAACTTTCATCTCTGCCAAGTCACCGATCATGACCGGGATGACAGCGTACGAAAGTTGTGGTGCGCCAGCCTCCAGCTCGAAAGCCATGCCATCAACACTGACCTCGACCTGTTTGCCGTTAGGTGTTGTCACACTCTGTGTGTAGAAACCGTCGAGATTTACGTTGACGACGATCTCATTTTCTGTTGAAGAGACTAACGTCTGCTTCATCTTTGCAGGAGAATCACTTGTGATCCCATGCCATTCCTGTGCAAATCCCATAAATGAGAATACCAGGAACAAAGTTGTTAGTAATAATGATTTTCTCATAATTATAAAAATGGTTTAATAATTTTTAATCAATTTTTATACCTTATTTAATTAATAGCTCGCAAAGATATAAAAAAAAAGGATGCCGACAACCGACATCCTTAAAAATATTTTTTTTATTTTTTTTACTTGACAGTGACTTTTCTTACGATGACATCGCCATCAGCAATGATTCTCAAGAAGTAGACACCGTTCAAACCATTAACATTGAGGGCTGTTCTGCCGTTAGCGTTGCCGCTCACAACAACCTGACCAACGCTGTT
>JAFYIE010000054.1 GCA_017538795.1 Bacteroidales bacterium | reverse complement strand
GACGAAGTCCTTGCCCTGGATGATGAGCAACGCCACCAGCTCGGTTGGGGTGGTGTCGCCATGACTCAACTCTGCGACGTGCGGTTTGTTGTCGAGACACTCTTTCTCGAGTTCCTTGATGTTGGTGATCTTCGCCACTGTGACGATGGCAAACTTGCCGAGGTGTGAGTTCACCACGATAGGCTGTGCGTCGGTGTCGCTGATGATGCCGATGCCGCTGTTGCCGGTAAACTTAGGGAGGTCGTCTTCAAATTTGGTTCTGAAATAAGAGCCTTTGAGGCTGTGGATGTCACGGTGGAAGGTCTCGCCGTCGAAGGTGCAGATACCGCCTGCCGTTGTTCCAAGATGTGAATGATAATCAATACCGTAGAAAAGGTCTGAGATGCATGGCCTTTTGGATACTACGCCGAAAAATCCGCTCATTTTTGTATTAGGTTTGAAAATTAAGCGGCAAAAATAAAAAAAAAGTTAAAATGTTGAACCAACAATTTTAACTTTTTTTAGTTGTTCTGTTATTCAGTTGTTCAGTTAACTGACTAACTTAATTTTTGCGTTTTCGCGTCAGCGCGTAGCCTCCGCCAAGGGCAGTAAGTACTAATAATCCGCTGCCAAGAGGAGTATTATTAGCATCATTATCTGTAAGAACATGTCCCACAGCGATTGTTGTCAGCCAAGGAAGATCGTCATCAACACGATTGAAGTTATCATCAACCCAGAAGTTATCTGATCTCTGTGCCAACAAGCTGAAGCTCATCGTAAAAATAATAGCTATTGCAAAAAATATCTTTTTCATGATTGTATGCTTTTTTTGATTGTCCTTTATTAACTTCCTGGCGGCCGTCATTAATGCCCTTAAAGCCATTAATGCCATTAACGCCCTTAATGCCGGCCGCGCCTTTACTATCTCACTACTATCTTCTGTGTTTTCTCATTCAGTTTAAAAATATAAACTCCTGTTGCGTTGACGTTAACCGTCTCCACACCGTTGATGCGTTGGGTTTTCACCATGCGTCCCATCACATCGAACACCTGCAGTTCACCTTCGCCGTAAACCACTATATCCGATTCGCTTTGGTATGCGAAAATGTCGTTGTTGGCATTACCCGAGGTATAGTTGAGGCGGACGATAAATCGTGCGTCGGTGTCTTTAGGCGAGGCGATAAACGAATACACTTCATCGGCAAGCATGTCGATATCCTTGCCTGTGAGGCGGTCGATAACATGCAGATAGCTGAAATCGCCTGAAGTCTTGTATCTCAAAGTATATTTGCCTGTTGTCTTGGCCTTGAAGTTCAGGTTAAACGATTTGATACCATCGCTCATCGTGGCAACCGCGTAATCTTCACCATTCTGATTGATATAAATCATCGGGATGTCAGGATTACGGTGACTTATCTTATCCAATCCATAACCATCGTTAAATACGGCATATGTCGCATCTTCGTACTCGCTGTTTGCCACGCTGAATTGGATGTATTCGTCGTTTGCTCTTGATTTTGATTTTGGAGCGATATTGCTT
>JAFYIE010000053.1 GCA_017538795.1 Bacteroidales bacterium | reverse complement strand
GCTTCGCCCCTTTGAGGTGTGAGGTGTTAGACGAGAGAACGGGCTTCGCCCTACAGACGAAAGACGAGAGAAAAATAGTAAAGTAGACAGTAGGACAAATGCGTAAGGCGAGCGCCACGGTCAAGCTTGCTTGAACATGGCCGAGCCGAGCATTTGGTACTTGAGCGAAGCGAGAGTACAAGTAGACAGTAGACAGTAAACAGTGGTTGGTGGTTAGGGGAAATTTGTCATTCTATATTAAACTTTAAAGAAAACAGCAGAGCGGGTGGATAAAGGCGGTTTCTTGTCATTGGTCCCCAAAGACCGTTCGCAATGCAACGCCACCACCTGTCTCTCTTGCTACTTCGGATAGTTCATTGAGTGTAGGAACTCGTATTCAGAATTGATGTAGCGCAAGAGCAGCCCTGCCGTTTCTTAAGGGAGACCCTCATGCAAAATATAAAAAGATACATTGGAATAGACATCTCCAAGTCGAGTTTCGACGCCTGTTTCCTGTCCGAGGACGGGACCGCCGTCATCAAGCATTACAGGTACGATGATGCCGACATATCCCAGTTCGTCGCAAATGTTTGCGAGGACGATTCGTGTGTCATGGAAGCCACCGGGACGTATCATCTCCGGCTGGCGATATCGCTTTACAATTCCGAAAAGAAGGTTTTCGTCGTGAACCCACTCTCGGTCAGTCACTTTTCCAAGATGCGTATGAATCGGGCGAAAACGGACAGCAAGGATGCGGCAACGATAGCGGATTACGCGAAGACGAATGACGGATGCATGGTCCCGTTCATCCCTGACGCCCCAGAGTACGTGGAGGTCAAGCAGCTACTATCCCTTCTGGACCTGCTGCAGAAACAGCAGACGCAGCTCAGGAACCAAGAAGAAGCCTTGAAGTACGCCAGTGTCCAAAGCAAGATGGTGAAGATGTCCATCCGCGAGCAGAGGGACATCCTTGCCAGGCGAATCAGCAAAATCGAGAAGGAGATCGAGTCTATCATAGACAAGCACAACCATGACGACTTCGAGCGTCTCCAGGGCATCCCCGGCATAGGGAAAAAGACTGCAGCGGTACTCATTGCGACCACGTCGGATATGCGGAAGTTCGAAAATAGCAGACAAGTCTGCTCCTATTACGGATTGTGCCCGCGACTTTTTGTTTCAGGCAGTAGCGTCCATGGCAAGTCAAGGATATGCAAGATGGGCATGTCCCGGATACGGAGGCTTCTGTATATGTGTGCCTGGTCGGCGATTAAGTTCAATGCGTCGTGCAGAAGTCTTTATGAACGGCTTGTTGAAAAGGGCAAGGCCAAGATGGTGGCCCTCGTCGCCGTGGCCTACAAGCTGGTCAAAATTGCGTTCTCGTTAATCAAGAATCAGACTACATATGATGCTAATTTTTTACACAAGAAGCCTTGTTTTTTAACATAGTTCATTGCGAAGGGCGAAGCCCTGAAGCAATCTCTAGGTATGAGGTCGGGGCTAAAGCCCCTTTGAGGCATGAGGTCGCGACCTTCGGTCGCTTTGAGGTATGAGGAATTTACAGCTCATGGCTCACTGCTCATTGCTCATGGCTCAAAGCCCGTGCCTTACTTCATTATCAACTTCAGATGTAGCTTCTTTTCTTCTTGGGGGATGATGTCTTCGTACTTTCCTGTGTTGGTGTCATAGCGGTACATAAACCGCTCGTTCTTGTGTGATTCCGGGCGTTTTGTGTCTTTCACATCAAAAATCAAGTACGATGTATTTTTCATCAGGTAGTAGTGCAAAATCTCCATGTTCGGGATTGTAACCTCTTTCAAGGCGTTCGCGTCTATGTCATAGAGATAAAAATGTCCATTGTCCAGGTCGTTCAAGTAGCCATCGTCGTTAGAATCGATAGAGGTTCCGATGAAAGCTAGGTAACGCTTTGAACCGATGCGGATGTAGTTCAGTTCCCAGCCGGTGAAGCGTTTCTTTATCAAAGTCCTGTGAATGTTCTTGACCGCATTTTCGTACACGAGATTTACGAAATAGCTGTTATAAAATGCCGCTAGGTACGTTGTGTCCGGCTTTTTTTCAGGTTGCGGTTCTCCGTTTGCCGAAAAT
>JAFYIE010000052.1 GCA_017538795.1 Bacteroidales bacterium | reverse complement strand
TGCATCCTCCGGCATGTAGCGTCCGAGACCGTTCGGCAGATTCACCACCACCTTCGTCTCGCCATTCACAGGATTCTCGCGGACCTCCGTGCCAATTCCAGTGTAGTGGGTCACGAGTTCGGTTTCCCAATCCCCACCGAATTCCTTACGAGCGCGAGTCTTGGAGATGCGCCTGCCCGTACCGTCGTAGTCCATCACGAGTTTCGTGGAATCGCACAGCGGGTGGCCGTGATAGTTGCAGGCGGTTTCCCGCTTAAATTCCACGGGCATACCACGCCAGTCATAGGTAATCGTCAAATGTTTGGATCTATCTTCGACCAGACGGCCGTCCCGGTCATACACGAAATTGTCCGCATCCGACATGGGACGTTCATCAGCAGTACCACCCATGCCCATTGCCACGGACTTCAGACGGTTCGTGCCGGATTCGTAGGTGTACTCGCCACCCACGTTCTTCGCGATGCTCGTATCGCGGCGCTGGGCGACAATGCGACCCTGTTCGTCATAGGCGAAATACTCGTCAAAGTAGTCTTCCCCGGCATCGTCCACCCTCGTCAACCTGTTCAGGAGGTCATAAGTATACTTGACATCACGTCTTTTCGCAAAGGCGTCGTTGCCATGGGCCAGCTCGTGCACCATGCGGCTGATGTTTCCGTTGTACTGGGGAGTACAGCCGTTGCCGTTACAGTCTTCGTAATAAAGCGTATCGGCGTAAAGGGTCTTCCCATCAGCAGACTGTATGGTCGCAGTCTTCACAGCACCGCTGATGTGGTAGGTGTAGGTAAGCGTAACCGAGTTACCCATAGTCACAGTCTTCACGCTCCCAGTCGGGTAATACTCGTAGCGCACAATCTCCGATGTCGACGCGCCTCCATTCTTTGTGTTGATTGCGCTTATACGGCCAAGGCGGTCATATATGTAATTTTCTACCACGTTGCGTGTCCAACTCATTCCGTTTATGCCATAAGGGTACTTCATTACAGCGATTACCTTGCCGCCGAGGTCATACTGGGTGGTCACGGCAAGCGTTTCCAAGCTGTCAACAGGCATTGTCGGGTCGTAGGAGTAGTTGGCCACAATGCGGCCATACTTGTCGTACGAATTCGCCGTGGATACGCGCACGACACTATCTTCCTTGCCGTCCGAAGTCTTTATCGCATTGCCGTCTTCGTCATATACCGCACGTACGTCGGACACCACCGCAGCCACACGACCACGAAGGTTATCGGGAACGGCGACGACATCTGCCGGATACAGTTTCACGCCCAAGGTATCAATCGCAGGCATGCGGTCATAAAACGTGCGCGTCACCGTACCGGGAGTTAGTTCGTCTACTGCTGGAGAATCCTGGTTGTCCACGTTGTTAAAATATTCTCTGAGGGCGTCCTCGTCAAGCGACGTTTCCCATTTTCCCGTATAAATTACACGGTCAAGACGGTCGTACCCCACGACGGACACCCAACCGGAATCAATCTGGCGCTGCGTCTGGGAAGCCCTCACACGGCCCGCCAGGTCTTAATAAGTACGGGTCTCGATTACGCGGCTCTGGAGATTGGCCTATATCTGATGTTGGAACAAACGCTTCGCTATTTTTGCGAAAAACCCCTGACACTACCGGAAGCAGGATTGTGGGATGGTAAAAAGACAACAAACAGAAAAACTGAAGGGGTGCATAGATAAGGAGAACCCCGAAAGTTATATCTAACTTTTGGGGAATCAGTTCAAATTCTCCCTCTTATTAAATCATGCAATACCCACAACAGGAACAACTACATCAGTTGATCTAATCTTAATTTTGACACTTCGTTTGATTTTATTTTTACCCCATGTCCATATTTTATTAATGAAGATGTATCAATTTTGGGTATATAGATGGAGTAATTAATTCCCTCTTTATTTTCAACACATCGAGCGGGCAAGAGTTTCCATGATTTTGTTGGATTATAAGTCCATAAAACACTTCCCATATGGCTATTTTTCATTATCTCAACTTTTTTGTTTCGAAAATGAGTTACGTTAGCTCGAGTATTTTTTTTCCATTTGACATCCAAATCAGCACTCCACCACAT
The DNA here is from genome assembly GCA_017538795.1 of Bacteroidales bacterium. GTDB lineage: Bacteria > Bacteroidota > Bacteroidia > Bacteroidales > F082 > Limimorpha. Next base: position 1,114 of record JAFYIE010000052.1, on the reverse strand, counting down.
TGACAAATGATCATACATTACAAATTTATTTTTTTCTTTTCCATAATTATAACTAACATAATATTTGGGATAATCAAAAAAAACAACATTTTGCAAAAAGGGATATTTTTTTAAAAAGGCAGACATTTCAAGCCATTCTTCTGTTCTTGCCAAATGCCATCCCTGTGGGCACGAATTCACAGCCAAATTCCATTTGTAATAAACCTTACGACAATTCTCAATTGAAGTTTTCTGCAAATTGTTTAAATAAAAATCACTTTCGTCAGTTGCGATACTTTTCAAATTAAGATTAGATTCACAGTATAGCTCTCCATTCTTTACATTCGTCCAAACAGTGGCTTTCGGAACATACTGAAGATCTTCAACAAACCACTTAGACGAACCTGTTTCAAATATATGGTATATATTACCATCCCTTTCATCTACAAAAAAATCTTCATATGCATTATAATAATACGATTGAGCCAACGCATTTGTTATGCACGCAACCATAAAACAGAACCATTTCAATCTTTTTCCCCTCCCATAAAATCAACACGATACGGATTTTTTGTATCTGAATTATTAATTAAGAAGTTTATGGACTCGACAAAAGATTTCGTCATTCCATTTTCATCATATTTTGGGGCAACAAGATTTCCTGTTTCATCTTCAAATCTAATAAAAGCTTCGGAATGACATGCTCCTAACAGCGTTTTAACGTTAAATTTAAGATCGTATGCATCTATATAGTTTCCATCCATATCAAGAGCGTTAAAAACACCATCCGCATCTATCTCACCATGCATTGCAATTGCGCCAAAATCGCCTCCATTTATAAAATTGTTAATTTCCTCAGCGGATGCATTTTCTCCAAAGTATTTCACCTTATAAGTATCATACCTGGAATTCAAAGCACCGGAAAGAACTCTATCCACATCTTGTTTTAAGCCTGAAGGCAAGACATTTCCATTTTGATCTCTGTTATAAAATACTGCCATTCGTAAATCAGCATTTCCATCCGGATCAATTCTTGCAATCGGATTATTGCTACCATATGTGTACGGAGAAAAATGCTGCCTCTTCGGATCCACGGACGTCCACATTCCTAGCATCGGGTCGAGATATCTTGCGC
>JAFYIE010000003.1 GCA_017538795.1 Bacteroidales bacterium | reverse complement strand
CCATTGGGCGTGGCTCATCAGGAACCGCATTGAAACCGCTACATTTTTACGATGAAGACGAACTCGAAGAGCTCTACTCCCCGATTCAAAACGACTTGAAAATCAACCGTTACATTGAAGGCAACACCAAAGATTACAATGTTTTCATCATTATTTTAGAAAGTCACGGGCAGGAGATGGTGAAGTTTTACAATGAAAAACGTGAGACCTCCATCACGCCGTTTCTCGACTCTTTGCTTGACAACAGCCTGAGTTTCAACGGCATGGCAAATGGACGTCAGTCGATAGAGGCGCTCACCTCTATCCTGTCAGGACTACCATCACTGATGTCGAAAGACTATGTGGAGTCGCGTTACGCTGCCAATCGTCTCGAGGGCATCGGCAGCATTTTAAAGCGTCACGGCTATTCGACGGCGTTCTTCCATGGTGGCAACAACGGCACTATGAACTTCAACGCCTCGGCAACATCTGCTGGCTTCGACAATTACTATGGCCGCAATGAATACGATAACGACGACGATTACGACGGTACCTGGGGCATTTCAGATATGCCGTTCCTACAGTTCACCGCGCAGAAGGTCAACGAGATGAAAAAGCCTTTCGCCGCTGGCGTTTTTACATTGTCGTCGCACCACCCGTTCAAGCTCCCGAAAGGATATGATTTACCGGACGGCGACTACAAGACAGACTTTGAGAAGACCATGCGCTACACAGACGACGCCATGCGTAAGTTCTTCGAAACCATGACTAATTACAGCTGGTTCGACAGCACCGTCTTCATCATAGCTGGCGACCATGTGAACCCTGAGCACCGTTTCGACAGCTACCTTAACGGTTACGGACAATATCAGATTGTGACAGCATTTTATGCGCCGAACGTTATCAAGCCAAATAGAACAAACATCATGGCTCAGCAAACAGATATCGGTGTTAGTCTGTTGGCCGCTCTTGGCTACAACGACACCGTCTTCTCCTTTGGCAGAAACGTGTTCGACAGCTTGCAAGAGCCTTGTTTTATTAGCTATCTCAACAATATCTATGAGTATTCAGATGGCAAATATATGCTGCAATCAGATGGCAACAACATTACCTCGGTATTCGACATTGAGACTGATTCTTGCCTGATAAACGACATATATAAAGAAGGTAACGACACTTGGAACGAGCTCGACAGCAAGTTCAAGATGCGCCTTCAGCAATATACCAACAGAATGATTAACAATAAGTTATATATAAAATGAAAGAAAAGATATTGTTTATTGTCAACCCAATTTCGGGTCATCACGACAAGTCGAAGTTCCCTTCGATTGTCGAGGAATTGATTGACAAGGACAAATATGACTACACCATTACGTTGACTGAATATGGCGGTCATGCTGCTATTCTCACCAAGCAAGCCATTGAGGATGAATACGATATCATCGTAGCGGTTGGTGGCGACGGCACCATCAACGAGGTGGCTACCAACATGATTGGAGCTCGGCAGACCTTTGCCATCGTGCCATACGGCTCTGGCAACGGACTGGCACGCCATCTGCATCTGCCTTTAAAGGCAAAGAAAGTTATAACCGAGGTGATTAATAAAGGTGTGAAGTCGAAGATTGACACTGCAGCTGTGAACGGTGTGCCTTATGTCAGCATCGCCGGCGTGGGCTTTGATGCCATAATAGCCGATTATTTCGCGAAAGACCCTAACAGAGGCTTCTAGACATATTTCAAACTCGTCACAGAGAAATATTTCAAGTTCAAGCCCGAGAAATATCATCTTATTTTAGACGACAAAGAAGAGTTCGACTGCGAGCCGTTGTTCATTTCATTTGCCAACAGCAACCAATTCGGTTTCAATGCCGCAGTGTCGCCGCACGCCTCGCTCAACGACGGTTTGCTCGACGTCTGCATCTTTAAGAAACCAAATCTGCTAGCAGTGCCTTACATAGCTGAAAGATTGTTGACGCAACATATCGACAAAACACATGTCGTTGACATACATAAAGCACAGAAAATAAAAGTGATTCGCGAGAAAGAAGGTTTCGTTAACATCGACGGCGAACCGATTTTCATGTCGAAAGACGTAGACGTAGAGATTAAACCATTGTCATTGAATATATTATTACCATCAAAACCATAACATTATGATTACGAAATATTTAGCAATCATTGAAAAACTGTTTTTAGGCATGCGTTTCAGCGCTGATCTCGCTAAGGATTGGGCTCAAGGCGTTGGCATCATTACATTGTTGGTTGTAGGCTTCGGGCTGTTTTTTCTTGCAAAATGGCTGCTCAAGAGCGTGGTCGGGAGAATCATCAGAAAGAGCCCGATAAAATACGACGATTATTTTCTCAATAAAAAACTTGAGAGACGAATAGCCCTCCTCATCCCAATCTATCTGACTAGAGTATTGATTTATGATGTGGCACCTGATTTTGCCTCAT
>JAFYIE010000051.1 GCA_017538795.1 Bacteroidales bacterium | reverse complement strand
TAAAAATTAATTTCTAGATTTTTAGGGTGCAAAGATACTTATTTGTTAAATATATGCGTTAATTTTATTGAAATTTTTTGTAATTTTGCATCTTTAAAAAATATTGAAAATGAACTGCATCTTATTGATTTTTTTGGCTTTTGCGCAAATTGGCGACACTATTAACGACACATTGACTGCTAATCAGTGTCTTATGAACGATTCGATAGACACCTCGATTCTTGATGATTCGTTTACGCTTGATTCGATAAATCCGAATCTTCCCGACAGCATTCAGGAACAGATTCAGCAGATTTTTGATGATGAGAACTCAGGAAAAGGTATTGTAAAAGAGTCGTCAAATATGTTGGAAATGATTGATACTCTGAAGGTTATCCCATATTTTGATGGAAGCTTGGAAAACACTTGCAACTATCCTCCAGGATACATCCCGACGTTCCCTGACAGTATCTATGTTCAACGAATTGAGGAACTTAACCGCAATACGACCATCGAACTCGTTTACAACAAGCATGTGAAGTCATTTATCGATGTTTATGCAGTTCAAAAACGCGATAAAACCGAGAGAATCCTTGGCTTGGCTGATGTTTATTTCCCGCTTTTCGAGGCTACTCTCGACAAATACAACATGCCTCTGGAGTTGAAATACCTGGCTGTTGTGGAGTCGGCACTTAACCCGCGCGCAGGTTCTTGGGCAGGCGCTAAAGGTCTATGGCAGTTCATGTACGCCACCGGAAAGACTTACAAACTCAACGTCACCACCCTCGTCGACGACCGCTACGACCCGCTGAAATCAACGGAAGCGGCATGCCAGCACCTGAACGACCTTTATAATATGTTCGGCGACTGGTTCCTCGCCCTCGCAGCGTACAACTCAGGCGCAGGTAACGTGAAAAAAGCTATCCGAAGAGCTGGAGGTATCAAGAATTACTGGGCAATTTGGCCTTATCTGCCTCGCGAAACACGTGGCTATGTCCCGGCATTTATCGCTGTCAACTACGTCATGAATTATCCTGCCGAGCATAACATCTGTCCGCTCGACCCTGGTATCATCAAAACCGGCATAGACACCGTCATGGTGCACGATGTGCTTCATTTCGACCAACTTAACGAGATGCTTGGCATCCCGATGGAGGATATCAAATTTTTCAACCCGCAATACACTAAGTCGATAATTCCGGCGACGGCGAAAAAGCCTTTGGTACTTCAGATTCCGGAGAAATATGTCGGCGAATATATCGAGCACGAGAAAGAACTTTACACATTTAAGACCAAGAGCGGTATCGATAAGGAGAAGCTTTTGGAACAGATGAAACAGATTTCAGACAGAAGCGTGCATATCGTGAAAAAAGGCGACAATCTGAGCTCTATCGCCAAAAGATATCATGTGGGCGTAAATCAGCTGCGTAAGTGGAATAACTTAAAGTCTGACATATTGAGGGAAGGGCAGAAGCTGATTGTTTACAGTTCAGGTGCCCCGATGGCTCAGGCTGGCAACGCGAAACCTGTCGAACGTTCAACAACGCAGACAACACACGTGGTGAAATCTGGCGAGACACTGGGTAAAATTGCTGCAAAATACAAATGTTCGGTCACCGACCTGAAAAAGTGGAACAATTTGAAGTCCACTATTATCCATGAAGGGCAGAAACTGAAAGTATATCCGCCTGAGACTGGTGGCGATACCGTTTACACAGTGAAATCAGGAGATAATCTCTCCAAGATTGCTAAAAAATTCAATGTGACTGTCGACTACATCAAGAAGAAAAACAACTTGAAGAGCGATATCGTAAAGGAAGGTCAGAAGTTAAAACTTTAAGCTCCAGATTATCGTTTCAAGCTGTCTCAACAAGTCGCGTTTGGCCTTGTTTGGATAGTAAATGTAACCTTCCACGGTGATGAGTTTGTTGGCTTCCGGGTTGACGATAGTGTAAGAAGCATACGGCCCCGCCATAAACTCGCCCTCTGTTTTCCACAGTCCGCGCATCTCGACGGCGTAACCTGCCGGGAAATAAGGAATTATGTTAAAAACAGGCTTTACAAATTCTTTATCCAACGTCATATAACTGCCGTCTGCCGGACCAGGAATGTATTTTTTGGTGATGGAATCAGTCTTCTTTATGATACGTGCCTCACTCAGATCTTCAGTGCTTTTGTATGGTAACTGATAGATTATCAAGCCAAAACTCTTGTCAGGCTCCTCCTTCCTGATCCAGGTGAAGTGATTTTCGTTTTTCGCCACATAATAGCCTTCTGGCACCGTCATGGTGAAGCCGTAAGTCGTCTTCAATGTCTCCATCACCTTTACATTCGTCATCGGACGGAAAAATTCCATAAAACGCTCACGCTCGTTCTTGTCGAAGATGGTTTTTAACTCATCTTTCTGAGAATCAAACACTTTAACCCAAGAAGCAGCGTCTTTTGCCTTTATCTTTATCGCATATTGCGGCGACGCCTGCCAATCGTCTTGCATCTCAATAGTTGGATTTGTCAAATCTGGCACAATCTCACCGATTATGAGGTTGCGATGCCTCTTGAACATGTCGTTGAGTGCTGTGATGTTGATGTGCGCCACACGGAAATTCTTCTCCGGCTGCGGAAGCCCATACTGATCTTGCTCAAAGAAATCACGGACAGCCTGTCCCATCTGACCATCCCATTGCTCGTCGTTTTGCGTCACAAACAAAATCTCTGATGTGCCGCCAACAGAGCGGTCTTTACGATGCTCGGTTTTTTTATCTGAACATGCCGAAAATGCTGTTGCCAAAGCAATAATTAAAGCGAATGTTTGTAATCTCTTCATGGTAATTATATTTATTTGTCATTTCGACCGAAGTGGAGAAATATTTCTCGACAAGTTCGAAATGACGTCACAAAATTAACGTAAAATTTCTTATTTTGGTACATTTTGAATTAAAAAATCATTATCTTTGCATCATAATTGAAACAAAATTAGATATGAACGGATTTTCAGTTTCAGCGACTTCACCTTCAAATATTGCAATCGTGAAATATTGGGGCAAGCACGGCAATCAGTTGCCTAACAACCCTTCGATCAGCTTCACCTTGAGCCGTTGTCATACCGAAACGCTCATTTTATGTAAGCAGAATGCAAATAAAAATTATACTATGCGTTTCCTTTTTGAAGGTAAGGAGTCACCGAAGTTTCAGGAAAAAATAGAGAAGTATCTAATTGATAATCAACAGTATTTTGGTTTTTTGAAAGGTCTCGACCTGGAAATAGAAAGCGGTAACTCATTTCCGCATTCTTCAGGAATCGCCTCAAGTGCTGCCTCGATGAGCGCGTTGGTTTTGTGCCTTTTAAAAATTGAGAAAGTAGTGAATAACGATGTTACGCCTGTTGACATGCGTAAGGCTTCGTTCCTGTCACGCCTCGCGTCGGGGAGCGCGGCACGCTCAGTGTTCCCGGTAATGTCGTTATGGGGTGCAACGCCTTCAGTTCCAGACAGTTCCGACGATTACGCCGTCCCGTTGGAAGATGTCGTTCATCCGGTTTTTAAAACGTATCACGACAGCATTTTGATAGTCTCAAACAAAGAAAAAAGCGTGTCGTCGCGCGTCGGGCACTCACTGATGAATGGTCATCCTTTGGCGGAAAGCCGCTATGCCACCGCTCGCAAAAACACGGAACGGCTTCTCGAAGTGCTAAAAAATGGCGACATCGACGAGTTTATCGAGATAGCGGAATCTGAAGCTCTTCAACTTCATGAGATGATGGCAACGTCAAATCCACCATACAAATTGATGGAGCCTAACACGCTGAAAATCATCGACTTGGTACGAGAGTTCCGTCACAATTCAAAAGTCCCCGCTTGCTTCACCCTCGACGCCGGTCCGAACGTGCATCTTCTTTACCCCGATGCCTTCGATGCTCAGGTGAAACAGTTTATAAAAGAAAATTTATTGCAGTATTGTCATGATAATCAATGCATTGACGATATTGTACAAAATAAAACAAACCTATAATTTTTTGACATGGAAATAAAAAAATACTACGGAAAAGTTATCCTTTTTGGCGAATATTCAATGATTTTTGGCTCGCCCGCACTTCTAATGCCTCTCTACACTGGCGAATCGCATTGGGATTATATCTGGCGTAACCACGGCAAGAAAAATTACTCCTCAAACCGTAGCCTGCACGTCTTTGCCAACTATCTTGAGAAGGATGAATATTTTACTGAAAATATTGATATTCAGAAGTTTAGAGCTGAACTTAAGAAAGGCCTTTTCCTCGATTCCTGCATCCCGTCGGGTTACGGTGTCGGTAGCTCCGGCGCCTTGACAGCCGCTGTTTACGACCGTTTCAAATCAAAGGAGATAGAGGACCCGATTGTGCTTAAGAAGTTCCTTGGCGACATGGAAAACTGTTTCCACGGCAGCAGCTCGGGCCTCGACCCGTTGCAGTGCTATCTCGGCAAGCCTTTCATCCTTACTGAAGATAAGAAAATCCAGATTTTGGAGAAGGATTTTGTTCCTGAAAATATTCATATCTTCTTGATAGACAGCAATATAAAGAGTGAAACGAAAACTTTGGTGAACTACTTCAAGGAACAACGCGAAGACCCTCGTTACCTCAAGGCTTTCAATGAGTTGTATTATCCTTTCGTAGGTCGCTGCATCAATTCCCTTGTTTCTGGCAATATCGATGAATTCTTCGATGACCTGACGCATCTGTCTTATTATCAGACAATTATGCTTCGCCCGATGATTACCGACAACATGCTGCCTCTCTTCTCGCTGAAACGAAAAGATGTCCATTTCCAAATAAAAATCTGCGGTTCCGGCGGCGGCGGATACTTCCTCGGCTTCTCCGACGACATCGAGAAAACCAACGAGTTCATGAAAGAACACGAGTTTCCGATTACTTGGATAATCTGACGATTATCTTAATGATAGATAATATTCAACTCGGGCTTTTTATTTCTTAATGCGTCGATTTCCTTTGCCTTGACTTTCGAGCCAATCGCCTTGATATATCTGAGCGAGCTTATGTTCGCGACAGGTGCGAGCGTTTTTACATTTGTGTTCGCTACGTTCAATTCCTCAAGTGTTGTGCAATTAGCCAAAACTTTGATATTTTTGATGCTGGTGTTCGAAATATCAAGAACTCTAAGGCTTTTCATGTTTTCCAACGCGTTGATGTCGACCACGCGTGTGCTCTCTATCGACAGCACCTCAAGGGTCTTCACATTCGCCAACGGTGTGATGTCGTTGATGGCATTACCGTCTATCTTGAGCTCTGTAAGATGCCTCGTCTCACTCAGAGGACTTAAATCAGTGATGTGATTGTCCTTGATACTCAGCTTTTTAAGGAACATAAGCTTTGTCAACGGCTCGAGACTTGAAATCATGACTCTTGTGTCGATGTTGAGTTCCTCTATGTCGGCGACAGCCTGAAGCTGCTCTGCCGTTGGATTTGAGTTCATGTCGACTATACCCCTGAAAATCTCTCTCCAATTGTCGTCTAAAGTGTTCCACCAGGTTCTGAGTTTGTCAGTCTGGTAAATGATTTTGACATTTGGCTGCGCTTCTTTGAGAACAAACACCTGCTCTGAATCGACTTTGCTGTTTTCCGCGTTTACCATAGTGAGGTTGTTCATGTTGCAAAGTGGTTCCAAATTAGCGATGCCGGTGTTTTCTATATTGATTTCCAGCAAGTTACTGAGATTTTCTAACGGTTTTAAATCTGTGACTTTGGTGTTTTTCAAATTCAGATATTTCAGATTATGCAAGCCGTGCAATGGTGAAAGATCTACGATTTTACTGTTTTCGATGTTAAGACGTTCGAGGTTTGTGAGCCTTTCAATTGGTGTCGCATCTATGAAAGTCTGATCCAAAGTGAGCGATTTCATGCTTATGATTGCGTGAAGCTCCTCCGGGCTTGGGTTGTCTTCGGTGTTGGTTTGCTTCGCAAAGGTCTTTTTCCATGAAACATGAAGCCCGTCCCACCATTCCTGAAGCGCCTTTGTCTCATAAATAACCATCACATTGTGGTTTTCTTTCCTGAAATTTTCAGCTTTTTCTGAATCGATTTGCGTGTTGTCGCAGTAAATCCTGACAAGATGCTGCATGTCTTTGAGCGGCATGATGTCGGCGATATTTGTGTTTCTGCACTGTAACTCGTTGAGTCTGTTTAACTTAGAAACAGGAGTTAAATCTGTTACAAGAGTGTTGTCGATGATGAGCAACTGCAGGTTTTCAAGATTCTCAATCGGTGATAAATCAATGATGCCGGTATTGCTAAGATTAAGATAATGAAGCGATTGCGGCAAATTAACGCTGTCTAGGCTCACTACTTTTGACCCTGAGATGTCAAGGTCTGACAATATTTCGCAGTTTTCCAAAGAGCTTAAATTATCAACGTCGGTGCCAGCCAAAGAGAGGTTTGTCAGTTGATGATAAAGTCCGATAATTTCAATGTCGTTGAGTCGTATATTGTTGGCTCTCAATACTTTAATATCGTTGGTGTATCTTAAGTCTGATATATTTGTTATTGAAGTGTTGCTGATGTCTAACTTATTGATTTTGTTGAGGTTCCTGATAGGGGAGATGTCCTCGACGTCGGTGTTTGAGCAGTCGAGATTTTGAAGTTCTGAAAGCTCAAAGAGTGGGTCGAGAGAATGAATCAGCTGGTTGTAGCTGACGTCGACATCCGTAATCTTTGTGAAGCTTGTCAGTTTCTCGTATAAAACCGGCATATCGCAGGCGATAGTGCTCTCAACGAGGCTGTCGTCAACGATAACGATGGAGTCGCGGAAGATATGGATGACGTTCATCATCTCAATTGAGTCGAGGATGAATTGGTCGTCACCGAAGTACATTTTCCAGGCTGAAGGCATCCTGTTCCACCAGACCCTAAGTTCCTCAGTCTCATTAGGTTTGGTGGTGTACATGCTCACTATCTTCAAGTCTTTCTTCGACGGGTCGATATTGATTTCCAAGAAACGTTTGCAAGTGTTGTTCACAGTGTCACCGACGATGTTATGTCCTGCGATGGTTCGCATCATGGTAACTTTGAAAAACGTCTCGCCCTTCTCGTTGACTTGTGGCTTGATGTCGTCGATTTTCAATGTGAATTTAACATCTTTGAAGAAGAAGTCGATGTCTTTCAGATATGCCTGGACATCTTTATTTAAATATGTGCTGCGGGTGTCGTCGAGGTCGTCTTCTATCTGAACCTCGTCATCTTTAAATATTTTGGCGTAGCTTTCCTTAAAGATGATATCTTTTTCCTGTGCTGTCGCTTCCGGGTTTCCGATGAATGAGAATGTTTCCTCAAGATACTTCACCATCAGGCGGATTTGCCCCGAATATTCCTCAATTTCAGCTTTGCTAAGGCTTGTTTTTTGTGCGAAAAGGCCTTGGCATGATAAAAACAAAATCGCAAAAAAGACTAATTTTTTCATTTTTTAGGTTGATAAAGCTTTAAAAGTGCTTCTTTTTCTTCATCTTTGAGATAAACTAGGTTTGAAATCAGCCATCCTGAGTTGTAGCCGCTTCTGTTGAACCACGATACTTCGAAATACCAGTTTTTAACCTGGAAGACGTGGAACTTCACGCTTTCGACATGGTCGAATTTCAAATTTCCTTGTTTTATCTCGTAAAAAAGTAATGTGACATAATCTGGCTGATAATCTGTGGAAGCATAATATTCGACGGTTTGTGAATCTTCGAATATTTTATAAATGTTCATGAAGTCGAGCTCGTGACTCATCGGATGCAGAAAATGTTTCTCGCGTTCGGCCAACTCACCTTGAGGGAAATATTTCTGAAATTCGGAGAAAAACACGTTGGAAAGAACCCATTTCGAGCCGAGACCGTCTTTCTCCAGAGCCATGATCAAGCTTATGTCGACGTCCTTGCCCTTCCACTTGAATTTGGCGGAAACCTCAGAAAACCAGTTGCCACCTAGAAATTCGAGATATTGTTTGTTTTTTATGAGGTCTTCGACAAAGAAGTTGCGCAGCGTTCCCGACGTTCTTGGGTTTTCGAGGTCAAACAGCAAAGGTAGAGCCTCTTTTCTTTTGTTTTCGTTGCGAAAATCCTTGTCTTTCTCGTACAATCTCTTTCCTGTCGGCTCTTCCTCGTAATTAAACCTGTGGATAAACTGCCCCATCTGCTTCGTCATGGTGTAGAACTCACGTTCGTCTACCTGGACGTCGCCGAGGTTGCCCATCACTTGGGCGTTTACCTTAAAACATAGTGCCAGCATTAATGCCGGCACCATAACCTTCAATAACTTACTCATTATTTATGTGTAGTTTCTTTCACGCGCATATCGCCGAGTAACACATCCCAGAAACCGATGATGCGGCCGCCGATTTGTGTCTCTTTGCGTTTAACATAAACAGTGATATCTTTCTTTGTCGTGTCCTGATAAACGAGTCTTCCTTCAGCGTCATAGCCTTTGAATGTCTGGAAGATAGTGATGACGCCGACATATGTTCCGTCAGGTTGGCGCTGTAAATCAGACACATACTGAATCTTATACCAATCTATTTCAACACGGTCATAGTTGAGGCGCATCAGTCTCTCGAGGTACTGACGAACTCTGTAATACTCGATTTTTGTCTTTGAAAGTGACGAAACACCGATTTCTGCGTCTGGCGCGAAGAGCTCTTCAGCGCGGTCGATGACGCGGTTTGCCTCGCTCCAAGGTGTGTTCTTGGAACCGATCAATTTGACATATTTTGACAGGTCGCGAACTTTCTCAAGTGCCAAGCTGTCAATGGCTTGCTTGCGTTCAGGACTGAGTTCTGGCTCCTGTGCGAAAGCCTGATATCCTGTTAATGCGAAAAATGCGAATGCTATTGCAAATAATACCTTTTTCATCTTATTTCTTAATTAATTCGAGTTCAGTAATCTTGTTTTCTTCGTTGTATTTCACGTTGTCGACGCTCACGTTTACCCTTTTCTGGTCTTTCAGATAGTTAAGGTAGTTGGCGGCTGTCGTCGGACGGTCGTAATCGCCATAATTGTTGAGGCGGATGAGAACGACGGCGTCAGGCGATTCGAACAGCTCGAGAGCTTCTTTGATGGCACGGTTGGCAGTCTCAGTGTCTTTTGCGTTGGCAATCATAGTGAAATAGTTGGCGAGACCTGTCTTAGGCTTGGCTTGCTCCTCAAGCTCACGAAGTCTTTGCTCCTCTTGCTCGCGAAGTTGCTGCTCCTGTGCAAGTCTGTCTCTTTCAGCCATTTCATTAGCGATTTTTGCCTCTGCGCGCTCAATCATCTCGACGATTTCAGGGTTTTTTTTCGAGAAATCTGTCTCTTTGATTTCGTTGACGCGAGCTTGCTGCTCTTCTAAAGTCCACTCTGTTTCGTTGTTGAGAATAGCGTTCAAGTCTTTGGTGGCTTGCTCAACTCTTGCTTTGTACTCTTTTTTTGACAATCCTTTGGAGGATTTGCAACTTGTTGCTCCACAAATGGTTATGAGAGCAATCATAGCAATAATGATGATACTTTTCAAATTTTTTACCATATTGTTAAAATTTAAATTTTCCTGAATTAATAACTCGCAAAGTTAAGAATTATTTTGATTAAAATGCATGTTTATTTAAGAATTTTTAGCAATTTTGAAGTCGAAATGAAACATTATAACATACCGATATTTTTGCCTGAGCTGGCGTGTCCTTTCAGATGCGTCTATTGTAATCAATTTAGCATTACTGGAAAGCAGAAACTTCCTGATATTCAAGATGTTAAAGAAATTATTGAAAAACATCTGGCTTCATTTAAAGAAGATGAAAGGTTTGTTGAAGTGGCGTTTTTCGGCGGAAATTTCACAGGTCTTCCAGTAAAAATGCAGGACGATTTTCTGAAAATTGTGCAGCCATATCTTGAAAAAGGCGTCATAAACGGCATCAGGTGCAGCACCCGTCCTGATTATATCGACGAAAATCGTGTCAGGATTTTGAAAAATTTCGGTATGAAAAACATTGAGCTTGGAGCGCAAACAACCAACGATATGATTTTGCGTAAATGCGGTCGCGGACATACCTTTAAAGATATCGAAAACGCTTCGCAAATAATTGTTAATGAAGGAATTACGCTTGGGCTTCAGATGATGTTGGGCTTGCCTTTCGACACTTTTGAAAACGATATGCAAACGGCTCGAGATATTGTGCGACTTGGCGCGAAGGAGACGCGGATTTATCCGTGTATTGTGGTTAAAGACACAGAGTTGGAGCAACTTTATAAAAAAGGAGATTATTTGCCTTTGACTTTGAACGATGCTGTTGAGCAATCCGCTACGCTTTATGAGTATTTCGGCGAAAACGATGTGAAAGTGTTACGCCTCGGGCTCCACACCTCCGACGATTTGAATGGCGCTGCCTTCGTGGCGGGGCCTTATCATAAAAATTTCGCCGAAATGGTATTCAGTAGGTTGTGGGGTAGGAAATTCGATAAAATTGATGAAAAGTCGGATAAAATTGTTATCGAAGTTCCTGAAAATCAATTGAATCATGCGATAGGATATAAAGGAGAGAATAAGAAGAGATTGCAGGAAAGATATAAGCACGTCGTCATAAGACCGTCATTTCGACCGACCGAAGGGAGCGGAGAAATCTCCGTCGAATTTGCAGGAGATTTCTCGATTCCGCTTCGCTTCACTCGAAATGACGTGGTAATAATCGCCTCCGCCACCATGCCAGCTGAGGCCAAAGAATCCCTTTCAAAAATGGGTTCCGTCACCTGGCTCGAGCCCTCCGACAAGGCGTATCCTTCCATCTCGTCGCATCCCGATATTTTCTTCTTTTGCAAAGATGAAAGACATTGTGAATCAGTGATTTGTGCGAAAAATGTCGATATTGATTTACCTGAAAATATCAAGGTGGCAAATGGTGGTAAATCTGTCGGAAACGCTTACCCCGCAACGGTTCCGTACAATGCTGTCGGCGTCGGAAATATGTTGATACACAACTTGAAATATACGGATGAAAAGATTATTGAATTGTATGGAAAAATATCGACAAAATCGGTGCAACTAAATGTAAATCAAGGATATACACGATGCAATTTGTTGGCCTTGGATGAGCGTAATTTTATTACGTCCGATTTTGGAATAAAACGTGTTTTGGAAGAAAACGGTTGCAATGTTTTTTATGTCGACCCGCATCAGATTGCGCTTCCAGGTCATGATCACGGCTTCTTTTCGGGTTGCTGCGGACTCGTTGACGACTGCGTTGTGGTGTGCGGCTCGCTGAATAAACTTAAAGAATGCAAGGAACTGAAAAAGTTTATCCGTCGTAATGGCATGAAAATCATAGAGTTATACAATGGCGACTTGATTGATGTGGGAAGCATTTTCTTTATTCGTAATCAGAAAAATTAGTTATTTTTGCAAAAAATATTGTCGTGAAAAAAATCGAACTGCTTTCTCCAGCGAAAAACCTTGAAGTCGGGTTGGCTGCCATCAACCATGGCGCTGATGCTGTGTACATTGGCGGACCGAGTTTTGGCGCGCGTGAGAAAGTAGGCAACAGCATTGAGGATATCGAAAAACTGTGCAATCACGCTGCTATTTTCGATGCCAAAGTGTACGTTACGCTTAATACTTTGTTGTTCGATAACGAGTTGGAGCAGGCTCGCAAAATCGCATGGGACTGCTACAATGCCGGAGTCGACGCTCTCATTGTGCAGGATATGGCGCTTTTGATGATGGATATGCCTCCGATTGCGCTTCATGCGTCGACTCAGTGCAACAATACGACGGCAGAGAAGGTGAAGTTTTTGGAAGATGTGGGTTTTAAGCAGGTTGTGCTTGCAAGAGAGTTGAGTGTCAATGATATAAAAGAAATTCGTTCCAAGACGACGGTGCCGTTGGAGTTTTTTGTTCATGGTGCTTTGTGTGTGAGTTATAGCGGCCAGTGCTATCTGAGCCATGTGATAGGGCGCCGCTCCGCGAACCGCGGAGCGTGCGCACAGCCTTGCCGCCTTGCTTGGAATCTCGAAGACGAAAACGGTAAGTTGTTGATTGCCAACCGACATCTGCTGTCTTTGCGCGACATGAACAATTCGAAAAATCTCGAGGAGCTCATAGATGCCGGCATCACTTCGTTTAAAATCGAGGGTCGACTGAAAGACGCTGATTATGTGAAAAACACAACGGCTTATTACAGAAAAGCTCTTGATGAAATAATTGAGAGGCGTTCGGATTTGGAACGCTCTTCGCGAGGTGTTTCGTCTCCATCGTTCGTGCCGAATCTCGAAAAGTCGTTTTCGCGTGGTTTCACTGATTATTTTATTCATGGTCGCCAGAAAAATATCGACGCTCCGTTCACCCCGAAATCGATGGGAGAGCACATCGGCGAAATCAAAAAAATCGATGGTAAACGCTTGACTGTCAAGTTAAAAGAAGGAATAACGTTGCACAACGGCGACGGACTCTGTTTCTTAGATGAAAACAATGAATTGTATGGGTTTAATGTAAATGGGGTAGAAGGGAATGTCATTTTGACATCAAATGTCATTTCGAGCGGAGCGAAGCGTAGTCGAGAAATCCTTTTATATCGTAACTTCGACATCGTTTGGCAAAAATTCGTTGAAAATTCTAACGGCAACCGCAAAATTGCAATCAATCTCGAGTTCTCCGAGACATCCGATGGCTTCAAGTTGTCATCAGAAAACGTCAGCGTTTGCCTGCAATGCCCAAAAGATATCGCGAAAAATCCTGAAAAGGCTCTCGAGACGATTAAGACCAAATTGTCACAATGGGGTGATACAAAATTTATTGTCGAAAATATTGATATTCAATTAGATACGATATATTTCATTCCAGCGTCTGTTTTGGGTGAGATGAAGCGGCAGCTGGTGGTGGAATTGGAAAAAACGTTGGTTGAAAATCATCGTGCGGCACGTCCTGTAGAGACGCGCCATGGCACGTCTCTACAAACCGGTTTCCCTGTTAACGATTTGTCATATTTGGGCAACGTCACCAATTCCTTGTCCCGTAAATTCTATGAGAATCACGCTGTTACTCACATTGACGACGGTCTCGAAAAAACCATGCCGGAAGGCGAAATCGTGGTGATGACGACGAAACATTGCATCCGTTATGCCAACGGTATGTGCGCCAAGGAAACAGGCAAACCTGCGACACCTTTATATATTAGCAACACACACGGACGTTTCCGCCTTTACTTTGACTGCAGAAATTGCCAGATGAAGATTGTTTTTGAAAATTAAAATTTTAATAAAATCATTGCATTTTCAATTTTTTTGTAAATTTGCAATTTTGTAGAATATAATAGTTAAACAATATGTTTAGAACTCATACATGTGGTGAACTTCGCATGGCCAACGTGGGTCAGGAAGTCACTTTGAGCGGCTGGGTGCAGCGCGTTCGCGACAAAGGTGCCCTGCTTTGGATTGATCTCCGTGATCGTTATGGTATTACGCAACTCTTTATGCAAGAAGGAGTTAGCTCGGCTGAGACGATGAAGACCGCCCGCGAGATCGGACGCGAATTCGTCATTCAAGCTAAAGGCGTCGTGGTGGAGCGTGAGTCGAAAAACCCGAAAAACCCGACAGGCGACATCGAGCTGAAAGTGGAAAGTCTCAAGATTTTGACGACTTCTAAAGTTCCTCCGTTCACAATCGAAGACGTGAGCGACGGCGGTGACGACATCCGCATGAAGTACCGTTACCTCGACCTGCGCCGTAACCCAATCAAGAATAACATCATCTTGCGCCATAAGATGGCTCAGGAAGTGCGTAAATATCTGTCAGGCAATGACTTCCTCGAGATAGAGACTCCTTGCCTGATTAAATCGACACCTGAAGGCGCCCGCGACTTTGTGGTGCCATCACGTATGAATCCGGGCGAGTTCTACGCTCTTCCACAGTCACCGCAGCAGTTCAAACAGCTCCTCATGGTGGCAGGCTTCGACCGTTATTTCCAGATAGTGCGCTGCTTCCGCGATGAAGACCTCCGTGCCGACCGTCAGCCAGAGTTCACTCAGATCGACTGCGAGATGTCGTTTGTTGAGCAGGAAGATGTCATCAACATGTTCGAGGGCTTGGCAAAACATCTGTTCAAGACCATCAAAGGCATCGAATTCGGCGATTTTCCAAGAATTACTTGGCAAGACGCAATGAAATATTATGGTTCGGACAAGCCGGATATCCGTTTCGGAATGAAGTTTGTTGAACTCAACGACGTGGCGAAAGGTCATGGCTTCTCGGTGTTCGATGAGGCTGAACTCGTGGTCGCCATCAATGCTGAAGGCTGCGCCAACTACACACGCAAGCAGACCGACGCGCTCACAGATTTTGTGAAACGTCCACAGGTGGGAGCTAAAGGCCTCGTTTACGTTAAATACAACGAAGACGGCACAATCAAGTCGTCGGTTGATAAGTTCTACACACCTGAGATTTTGAAGACTTGGCTCGACAAGTGCAATGCCAAACCAGGCGATATGTTGCTGATTCTCAGCGGTAAAGCCATGCCGACAAGAGTGCAGATGAACGCTCTGCGTCTGGAGATGGGTAACCAGCTCGGCTTACGCGACCCTAACGTGTATAAACCATTGTGGGTCATCGACTTCCCGCTTCTCGAATGGGACGAAGAGACACAGCGTTACTATGCAATGCATCATCCATTCACGGCTCCGAAACCTGAGGATGAATACCTCCTTGAGCAGCCTGATAAATGGGGCGAGATCCGTGCAAACGCTTACGACATTGTGCTCAACGGCACTGAAGTCGGCGGCGGTTCAGTCCGTATCCACGACAAAAACCTGCAAAAGAAGATGTTCCACACCCTCGGCTTCACCGATGAGAAGGCTCAGGAGCAGTTCGGCTTCCTGATGAACGCTTTCGAATACGGAGCACCACCTCACGCAGGATTGGCATTCGGCTTCGACCGCCTCTGCTCACTCTTCGGAGGTCAGGACTCAATCCGCGACTTCATCGCATTCCCAAAAAACAACCAGGGCCGCGATGTCATGGCGGAATCACCATCTCCAATTGCACAGGAGCAATTAGATGAATTACAGATTGCATTAAATTTGAAACAATGAAAAGAGTTCTTATAACCACTGGTGGCGGCGACTGCCCGGGTTTGAATGCGGTGATTCGCGCTATTGTGAAGCGTGCGTCGCAGGAGACCGACTGGGAAGTTCTCGGCAGCATCCAGGCCTTCAACGGAGTGCTTTGGGAGCCGCAGGAGATAGTGCGCCTGACACCTGAAGTCGTTCGCGGAATACATTTCCGTGGCGGCACGATAATCGAGACAACCAATAAAGGCGGCCCGTTCAGCTGGCCTGTCAAGAAAAATGACGGCACTTGGGAAGTGGTCGATCGCAGCGATGAGATGATTCGCCGACTGGAATATATGGGCGTCGACTGTGTCATAAATATCGGTGGCGACGGCTCGCAAAGAATTTCGCAGAAGCTTTACGAAAAGGGCTTGAACATCATCGGAGTGCCGAAGACCATCGACAACGACCTCTCGATGACCGACTGCACCTTCGGATTCCAAACAGCAGTACAGATTGCCACTGAAGCTGTAGATAAGCTTGTGACGACAGCGGCATCTCACAACCGTGTCTTCGTGCTCGAAGTCATGGGCCGTGACGCCGGCTGGATTGCGCTTAACGCAGCAATTGCTGGTGGTGCCGAGGTTTGTCTGCTGCCAGAGTTCCCTTACGACGTCAACATCGTGAAGAAGAGACTTGAGGAGCGTTTCCACAACGACCGCGGCCATGCCATCGTGGTCATCAGTGAGGGTGCGAAGCCGAAAGACGGACAGCAGATCTTCACCAAGAGCAACGAGCCTGGCTATGAGAACGTGAAGCTTGGCGGCATCGGAGTGAAGTTCATCGAGCAGATGAAAGCCGCTGGTTTTGAACACGATATGCGTGAGACCACACTCGGTCACCTGCAGCGTGGCGGCGTGCCGATTGCATACGACCGTGTGCTTGCGGCGCAGTTTGGCGTGAAGGCGTTCGAGATGGTGCTGAACAAGGAATACGGCCACATGGTGGCTTACCGTCACCCGAACGTCATCAGCGTGCCAATAAAAGACGCTGTGGCGAAGATGAACTTCGTGGAGCCTGATTGTGACCTGATTCGTACAGCAAAAGGCTTGAATATTTCTTTAGGAATCTAAAGGATATTCATACGGTTCGCGTCCTGCTTCAGGAACACGAATATCATCATAGAGAACATCAAGAGGCTTGAGCCTCCGTAACTTAGGAATGGCAATGGGATGCCGATGACAGGCACTAATCCTATTGTCATCCCTATATTTATGGCAAAATGGAAGAAGAAGATACATGCTATCCCATAGCCATAAATACGGCTGAACGGCGAACGTTGTCGCTCAGCTAAGTGTATGATTCTCAATATCAAAGCGAGATACAGACTTATTAAAATCAAGCAACCTAAAAAACCCGTTTCTTCGCCTACGGTACAGAAAATAAAGTCGGTGTGCTGCTCCGGTACGAAGTTATATTTCGTCATTGTTCCTTTGAGGTAACCTTTGCCTGAAAAACCGCCGGAACCGATGGCAATCATCGATTGGTTGAGGTTGTAGCCGACACCTTTTATGTCTTTTTCCTTTCCTAAAATAATGTTGATACGAGTCTGCTGATGCGGTTTCAAGATATGGTTGAAAGCGAAACTCACAGAAAAGACGAAGGCGCATGCCGTCACGAGAATGCCCGTCAGCAACCATATGTTTCGTTTGGTGCGGTTTATCAAAAACAGGAAAATGGCGTATAGCGTGGTAAGTCCAATCATTACGTACCATTTTGATAAACAAAGAGATATGACGAAAAGCGCCACCGCCATCATTCCGACAATCAGGATTCTTCCGCCCAAGCCTTCGCGATAGAGGACAAGCAGGAAAATGAAGAAAACTGATGCGGAACCGGCGTCGCCTTGTGCCAAAACGAGCAACATCGGGAGAAAAACAATGCCGTAAGCGATTAATTTTGTTCTGAACTTTGTGATATCGGTGTCGAGACTTCCGAGATAGTGCGCCAATGCAAGGGCGGTGCCGAATTTCGCGAATTCTGAAGGCTGAAACGAAAGCGGGCCGAGCTGAATCCATGATGTGGAACCTGAAATTTTGGAGCCTACGACCAAAACCAATAGTAAAAATACTATTGACAAGCCGTAAAACACGTATGCGAAAACGTTGAAAAACTTGGCGTCGATGAGTAAAATCATGAATCCTACCATGATGCTTACACCCATAAACATCAGCTGTTTGCCATAGTTTTGCGAGAAGTCATAGATATGAGGGTGTGCCTCGGTTGAAGCGGCGGCGTAGATGCTGAGAAGCCCTATTGTCGTTAAGGCTAAGTATATGATTATCAGCCAAATATCAATTTTACCTATAATGGTTTTGTTTCTCATTTTTCAGGTTCGTTTATTGTTAAGACTCTTTTTTCAACATTTGGGCGAGTGATTTGGCCTCTGATAAATTTCTCAATCATCAAAGATGCGATAGGAGCGGCCCAGGTGGAGCCAAAGCCTGCGTTTTCAACGACTACAGCTATTGCTATTTGAGGGTTGTCGACAGGTGCGAAACCCATAAAAATGGAGTGATCGAGGCCGTGAGGGTTTTCGGCTGTGCCAGTTTTTCCGGCGACTGTTATGCCATTGATATGCGACATCCTTGCGGTGCCGTGTTCGCCTTCGAAAACGCTTTGCATACCGATTTTCACATCTTTGAAATGCTTTTTCTTGATATTGATAATATGTTTCTCAAAATGCACGCTGTCGTCAGGGTCGCTGAAGTTCTTAATATAATGAGGTTCAATGAAATAGCCTTCGTTTCCTATGGCTGCTGCCACGTTTGCGAGCTGCAGTGGCGTCACTAAAATCTCACCTTGTCCGATGCTGAGTGAGCGCACCGTCATGGCATTCCAAACGCCGTGATACATCTTGTCGTAGAATTCTTTTTTCGGGATATTTCCTGATACGGTGAACGGGATGTCGGAATTAAACGCTCTGCCGAGGCCGAAGCTTGTTACGTTGTCGTACCAGAATTGAAAAGCTTCTTTCTGATTTTCAAAGCGTCTTAAGTTCATCATATCCTGAAAAGCCTGCCAGAAATAAGGGTTGCAGGAGTTTTCGATGGCGTCGTAAAGTCTCACCGGCGAATGGTGATAGTGTGTGCATTTGATAGGTGCGCTTTCGGGGCCGTTGCAAGGATAAGCCTTGTTCGCTGTCGTAGCGCCGCTTTGCAGTGAAATCAAGCCATTTATCATTTTAAAGGTGGAACCTGGAGGATATGTACCGCTTATAGCCCTGTTAATCAATGGCTTATCTGGGTCGTTGAGAAGAGCTGAATAGTTAATGCCACGTTTTCTTCCAACGAGTTCGTTTGGGTCGTAAGTCGGACTTGTCACCATGGCTAAAATCTGTCCGGTGGACGGTTCAATTGCGACTATAGAACCTGTTTTTCCTGACATCAGATATTCGCCATAAGCCTGCAGGTCGGCGTCGAGGCCGAGGATGATGTCGGTGCCAGCTTCCGGCAAGGTGTCGAAAGCACCGTCCATATAACGTTCCTTCTCGCGGTTGTGTACGTCGACCACCGTGATTTTCAGTCCTTTGGCGCCACGGAGTTCTTTTTCGTAATACTTTTCAATTCCTGATTTGCCGATATAATCGCCAAGTTGGTAATAAGCGTCGTTTTCCATCTCAGGCTTGGTGACCTCGCCGATGCTTCCCAATGTGTGCGCCGCTATTGGCAATGGATATTGCCTTATTGAGCGTGTCTGGAAATAAAATCCGGGATAATGATAAAGCATCTCCGCAACTCGTCCGTATTCCTCTTTGGTGATTTGAGAAATGAAAATCGAAGGCGTGATGCGCGAGTATCTTTTCGCTTTTTTCATGTAAACATTGAATATTGAATCGTTGATATTCAATAATTTACAAAAAGATAATGTGTCTATGTTTTTAACCTGATTCGGAATCACCATTAGGTCGTAAACAGCGTCGTTGTAAACCAAAAGCTTGCCGTTTCGGTCGTAAATCTTACCCCTTGAAGGGTATTGCGTTATATATCTTAAAGTGTTGTTTTCGTAAGAATGTTTGTAAGAATCATCGATGATTTGGATGATAAAAAGTTTGATCAACAGGATAATTGCAACCGACACGAATATCAATCCGATGACATATTTTCGTTGCGAATAATTTATCTTGCTCTTAATCATGTGGTTACAATATTTTTTACGAAAAATTTTTCAAATACAAAAATATTAAAAGTTTATTAAAGTTTTGTTTTTTTATTAAGAAAATATTGTATCTTTGCAAATTGAGTAAAGTGTATAATGAAAAACGGTTTTAAGATATTTATTGCTCTGATAATCTTTGCTTTAGGACTGGTGTCTTGCTCTGAAAAGCAGGAAGAAACGGTTCTTTCGAGAGAGTTTCAAGGAGAGATGTGGAATCGTTTTGATTTTGTTGAAGCTTCGTTTAATGTTGTGAAAGCTCCGATGAAAGCGGATTTGGTGATGAATATCGAGGTTTCGGATGTGTATCCGAATATTTATCCGTATCATGATGACAATGGTCTTTTCTCAATTGTGATGACGATAAATTCTCCAGATGGAGGCCGTCGCACAAGGGAGATAAATTTTCATCTGAAGGATAGAGAAGGGAATTTTAAGTCTGAAAAAATTGACGGATACTATCATTTTGAATTGCCGTTGGTAAATGAGATGAGTTTTGATGAGAACGGAGAATATCATTTTAAGATAGAAAACAGGTATTCTAAAGATCCGTTATATGGTATTAAAACATTGAATATCAATTGTTTGCAAATAAAGAAAAAGTAATAAAAGTTTAAATAACATGAAGAAATTATTATTTAAAAGTGTTTTATTCGCAGCGGTGGTCGTGATGTCGGTCATGACATCATGCGTGTCGCAAAAGAAGATTCTGTTTTTGCAGAATGAGAAAATGATGGACAGTATCGCATCTGTTGAGTATCAGAACAAACGTAGTTTTGACTACAAAGTTCAGCCAGGTGACGCTCTTTACATCAGGGTTTCGAGTTTGGACAAGAGCTTTAATGAGTTCTTCAATAATACTAACAGTGGTAATATCGGTTCGTACGGAACAACTAATTCAAGTGGTAACGCCGGTATCTATCTGAATGGTTTCAATGTTAGTGACGAAGGAACTATCGATTTCCCATACGCCGGCAAGATTTATGTGAAAGACTTGACAATTGACGAGATTCAGCAGAAAATCCAGAATATTATTGGTGAATATCAGAAGGAAACAATTGTTTATGTGAAGCTCGGCTTGTTTAACCTTACAATTTTGGGTGAGGTCGCAAGACCTGGACAATATCAGGTTTATCAGTCGGACATCAACTTGTTCCAGGCATTGGCATTGGCCGGTAACGCCACTGATTTCGGAAACAAAAAGACAGTCAAGATTATCCATCAGACAACAGAAGGCTCGCAAATTGTGAGAGTTAACATGAACGATGCCGATATTCTTTCAAATCCGCAATATTATTTGAAACCAAATGATATTATTTATGTGGAGCCTATGGGTATAAAGAGATATGGTTTTACAACCATGCCTTATTCGACAATCTTTTCCGCGGCTTCATTGCTTATCACGGTTATGACGTTCTTTATTATTACAGCTGATAAATAAAAATTAAGATTATGAATAACGATATTCAAAATTTACAAAGACCACTTCAGGTTGAGGATGAAAATACAGTAGATATAAAAACTATTATCATAAAGTTTTTAAGTTACTGGTATTTGTTCGTCATTTTCGGGATAATAGCCTTGATGGCGGGTTATGTTTACAACAGATATACGCCAAACGTTTATCAGGTTTCGTCTTCTATTTACATCAAGGAGCAGAAGATGGGCATGGACGCCGCCGCAATGATGACGGGTATGAATTTCAGAAGCATGGGTAATGTCGATAACGAAATCGGTATCCTACAATCGTATATGCTTGCTGAAAAAGCTTTGAGAAACCTTGATTTCAACGTTTCATATTATGCAAAAGGCAGGTTGGCGACGATGGAATTGTATAAGGATAATCCTTTTACGGTTGAAATTGACTACTCAGTACCACAAATGGTAGGCGCTATTTACACTGTTAAAATTCTCGATAATGGCCGCTATGTTTTAAAGACAGAATTTAAAAGAGCTTCAAAATACGATTTTGTTAAAGATAAATATGTTGGACAGGTTGGTGAAACTGATTTTGAAGAGACTTATAATTTTGGCGACACCATCGACAATGGTTTAAATAAGTTCCGCATAATTCTTAACAGCCATTATAATGTCGACAACGACAGCAAGGTGAAATTATCGTTCCGCATTAACAGTATGGTTTCACTTGTTGGCATGATGAGCAGCAGAATGAGCGTCGCAAATATCAGCAAACAGGCGTCTTTGCTCAGACTTACCATCAGCGGAACCAATGCTTCGAAGATTGTGGATTATTTGAATGAGTTGTGCGCGCAGTTTATCCAAAGAGATTTAGACCTTAAGAACAGAGTTTCTGAAAATACCATCAAATTTATCGATAAAGAATTGGTCGGAATTAAGGAGTCGTTGACCGAAGCTGAGGTCGATCTTCAGAATTTCCAGCAGGGCAACGACTTTATGGATCTTGGCACTCAGGCAAGCGACTTGTTCAATTACATGAAAGAGCAGGAGAAACGCAAGGCCGAGATGGAGCTGAATTTGAAATATTATTCAGATTTGAAAGTTTATATCGAGGCTAACCTTGATGAGCCTGACAAACTTATCGCGCCGAGCGCTATGGGTATTCAGGACCCGCTTCTTAACAACCTTGTGAGTAAGTTGGTGGAACTTTCAAGTAAGAAACAGACACAGCTTATCACTTCAACCGACAAAAACCCGGTTGTTATCAGTCTCGACCAGCAGATTGCTCAGACCAAGCTGACGCTTCTTGAAAACATCAACAATATTATCAATAACGCCAAACTTACAATAAAAGGCATCAACGATAATATCGCGAAACTTGACGAGCAGGTGAAGGAGTTGCCAGAGACACAGCGTCAACTTCTTGGTTATCAACGTAAGTTCACATACAGTGAAAGCATCTATAACTTCTTGATGCAGAGACGTTCGGAGGCACAGATTCTCAAAGCCAGCAACACTCCTGACAACGAGATCATTGATACGGCAAAGATGGCTCTTGTAAGACAGATAGCTCCTCGCGCAATGATGAATTATCTTGTCGCGATAATATTGGGTTTGCTTATCCCTGTGGCATATATCTTCTTGACAGACTTCTTTAACACGAAGATTTTGGAACGTAAGGATATTGAGAAAGCCACCAAGTTCCCGATTATCGGACAGATCCCGCAAATCGAGTCGAGTTCAACTTCAAAGACTATGGTTATCTCATCGCCGAAGTCGCCGGCGGCGGAGTCGTTCCGTTCAATCAGAACGAATATCGATTTCATTGTGCAGGGCGCGCCAAAGAGTACGGTTCTTGTAACGGGTGATATGGCGTCGGTGGGTAAGACTTACATCTCCATCAACTTGGCGTCAATTTACGCACTTTACGGAAAGAAGACGGTGCTCGTCGGTTTCGATTTGCGTAAACCACGTTTGTATCAGGAGTTTGGCTTGAGCAACAAACTTGGAACAACATCATATCTTGCGAACAAGGCCTCGCTTGATGAGATCATTCAGCCTTCAGGTAAGTTGCCTTCGTTGGATGTTATCTGCGCTGGTCCTGTGCCGCCAAACCCGGCCGAGCTTATCGCTTCTGACCGTTGCGCCCAGTTTTTTGCTGAACTTAAAGAGAGATATGATTATATCATCATCGATACTCCGCCTCTCGCTCTTGTAACCGATGCGTTCCTGCTTATGAAATATGTCGATGCTACCTGTTACGTTGTGCGTCAGGGTCGTACAAATAAGAAGGTGTTTGCCTCTATTACCAAGGATTTGGAAGATCGTGGCATTAAGATCAATATCATCATCAATGGTATTAGATTTACCGGCACTTACGGATATCGTTACAGCTACGGTTATGGCGGTTACGGTTACGGCTATGGTTATGGCTACGGTTATGGTTACGGCTATGGCTACGGAACAGGTTACTATGGCAGCGACGACCATCATCATAGCAAGAAAAAGAAAGAAGGTCTTCTTGCCCGTATCTTAAGAAAGAGAAGAGAATAATAAGATTATTGAAGTATAGTTTTTAGTATGTCGGTGGATTTCATATCGTTGAATCC
Source organism: Bacteroidales bacterium (assembly GCA_017538795.1). Classification (GTDB taxonomy): domain Bacteria; phylum Bacteroidota; class Bacteroidia; order Bacteroidales; family F082; genus Limimorpha. Next base: position 60,925 of record JAFYIE010000051.1, on the reverse strand, counting down.
ACCGATATGCATTTTATAGTAGGTGGTTACGGCCTCAAGCAACTGACGGCGCTCGGCGTTTGTAAGGTTAAGGCATGTATCTTCGAAAATGTTGTTGTTGCAGAGCTTGAAAAACAAAGCGCTTAAACGGCTGTCGATGACATAAGCGGCATCACTGCCGTCGTGGCGGAAACATCCTTCTTCTAAGTCGAACACAAAACTGGGTTTATAGCCTGTCGTATTTGGCGAGAAACCAAGAAATCGGCTTAATTCAACGGAGAATTTTAGTGGAAAATCGGCATAATTTGTCTCCATCTCATCGAGATAGGTGAGGGCATGATGGATGAAATCGAACAACTCGAGGTCGGTTTCGCTATCTTGAATTGATTTCGACAGCAGTTCGCAAAGGAACAAGATGATGGCGTTTTTATTAATATTAATAGGTATGTCGCTGTAAGCGTATTCGACGTTGGCTTCTTTGAGATGGCCAAGTTCTCCACGTGAACTGGCGATTACGATGTCGAGAAGTGTTAGCGGCTGAAAAAGTGCGGCGCGTATCTTAGCGCTTTTGTTTAAAGCACCTTTGATGATAAAAGATTGAAGGCCGTTTTTCTCTGTTAAAAGCTTGACAATGAGACTGTTATCGCCATATCTAATGGCTTTTAAAACAATTGCGCGAGTCTTGTCGGAGCCGTTCATCTTATTTCATGATAAGTACCTTGGTGGCGTATGTCTCGCTGCCGTTATCGTCGCTCACGAAGATGAGATAGATACCTGGTTCTACTTTGTTGCCGTGGATGTCGGTGCAGTCCCAGACAGCCTGTCCGCCTTGAGCTCTGAGGTGTGTGACGAAAGCTCCGCTTGTGGTCGTTATCTTCACGAGAGCGTCTGTGACGAGGCCTTTGATGCCCACGATGCCTTGGTGTTCAGGTCTGACAGGGTTAGGATAGACCAATACGTTGGTGTTTGAGCTGTTGCCTTTTGTCGCTTCTCCTTTGTATGAGATAATGCCGTTGTCGGTGGCGAAATAAACATTACCGTCGTCGTCGATTGCGATGTCTTTAACCGAGTTGGAGAACAGCGGGCTGTTGTCTGTGGTGAAGTGATGAAATGTTGTAAGTCCGTCGTTTGAAATATGAATGGCTCCGTTGTTTGTTCCAAACCAAAGGTTGTTTGCGCCGTCGACGGCTATTGATAACACTGATTGTCCCGAGAGCAAGTAATCGGCCTGGCCTGAGCCGTCGTTGCGAGGGATTAAAATTCTTGAACAGCTGTAGGTGTTGTTTTTGAATATCTTTTTTGAGTCATAGAAGAGCGCGACGCCATCGGTGGTTCCGATCCAGACGGTGCCTTTGTTGTCGGTGACGAAGCAGTTGGCCGCTCCCGGAAGATTTCCTGTGCTCGCGGCGGTGCTCACGGTTTTTGTGGTGTTTCCGTCGAATACGATGAGGCTGCCTTCACGTTTGAAGATCCATTTAATGTCGTTGCGGTCGACCATGAGTTTTCCTATATCTCCGCTGCCGATGTTATATGCCTGCCAGGTGCCGTCGGTTTTCCATACGGAAAGCATCTTTTCGGAGCCGGTGTTTGCCAGCCACATATTGTTTTTGCTATCGAAATCGAAGCCGGTGACGTAAGTGTATCCGGGCAAAAGAGAATGTTCGCTAAGGCTGCTGTTGTAATGACTATAAAGGGTTTTAAACTCGTCTTTTTCAAAAACCAGAAGTCCCTTATCGTAGGATGCTACATAAAAGATGTCACTATTTCTTGGGTCGGTTTTCACACATGTGATGTCTGAGATGGAGTCGAAAATATGGTTGTTTTTCTTGCTTTTGTATGACCACGAAGTTCCGTCATAGCGAGAAAAACCATTAGTGTTCCATGTTTTAGCCCATGTGCTGGTATAACCGCCAGCGGCTACCCAAATATCATTGTCGGAAGCGTTTATGGTGAAGACTTTCTCGGTGAAAGGTCCGTTGAGAATAATGTCTTCCGTGCTGTTGTCAGGATATATCTTAACAAGAGAATTTGAATTTGAGCCTGCCCAGTAACAATCTCTTATCTTGTCGTATGTGGCGGAATTTGGCTCGATGTCGCTAATAGTGAAAATCAGGTTTTTATTTGTGTCGTAAACCCTTATCTTTTTAGCATTCTCAGTCAGGACAAGCCTGTCGTCGCAAGCACGCATATCACTTATGATATGTTGTGGACCGTTAAGGAAATAGTTCCATGTCGTGGTATCGCTTATTGTGTATAAGGTGTCTGTATAGTACTGATTATTAGAGTAATTTGCGACTATGTAATTGTTGAAACATTCGATATGTGAGAAGTTTCTTGTCGAAGTCGGCAGATTACTTGAAAAACGTTTCCATTGTGAAAAATCAGCAAGATACGGATTGTCTACTCTGGCGTAATAGATGCCGGTTCCTGTAGCTGCGTAAAACAAGTCATCAAGAATTGTCAAATCGTTGACACTCAGATAAGTACCATTGTTGCCGATGATGTATGTGTCTTTTACTTCATTACGTTTCAAATCGATTACGACAATGCCGAAGCTGCAGCAAACATAGGCGTAGTGCTCGTGAAAAAACACGTCATTAATGGTCTTGTTTCCGAGAATATATTTGTTGTAAATATCAGGAATATTCGTTATATTCCCCTGATTATCAATAATATCGATGTTTGTGTTTGAATATCCGACAAATAAAATGTCGTAGGTTTTGCTATATTTTATAAAACTGACGCCCATATCGGAAAGGCCGTTTACTTTTGACATGCGATTGATGCTATTATCGTCGGTGTTGTAATAAAATATGTCGTAAGGGGTGGCAGCGTAAATCTTGTTATGCATCACATCCACGCTGATCACCTTCATTCCCGGGGTGTGCGCGGTCCATTCGCCTATCATCTGGGCGTTGCATAGGAAAGCGTTTAATGTTATTATTGCAAAAAATAAATATTTTTTCATATAAAGGATAACGTAAGAAAGTTCGAAATATTATAAAAAAGTACCCCGGCTGGGAATCGAACCCAAATTTAAAGTTTAGGAAACTTCCGTTCTATCCGTTGAACTACCAGGGCTTTTCTGCGTGCAAAGATACTAATTTTTTAAATTAATTGTGTATTATATTTGTGAATTATGTAATTTTGCATGATTTTTCAGAATAAAATTAAAGTTATGATACAAGTTTTTAACTATATCGCTGACATTCAATCGTTTGTTAAGGCAAAACGTGATTCAGGCTGTTCGGTGGGTCTTGTTCCAACAATGGGAGCGTTGCATGAAGGTCATCTTTCTCTTATTCGTCGCGCCAAAAGCGAGAACGACATCGCTGTGGCAAGCGTTTTCGTGAATCCGGTGCAGTTCAACAATCCTGTCGACCTTGAGAAATATCCGCGCACACCTGAAAAAGACATTGCTTTGCTTGAAAGCGCAGGCTGCGACGCGGTGTTCATGCCGTCTGTCGAGGAGATGTATCCTACAAAAGTTGAAGACCATTACGATTTCGGTGCCATCGAGCACGTGATGGAAGGCGCTTGCCGTCCGGGTCATTTCAACGGTGTGGCGATAGTGGTGCGCAAGCTTTTCGATATCGTTAAGCCAGACCGAGCTTATTTTGGTGAGAAAGACTTCCAACAGCAGGCCATCATCTGCAAATTAGTTAAAGACTATAATATCAACCTCGAAATTGTCCCTTGCGACATAGTCCGAGAGAAAGACGGTCTCGCCATGAGCTCGCGCAATATGCGTCTCAATGCCGAAGAACGCGCCATAGCACCTATGATTTATAAGGTTTTGCGTGAGACGGTCGCCAATTACGAGACCATGAGCCCGGCCGAGATGAAGGCTTTCGCATTAAAAAAATATTCCGATATAAAACAATTTGACGTTGAATACGTTGAAATAGCAAACGAAACGACATTGCAGAGCGTTGCAGATTGGAAAGACAGCGAACATGCGAGAATTTTTGTAGCTTTGCAGCTCGGACCGGTTCGTTTAATTGATAATTTGAGAATTTATTAAGATGAATATAGAAGTTCTTAAATCGAAAATCCATCGTGCCACGGTAACGCAGGCCGACCTTGATTATATCGGCAGCATCACCATTGATGAAAATTTGATGGACGCTGTAAATTTAATTGAAAATGAGAAGGTCGACATCTACGACGTTACCAATGGAAATCGTTTGCACACCTATGTTATCAAAGGAGAACGGGGCAGCGGCGTTATAGGAATCAACGGAGCGGCGGCACATCTCGTGAAGAAAGGCGACCTCGTGATCATAGCTTCTTACTGCTCGATGGACTTCGAAGAGGCCAAGAAACATAAGCCGTTGATTGTTTTCCCAGATAAAAACAACAAAATTTGAATAAAAAAGCGTCCAAAACACTGTGGTATATCGTGTTCCTCGCTTTAGGAGGAGCTTTGTTATGGTTAAGCTTCCGTAACATCGATTTGTCGCAGCTTTGGGACGACATCAAAGGAGCGAAATGCTCGTGGATGCTTTTAAGTCTGCTTTGTCTTGCTATTTCGCTGTATTTCAGAGCATTACGTTGGAATATTCAGATTGAGGCGCTTGGTTACAAGACAAGAGCTTCTTCGACTTACGCTGCTGTTTTGATAGCTTATCTGGCAAACTGCATCTTCCCGAGATTGGGTGAAGTGGTGCGTTGCAGTGTTTTGAAACGAAAGGAAAACATACCGTTCGATAAAACTTTAGGCTCAGTAATTTCCGAACGAATCATCGATTTGACGGTGCTTTTCGGATTGGCGTTTCTGGTTATCGTTTTTCAATGGAAACTGCTTGGAAGTTTAGTTACATCGTGGATGGTGCCGCTTCTTAATAAGCTGAAAGACAATGTGCTGTTTGGAATCATTGCGATAATTTTGGTGGCTGTGGGTTTCTATGGTATCATAATTCTGTGTAAGAAAAATAAAAAAATTGCTGCAATTTGGCACGGCTTCATCGCTGGCGTGAAATCTGTCGTCACCATGAAGGAAAAATGGCGTTTTGTGCTGTATACGCTTGGTGTTTGGGGCTTTTACGTGCTGATGACATGGCTGCCGTTTTACATGCTGAGCGAGACAAGTCACCTCGGCGTTGTGGAGGCCATCACATTGCTCGGAATCGCTACAATGGGTATAGTTGCGCCGGTTCCCGGAGGCATAGGCACATATCATTTCATCGCGATAACTTTGCTGAATGGTTTTTACGGCATCTCGGAGCAGGTGGCTGGCTCGTTTGCGGCCATCAACCACGGCTCGCAGATGGTGTTTTATCTCATCACCGGCGTTTTAGCATATATCGTGATGTTCTTTTTTGACAAGAGAAACCCTGTAAACAATTGATTATGAATTACTTCGAAAAACTTAAAAATAAGATCCTTGACGGAAAAAAGCTCGCGAAATGGCTTGATGACTGCAGGAAAAACGGCAAGAAAATCGTTTTTTCGAACGGCTGTTTTGATATTTTGCATCGTGGGCACGTTGAATATCTCTCAAAGGCGGCTGCTTTCGGTGATGTGATGATTATTGGCTTGAACACCGATGCCTCTGTGAAGCGTTTGAAAGGTCCGTCGCGCCCAGTCAATGATGAATATGCCCGCGCTTTTGTGCTCGCAGGATTAGAATTTGTAAGCGCTGTGGTGTTTTTCGACGAAGACACTCCATATAATCTGATAAAGACGGTGCAGCCTGATGTCTTGGTGAAAGGCAGCGACTACAAACCTGAAAACATTGTTGGATACGACATTGTTATGGCCAAAGGCGGCAAAGTCGAGACCGTCGACTTGGTTGAGGGGTTCTCGACGACGAAAACGATTGAAAAGCTCCAAAAATAATTCGTTATTTCGAGCAAAACGCAGTGTAGCCGACAAAACTTCTGCAAATTTAGTCAATTTGCAGTACCAATCCTTTTAAATAAGCTCCTTCTGGGTGATAAATATTAATCGGGTGATCTTCCGGTTGGGAGAGCTGATACAAAATCTTTGCTTTGCGACCTGTTTCGATGGCTGCTGCCATTACTATGCTCTGGAATTGAGCCTTGTCGACGGCTTGCGAACAGCTGAACGTGAACAAAAGACCGCCGGCGTTTATTTTTCGTATCGCCTCTTTGTTTATGAATTTGTAGCCCTGAAGTCCGCGGTGCAGCGACTTATGGTTCTTCGCGAACGCCGGCGGGTCTAGGATTATCAAATCATACTGCTTTTCAGGCATATTTTGCAAGTAAAGTTTGGCGTCTTCGACAAGACTTGGATTCTTTTCAGTTGAAAAACCGTTCAATGCTATATTTTTCTCACAAATATCGATGGCTTTCTTTGAGCAGTCGACGGAAACCACTTGTTTTGCGCCGCCTTGCAATGCTGTGACGGAGAAGCCTCCAGTGTAGCAGAAGGTGTTCAGAACGGTGCGGTCTTTGGCAAGTTTGCGCACCAAATCGCGATTGAAACGTTGGTCGAGGAAGAAACCTGTTTTTTGTCCTTTCTCCCAGTCAATTAGGAACTTAGAGTCGTTTTCGAGCACGAAATCCTCGCATTTTCCGCCAAGGAGATAGCCGTCGTCAACGGCATCTTTTCCCATGCGCTGCATCGCCTCGGAGCTTTTGTTGTAAATAGCTTCAATTTTCAGTTCCGGTATTGCTTCCAAGGCATTTGCTATCGCTTTGACATTCAACGCCATGCCTTCTGTTTGAGCTTGAATCACAGCGGTTTTTCCGTAAATGTCGACTATTAGTCCCGGGAGGTTGTCACCTTCAGAATGCACGAGGCGGAAGCAGTTGGTGTGCGGGTTGTCAATGAATCCGAGGGCTTTGCGTGTCTCGAAAACTGCGTTAAGCTTCTGTTGCCAGAACATCGCTCCGATTTTTGTGTTCTCAAACGAAAGAAGTTTTACGGCAATGTTGCCGGCCTCGCAAAAACCGGTACCTATAATTTCGTCTTTCGAGTTCGTAACTGTCACAATATCACCGGCTTGCAGTCCTGGAGCCGCCGAAGCGATGGCTCCGGAAAAAATCCATGGATGGAAACGTTTTACAGCGTCGTCTTTGCCTTCACGAAGCTTGATAACAGGATATAACGGATTCATTTTCAATTAGTTTTCTATTTTCCAAGGCTCGTCTAAGTCGATGTCCCAGTTGGCGCGCACCTCAAGCGTTCCTTTGTAGAAAATAATCTTCTCGGGTTGCAGTTTTTTGTCAAAGTTGCCCGGACTCCAGATGCCGTTGGCGTCGAGGTCTAATATGGCTTTGAGCTTGTATTTTCCTGGATTGAGATATTCAAAATAGACTTCTTTTGTCTCTGTAATTATCTGTTTGTCAATGAGTTTGTCTTTCTCATCAAGAAATTCCACTATGACTTGCGGTACATTGGCAGGTTTCTCGATAGTGAGGAAAACATTACCAAATTCCGATTCTTCCGACACGGTGAAATTCATTCGTATTGGCTCGTTGGTGAAGCCTCTTACTCCATAAAAGACAGAGTCCGGAATCAGGATTTGATATTTGTTCTCAGGATAAAAAGTCTTGTTAATCAGATACTTAAACCCATATTCGTCGAATTTCTTAAATTGCAGATTGTTGTAAATAGTATCGTGATTTTCTATCAAAACAATTGTGTCTGACAAATCCAATTTCGTGACAGGCTCGCTGAAAGTGAGAATCACGTGCTCGTCGGGTTTGAGCTTGTTGCTTTTCAGATTGTTCTTTACAGAGATATTCTTGACTTTGACATCGGCTTTTTTCTTCTTCTTTTTGGTGAAAGCTTCGCGCGGTTTCAAGCTGTAATGTGTCGTGTCGCTGATGGTTTTGCCGTCGTTTATGCTTACCCAAAGACTGTCTTTATTAAGCGTGCAGTACCATAAAACGGTGTCTTGTCTTGTTGAATAAACCTGCAGCAAATCGACAGTGTCGGGCAGTTCCTCCAATGTTTTTATCTCAACATTTTGAGCCGGGTAACGGAAGATGAAACGTAGCAAACCTGCTTCAATAAGTTCTTTTTTGAAAATTTTCTGTATTGAGTCTTCTTGAACGAAAGAATAAATTTCATAGCTCGGGGAATTATCGTTCTTTACAATAGAATCATTCTCAATTGTGTATGTAATTATCTGATTTTCAACGCTATATGGTCTTACTAAATCAGAATAAAAACCTATCTCCTCGTTTGGAAGGTCGTAAATCTGATTGCCGTTATTGTCTTTCAAAGCGAAAATGAGAAACTCTTTGTCGGCGAGACCTGAAAACTCGAAGTTTCCGTTTTTGTTTGTTGTCGTGATATAATTCGGCTTGACGCGATAAGGAAGAGAATCGAGCGGAAGAGTGTCGTTGTCATTTGAATATAATCCGACGTAAAAACCATCCATTGGCGCCAATGTTGACGCTGAAAACACCTTGCCTTTTAACGAAAGAGAATCGATTTTGTCGCCTGTCGAGAAGTTGAAAGTGAAATCGCTGAACACATTGCCTTCGTGTAAGTCTTTGATTGCGTTTCCAAAGAAAATGGAATATGTCGTTTCTGGTTTTAGAGCCTCTTGGAACTTGATAACCAACGTTTTACCGTTAGTCCTGTAATGAGGTTTCTTATTCATCGGAGGCGAGATGAGGATGTTGTTTGACGGGTTGTCAAGCGTTATGAACTCATCGAAAGTTATATGTATGGTTTTGCCTTTGAAATTCGTGGAGTTGTTCAATGGTGTCGATTCCGTGATAACAGGCGGTTTGTCGTCTTTCGGTCCGCCGGTTGGTGTGACGATGTTGGCGCAACGAATCAACATCATTGCGGCCAAAATAATCGTGATATATCGAATGATTCTTTTCATGTTGCAAAAATAATAAAAATTCATAATTACACCTATTTAAAAAATTAGTATCTTTGACACTTAATTAAAATAGTGATCTTATGAAAAGACTTTTTACTCTTTTGATGGTGTTAAGTGCTTTCGCAACAAATGCACAAGTGACGCAAGTATCTGGTAATCAGTTTGGTACATGGAGTGGTGAGGTCCATCTCATCGATGATGTGACTGTGCCAGATGGCGAGACTCTGATTATTGATGCAGGCACGACTGTCATAGCTGACGGATATTTTGGGATAACTGTTTTAGGTACAATTCGTGCAAATGGCGAGGAAAATGCAAGAATTTCGTTCACGGTGGCCGACACCACAGGCTATTCCAATTACGAAAATCCGGAGCTTGGAGGTTGGAAAGGCTTTTATGCCCAAAAACCCAATGGGATGAAGTTCGAATATTGCGATTTTTCTTATGGAAAGAACCAGACTTACGCTGATGGTGGTATGATGTGGATATGTCTTGCCAGCGACATAGAAATCGCCAACTGCTGTTTTCATCACAACATGACACGCAGAAAAGGCGGCGCGCTTTATGCAGAAAACTCCACTTTGAATATTCATGATTGCGAGGTTTATGACAATTTGGCGATTGCATGTCCTCCGGATTATACTTGGGGCGTCGGTTTTCAGTTTTTGAAATGTAATCTTGACATTCATGACGTTGTTTTTCACGACAACAACAGCGAGACAGCATACGGTGGCGGCATGAACATCGACAGCTGTAATTTGGTTTTGACAAATTCTATATTCTACAATAATAATGTGGTTAACGCAGGCGGTTTGGGCATTCAACGTTGCAAGGAATACACAGTGAAAGTCGCTAATATGTTGGCCTACAACAATTCAGTGGTGCATTATGGCGGTGGTCTTGCTGTGGCAACCTCCGACCCTGAGCTGAACAACCTCACCATTGTCAATAATTATTGTGGTGGTGGCGGTGGTGCCGGAATGCAGACTGCCTTCGACGCCAGCCCTACCCTGAACAACTGTATTATCTGGGGAAATCATGCAATTCATGTTTTTAACGAAAAGGACACTGTTGAATATTGCAATGGCTCACAAATATGGCTCTGGGGCATGGACTGCCGTCCGGTTTTTAAAAATGGTGACATTCAATATGGCTTTGACTCAATTTATGGAAAAGAATACTTGACGGATGAAAACTATATCAATATGATAGACGCCAATCCGCTCTTTGTTGATGAGCTTAATCGTGATTATCATTTGGTTGAAAGTAGCCCTTGCGTGAATACCGGCGTCGCCGACATCACGGGTCTTTACATTCCATCTTTTGATTTGGGCGGTGGACCAAGAATTTGCGGCGGCAGAATTGACATGGGCTGTTATGAATTCGGATATGAAGATGTGAATGAGATCCAGATTGCGGAAAATGACATTTCAGTTTATCCTAATCCGTTGAATAGCAGTAGTTTGTGCGTTGTTAATTTGGGCAGGAAAAGTGAGGTTACCTTAAAACTTATCACGCTTGATGGGAAAGAACTTTACAAACAAGCTTGCGGTACGCTTAATGCCGGCGAAAACAAAATCCCGCTTGAAGAAATAGTTGAAAAATTAGAGAAAAAGAATAATCTGTATCTGTTAATTATTGATACTCAAGAAGATAAGTATTTTAACAAGGTAATTTACTAATATGAACAAGTTTTTTTCTGATAACAAAAAAGCCATTTATATAGCGCTTTGTGTCGTCGCTTTTGCACTGATTACGCTGATTTATTTTTCGCCGATAACGCAAGGGAAACGTATCAAACAGCATGATATCGAGATGTTCAGGGGCATGTCGCAGGAAATCAATGATTTCAAAGCGAAAACCGGTGAGCAGAGTCTTTGGACTAATTCTATGTTCGGCGGAATGCCGGCTTGGAATATCGGTGTGTCGCAAAACAGCAACCTGATGACTTATGTCGGAAGGGTCTTGACAGCCGGATTCCCTCATCCAATAGGTGCGGTGTTTGTCAGCATGTTGGGCTTTTTCATTCTTCTTTTAGTCCTCGACTGTAAAATTTGGGTTAGTTTCATCGGGGCGCTGGCGTATGGCTTCACCTCGTATATGTTCATCGTGATTGGCGCGGGGCACAACTCGAAGGCTGTAGCTATGGCTTATATGGCGCCAGTCATCGCCGGTATCTTGCTGACTTACAAAGGGAAATATCTTTGGGGCGCGGTGCTGACAGCCATCGCTCTCGCACTTGAGATACGTGCCGGACACCTTCAGATAACGTATTACCTGCTGCTGATTGTGGTGTGTATCATCATCGCGGAAATCGTCGAGATGATCAAAACAAAGAGCTATCTGCATTTCTTCAAGGCGAGCGGTATTTTGCTTGGCGTGGCAGTGGTCGCTATCCTGACTTGCACCACAACACTTTACGCGAATATGGAGTTCGGAAAAGAGACAATGCGCGGCAAACCTGTGTTGACGAAAAACGTTGAAAATCAGACAAAAGGCCTTGATAGAGATTATGTTACACAATGGAGCTACGGCATCGGTGAGACCTGGAGCCTGATGATTCCGAACGCAAAAGGTGGCGCGTCGGGATATATCGGAAACGGCAACTCCGCTTTGGATAAATGTGATCCACGTTTCCGTTCAACAATAGCGCAACAGAACGCTTATTGGGGCGATCAACCTGGCACAAGCGGACCTGTTTATGTGGGCGCAATCGTCTGTTTCTTGTTTGTTTTAGGACTTTTCGTCGTGAAAGGAAAATACAAATGGATACTTCTCGCGGCGACAGTTTTGTCGATTTTGCTCAGCTGGGGTAAGAATTTCATGGGTTTCACCGATTTCTTCCTCGATTATATCCCGGGTTATAACAAATTCCGTGCCGTCTCGATGACACTTGTTATTGCCGAGGTCTGCATGCCGTTGCTGGCCTTTCTCGCCTTGGCGGAAATCTTCAAAACCCCTGATTTGCTGAAAGAAAACAAGAAATATCTGTATATCTCACTTGGAATAACCGGCGGACTGTGCCTTTTGTTTTATGCTTTGCCGCAGACGTTTTTCAACTTCTTGAGCCAAGCCGAAGCTGTGCAGTTCAAACAAATGCAGGCAGGGCAGGACGGAGCGCTTTATGCCACGTTTGCGAGCGAACTTGAAAAAGCACGTGTTGCAATCTTCCGTGCCGACGCTATACGAAGTTTCTTGTACATTTATATCGCGGCAATAGTTATCTTGTTGACTGTCAGCGAAAAGATGAATAAGAAATATTTGTTCCCAATCTTGGCGCTGCTGGTTTTGGTCGACATGTACGCCATCGACAGACGTTATCTGAATAACAATAATTTCATCGACAAACGCAAAACTGACAAGCCTTTCGTGATGAGCGATGTCGACAAACAGATTTTGCAGGACAAAGACCTTGATTACCGTGTGATTAACCTCACGGTGAGCACCTTCAACGACGCAAGCACATCGTATTTCCATAAATCGGTGGGTGGTTACAGCGGAGCAAAACTTCGCCGCTATCAAGATATCATCGACCAGTATTTGAGCAAGCGTGATTTGAACTTTTTTAAAGTGCTTAACATGCTGAATACCAAATATATAATATATCCGCAAGAAAGCAGAAAGATTGCTTCAAAGAATTATGATGCCTTTGGAAACGCATGGATTGTAGGGGATATCAAGTGGGTTGCGACGCCAAATGAAGAGATTGACGCCATCGCTGACACTGATGTGAGAAACGTGGCGATTGTCAATAATGAGTTTAAGGATTTGATGGGTGATTTCAATGTTTCGCCAGCCGAAGGAACTATTCAACTTGTTGATTATAAGCCAAATGAGTTGAAATATAGCTTCGATTCTTCGAAGGAGGAACTTGTCGTCTTCTCAGAAATCTGGACTAAGAAAGGTTGGACGATGTGGGTCGACGGCGTTGAAAAACCATTGCTACGTGCCGATTACATTTTGCGTTCAGCTATAATTCCAGCAGGTCAGCATGAGATTGTAATGCGTTATGCACCAAGCATTTGGAGTGTCGGAAACACTATTCAATTTGTTACTTCGTTGCTGATTTTGCTTGGATTGGGACTTGTTTGTTATTTTACAGTAAAAAAATGAAACGCGTTCTGATAATCACATATTACTGGCCTCCGTCGGGTGGTTCGGGTGTTCAGCGATGGCTGAAGATGTCGAAATATCTGCCTGAAAACGGTTGGCAACCAGTGATTTACACCGCCGAAGACGCTGAGTATCCGGTCGAGGACAAATCGCTCGAAAAGGATGTGGCGCCCGAGGCTGAGGTTATCAGACGACCTATCGTTGAACCATACAGTTTTTATAAAAAATTTCTCGGGATAAAAAAGGGGGAGAAGGTGAAAGCTGGTTTCATCAACGAGGGCGTGAAAAAAAGCAGTTGGAAAGAAAACATAAGTCTCTGGATAAGAGGCAATTTCTTCATTCCCGACGCACGCCGCTGGTGGATAAAACCTTCGGTGAAATATCTCTCGAATTATCTCAAAGAACATCCTGTCGATGCAATGATTTCAACGGGTCCGCCGCACTCAATGCATCTGATAGCCAAGGCTTTGCATAAGAAATTCAATATCCCTTGGGTAGCTGATTTCCGTGATCCTTGGACTGAGATTTTCTATTTCGACTCATTGAAACTCACCAAATGTAGTATCAGAAAGCATAAAAAGCTTGAAAATCAGGTGCTTACTGAAGCCGATAAAGTCGTTGCCGTGAGCTGGCACGAGGCAGCTGATTTAGAAGTTCTCGGTGCGAGAAAGGTTGATGTCGTGACAAACGGATATGACGAGGAGTGTGCTAAGGGAAAAACTCAACATCTTGAAAAAGAACGGTTTACGATTTCTTACACAGGTGTTCTGCTTCCAAACGAGTCGTTCGTTATTTGGGACGCCATCAAAGAGTTGTGTGAGGAAAACGCGGAGTTTAATAAGTCTCTTAAAATCAACTTGATAGGTCATATCGACGAGTCTGTAAAGCAATATATCTCAGAAAAAAATCTTGACGGAAAAGTTGATAATATTGAATATATGCAGCATTCACAAGTTCTTGATTATCAACAAAAATCTGATTTGTTGCTGCTTCTTATTCCTCGAGCTAAAAAGGCGGAATGTATTTTAACAGGAAAGCTTTTTGAATATCTTGCCTCTGGCCGTCCGGTTCTTGCTGTAGGTCCAGCAAAAGGCGATGCGGCGAGAGTCCTTTCTGAGACAAATTGTGGCATCACCGCCGATTATGACGATAAATCAAAAATGAAGGAAGCAATTCTTGAATATTTCAACAAACGTAATGATAATCAATTAGTTGGATGCAATAAAAAAGCCGTTGAAAAGTATTCGAGAAGAAATCTCACGAAAGATTTTGTCAAATTATTGAACGATATAACTCGATGAGCCGTTGCTCGTCGACGCTCCAGTTCCAGTCTTCGACAATCATTTTACGACCATTTTCACCAAATTCTTTGGCTTTTTCAGGATTTTCACGCAAAAAACGTATTGCCTCTGCCATCTTGTCAACATCGGAAGGGTCGACGCAGATGCCAAAATGGTATTTTTCGTTCATTTTCTTGTGAAAATCGGTGTCGGAAATGATTACTGGCAGTCCCATCATCATGTAATCGAGAACTTTGGTGGGGAAGGTGTCGATATTGTTGTATTGCCCTAAATTCAGGATGTTCGACACGCCGATGCACGACTGCCGCATCACCTCATCCATGCCTTTTCTGTCGAGGAAACCGCGATAATCGACACATTCCCACTCAGGCATTGCCATCAACTCTTCTTTATAGCCTTTTTTAATGAAATTTCCGGCCAAAATGAGCTTCATATTGGCTTTGTGACATGCTTTAATGAGATGTGTGACACCTCTTTCGTAAGTTAATCCGCCTATATAAGCTATTGAATTGCAGTTACTTGTGTCTTGTTGACTTATCTCGTTGTTTATGACAGGCGTGTTTCTGATATAAACGGTTCTCGAGGCGCGATTTTCAAAATAATTTTTGCCTTTGAAGGTGCAAACAGCGATCACAGCGTCGAGCATGCGACAAATTCTTGCCTCGTGGCGCATATACCATCTCGCGTAAAGCCGCATAATCGCTGGCGGCACATTGATGATCTTGGGTTTATGAACGCCAAAATAAAGCTGCCAACCATAAAATTCATGGCTGTCGAAAATGACTTTCTTGCCTTTTCTCTTCAGTTTTTTTGCAACCGACAAAAGCTCAGGCTCGTGAATGTGGTAAATATCAGCATTGATTTCCAACGCTTTACGATAGGCTGCTTCCCCTCTTTTTCTGATTACCTCGATGCGGTTTTTTGTCGGGATATTGATGGAAATAATCTTTACTCCGTCTTTAATTATCTGATAATCAGAATCTTCAAAACCAACTAAAGTCACGTTGAAACCATTTTTAGCAAGGCTTCGGCATTCTTTGTAAAAAACTCTTGCGTCGTCGAGTTTATGAAGAAGCGTGAGGTGACAAACCATGATTATTATAGCGCATTGGCGCCGCCGACAATCTCGATAATCTCGTTTGTGATTGCGCTTTGGCGTGCTTTGTTGTACGATAAATTGAGCTCTTTCAACAGCTCGGCGGCGTTGTCGGTTGCCTTTGTCATTGATACCATCCTCGCACCGTGTTCCGAAGCGAAGCTATCGAGCAAAATTTTGTAAACTTGTAGCTTTAATGACTTGGGAATCAAGGTGTTAACAATCTCATCCTTTGAAGGTTGGAAGATATATTCTGTCTCAAATTCGGCAAAGCGAGGGTCGTCGTCATTATTTGTGTTGTCGGTCACGATAGGGAGAAACTGTTCTCGCTTCAAAATCTGTGATCCGGCGTTCTTGAACTGATTGTAAATGAACACAATACGGTCGTATTTCTCTTCCACGAAGTCGCTCATCAGCTTTTCGGCAAATGGCAGCGTGTTTTCGTAAGAAAGCTTGTCGAGGAGTTCGTTTTCGTTGCCAATTACGCGATATTTCCTGAAAATAAGCGTTTCTTCAATTTTTTTGCTGATACAAAGAATGTCGACATTGCCTTTTTCAAATTGGACTTTATAGTCTTCCTTCAATGCGTTTAGCGTTTCGCGTAAAACGCTGACGTTAAACACGCCGCAAAGTCCTTTGTTGGAAGCGACAGGGATGAGCAGAATCCTCTCATCTTCGACGTTTTCCTTGTGAATCTTGGCATAAACGCCTTCCGCCGACGTCTTCATCGCTGACGATAAATCCTGCATTATCTCCTGAAGTTTGGAAGCGTAAGGGCGCAATGTCACAATGGTGCTCTGCGACTTACGGAGCTTCGACGCCGATACCATCTTCATCGCTGAAGTGATCTGCATCGTCGAGTTCACCGAGTTGATTCGTGTCCTAACTTCCTTGAGATTTGCCATGATTGTCAGTCTTTCTTAGTCATTCTGTTGATGATGTCCTCAGCGGCTTTGTTCAAAACGGCGCGTTCGTTGTCGCCGTAGTTGCCCGAGCGCAGAGCGTCCATGGTCGCCTTTTGGGTGCTGTTGAGCAAGTCGAGATAGCGTTTTTGGAACTCCGCCACCTGACTTGGTTGTATCTTTCTCAGAAGGTTGTTTACGCCGCAGTAGATGATAGCCACCTCTTCTTCTACGCGCAATGGTGACGACTGTGGCTGTATAAGGATCTGCACGTTACGACGGCCTTTGTCGAGCACTGCCTGTGTTGCAGCGTCGAGGTCGGAGCCGAACTTCGAGAACGCTTCGAGCTCACGGAACTGCGCCTGGTCGAGCTTCAATGTTCCAGCCACCTTCTTCATGGATTTTATCTGAGCCTTACCGCCGACACGCGACACCGAGATACCCACGTTGATGGCGGGACGGATACCTGCGTTGAAGAGGTTGGTCTCAAGGAAGATCTGTCCGTCGGTGATGGAGATGACGTTGGTCGGGATATATGCCGACACGTCGCCTGCCTGCGTCTCGATGATCGGAAGTGCCGTCAACGATCCGCCGCCTTTCACTTTGCCTTTCAGACTTTCCGGAAGGTCGTTCATCTTCGCGGCAATCTCGTCGTTGTTGATAATCTTCGCAGCGCGTTCCAGCAGCCTTGAATGCAGGTAGAACACATCGCCCGGATACGCCTCACGTCCTGGTGGGCGGCGGAGCAGCAACGACACCTCGCGGTAAGCCACGGCTTGTTTCGACAGGTCATCGTAGATGATGAGAGCCGCGCGTCCCGTGTCACGGAAATACTCTCCAATAGCTGCGCCGGCAAACGGTGCGTAATACTGCATTGCGGCAGCGTCAGAAGCGGTGGCGGCAACTACTATTGTGTATGGAAGCGCGCCATGGTCTTCGAGACTCTGCACTATGTTGGCGACGGTTGAGCCTTTCTGTCCGATTGCCACGTAGATGCAATAGACTGGCTCGCCCTTGTCGTAAAACTCTTTCTGATTGATGATGGTATCGATAGCAATTGCTGTCTTTCCCGTCTGACGGTCGCCGATGATGAGCTCACGCTGTCCACGTCCGATAGGAATCATAGCGTCGATGGCTTTGATACCTGTCTGCAACGGCTCGTCAACAGGCTTGCGAAAGATGACGCCTGGAGCTTTGCGTTCCAACGGCATGTCGATGGTCTCGCCTTTGATCTCGCCCTTGCCGTCGATAGGCTGTCCGAGGGTGTTGATGACACGCCCGAGCAATCCTTCGCCCACCTTGATTGAAGCGATGCGGTGTGTGCAAACAACAGTGTCGCCCTCGTTGATGTTTCCGGCTTCGCTGAGAAGCACTACGCCGACGTTGTCTTCCTCGAGGTTCAAAACGATGCCCATGGCGCCGTTTTTCTCGAACTCCACCAGCTCGCCCGCCTCAGCGTCTCTCATGCCATAGATACGCGCCACGCCGTCACCGACGTTGAGCACAGTGCCTTTCACATCAAGCGACGCATCGTTCTCAAAGTTCGTCAACTCATCAAGCAAAATTGCTGATACCTCAGCGGGTTTTATTGTTCCCATATCTGAAATTTTTAATATCCTTTAACATAAAGATTATCATTGAACAGCGCCTGCAGGCTCTTCAGCTCATTTCGCACGCTTCTGTCGTACTGATAATCCAAATAATTTATGATGAAACCTCCGATGATATTTTTATCTATATTATTGATGATCACAATGTTACCCGATATTTTGTCTTTAACAAAACAGAGAAGTTTCTGCTGTGTCGGCTCATCGATTTTCACCGCCGTGGTGATCGTTACCTCGGCGATACCTTTGTATTCGTTATAAAGATCACGATAAATGACGAGAATGTTCGGGAGGATGTCCTGACGATTCTTGTCGAGCATTAACGTGATGAATTTCAATGTGTTATCAGAGATTTTATCTCCAAAAATCCTGTTGACAATGGCTTCTTTTTTGGCTTTCGGCAAAAACGGCTGAGACAGTATGTTACGCAGCTCGCGGTGCCCCTGGAGCGTCTTCGTGATGAGCTCGAGGTCGGCAAGTCCCTTATCCGCCATGTTGTTTTTGATGGCGTAGTCGAGGAATGCCTTGGCGTAGCGGCGTATCAAAAGAATGTTTTTCATACTATCTTATTGATTATCAGTTTCTTTGATAATTTCGTTAATATAATTCAGCTGTGCTTCGTCGGTCGAGAGTTCTTTTTCCAGAATCTTCTCGGCGACTTTTATCGAGATGTTGGCGATTTCGTTCTTTATGTCGGTCATCGCCGCTTTGCGCTCGTTTTCGATGGTCTCTTTTGCCGACTCCACTAAGCGGTTTGTTTCATCTTTAGCCTTTGTCTTGGCTTCCTCGATGATTTTGTCGCGATATTGGCGTGCCTCGGCGAGCATCTCTTCACGTTCCTCACGAGCCTGCTGGAGAAGTTCTTCGTTCTTGGCCTGAAGATTTCTCATCTCTTCGTGGGTGCGCTCGGCCTGTTCAAGAGCCTCGGTGATTTTCTCCTCGCGTTTCTTCAAAGCGTTGCCAATAACGGGGAAGGCGAATTTTGCCAGGCAGAAAAACACTATGCCGAAGGCTATCACCATCCAAAAGAAAAACCCGAAATCAGGAGTTATCAATTCCATAATTCTAAATTCAAAGATTTAAAATTTAAAGATTCAAAATTCAAAATTTAATCTTAGGTTGCAACCAACCGTTACAACCTAAGATACTTTCTCAACCGACGGCGACGAGCAAGCAGACGACCACTGCGAAAAGTGACACACCTTCCACGAAAGCGGCTGCCAAAATCATGCTTGTCTGAATGTTACCGGCTGCTTCGGGCTGACGAGCCATTGATTCCAATGCGCTTGCGCCGATTTTGCTGATACCCATTGCTGCGCCGATGACGGCGATACTTGCAGCTAATGCGGCTCCCAACTTTGCTAGAGGTGCCAAATCAACTGCTGCTTTTGCTACTTCTTGAAGCATTACTAATAATGACATAACTTTAATTTATTTAAAGATTAATGATGATGTTCCTTGCTTGCCATCCCGAAATACAACGCCGACAGCAACGTGAAAACATATGCCTGAACATACGCCACCAACAACTCGATGCAATCGACGAAAATGACCAAAATCAGTGAGAAAATCGACATTCCCACTCCGCCGGCCGCACTGATTTGTGCCACAATGAAAACACTGCTGATGAATCCCAAAACCACGATATGTCCCGCCGTGATGTTGGCGAACAGACGTATCGCAAGCACGAAAGGCTTGGTGAAGCACCCCACCGTCTCAATGATTGGCATGAGCGGCAACGGGAACTTCAAAAACCATGGCACACCAGGAGTGTTGACGATGTCTTTGTAATATTCTTTGTTTCCGAGAAGGTTCGTGATTAAGAAGGTGAAAATCGCCAAAACAGCTGTAACTGTTATGTTTCCCGTGATGTTTGCGCCAAACGGGAAAATCGGGATTAAACCAACTAAATTGTTAATGAAAATGAAAAAAAACACCGTGATCAAGTAGGGTAGATACTTGTCGACGCTCTTCTCGTTGATAGCTTTGCGCGCGATGTCGTCGCGCACGTACACGATGAGCATCTCGAACAGCGATTGCAAACCTTTTGGGGCTTTCTCGCCACGTTTGCGATAGGCTTTAGCAACCAAAAGGAACAAAACGATAATGACAGCGCATGAGATAAACAACGCCATCACATTTTTTGTAATGGAAATGTCAAAAGGTCGTTTCTGACTGCCATCAGCATTAAGAATCACCACCTTACCTTTGTATTTTCCATCGTGCGGGATGACAAAGACGAGTTCTTCGGAGTTGGTTTTGTTTACTGTGACATATTTCCCGTCGTGATGAAAAACTTTTGATGAAAAAGTGTAGCATCTGCCTTCGTTGAACACGATAATCGGCAGATAAATGCTCACATGATGGCCTTTCCAACTGAAAAGATGCCAGTCGTATGAGTCGAGGACATGCTCGATAATAACCTCGCCGGCTTTAAATTCCTCTTTTGGTTCGCTCTCAGCTTTTGCAAAACTCGGCAAACTGATGAGCAAACACATTAAGAATGAAAGGCTTAAGATATATTTTCCAAATTTCATCAAAAAATACTCAGTCAAAATTCAAACTGCAATTATACAAAATTTATTTGATAAAACGAATTTTTTTGAAGAAAAAATGTTATTTTTAAATTGCCACCTTTCTTCGAAAGCTGAAGATTGAAAAGTTGATTGTTTAAGAAATTCGTCATTAGTTGTCATTGTCGAGCTGCCACCTCTTTGCGAGAGTTGAAGGATCTCTAATTGATAACTAATAACTTGTGGTAAATCTTGTTAATTCTGTCTGAAAACAATTAGAGAACAATGTCCTCGTATTTGATAATTGTGTTTAGTCCTTTATGCTTGAAATAATTGACAGTTTCATTCTCTGAAAGCTCCGTCGCTGCCAAGAAGAAGTCACCGCCCCATGCGCCGAGTGATTTGATAACTCCCTGGAAATCAGGATAAGAAGTTTTTAACGAAGGCTGCTCCAAACAACGGCTCATGATCTCTTCATGACGAGTCAAGAGGGCGCAAAAATCATTGAAAGAAGCAGTTCTAATTAAGTTCTCGGAGAGCTCAGAGATCTCGGAGATCTCCGAGGAGAAGTCACATTTTTGCGCCCGCTCTTTGAACGATTTCACTTCTTTTCCTGAACTCTGTTTGTGCCCCTGATAAACGAAGTACAGCTTATCTTTAAAAACAGGATTAAAAACAACTTTTTCAACGATTGGTTTCCCGTTTTTAAGCTGATAAAATATCGGTTGTGAGGCGGTTGCACATGCGATGTCGTAGCCCGAGCCGCCCATTGTCATCTTCAAAAGCTCGTATGGATTCACATCAGCCCATTGTGCGAGCAACGAAATCAAAGTTGAGCTGCTGCCCAATCCCCAGTCTTTGTCGAATTCCAAACGTGTGGTGAAAAAGTAATCGTTTGTGTCTTGTAATATATTGGGATTCAGTGACTTGATCGCCTTGAAAATCTTGCTCAAATTGTCAGCCTTATCCATGTCGTCGGAGGCGTGAACGGTGAAATCGTGCTTGCTGAAGATTGAGGCGAACCAGAAGCCTTTCGGGGTGTAGGCGTCCCAATGAATCATCCCGTTGCGGTCGTTGATGGTCGTGACTTCCAGCGACTGCCCCAGATTCAACGGCAACGCCAAAGCGCGAGCGCCTTGAAGAACAAGGTATTCGCCTGAAAGAAGGAATTTGCCGTTGCTGTGATATTTTGTCATTACCGAAATGACGGTTTATTTGTTGTTTTTCAAAAATTCTTCAACGCCAGCGTATGTCACGGTTTTATCTTTAAAATATATTAGCGCCGCTGCTTTTTGTTCGTCGGTGGCGCCAAGCTGGTTCAAGATATTGGCAAGGTGCATTTTCATGTGACCCTGTTGTATTCCTTTGGTTGTCAATGATTTAACAGCGGCGTAGTTGTTTGCAAGTCCCATGGTGGCGGCTATCGCCATCAGCTCAGGTGCCGAAGGATGTCCCAACAACTCCAGAGATTCCTTGGCAAGAGGGTGGAGGCTCGTCAAACCGCCGATGGTGCCGAGCGCAATCGGGACTTCGAGCCAGAACTTGAACATTCCGTCTTTGATTTCGCACGAACTCAGCGATTCGTAATGTCCGTTGCGTGAGGCATAAGCGTGACCTGCCGCCTCCGTTGCACGGAAGTCGTTGCCGGTGGCGATGACCACAGCGTCGATGCCGTTATATATACCTTTATTATGTGTTGTCGCACGATATTCGTCGATGTGCGCGATGTCTACCGCTTTCTTGAATTTCTCAGCAAATCCTTGTCCGTCAAGGTGCTCGTCGATGCCATCGAGGTCGTAGACGGGGCATTCAACCCACACTTTCACACGGCAATTCGGGGTGTAGTTCGACAAAATTGCCATCACTATCTCGACACTCTCGCCACGACGCAGGAAATAATCTTGCAAGGTGTGGCCGAACGTCTCAAGACACGAGTTGATGAAGTTGGCACCCATCGAGTCGCAGGTGTTGAAAGTCACGCGCAACTGATAATAATCTGGCAACTTCTCTGTAAAGTCAACTAATTGAATATCAAGGATTCCGCCGCCACGTTTCTCCATCTTGGCAGTGATATCTTTCGTTGAATTGCGCAACTCGACCTCAATCTCAAGCATGAGTTTTTTGAGTGTCTCTTTGTCGCCTTTATAGCAGAAATGTAGCTGTCCAACCTTCTGAACGTCAACTACTTCGGCGTGGAATCCGCCTCGGTCGCCCCAGAATTTCGCAGCGGCGGACGCCGCCGCGACAACACTGCTTTCCTCAATGACCATCGGCACCATGTAAATCTTGCCGTTGATCACCACATTAGGCGAAACGCCATAAGGAATGTGGAAATTGGAGATGGTGTTCTCGCTAAATTCGTCGAACTGCTTCTGTTTCTCGCTGTCGGAATACCAAAAGCCTTTCAAAAGAGCAATAAATTCCCCCGGATTCTCGATATATTCCGAAACGGCCTTCAGTTTGTCCTCTTTCAGAAGCTTAGAAAATCCTTTGATGATACGGTCGCGCTTTCTCTGTCTTTCTTCTTCCATAACAAAATGCAAAATTAGTAAAAAATATTAATGTATTGAAATGATTTTTTATGTAAATTTGCTTCGATAAATATCGAATATCATAAATTATTAACTGATAAAATTAACAACTATGAAAAAATTCTTTACCTTTATCTTCGCTATTGCGTTGAGTTTCAATATGATGGCTCAATGTCCATTGTCAACAGCAGTCGATTTCACGGCTACCGACTGCCACGGAACAGAAGTGCATCTGTTTGATATCCTCGACGGCGGACAATATGTCCTCATGGATTTCTTCTTCACCACATGTGGCCCATGCCAACAGGCAACACCAAAAGTAGTTGAGTCGTACTATTCTTTCGGCTGCAACATGTATGATGTCTATTACATTGAAGTTTCAGTCTCTGATGGCGACGCAGCGTGCCAGACTTGGGCGGCAAACTACGGCGTTGAGTATCCTACAATCAGTACTGCAGGTGGCGGAGCTACCATCTGCAACTCATTATACCATATCGGTCAATATCCTACGGTGATTCTTATCGCCCCTGACCATTCAATTGTTATTCAGGATCTTTGGCCAATCAATAATGCTCAGACTATCATCAACGCGTTGACTCCTTATGGCATCCAGCAGCACGACTGCAGCGCACCGATATATGACCCTGAAGTGACAATCACAGTTGACCAGGTTTTGGAAAATGAAGTCACAGCAACATTTACACCAAATGCTGAATGCGCTGAATATCATTATATGATGGCAACAGAAGCTGAGATTCAGCAGTGGATGAGCATGACAGGTCTTGAACTTCCGGAATATATCAGCACTTACGGATTCCCTGGAGATGAAGTGATTTCACATACTTTTGATGGTCTCGAGCCAAATACTGATTACATGATTTATGCAGTCCCGGCTGATGCCAGCGGAACTCTTTACGATGTCGTTCAAAAATCTGTCACTACATCTTCGGGTGGTGGCGGTGATATCATCGTCGACTTCACTGGCACTGATATTGCTGGCAACGAGATTCATCTCTACGATATCCTCGACGCTGGTCAGTATGTGCTCATCAACTTCTTCCTTGCCGGTGATTCTTATAGTCAAGATATCATGGGTGACATGGTTGAAGCTTATCATATGTATGGTTGCAACGAACACGATGTTTTCTTCATGGAAATAAGTCCAAACGGTGGCGACGCTACTTGCCAAAATTGGGTTGAGACTTACGGCGTGCAATATCCTACCATCAGTAGAGATGGCGGCGGCAACGACATCGCCCAGGCTATTCCAGTGGGTTATTATCCGACAATCATGCTTATCCGTCCTGACCACACCTTCGCACAGCGCGACATCTATCCGCCAACATTAGACATGATGGTACAATACATGACCGAAGAAGGTATCCAGCAGTATGAATGCAACGACGCTGTTGATGAAAATATCGTTGAAAAAGTTACACTTTATCCGAATCCTGCCAATGAATTTGTTAAAATCGGCGGCGAGAATCTTGGAACTGTAATGGTTTTCAATGCAATCGGACAGAAAGTGGCTGAGTTTGTTGCTGTTGATGAAATCGAAATCTCCACTTCAGGCTTTGAAAACGGTGTTTATTTCGTAAAAGTTGGCAATACAACACAAAAATTTGTTGTAACACATTAAAAATGAAGGTTTTAGTTTTAAGGTCGTCATTTCAATCCGACGATTTTGTGAAGGCGGAATACGCCGAATTATTGGGTTTGCTGAAACAAAAATGTGACGCAGAAATAACAATATTAGGTGACGAAAATTCTGTAGAGACGCGGTACGCGTCTCTACAGAATGCCGATTTTGTGATGATCGCGACAGGCGGCACCGAAAATCTGTTTAAAAAATTGTTTGAAATGGAGACGTTTCAGGAAACGTCTCTACAGAAAACCACCACGTTGATCGCCGACGGACGAAACAATTCGTTGGCTGCAGCCCTTGAAATCCTGTCTTTTTTATGGGAAAACGGTAACGATGGCAGAATAATCCACGGGAACAACGACGAGATAGTGAAAAACGTCGCCGATTCGTTTAGCGTTACATCGGTTCAAAATGCCGACAACACTATCTTGAAAAAATTCCGTGGCACTCGCATAGGTCTGTTCGGCCAGCCGTCGGATTGGCTCATCGCAAGTGGCGTTGATTACGATTATCTCCGCGAATATTATGGCATTCAGACGATAAACATCGATTTGCAACGACTGATATCTGAAATGAACCTTGTTGATGAAGCTGAAGCCAAGAAAATAGCGCAAGATCTTGTGAAACGCTCTAAGTCGGTGAAAGAGCCTTCAAATGACGATATTATTGCGGCGGCGAAGACGTATCTCGCTATCAAGAAAATTTGTCATGAAGAGTGTCTGGATGCTATGACGATACGTTGTTTCGATATTGTAAAAGCTTGCAACACAACAAGTTGCCTGGCGTTGGCGTTGCTCAACGACGAAGGCGTGGTCGCAGGCTGCGAAGGCGATATGCAGACTCTGATGACAATGTTGCTGGCTAAGAAGTTGTGCGGAGAAGAGGCTTTCATGGCAAATCCTTCGATTCTCACTGACAAGACGACGATGCTCGGACATTGCACCATCCCGCTTGCGATGTGCGACGAGACTACTGTGCGCTCGCATTTCGAGTCGGGTATCGGCGTGGCAGTACAGGGCGACCTTCCGCTGACCGACTACACCATCATGAAGTGGGGCGGAAGACGTTTAGATAAACTGTTTGTGACAGAGGCTAAAGCAATAAAAAATGAGTACAGCAATCATTTTTGCCGTACTCAAATTACTTTCGATGTCAATCTCAAACCTTATCTTCTGAATCATACCATCGGCAACCATCATGTCATCATCAAGGGATGTCATGCTGCGGAGATTAGAAGATTTATGAAAGAAAACGGTATTAAATGATTACATCATTCCTGGCATTCCGCCGCCCATAGGTGGCATCTGCGGTGCTGGGTTTTCTTCTTTGTGATTTGAAACCACGCATTCTGTTGTCAGGAGCATGCCTGCGATTGATGCTGCATTCTCGAGTGCCACTCTCGACACCTTCACTGGGTCGATGACACCGGTCTTGAGCATGTTCTCGTAAGTCTCTGTACGTGCGTTGAAGCCGTAGTCGCCTTTGCCCATAGCCACTTTGTTGACGACCACTGAGCCTTCGAGGCCTGCGTTCTCAACGATCTGACGAAGTGGTTCCTCCAAAGCGCGTTTGATGATACAGATACCTGTTGTCTCATCGTCGTTGTCGCCTTTCATCTTCTCCAAAGCCTTGATAGCACGGATGAATCCGACGCCACCGCCTGGGATGATACCTTCTTCGATAGCTGCACGTGTTGCGTTCAAAGCGTCTTCAACACGATCTTTCTTTTCTTTCATCTCGACTTCTGAAGCTGCGCCGACGTGGATGACTGCTACGCCACCAGCGATCTTTGCCAGTCTTTCCTGAAGTTTCTCACGGTCGTAGTCAGATGTTGTGGTAGCAATCTGAGCCTTGATCTGTGCTGCGCGAGCCTGGATAGCTTCTTTGTCACCCTGTCCGTTGACGATTGTTGTGTTGTCTTTTGTGACAGTGATCTTGTCGCAAGAACCGAGTTCTGCCAAAGTAGCGTCTTCAAGACGATAGCCTTTTTCCTCGCTGATGACGGTGCCGCCTGTGAGGATAGCGATGTCTTCGAGCATCTCTTTACGTCTGTCACCGAAGCCAGGAGCCTTAACTGCCACGACCTTCAATGAGCCACGTAAGCGGTTGACAACCAATGTTGCAAGTGCCTCGCTGTCGATGTCTTCAGCGATGATCAACAATGCGCGGCCTGTCTGTAATGTCTTCTCCAAAACCGGGAGGAGGTCTTTCATCACGCTGACTTTCTTGTCATAGATCAAGATGTATGGGTTGTCGTAGACAGCTTCCATCTTCTCTGTGTCGGTGACGAAGTAAGGTGAGATGTAGCCGCGGTCGAACTGCATACCTTCGACGACGTCGACGTATGTCTCGATACCTTTTGAGTCTTCAACTGTGATAACGCCTTCTTTTTTCACCTTGCCCATAGCCTCAGCGATGAGTGAGCCGATTGTTGAGTCGTTGTTCGCTGAGATTGTAGCAACCTGGCGAATCTTCTCGTTGTTGTCGCCAACGATTTCGCTCTGCTGTTTCAGTGATTCTACGACTTTAGCGACTGCCTTGTCGATACCGCGTTTGAGGTCCATTGGGTTTGCGCCGGCGATGACGTTTTTCAAACCTGTTGCCACGATAGCCTGTGCCAACACTGTAGCTGTTGTGGTGCCGTCACCTGCGAGGTCGTTGGTCTTAGATGCAACTTCCTTCACGAGCTGTGCGCCCATATTTTCGATCGGGTCAGCGAGTTCGATCTCTTTTGCCACTGTCACGCCGTCCTTTGTGATATGAGGAGCGCCGTATGATTTCTCGATAATGACGTTGCGACCCTTAGGTCCGAGGGTCACTTTCACTGCGTTTGCCAATGCGTCGACGCCTTTTTTAAGACCGTCGCGTGCATCAAGGTTGAAAATTATATCTTTTGCCATGTCTTTGATTTTTAATTATTTACAAATTTAGATGATTGCGATGATGTCGTTTTCACGCATGATCATATAGTCTTTTCCGTCGAGGTGGAACTCGGTGCCAGCATATTTGCCATAGATGACTGTGTCGCCAACCTTCACTGTGACAGGGTTGTCCTTTGTGCCAGGGCCGACAGCGACGACAGTGCCTTGCTGTGGTTTCTCTTTTGCTGTGTCAGGGATGATGATTCCACTTGCTGTTTTCTGTTCTGCGACAGCCGGCTCAATAACGACGCGGTCTGCCAACGGTTTGATATTCAATTTTGCCATGATATTTTATTTTTATGTTATTTTCTTGTGATTTTTATTTATCAAAAATCATTCCAAACTGTTTTTTACTGCCAAAATAAAAAAAATGTCAGAACGAATGACATTCTGACATTTTTTTGTCTTGTTTTTATCAGATTACTCTGCAACTTCTGCGTCGGCAGCTGGTGTCTCCATAGGAGTTGTCATAGCATTTTCAATCTGGTCGCGCATCTTGGTGTCGGCTTTACCTGCTCCCTGAATGCCACTCTTTGGAATAGCGACGCTTGAAGCGAGGCAGAACAGCACTAAAAGGATAGCGAGTGTCCAAGTTGTCTTCTCCAAGAAGTCTGTAGTCCTGCGGACGCCGAGAATCTGGTTGTGTGATGAGAAGTTTGATGCCAATCCGCCACCTTTTGAATTCTGAACTAATACCACCAACATCATCAAGAAACTGACGATAAGGATTAATACTGAAACTGTTACGTACATTGTCTTAAAATATTAATTGTTTAACTTATTTTTTAACACATTAATTTGACCTGCAAAAATAATACTTTTTTCTGGATATTTTAATTTTAATTTTTCATAAATCGAAATTGCTTTTTCAAAATACCCTTGTTTCTCGTAAATCATTGCTAATGTTTCACTTACGATATTTTCTTGGTCGATTACAGACTCCTGCGCCGCCGAAATTGGGTTGAAAAATTCCTGTTTTGGACGAGAAATCGTCGGGTTTTCTGCGATAAATTTGTCGATAATTTCCGCTTTTGACAGTTTTTTTTCGTCTTTTTTTGTCTGTTTTTTCTCTTTTTCGAGTTCGGAGATCTTATTTTCGATGATGGATTTGAGTTCGTCGAGGGTTTTCTTCTTCTCTTCGAGCAGTGCCATTTCTCTGTTGAGGTCTTCTGTCGTGCCGCCGAGATTTATCTCTGGGATGAGCAATGTCTTTTCAGGAATTATCTCCGGTGCGGCGACATACTCGTCAGGAAGTTGGGTAAACAGTTTGCGGAGCGCGTTTCTGTCGGGAGTTATTGCTGCCGCGATGGCGAGCTGTCGCATCGAGCGCTCATGGCCGCAACGTTTCATGCCAACGGCAAGCAGAACCTGTCCCACCGTGAAGTATGGATACTTTCTTACGAGGGCTTCAAGCTCGATAACATCCTCATTATCAATCAATTCGGGGCGCTCCAACAACCGTGTCAATCTGTTTTTATCCAATTTCTACCAATTTACAACTGCTTTGTTAAAAATGTCTTCGCACAACTTCGCGCAGATAGACTCCGTCAACTCGTCTTGTATCGAGCTGAAGTCAAGGTTACTCTGATAGTCTTCGTATTGAGAGAATTTCTGTTCAAAATTCTTCGACTCGTCATAAATGTTGATGAATCTGACGTTTACCGTGATAGTAAGGCGGTTCAATGCTGCCTGGTCGCCGGTGATAGCTGTAGGCGTTGTCTTGTAATCGACGATTTCTCCTTCGATGGCGAGGTCGCCGTTTATCGGCACCTCTTCGAGTGTCGTCTGATTCATGAAATAATCACGTAAGGTGTTGGTCAGTTGTTCGCTGAGCAGAGGATTCACCAGATTCGCATTGTTGAGAAAGTGTTGGATAGACACGGTTTTAGCCTCCGCCGGAATGCTCGCTCCCGTGAACGAGTAGATTCCGCAGCTTGTCAGCATAAACGCCGCTATTAATATTAATAAGGTGTTAATTTTCTTAATCATCACATTTTAATATCGTATTCCTTAATCTTTCTGTATAATGTGCGTTCGCTGATGCCGAGCTCTTTGGCAGCATCTTTGCGTTTGCCGTTATATTTGCGTAAAGCCTTGATAATCACCTCGTTTTCCTTATCCTGCAATGACAAGTTGTCGGCAGTCGATTTCTCCTGAAGATACTCGACTTCGGCGTCTTGTGTGGTCTCGTAATCCACCAGGTTGGGGTTTTCGACATGGTTGATGACGGTAGCCTTGATAGGGGTGATGTTTTGTCCCGATGTCAGCTCGTCGACGGTTTTGCGGAGCTCGGTGATGTCTTTCTTCATGTCGAACAGAACCTTGTAAAGGATGTCGCGCTCGGAGATGGAGTCGGCTTTGCTTTCGTCTTTGAAGATAGCCGGGAGCGCGGTCTGCGTCGGCAGATAGTTTTTCAGTATCTCGGGCGTGATAAGTCGTTCTTTCTCAATGATAGATATCTGTTCGGTGACGTTTTTCAGCTGACGTATGTTGCCGTCCCAGCGGTAGTTTTCGAACATCGCGAGGGCTTCAGGCGTGAGCTGCACCGCCGGAATGCGGTATTTCTCAGCGAAATCAGAGGCGAACTTACGGAACAGGAGCTTGATATCCTCTTTTCTGTCGCGCAGCGGTGGAATGTGAATCGGGACGGTGTTCAGACGATAGTACAAATCCTCACGGAAACGTCCTTTTTCTATTGCAGTCGGGATATCGACGTTGGTAGCCGCTACCACGCGCACGTTTGTTTTCTGAATCTTCGACGAGCCGACTTTGATGAACTCGCCGTTTTCCAATACTCTCAGAAGACGAGCCTGTGTCGCTAATGGCAATTCGCCTACTTCGTCGAGGAACAGTGTTCCGCCGTCGGCGACCTCGAAATAACCTTTGCGGCTGTCGTAAGCTCCTGTGAATGAGCCTTTTTCGTGTCCGAACAGCTCCGAGTCGATTGTTCCTTCCGGGATGGCGCCGCAGTTGATGGCGAAGTAAGAGCCATGTTTGCGTGCGCTGTTTTGGTGGATGATCTGTGGGAACACGTCCTTGCCGGTGCCGCTCTCTCCGTTGATGAACACGGTGAGGTCGGTCGCCGCCACCTGCACCGCCACCTCGATGGCGCGGTTCAGGTTAGGATCGTTGCCGATGATGCCGAAACGCTGTTTTATGGCTTGGATGTCGATCATCTCAAAGTCGCGTTAAGTTGTTGCTCGATAGCCTGCTGGATTCTTGCCATCGTCTTTTCTATCACCTTGTCGGTCAACGTCTTCTGCTTGTCTTGCAAGGTGAAGCTTATAGCGTATTGTTTCTTGCCTGCCGGAATCTTGTCGCCTTCGTAGATGTCGAACAGGTTCACCGAGGTCAATATATTCTTTTCTGTCGCGAATGCCAGAGTTTTGATTTGCTCGAATGTCGTGCTCTTATCCATGACGAGCGCGAGGTCGCGGCGCACGCTCGGGAACTTCGGTAATGCCTCGAAGCTGATGGTCTTCAGTCCTTTCACGACTTTCAAGACAGCATCCCAGTCGAAGGTGGCGTGGAACACTTCTTTTTTCACATCGAACATCTTCAAGGTCTTGGCACTGATCTTACCTAAAGTCACTAACTTATTGTTATTCAACGAATAAACCATTGAATAATCGTAGTGTGACTCTGTTCCTTCAGTCGTCTCGATGTTATCGACATTGATGCCGAGCTTGTGGATGATGCCGAGGACGTATCTCTTGATGTCGTAGAATGTCAGGCCATGTGGCTTGCCGCTCCACATCTCTTCCATGTCGTTGCCTGTGATGAGCAGGTCGAGGCGATAGTTCTCAGTGTATGGGTTGAGCGGTTTCTCGACCGTCTGTTTGTTCTCGCTGTTGAAGAAATAAACGTTTCCGAACTCGAAGAACTTCATGTCGAAGCTCTTGAAGCTTTGGTTGCGGGCGATGCTCTCGAGTCCGCCGAACATCAGCGACTGACGCATCACGTCGAGGTCGGAGCTCAACGGGTTCATGATTTTCACGTTCTTTGCCTCGTCGAAGCTGTCGAGGTCTCTTGTGTAGGCCGATTTCGTGAGAGAGTTGTTCATAATCTCGTAGAAACCGTTGGAAGCCAGGAAGATAGAAATCTCTTTCTGAATCTTTTCCTTGTCAGGTTTGACGTTGACGTTGAGGCTCGCGTTGATTTTGGTCGGGATTGCGATGTTGTCGTAGCCGTAGATGCGGAGGATTTCCTCGACGAGGTCGGCAGGACGGTATACATCGACTTTGCATGTAGGCACGTCGACGGTGACGTAAGCGTCGGTGAGCTCAACCACTTGGCAGTCAAGGTCTTTGAGGATATTGACAGCCACGTCTTTCTCGATATTCTGACCTGCGATTTTGTTGAGATAATCGAACTTCAGCTGTACCCGGACAGGGGTGAAGTCGCCATTTTTCACGTCTTTCACTTCTGATGACACTGTGCCGCCTGCGAGTTCTTTGACGAGCAAGGCCGCGCGTTTCAATGCGTAGAGAGTTATGTTAGGGTCGCAGCCACGTTCGTAACGGAAGCTGGCGTCGGTCTGAAGGCCGTGGAAACGCGCGGTCTTACGGATCGATGTCGGGTTGAAGTAGGCACTCTCGATGAAGACGTTCTTTGTCTCTTCAGTCACTCCTGAGTCGAGGCCACCGAACACGCCGGCGATGCACATAGGCTCCTCGGCGTTGCAAATCATGAGGTTGGTGTCGCTGAGTTTACGCTCGACGCCGTCCAAAGTCTTGAACGGAGTGTCTTTCTTCAAGCACTTGACAATCACTTTCTTACCTTTGATTTTATCGGCATCGAAGATATGCATCGGCTGTCCGACTTCCATCAAAACGAAGTTGGAGATGTCGACGATGTTGTTGATTGAACGGATTCCGACTGCTTCGAGGCGGTTTTTGAGCCATGCCGGTGAAGGTCCTACCTTCACGCCGCTGACGGTGACACCGCTGTATCGTGGGCAGTTCTTGGTGTCTTCCACGATGACTTCGATGTTGTTCGAGGTATTTTCAACTTTGAAAGCCTCCACCGAAGGGCGTTCAATCTTATATTGACGAGTGTTGTTTTTATGGTTCAAAGCAGCCACGAGGTCGCGGTCGCATCCGATATGCGATGTGGCATCTGAGCGGTTGGCGGTGAGGCCTATCTCGTATGTAAAGTCTTCTTCCACAGGGAAATAGAACGATGCCGGTTTGCCAACTTCATAGTTATCCGGGAGCACCATGATACCTTCGTGAGAGGTACCGAGTTGGAGCTCGTCTTCGGCGCAGATCATGCCTTCCGACACCTCGCCGCGGATCTTACCTTTTTTGATGGTGAAGCTCTCGTCTCCGCTCCAAAGTTCGCAACCTATTGTTGCAACTAAAACCTTCTGTCCTGCTGCCACGTTAGGAGCGCCGCACACGATATGTAGAGGCTCAGCCTGGCCGACATCGACGGTGGTGATGTGAAGATGGTCGGAGTTCGGGTGGTCGATGCAGGTGAGCACCTTGCCGACGACGACGCCTTTCAAGCCGCCTTTCACCGACTCGTAACGAGTCATGTCTTCAACTTCGAGACCGGTTCCGGTCAACGTTTTTCCCAATTCTTCAGCCGGTAAATCGCACTGAATGTACTGCTTAAGCCAATTATATGATATTTTCATGATGAATGATTTGTTTGCTACGATAAATTAATCTTGCAAAGATACAAAATTCTGACAAAATGTCAGGTTTTTTTGAAAAATTTTTTAAAAAATAGAGAACAAAAATTTCGCCATGAAGTAGAGTTTAATCAACTGGGATTTAAAATTGAAGAATTCATACCTTTGGTTTTTACTTTTGGCATTTATAGTGAAAGTGCAAAAGAAAACAAGATAAAACTTAGTGGAGAAAAGTTTATGCTAATTATTAAAATCAAATGGAATGACAAAAACAAACGGTTTGTAATGACTGCATTTGACCTAAGACCAATGTCGAGGAAAAACCCGAAAAGAGCGGAACAGGCACGAAAAAAGGGGATTTGAATCCCCTTTTTGTTTCTAATCCGCTACCGTCATAAGGGCGGGCGTTGAATCGGTTTTACAAGCAGACCTGTTCCCTGCTAAACGGATTAGTATTTCTTCTTGATGCTGCAAAATTACAATTAATTTTCTGAATTGCAGCCAGTTTTTGAAAAAAAATTACTCTTTCCGACGTTTTATCGCATATCCTGCTCCTAATGCGGTGAGGATTAATAAACCAGTTCCCAAAGGAGCTTCGCTGTCGTATTCGTAGCCGTGTGCGGTAGGCAATGCAAAACTGATGCCGTTGTCTATATCGCGGTACGTCTCATTGTCGGCATTGTTCCATTTGAAAAACGCGTCGCTTTGTGCGTTGGCACCAAATGCCATTGTCATTAAAACCGCTATTGTGAATAATGTCTTTTTCATTGTGTGTTCCTCCTAATTATTTAATGACAATTTTCTGTGTTTTTCCTTCTAGTTTGAAAATGTAAACGCCTGTTTGCGTCGGTTTCGCGATGGTTTCAATGCCATTGACATATTGTTGTGAAACCAGACGTCCCATTACATCGAAGATTTGCAGTTCACCATTGCCGTTGACGATGATGTCTGTACCGTTTTGGTAGGCGAAATCTGAACTTTCGAAGTTCTCAGAGTTCTCGAACCGGATGATGAATCTGTCTCTGCTGTCAGCAGGCGTGCCAATGAATGTGTAACTGCTCTCAACACCTAAATCAATAACAACGTTTTCAAATTTATCTATCAATTTCACCCCTTGTAGAGATGCACAGTCGTGCGTCTCTACGGAAATCGTATATCTTCCTGTTTCTTTTGCCTTGAAATATACTGGCACCTCGCCTTGACGGTTACTGAACGCGATAGCGTAGTCGTTGTTGCTTTTCGGTATGTAGAGCTTGGCACGACCTTCTAAGAGGTCGAATTTCGGCATGCGTTCATTTTCATTAAAGCTCACGATGGCATTGTCGATAGTGGTGGTATGCGTTTCGCCACGGGTGGTGACTGTCTGCGACAAGGTCATCTGAATGTTGTTGCTTGGCGCCGATGAGGCTTCGCCAGGAAGTGTAAAGCCAAGGGTTCCGCCATTTTCTGAATATACTGCGATACCCATACCTGGGGTGATCTCGCCGCTGCCTGCTGTAACAGCTGTGGTTGACGCAGCATTGACAAGTGTGAGATAGCTCTGGTTGGGCACCACATTGCGTGTGAACGGGTTGCCAACCAAGTTCCAACCCGCCTCAAGAGGAATGGTATAGGTGGATTCGTATGGGATAGCTTCGCCGCTGAATTGCAGCGTGACGTTTTCTTCGTTGGTGGCGTAAAGATACCCCGTGCCTCTCTGGAAACCATTCTCAAACAATGCTGCATGCTCCTGATTCTTCTGGTTGAGCCAATGCATTGTGGCATTATTTAAAACATAAAGGTCGTAGTCGCCAGTGGTTACAGTGCCGAAGCTGGCGCCGTCGGCTGGCGATGCTATGAAATACCAACCGTCGGGGATGTAAGGACTGGCAGGATCTGGCTCTCCCCAGTTGGTTGCTTTTTCAGGGTTTTTCTCTGTCGTGACATTCACTATGTTGCTGTGGATAAGCTGTCCGCCGTCGGCAATGGTAAGGCTGCCTCCGTCGGCAATGGTGATGTTGCTTGCATCGGCAATGTATCCGCTTGGGATGGTGATATCTGCCGCGATGGTGACATCGGTGCCTGCTGCTGGCACAATGCCGGTGTTCCAGTTGGCAGCGACATTCCAGTCGCCTGCAGTAGTGATGTTCGAATAGGTGAATGTTTCAGTTTTTACCGAACCCCATGCTCCTTTGGTATCACTCACACGCCAACTGAGGGTATGAGTGCCTTCGGAAAGTGCCGAGAAGTCTATCTCAATGGCGCTGCCCGAAACGTTGCCCGTCACACAGTACGCCACGTCGCCGTCAATCCAGTACATGTAGCGTGCAAGAGCCACGCTCGATGATTCTGTTGCCGATGGTATGATGAAATATTTGGTTACAGCCGAACTCCACCGACCGGCGTCGTCTTTCACGCGAACGGTAAGCGAGTGCAGACCCGACGAAAGACTGCCAATAGCAATGACTGCCGGCGAATCGCCGAGTGCAGTGCGAGCTGCCACGTTGCCGTCGATCCAATATTCACGCTGAGCGATGGCGGTTGCCGTTGGCTCATAATAAGGAATGACAAAATACTTGGTAACTATCGAACTCCAAAGTCCGTTCGAGTCTTTTACACGAATGGAGTAGGAGTGCAATCCTGGCAAAAGGCCGGAAATATCTACTGTTGATATCGCTGCTTGTGCCGTGCTGACATCACCATCAAGCCAATAGACCTCTTGGGTGATGGTGTTCTGTGCCATTACCGTCGTGCAGACGACAGTGGCGACAGCGAACATGATGCTTCTTAGTCTGTTCATAGTCGTTTGCAAATAATGGTTAGCGTGTTTCCGCATCGAAAGTTACATTCAGATTTGTGCCGCTGACATTTAAATCAAGGCTTTTTACTACTGGTGTTGCCGGCACTCTGCTCCAAGGATAGTTGCCTCCGCTGACGCCAATTTGTGTCCCATCCGTGCCAAGCCATACTGTTGGTTGTATCAGTGTAAAGGTTCTGGTTGGGGTATATGTATCATTGTTAGCATCGCTAAAAATTTGGGTACCCCTTTCAACTTGTATGAGGTCATATGACGTAAAAGAAATATTGCCCATGGAATCCCTGTAAATACAATTATAGACAGTAGCACCTAGGCCAACTCTATTATATTGCCAATTACTCCAGTAGCTAGTAGATCCCCACCATGTGAAAACACAGTTTTTCCATGTAAAAGCTGAATAAACTAAATCATTAGGTATATTGCCGTTCTCATACGCAGCAATGAAACCAGTAATTATGCAATGATCAATGAGTACCGTGCTGCCCGATTGGAATGCTTTCACGCAACCATTAACATAACAATTTGTCACCAATAAGTTATTGGCCATAATATTATAGAGACCGTAAATGGTACAAGTATAACAATCACAGAAAGTAACGTTTGTGATTTCACTGCAAATACTTAAATCACGTCTAAAACTGCATTTTTTGATAGTTACATTTGTCAGAGGGGAAGATGCGTAATTCCTAAAATAATCATAGAAATATACACCCTCAATATGGACATTGCTCAAGGTTTCGTCAGTTACTCCAATAGACAAATTACCATTGATTTGGGTAATACTTGTCCCATCAGTCTCATTTTCTTCAAATCCTGAACCATAGATATTTACCGATTTGGTGAGGTTCGTCGCATTAAATTGTCCCGGTGAAAGCGTAATCACATCGCCATCAACGGCTGCAGCGTATGCATTGGCAAAAGCTGTCTGGGTTGTGAATACTGTCACGTCGTCGCCATGTTGCAAGGTGGCGGTCATAACATCGGTGCGTTGGGCCTGTGCTATCGTCATGCTGCACAGTGCAATCACTGAAAGGATAAAGCTTTTAGTTTTCATTGTATGTTTGATTTAATAATTTTAAAAATAGGAAGTTGCAAAACTAAATAAAAGCTTTGAGACAGAGATGTCAAAGCACAAAAAATCGACTCTCATTTTGCATATTGAGAGTCGATTGTGTAAAATGAGAGTTTTTTGTTTACAAATTGAACGTTCTTAAGTATCGATTAACGGAAATTACTTGATACTTGAGTTTGCACACCACTCCTTTGGAGTTAGTCCTGTGGTTGTTTTAAAAACTCTGAAGAAGGTCGCCTCAGAGGCAAATCCCGACTCGTGGCAGATGAGGGAGATCTTCATGTCGGTGGCCTCGCTGAGCAGCTTCTTGGCGTGCTCCACACGATATTCGTTCACAAACTGGTTGAACGAACAGCCTTTTTGCGCGTTGATGCATGCAGAGATGGTGTTGCTGGATACATTAAGCGAATCGGCAACATCTTTAACCTTCAAATCTTGGTTAAGATAAACTTGCTGCGTTTCCATCAGCTGGATGATGCGAGCTATCAACTCATTGGATGTGGCGTCAGATTCAGGCTTGGAGCGATGCCGCATGTCGTATCGGATAGCCGCGATAATCGCCACTGCCAACAAAAAGCTGCCAAGAATCCATAGCCAAATCAAATTACTCTCGGTTTCGGTTGTTGCCAAAGCCTTTTCCGTGCCCGTATGCAACAGCCATACCGAGGCAAGCGGAGCGAAGTTGTCGTCAGTTATGCCTCCGGCAATGATAAGGTTGCCGTCGGGTGTCAAAACAGGAGTGGCATCGCCGAAATCTTCCAACGGACCGATATTATATAAGGTGAGCGGCGAAGGCTGCCTGTCGTATTCCACAGCTACTACATAAACTCGGTTTGTGGTGTCGGTGCCAACCAAATAAGCACGATGGTTTTTGGGGTCAACAATGGCAGGTCTGTTATAATTTATATTTCCATATTCAGATACCGTCGTCACAGGAGTTGTAGTTTTCAAAAGTGAAAAAACGGTGTCTTGGATATGAATGAACGTCACCTCGCCATTCAGATTCTTTGCCGCAATGAGATAGGAGTAGTCGCCAGTGGTTTTGTCTCCGATATAAGACTCGCTGGCATGGTTGTTCTGGTCGAATGGCCACGGCATCCATTCTTTCAACAAAGGCTCGGTAAATGGTTTGTCATGTAAGCGGTCAACAGTGTCACAAGGCTCAAATCGTCCGCGCCAAACAGAGCCGAAACAAATCACTTCGCCATTGGCAATAGGCAGCATATAAGGCGATGAGCGCCAAATACTTACGTCTTTGACAAAACTAAAAGATTTCTTGCCGTCGAAAACCTCGAAAACATCGTTGTCTTTGTGGTTGCCAGCTATCAGCACCTGTCCGTCGGCGAGTTCTACGCCCTGTGCCAGCGCTCTACTGCGCTCGAGGCTGCCGAAACCTTCGAAAGTGTGCGTCATGCTGTTGTACATCTCCACCACGAAGCTCTGTCCGATGCCTAGGTTCTTGTCGTGACCTCCAGCAAGGAGTACCTTCTTGTTATTGCTCATCACCACTGCCATTCCGTTGTCGTGGTGATATACTGTTGGCACCAGATGCCATGCGCCGTCGCTGAAATACTCGGCTGTTGGGGTCATAACATAACCTGAGGTGTGACCGCCAACCACCGTAAGCTCGCCGCCTACATAAAACACGTTATGTCCGGCGCGAGGTATATTAAGGTCGGGCAGACGCTCGAAATCCAACGTCTGTCCGACCAGCGAAATTGCCAATACCAATAGTAACGATAAGACAAAAAGTCTTTTCATTTATCTAAAAGATTCCAGGGATCCTTATCCATTCCCTCGCCTCGGCGCAGGTTCTCTCAACGTCTTCGACGGTCTTCGGAATCGGTTTTCCCAAGATTCTGTTGCCTGTCTCGGTAATGAGGAGGTCGTCTTCGATGCGGATGCCGCCGAAGTCTTTGAATGTCTCGAGTTTGTCGTAGTTGATGAAATCTTTATGTTTGCCTTCGGCTTTCCAGATGTCGATCAAGGTAGGGATGAAGTAGCATCCTGGCTCGTCGGTTACCACGAAGCCCGGTTTAAGCACCTTGCCGCAGCGGAGGCAGCTGAAGCCTTGTTGTGTTGAGCGTGGTGTCTCTTTGTTGTAGCCCACGTTAGTCTCGCCGAGGCCTTCCATGTCGTGTACGTCCATGCCGAGCATGTGGCCGAGGCCGTGAGGCTGGAACAGGAAATGTGCGCCGGCTGCCAATGCGTCGTCGACGTTGCCTTTCATCAAGCCGATGCCCTTCAAGCCCTCGATGAGCGTGCGTGCCGCGAGTTTGTGCATCTCCATGTAGCGCATGCCTGGCTTGGTTTGTTTCGCCACTTCCATATTGGCTTTCAACACGATTTCGTACACGTCGCGCTGGCGTGAGTTGAACTTACCGCCGACAGGTGTTGTACGTGTGAAGTCGCTGTCGAGGTAGTTTTCTGTCTCGGCTCCGCAGTCGCAAACCATCATGCGACCTTCTTTCAAAACATTGCCGTGATAGTGGTTGTGCAGGGTCTGGCCGTCCATGCTCACGATGTTAGGGAACGACACCACGCCGCCTCTTGCGATGGCAATGCCTTCGATGGTGCCGCTGATCTCCTGTTCGATGACACCTGGCTTACACATCTTCATGGCTGTGGTGTGCATGTAATAGGCAGTATCTGCTGCGTATTCCATTTCCTTAATCTCGATGTCGCTCTTGATTTCGCGGAGGCTGACGATGGCTTCAATCAGAAGCTGGCTCACGTAATCTTTGACTTTGCAAGTGCAAATATCCATGTAATTGGCTATCTTGATGGTCTGGTCGCCACGATAGGTCGGTGTGAGGTGAATCATGCGGCCTTTCTCCATCTGCTGACGGATGTATTCCGGGAAACGGTTGATGTCGCGGCAGTCTTTGATGCCGATCTTGTCGCCTTGCTCCTGCAACGACGGCAGCGGACCGCACCAAATCACGTCGTCGATGGTGACTTCCTGTCCGAAGAGAATCTCCTCGCCTGATTCGAAGTCGATAACGCCGACCAAATCAGGATGGTTGAGACCAAAGAAATATGCGAAATTGCTGTCCTGACGATAGTGATAGGTGTTGTCAGGGTAGTTCATCGATGCTTCGTCGTTGGCGACGAACACGGCGATGCCTTTATTCATGAGCTTTTTCAGGGCTGCTCTGTGATTTACATAAAAATCTTTTGTGAACATAGCTTTATATTTTTGAATTATTATTTACAAAAACGCGTATTTTAACATGAATAAAACCGCTAAAATATATAATGTCAGATTCAGTTTCTTGAATTTTCCTGTCAGCACGTTGATAATCACGTAGGT
The DNA here is from genome assembly GCA_017538795.1 of Bacteroidales bacterium. GTDB lineage: Bacteria > Bacteroidota > Bacteroidia > Bacteroidales > F082 > Limimorpha. The sequence continues at coordinate 20,685 of JAFYIE010000051.1, read as the reverse complement.
AATGATTCCAAGGAGTATTCCGTCGGCAATGCTATATGCTAACGGCATGATTATCAATGTGATAAATGTTGCGATACCTTCTGAATAGTCTTCAAAGTTGATGTCTTTCAACTGTGTTATCATAAACACGCCGACGATGATAAGAACCGGTGCTGTCGCTGCGTTTGGAATGGCCAGGAAAATAGGGGAGAAGAGCATTGCAAGGATGAAACACACCGCTGCTGTGAATGCTGTGAGTCCCGAGCGTCCGCCTGCCGCTATGCCCGATGCGCTCTCGATGAAAGTTGTTGTGGTGCTTACGCCGAGGCACGAGCCTGTGATGATTGCGGCGGAGTCGGCGAAGAACGCTTTTTTCAGGCCGACGGGGTTACCGTTTTCGTCAATCTCACCGCATTTCGTGGCGACGCTGACGAGAGAGCCGATGGAGCTGAACAAGTCGATGGAAAGAAACATCAACACGAGCTCAAACATGTTGGCGGTGAGAATATCGTTCCAGTCGAATTTGAAAAGAATTGGCTCGATGGACGGTGGCGTGGAGATAAAACCGTTATAATGTGTCACTCCAAGCGGGATGCCGATAACCGTAGTGATGAGGATGCCCCACAGAAGCGCTCCCTTCAGCTTGAAAATCATGAAGACAGAGCATAATATCAGGCCTAGGAGTGCCAGACTTGTGTGCACGTCGTTGAGTGTCCCGATGGTTACCAAGGTGTCTTTGCTCGGTACTACCAGACCCGAATTTTGTAATCCGATGAACGCGATGAACAGTCCGATGCCGGGTGCTATTGCGTTTTTGAGGGATTTCGGTATCGCGTTGACGATAGCCATTCTTATGCCGGAGATGGTGAGAAGGAAGAAAATGACACCTTCGATGAGGATGGCAGTGAGCGCGAGTTGCCACGTATATCCCATGTTGATACACACGGCGAACACGAAAAACGAGTTCATGCCCATGCCGGGTGCCATCACGAACGGACGTTTGGCATAGAACGCCATCAGGAGCGTGCCGATGGCGGCGGCGAGGGCAGTGGATGTGAAGACGGCCTTCCCGTCGTAGCCCATTCCCGCAAGATTGCTGAAGATAAACGGATTCACGGCAAGGATGTAACACATCGTCAAAAACGTGGTTAATCCTGCCAAAATCTCAGTCTTGACAGACATTGTAGAAGAGTCGAATCCGAAAAGTTTCTTCAGCATAATTATTTTAGAAGTTCCATTTGAGACCGCAGGCTGGAGCTACGGTGAATCCTTTGTTTTTGTGGAATTTTGCGCCACTGTTCCAGCCGCCTTGGAAGTTGTAAGCCAACTCAACTTCGCCACCTATGAACAGGTTCTCGCAGTTGAAGAATTGACCGATATTATACCAAAGTTGTGGCTCGCTGATAGCGACGAAGTCTGTTGTTTCAGTTGTGCCGTCAGGGTCTGCCCATGTGTATTTCTCACCCCACACATCAACGAAACCGCTGAAAACCAAGCCTTTAACATTTAACAAATTTTGCATACCCCAAATGAAAGTGAACTGAAGAGGGGTGTTGTCGGTCTGTTTTTCGATTGATTTATACAACAGTTCAAAAGTAAAGGTGTTGGAAAAGTCTTCGTTGTGAAGCAAATACTCGACACCGAAGAGCCAGGCGTTGTTGGCGAACTGACCGCCGTTCCACTCGACGTGGGCGCTCAAAGCTCCTAGTTTTGAGTCTTTCCAGAAATTCAGACCACGTGCGATCTCGGTGTAGTAACCGACAGGTTTTACTGAATCGTGCGGGTGATAGATGTCGGTGAAGAAGAACGTGCTTCCCCAGTTGTCGGTCTTGAACATCTCAAGAGTTGTTGTAAGATGTTCTCTGTTAAAATCGTACTGTTCCTGAATGTTGACCTGTGCCTTTGCACATAATGCTGTAGCGACTAATGCTACGATAAAAAATGCTTTTTTCATGATATTTGTTAGTTTATATTTTTCTTTTTATGAGATTTCTCGACTCCACTACGTTTCGCTCGAAATGACGTCGGGCTCGATTGCTAAGTTGTCAAAGAGGTTAACCGGCTCACCTTCAGTGATTAAGATGTCGTCTTCGAGACGTATTCCAATACCTTCCTCGCGGATGTAGAGTCCAGGCTCGCATGAAAGTATCATGCCTGGAGCGAATGGCTCGTATTTGTCGAGGTTATCGTGGCAGTCCAAGCCGATGTGATGCGCCATGCCGTGCATGAGATATTTTCTGTATAGCGGCTTCTCAGGATCTTGATTGTCAACGTCTTCTTGGGTGAAGAGGCCGAGTTTTATCATCTCTTTCTCCATCAGCTGGTATGTCGTCCGATTGATTTCGTCGATGGTGCCGCCGACTTTATAAAGCTTTGTAATTTCCTTTTTCACTCTCAAAACGGCTTCGTAACACTCTTTTTGACGTGGCGTGAATTTTCCGTTAATCGGAATTGTGCGGCTTAAATCTGAGGCGTAGTTGAGATATTCGCAGCCCATGTCGAAAAGCAGTAACTCGTTGTCGTTCAAGATGCTATCGTTCTTTGAGTAATGCAGACAGCATGCGTTTTTGCCACCAGCGACGATGGGATGGAAGGCGTGACCTGAGGCGTTGTTCATCTTGAAGATATATTCCATCTCGGCCTGCATCTCGTATTCGTAACGACCTGGTTTCACTGTCTTCATGCAGTGCAGGAACGCTTTTCCTGTGATGTCGCAGGCGTGTTTTATTATCTCAATCTCTTCTTGCGATTTGATCTTGCGAAGTTTGTTCAAAATCGGAGCCGAGCGGTCGAAGGTGTGGAGCGGATATTGTTCCTTTATCTCCTTCACGAAACGGTCTTGGATTGTCGACACTTTCGTCTCGAAGCGAGCATATTCGTAAAGGTTGAGATACACCTTTGAGCTGCTGAGTATCAACTCTTTAAGCACGTCGTTGAAGCAGTCGGCGTACATCACGTTTTCGCAGCCTGATATCTCTTTTGCCTGTTTCGCGTCGAGCATCTCGCCCCGCCAGATGGCTTTCGTCTCGCTGTAAGGCTCGATGAACAATATCTCGCGCATCGCCGGATTCGGATGGTCGGGATAGAGAATCAGAAAAGCACCTTCACGGTCGATGCCAGTGAGGTAGAAAAAGTCAGAATTCTGACGGAAAGGGTAGCACTGATCGCCGTTTCGCGGCATTTCTTCATTGGCCGTAAAGACAGCAAGAGCGCTTTTTGTCATCAGCGCTGCGAAATTCTTGCGATTTCTGACAAAAAGCGCATTAGGTATTTTATTTATAGACATTTTATTTCTTACAATCCTAAGCTGATGAGCTTGAATCCTAATGTTACAGTAAACATGTTTTGTTTTGTGGAATCCAGAACGTATGAGCCGTTACCGATTTTAACACTTCCTTTGTCGATAATGTCGGTCAAAGCGAAGCTGTAGTTGACATCGAGTGTGAACCAAAGAACGTCGATACCAACGTTGACGGCGCCGCCCCATGTCATGTTGTTGGCTTTGGCGTCAACTTCCTCAACGTCACCGTTCTTCTTCTTGGACTGATCCAAAACGAAATACATCACCGGACCGACATTTCCTCTGAGTTTGAAGAACTTGAAATCAAAGAATTGATAACCCAAGAAAATAGGCATCGCGAGATTCTGTTGGTTGAACTCAACTTTTGGAGAAAAATTATCCACTTCAAATTTGTAAACCTGACCGCTCTTGAACCACAATAATTCAGGCTGGATGATGAAATTCTTGATGGTGAATCTGCCAAAAGCACCAATTGTTAAATGTTCGTCAAAACCTGTTTTGATGTCGGCTTTATCCAATGACAATGCAGCTGTTTGATAACCGACTTTCGGTCCGATATGGATTCCAAAACCTTCTGCCTTCGCTACGTTGGCAAAAAGCACAATCGCTAAAATAAGTAATAATTTTTTCATAGTTGTTAAAAATTTATTATTTTTGCAAAGATATTTAAAAATATTAAACAGACGATAAAAATATGAGAAAAAAAATTTACTTCTTGATTTTCGTGATGGCGCTTTCTTTTGCAGCATCGGCGCAACGCTTTGAATATCAGCTTGGATTGAAGGGTGGTTTGGGATTGTCGTTCTTACATTCAAATGACGACCAGATTGTGAATAAGGATAACGGCTCTTGTTATAAATTCGGTTTTACCGGCGTGTATTATTTCGCTGAAAATTATGGTGTGACATCGGGATTTAATGTCCTCGGCTATGATTTGTCATATAAATTCAAAGATTCCGAGACAAATATCACGACACAGAGAAATCTTCACAGCACGTATTGCCAGATTCCGATTCTTTTAAAGATGAGAACCGATCAGTTTAGCGATAAATATCGCGCTTTTGGCGAGATTGGTTATGGTTTGAATTTTCATGTCAGCGAACAGGATAAGCACGACTATCACCATCCTTATCGTGATGTCTGCAGTTCTTTTATTCTGCATCTCGGTGTTGAGATGGAAGTGCTAAACAGAAGTACTTTGTTGTTTATGTTAAGTTACGACAATTTCTTCTCGAGTATGATGTCGATGAGTAATAAGAAGCTGACAATGAGTAACTTATGCTTTGAAATTGGATTTTTGTTCTAATGAAGATAACTTTAGCGCAGATCAAGTGCGTTGCCGGCGATATTGACGGCAATGTGGCGAAAATAGTAGAGGCGGCTCACAAGGCAAAAGCCTCTACTTTAGTAATATTTCCTGAGCTTTCGGTGAGCGGAGTCTGTACAGCCGAAATGTTAAAAGCCCCTGGTTTTATTGACAGATGCGAGAAAGCTTTAGACAAGATAGCTTTGGAATGCGAAAATATTGGCGTTCTCGTGGGCTGTCCTGTAGGGAAGTTCAACGCGGCGGTTTATATGTTTCAAGGACAGCGTAAAGTGTTCAAAAAGAAGCAGTTGTCAGCCTTTGAGAAGGATGTCTTCGAGCCTTCCGACGCTGATGAGTTGCTGCAGATTGGGTGTCATAAATATGCTGTCACCATCGGCTCTGACCTCGCAAACACCAACGATGACGAGTTTTTGTTGACAAACCGAGTTGACGAGCTGATGTCGTTAGCTCCTGATGTCATTATTAACATAGGTGCTGAAAAATGTGGTGTAGGTCAGTCGAGAATTCGTCGTAACACGTTGAGACAAAATGTGTTAAAGACCGAGCGTCCGCTTGTTTTTGTGAACAACGTGGCATCAAAAAAAGAAGCCACCTTCGACGGCGGCTCCATGATTTTCGGCTACGAGAGCTATGTGGTAGCTTCGGCGCCATTCTTTGAAGAAGCTGTGCTCGACGTGAACCTCGAGTGTTTGATCTCGATGAAGCACGAAGACGAGCAGCAGGATTACGAATTATAATCTCTCCAAAGTCGTTTTTATAAGTTTTTCGACGTAAGGATGATAGTCGGCGGAGAACTTCTCCGTGACGCGGTTTGCTATTGCCACGCAGATGGTTAAGCAGTTGTGTCCCAGCATCTTACCGAGGCTGAACAATGCCGATGACTCCATCTCGAAGTTGCAGACTTTCCATCCTTTGTAGTTGAATTTCTCAATGTCGGGGTTGATTTGAGGGTACGTCAGCTCGAGGCGAAGAGAGCGCCCTTGAGGTCCGTAGAAGCCCGGAGACGTGGCAGTGATACCTTGATGATAACCTTCAGCGAGGCGGTCAAACAACTCTTTTGAGCTCTCCACGATGTAAGGTTTCGGGAGGTCGGTAGGATACTTCATGTCGCGGATGAAGGCATCGGTCATATCCTTGTTAATCACTTCGTTACGCTCTTTGTAAAAGTAGGCGAGGCCGTCGAGACCGATGGCGTAACGTGAGGCGACGTAGCTGTCTTCGACGCCGATTTCAGGCTGAAGTGCGCCGCAGGTGCCGAGACGCACCATGTTGAGCGTGCGGTGTTCATTTTTCGGGGTGCGTGTCTTGAAGTCGATGTTAGCGACGGCATCCAATTCGTTAACCACGATATCGATGTTGTCGGTGCCCATTCCCGTCGACAACGCCGTGATGCGTTTTCCTTTATAGGTGCCGGTGTGCGTTACGAGTTCGCGGTTCTGACGTTTGTATTCGATGGTGTCGAAATGGCTTGAAACCATGGCCACACGGTCAGGGTCGCCAACGAGAATGACATTGTCGGCAAGCATCTCCGGAAAGAGATTCAAGTGATATATAGCTCCTTCGTTATTGAAAACGAGCTGTGAGCCAGGTATGGGTTTAGTATTCATAGTCTGTCAATTGTTAAAATTTTTTTGCAAAAGTAGTCAAAAAAATGCAAGTTAAGTTAAAAAATGTTAAAAATGAAGAACGTAAAATATTAATGTTTAATTTTGTAACGTTTTATGATTGAAAATGTTGTTTTTGAGGTTTAAAATATGAAAAGAGATAACGATTTTGTAAAGGCCAAACTCATCTCCATAGGCGATGAACTTTTGATTGGACAGGTAGTTAACACTAACGCTTCTTGGCTTGGTAATATATTGACTACCAATGGAATAGAAGTTATTTCAACTTTGACTATCGGTGATGGTGAACGAGATATTGTGGAGGCTTTGGATGCCTGTTCCGATGTGGAGATCATCGTTATGACAGGTGGTTTGGGACCTACCGCCGACGACATCACGAAGCCGACGCTGTGCAAATATTTCAATACCGAGCTGGAGTTTTGTCAGGACGCCTACGATAACGTGATGAGTATCTTTAAGTTACGTGGCTATCAGATGACCGAGCGCAACCGAGGCCAGGCGTTTATCCCGAAGGCGTGCAAATACATCCCAAATCGTTATGGCACAGCGCCTTGCATGTGGTTTGAGAAGGGAAAGTCGGTGTTTATCTCGATGCCGGGCGTGCCTTTTGAGATGAAAAACGTGTTTGAGCAGGAGATTTTGCCGAAGCTTTTAGAACATTTCAAGGTGACACCTTATATAAGTAAGGTGGTGATGACGACGGGCGTGGGCGAGTCGTTCCTTGCCGACAAGATCAAGGACTGGGAAGACGCTTTGCCAGATTTTCTTTCGCTGGCATATCTGCCGCAGTATGGCATGGTGCGTCTGCGTCTCGAAGGCCGTCATCCTGACCGTGAGTTCTTGCAGCAAACCATTGATAATGAGATTGATAAGTTGTCGAAGCTTATTGGAGAATTTATCTTCGGTTACGACGAGAAGCCTATTGCTGAGGCTGTTTTGGAGAAGCTAGAGGCGGCAGGAAAGACTTTGGCGTCGGCGGAGAGCTGCACGGGCGGTACGATAGCGAAGATGATAACCGCGATTCCGGGTAGTTCGAAGGTTTTCAAAGGAACGGTGGTGTCGTATGCCACCTCTGTCAAGGAGGAAGTTTTAGGTGTGAACCATGCCGATGTGGAGAAGTATACTGTTGTAAGTCAGCAAGTTGCAGAACAGATGGCGACGGGCGTCAGGGCGTTGCTGAAGACTGATTATGCAGTAGCGACAACAGGCGTAGCGGGACCTGACGGCGGCACTGATGAAAATCCTGTCGGAACAGTGTGGATCGCTGTGGCTGGACCGAACGGAGTGGTGTCGAAAAAATGTAATTTTGGTAAAGACAGAGGAAATAATATAGAAAGAGCGGCGATAACAGCGCTTGAAATGATTCGCCAGTCCGTCATTTCGACCGAAGTGTAACGAAGTGAAACGTAGTGGAGAAATCCTTTTAGTTTAGAGTTTAGAGTAGTTTAAAAGTTTAAAGAGTAGATTGGAAAGATGACAAATTGGTTAAATAGAATTGTGGTGTTGGCTTTGGTTGTATTGTTTGTATCTTGTTCAAAAACAGTAGGTTACAAAAACCAGCTGAACGTCGATTACAAGAACCTGGAGCCGCAAAAAGTAGAGATTCTTGAATATAACAAGGCGCTTTTTGCTGTCGATACCGCTAATTTCGAGGAAGGGATACAGTCGATAAGACCGCGTTATCAGGCGCTTCTGGGCGACACTCTCAGTGCGCTTGACTTGATGTTTTTGAAAGACTTCGTCACCGACACTTTCATCATGAAAATCAATAAGATGACAGAATCGGCGTTTCCTGATATAGCACCGGTTTCAGGCAAAGTAAAGGACGTTTATCAGCATTTGAAATACTATTATCCTGAAATCACGGTGCCTGCCACTTACACCTATGTTTCTGGCATTAATTTCGAGAACGGTCCGGTGATGATAGCTTCGGAAAGTGTGATGATAAGTCTCGATTTCTATCTGACTAACAATGACTTAATATATGATAAGGTCGGGATGCCAAGGTATATTTCCCGTCGTTGTCAGCCTGCCGCTTTGACGCGCGATTTGGCCGAAGCGGTTTATTATACCTATGTTTATAATGAAATCAGGGCGAAAAACGTCATGATGGAGATGATTGACAGAGGTAAGAAATATTTTTTCATCGAGGCGATGGATCCTACTTTGAACGATTCGATAATTCTTGGATATTCGTCGCGTCAGATGGAGTGGGCGCAGGATAACGAAGGCCAGATTTGGGCGTCGATCATTGGCAATAACATGCTGTATGCCAATGGATTAGAGCAATATCGAGTGCTGTTCAATGACGGACCGTTCACAGCGGCGTTTTCTGAAAATGCGCCGGCTCGACTTGGCGATTTCATCGGTTTGCAAATAATCCGTTCTTTCATGTCGAACAACGAAGAAACATTACAAAATCTCATGAAAATGAATGATTATCAGGATATTTTCCAACGGTCGCAGTACAAGCCGCGGAAATAACAGACTTTAGACGTTAGATTTTAGACCTTAGTTGGCTAAAGTCTAATGTCTAAAGACAAAAGTCTAAAACTAATTATTAACTAAAAACCGAATTTTATGTTGGTAAAAACTTTTGGAAGTGCCTTGAATGGCATTGATGCTATTACAGTTACAATTGAGGTCAACATTGACCGTGGCGTGCAGTTTTTCCTCGTCGGGTTGCCCGACAGCGCCGTCAAAGAGAGTCAGCAGAGGATTGAATCTGCGTTGAATAACAATGGGTTAAAGTACCCGAAACGAAAAATCACCATCAACATGGCGCCGGCCGATATCCGTAAGGAAGGCTCGAGTTATGACCTGCCTTTGGCTATCGCGATCTTGGCTGCGTCGGAGCAGGTGAAGGTCGATTTGCTCGATAAATACGTCATCATGGGAGAGCTTTCGCTTGACGGCGGCATCAACCCGATAAAAGGAGCGTTGCCGATAGCGATAAAAGCCTCCGAGGAAGGATTTAAAGGAGTCATTGTGCCTAAGGCCAACGCTAACGAGGCGGCTGTAGTCGAAGATATCGAGGTTTACGGCGTCGAGAACCTCATGGATGTCATCAATTTTTTCAATGGCTCTCATAATCTGGAGCCGACCAAACTGACTCTGGAAGAAGAGGAGCATTCAGATATTTACGATTTCGATTTTTCGGATGTTCGTGGGCAAGAGGGGATAAAAAGGGCGCTTGAAGTGGCCGCTGCAGGTTCTCACAATGTAATTCTGATAGGTCCTCCTGGTAGCGGAAAGACCATGCTGGCCAAGCGTTTGCCAACGATTTTGCCACCTATGACGTTGAAAGAATCGTTGGAAACCACGAAAATTCATTCTGTCGTCGGCATGCTCGGTCACGGAGTCGCGTTGATGCGAACCAGACCGTTTCGGAGCCCGCATCACACCACGTCTTACGTCGGCTTGGTGGGTGGCGGCACCTATCCGCAGCCTGGGGAGATATCGCTTGCACATAACGGAGTGCTTTTTCTTGACGAGCTCCCTGAGTTCAAACGTCAGGTGCTTGAGGTTTTGCGACAACCGATGGAGGATCGTCAGGTAACAATTGCGCGAGCCAAGCAGACGGTGGAGTTTCCGGCGAATTTCATGCTAGTGGCGGCGATGAATCCGTGCCCGTGCGGTTACTACAACCATCCGACGAAGGAGTGCACATGCAAGCCTGGGCAGGTGGAGACTTATCTCTCAAGGATTTCGGGGCCGTTGCTCGACAGAATAGACTTGCATATCGAGACGTTTCCGATATCTTATGACGAGTTGGCACAGAAAAGACCTGGCGAGAAGAGCGCCGCTGTCCGTGAGCGTGTGGTAAAAGCCCGTATGATCCAGGTGCAGCGTTTCGCCGATATGCCGGGAATTCATTGTAATGCGCAGATGACAGCCAAAATGATACAGAAATATTGCGACATCGACGCACAGTGCGGTCAACTTCTGAAAAACGCTATGGAACGCTTGGGACTATCGGCCCGTGCCCGCGACAGGATTTTGAAAGTGTCTCGTACCATCGCCGACCTTGCCGGTTCCGAAAAAATCCACCCCGAACATCTCGCCGAGGCGATTCAATACCGAAGTCTCGATAGAGACAACTGGGGAAAATGAGAGTAATACTTTGTAACCCATTTTATAGTAAATTATTTTACTTTTTCGAACTCTATTTCAAATTTTAATTGTAAATTTGCACCCTAATTTTTGAAAGAGATAGAAAAAGATATATGAATAAATCAGAATTTCGTGTTGAAAGTGACCTTCTCGGCAAGAAAGAGGTGCCGGCCGATGCGCTTTATGGCGTTCAGACCGTGCGTGCGATGGAGAATTTTAAGATAAGCGGTGCCAAGATGTCGAGCTATCCTAATTTTATAAAGGGAATGGCGATTACCAAGAAAGCGGCGGCGATAGCGAACTATGAGATGGGAATGATTGACGCTCAGCAACATGACGCCATCTGCAAGGCTTGTGACGAGCTTCTCGAAGGTAAACATCACGACCAGTTTCCTATCGATATGATTCAAGGTGGCGCGGGTACCTCAACGAATATGTGCGCCAACGAAGTGATAGCGAATCGAGCCCTCGAGATAATGGGCCACGAACGCGGAGATTATAAATATTGCTCTCCAAACGATATCGTAAATGCCTCACAATCAACGAACGACGCTTATCCTTGCTCTATTCATCTGGCAATGGTGCTTGAACATGAGCAGTTTTTGCCTCATCTCGTGGAGATGATTGGCGCTCTTGATAAAAAAGCTGAGGAGTTTAAAGACGTCATCAAGATGGGACGCACGCAGCTTCAAGATGCCGTTCCTATGACACTTGGTCAGACTTTCAGCGGTTTTGCGGCAGCGTTGCGTGGCGAGTTGAAGACTTTGAACATGGCTGCTCGCGAGTTCTTGATTGTCAACATGGGCGCTACTGCTATTGGAACTGGTATCTGCTCGAAGCCAGGCTACAGCGGAGCGTGCATCAACGCCTTGCGTAAGATTACAGGTTGGAACATCACCCTCGCTGATAACCTCATCGAGGCTACCAGCGCGACATCATGCATGATTCAGTACAGTGCCGCAATGAAACGTTTGTGCATCAAACTAAACAAAATGTGCAACGACTTGCGTCTCATGAGTTCGGGTCCCCGCTGCGGTTTCAACGAGATCAACCTGCCTCAGCGTCAGCCGGGTTCGTCAATCATGCCAGGCAAAGTGAACCCTGTGATACCGGAAGTGATGAATCAGGTGTGCTACAAAGTTATCGGTAACGATATGACGATATCGTTTGCTTCGGACAACGGTCAGCTCGAGCTTAACGTCATGGAGCCAGTCATCGCTTACTGCTTGTTTGAGTCTATCCATCTATTAACCAACGGATTAGACACTCTTCGTACTCTTTGTATCGATGGCATAGAGGCTAACGTGGAGCATTGCCGCAAGATGGTCGAGAACAGCATCGGCATCGTCACCATGCTCAACCCGATTATCGGTTACAAAGAGTCGACAAAGATTGCAAAAGAGGCAAGTGAGACCGGTCGCGGAGTATACGAACTCGTTCTCGAACATGGCATTCTCACCAAAGAACAGCTCGACTGGATTCTTCGTCCGGAAAATATGATTAAGCCTGTGGAAATTAGACTTTAGTCTTTAGTTTTTAGTCGTTAGTATACTAAAGTCTAAAGACTAACGACTAAAGACTATTAAAACTCCAGAATAAGTTTCAGATTTAACTGCCTGTTAGTTAGATAGTTAGGTACAGCGTACTGTATATTGTACACGTCGGTGACCCACATGTATGAGCTCACGTTGTTTACGCCGAGCAGGTTGAAGACTTCGAGGCTTAGCCAGCAGTTTCTAATGTATTTCAGCGGGTTACGAGGGTTGTCGAACGATGTCTCGTCGCCTATGAGCTGCTTGCTGAATCCTATATCGACGCGGCGATAAGCTGTCATCCTGTTTTTATGTCTATATCTCTCAGAATTAGACGGTCCGAATGGCAATCCTGTGCCGAAAATGAGTTTCAAGCTTACTTTGAACGACGGGATCTGAGGGATGTAATCCTGGAAGAAGATGGCGAAGTTGAGAAGCTGGTCGGATGGACGCGGAATGCCTGAGATGAGGGTGTCGCGGATATATTCAGCGCCGTTGTTGACGTCGGTTTGCGAGATGACAGAGCCGTCGGGGGCGATGAAATATTTAATGTCTTCCTCTGTCATCATGATGGAAAGAGAAGCCCAGCTCTCGATGCCTTTCACAAACTCCCCGTTGATTTTCATGTCCAAGCCGTATGCGCGTCCCGTCGCTTTTTGGTCGGCGAAATAACGGATTCGGATGTTGTCGACTTCGTAAGGGATGATATCTTTGAGATATTTGTAATAAAGTTCGGTGGTGAGAACGAACGGACGATTCCAGGCAATGAAATTGTATTCGTGACCCAAAACGATCTGGTAAGATTTCTGTACTGAGACCTTGTCTTTGTCGACCAGACTGCCGTCGAACATACGGATTTCGCGGTAGAACGGAGGCTGGACGTAGACGCCGCCCGACAGTCTGAAGGTCATGTTTGGCCGTTTGTTAGGTTTGAGGGCGATGCCGGCGCGCGGACTGACATTCACCGATTCGTTGTAGCCCCAGTAATTGGCGCGCAGACCTGCCGTCAGCACCCAGATGTTGCCGTTTTCCTGCTCAAACTGCCACGAGTGTTGCAGATATCCGTCGAAGTTGTTTATATTCAGCTCGTTATGAGCGTTTGCGACGTTGTTCAATAGGAGAGGGGTTTGCATAGGGTTGTTAGGATTCAAGATGGAATCCATGGTGTGTGGCTGAGTGTAGCCCGCCGAGTCGGTCATGTCCCACTCGCTGACGATATCGTCGAAAAACTGGTGCTGATAGCGCAATCCCCATTTCAAGACGTTGTCGTTATATTTGTAAGCGCCTTTATGGTCGATGTTGTAAACCTGCGAATAGAAGAAATTTCTAGCGTGTTCGATATATGTTCCGACACCCTGGTTTGAGATGACGTTGCCTTGTTCGTTGCTGCCGGGATTTGTCTCGAGGAGCCCGATCCAGTATTGTCCTTGAATATCAAATGTCTCCGACTCCATTGCCGAGTATGTCGAGCCGATGAGTTTGAGGTTTAAATCATCATTTGGACTGTAGTTCAACGTCACGGCGCCGAGTCCGGTGGTATATTTGCTGAGTTCCTGACCGTCGAAATACACTTTCAGGCGGTACGAAGCCTGAAGGTTGCCGAAGTCGGTCTCGCGCGTGGTAGGAGCCATTAGGTAGCTGTTGCGAGAGTAATATCCGAGGGCAGAGATTTCGAATTTTGGAGTTATATTGTATGTTATAAGTCCTTGAACGTCAATGAAGCTAGGCTTGTAATCGCCTTTGGTGTCCATGTTGCCAAGGATGTACTGGGTGTTTTTGTAACGAGCTCCGATGAGGTAGCTCATATTTTTTTTGAAAGCACGTCCTTCGGCGTGAGCTTCGGCTCCTAAGAAGCTGAACATCAACGAGCCTGCTGTTTCTGTAGGTTTTTTATATGTGATGTCGAGTACAGATGAGAGTTTGTCGCCGTATTCGGCTGAGAATCCGCCTGCCGAGAAGTCGATGTTGGAGATAAGTCGTGAGTTGATGAAGCTGAGGCCTTCCTGTTGTCCGGAGCCTACCAGGAACGGTTTGTAGATCTCTATTCCGTTGACGTAGATGAGGTTCTCGTCGAAGTTGCCGCCGCGCACGTTGTATTGTGAGCTGAGTTCGTTGGTGGAGCTTACGCCTGCGAGGGTCTTCACCATGTCTTCAACGCCGCCGGCTCCCGCTGTAGGCAACAAAACTGTTTCCTTGGCGTCGAGTTTCGTGATGGTGGTGGTCTGCAAAGCCTGGTCTTTCACTGTCATCTCCGGCAGAATGGTGGAGGATACCGTCATCTTCACGTCGTTTTTGCGTCTCTCGCCTGGTTTTAGATTTATTTCGAGCCTGATTTCCTCGTAGCCGACGAAAGAATAGGCCACATTAATTAAGGTGTCGGCCGGTAACGTCAGGCTGTAGCTGCCGCGTGAGTCGGAAACGATGCCGTATGAGGTGTTGAGGACCGCCACGTTGACAAATTCGATGGCTTTGCCGTTCTCGTCGGTGATTTTTCCGTACAAAACGCCTTCTTTCTTCTGCGCAAAGGCAAAAGTCGGAAGGAGTAATAATATGAAAAGAATCAGTTTTTTCACGACTTATTATAACGTCAAATTAGCTTTTTTATTATACAAAAAAAGCCGCCTTGATTCAGACGGCTTCTTTTTAAATAGTCATATCTTACCAGCGGTTAAGATTACCATCTTTTGCAGCGTCAACCATAGCTTGGTAGACACCCTTCTTGTCGATGGTGCGCAAACCTGCTGCTGAAACTTTCAACACAACCCATTCATCCCACTCCGGAACATAGAATCTCTTGATCTTCAAGTTAGGCTGGAAAGTTCTCTTGGTCTTCTTATTTGAGTGTGAAACGTTGTTTCCACTGATGACCTTCTTACCTGTAATCTGACAAATTCTTGACATTTTTCTATTATTTTATTGTTCTTATTTTCTTTTACGAAACGGAGTGCAAAATTACAACTTTTTTTGATACGAAAAACTTTTTTTTGAAAAATTAATTTTTAACCAGATATTTTTACAATCATTAGTCGTCATTATCGAGCTGGCACCTCGCTACACTCGCTGAGGCTCTCTAATTGACGACTAATGATTTTTGGAATTCGTTATGGGTTCTTAGTCATCAATTTTGAAGGCCTTCAGCTTCCGCAGGAAGGTGGCAGCCGAAAAATGATGACTAAGAACCAGGAAATCAAAAAAATGAAAAAAAAGTGAACATTTTTTAAGAATTTTATTATTTTTGCGTTTTTAAAATTGAAAAAATTATGAAAATTCCAATGGTTGACCTTGTTGGTCAATACAACAAAATCAAATCTGAGGTGGATGCTTCAATCCAGCAGATTTTATCGACTGGCGGCTTCATCGGCGGTCCTTTCGTACAGAAATTTCAAGAAGATTTACAGGAATATCTTAACGTGAAGCACGTGATTCCTTGCGCCAACGGCACCGACGCTTTGCAGGTTGCCATGATGGGTCTAGGTCTGAAACCGGGCGACGAGGTTATCACTACTTCGTTCACATTCATCGCCACAGCGGAAGTTGTCGCTTTGCTGCGTCTCACTCCGGTTGTGGTTGACGTTGATATGGAAACTTATTGCATTGATCCTGAGGCTGTTGAGCGTGCTATCACTCCTCGCACAAAAGCTATCGTGCCGGTGCATCTGTTCGGTCAGTGCGCCAATATGGATGCCATCATGGACATCGCTAAACGTCATAATCTGTATGTTGTTGAAGACAATGCGCAGGCTATCGGTGCAAATTACACATTTAAAGACGGCACAGTGAAGAAGTCGGGAACTATCGGCAACATCGGTTGCACTTCGTTCTTCCCTTCGAAGAACCTCGGATGCTATGGCGACGGTGGTGCTATCTTCACCAACGACGACGCTCTCGCAGACATGATGCGTGTGGTTGTCAACCATGGTATGAAAGTTCGCTATTATCATGATTATGTCGGTGTTAACTCACGTCTCGACGCTATCCAGGCGGCAGTTCTCGATATCAAGTTGAAACATCTCGACGAATATATCAAGGCGCGTCAGTATGCGGCTGCATATTATGAGAAGGCTTTTGCACAAACAGATAAGATTATCACTCCAAAGACCGCTCCGTTTACTGATCACGTCTATCATCAGTATGTGGTGGTTTTGAAGAATTTAGACCGCGCCAAGGTGATGGAGCATCTGCAGTCGAAAGGCATCGCATGCGCCATTTACTATCCAGTGGCTCTTCACATGCAGAAAGCTTATGCCGACCCTCGCTACAAGAAAGGTGACTTCCCAGTCTGCGAGTATCTCTGCGACCACGTGATGGCGTTGCCAATCCACACCGAGTTTACCGACGAGCAGTTGAAGTATGTCACTGACGCGGTGCTGGAGATGTGCTAAAAGTAATTAGCACCCCATCATTTCTGCAGGAGTGATGCCAAGAACTTGACAGAGAAGACGTGCTATTTTCAACGTCGGTTCAGCACGACCGGAAACGTAATCGTTTATACGTGAAGGACTTACACCAATCTCTTGAGCCAGTTGTTTCTGGCTCATTTTTTTGTCTTCAAGTGAAAGTTCAATAAGCTGGGCAACAGTAGGTTTCCCTATAGGGAAATGCTCTTTCTCATATTCGATGACTGTTTCCGACATCAGTGTCAATTCGATAGCGTTGCGGTCGTTGGCTGGAGTGTTGTCATCTACAACAGGAAGCAGCTCCTCAATTCTTTGAAGCGCAAACTCGTATTGTTCTTTTGTCACTTTGCTCATTTTGTCCTCCTATATGTTTTTAGCGTCGATTTTATCATATTCGGCATGAGTTCCGACAAAGCGGATGAATATATGTCCGATTGTAAATTTTATTACCACAACGAGACGATAGTTGTTTCCTTTGATGTTGAACACATATCGTTGATTTCCAACATAATCCGTTGCGGGAAAATCAACTTTTATGTCCGACAGGTTTTTCCAGTCGGCTGCTTCTGCAATTTCATACCATCGTTCGAGAGCCGTTTGCGCGTCCCCATGTCCTTCCTCCTGATAAAATTCAACCAGTTTTCTATGTGATACTATTCTCATATCGCCTGCAAAGATACAAATAATTTTGAAAAACAGAATAAAAAAGTAAAAATATTTTAAAATATAAAATAAATTGTTTTTTACATAAGTATATTATGTTGCAAAATTACATAGCTGTTTGGAATTAGCCGGTGAAAAGCAAAAAAGTTATCAACAATTGTGTAATATATTGATATTTAAGTTGTTACAATGAAAATTCTGGGAGATTATGATATACAATATTATTGGTGGCATAAAAAAGTTGAGGCGCCACACAGTGTGACGTCTCTACTCCAAAGTTTTTCTGCGATAATCAAAGCCGTTCCAATAGTCTTTTTTCAGTTTGTCGGACAGGAAAGAACGGTTAATCAGTGTCTTGGCAAAAGTTTGCGGTGTGGCGAATTTGTCAATCTCATGAACAACAAGGTTTGAATTCAATCCTATTCGTCGTCCAAACTCTTCGAAATCTTTGCGTTCAACACCTCTGATGTCGGAAAACGACATTCCTTCCCTGAACAAACCTTTGTCGAGAGCGAAAATTCTATGCTCACGAAGATGCAAGTCAGTGTTAATCAAATCATAGGCAGGGGCAAGCCTATACTCGTCTTCACCTCGGTTGATCAAGGAAAAGTTTTTCAAATGCGCGTCGTCGTTAAGCGTCAAATAATTAAAAACAATAATCCTGAAGAACTTCAAGATATCAATGACGGAGGCTCTTACATAATCGCGGATGATTTCGGCACATTCTTCATAACTTAAATTGCTGTATTTATAATCGCTGCCGCCGTTGGCTTTGCTAAGTCCCGCCAAAGAAGCAAAGTCTTCCTGCAAAAATTTTGTTCCGTCAGAAGCAATGTCAAATCTTTTTGTGATATAAGCCATCTCTCCGTTTTTGAAAAAACATATAGCATTGGCTGCGGTCTCAATTCCATAAACCTGAGTCGCCAATTGCATGGTCAAGTGCTCGTTTGCCGGACAAAATCGTTTTTCAAGCATAGAATAAGATAAAGGCGCAGGTTTAAGGATATAATGCGACCTTTCTCCTTCCGACGGCTTTACCAGGTTGTTTTTGTCATCGAGCAACAAGCCTGCTTTTGGCTGCACTCCCGAAAGGGAAATGCGCCCCACGTGCTTCACAAACTCTTGATTATCAGAATTGTCACCATTGGGGCTGTCAAAATTCAGTATGTGCGATACTTTGCGACCGTCAAACAAGACTTTTCTGGCAGCGGGTGAATATGTATCAAAACCCTCAGCTAATGTCGAAGGACAATATTTTAAAGTTTCCATAATTAAATTGGTTTAACAGTTACAGCACCAATAGTGTCGGTCTGCGCCGTGGCAAGCAAAATGCCAAAATCATCGTTTTCATCAAGATGAAACAAACGCGACTGTATCTCCCGATTGGCACCTTCAGATAGTAGATTGAAGAAAAACGGGAACAGCTTTTCTGAATAGTAAGGCTCTTGACGCACAGGCATAGCTAAACAAACAGGTTCACCATCATATCCTTCGTTATAAATGAATATGTACGAACGGCTGTTGGCCTCCATCAAAAGTCCGGCTTCACGGTCTTTAACAAAAACTTTACACTGTCTCATAGCTCATTGTTTTTAATTTGATATCAAGCTGAAGTCCTAAACTATCGATAACAGCAAGCAGAGTTGATAATTGTGGGTTGCCTTCGCCGCGTTCAATAGCAAGCAATGTGTTTATTCCAACACCTGCCAATTCCGACAAAGTTTGTTGGTTAACTCCGAGCTGTTTACGCCTGTCACGAATGATTTTCCCAATCCGTATTTGTTCTTTATTTTCCATTATATTGTGAAATTTTTGCAAAAATAGTAATTTATTGTGAATAATAGACAAAAATTCACAATAAAATGGAAGATTTTTAAAAAAAAAGTTGAGGCGCCATGCAATGGCGCCTCAACTAAAGTCTAAAGTCTAACGACTAAAGTCTCAAATTAGAAGAACAAAATTCCGTTGTTCTCTACTTTTGCTTTGTCGAGCAATGCTGAGTAAGGATTGCCGTTAAGGATGGCGTTGTTGAACTTTGACACATACTCTCTGCGGATGGCGTCGTAGTCGGTGGTGCCTGCAGGTGTTGTGCCTGTGACTTTAACGATAGCCATTGCGTTGCCGCCCTCGATAGGTGCTGAATAAACGTCTTCTTTCATACCGAGTGCTGTGCCGCCAATCTTTTCTTCAACACCGAAGCTGCCGAAGCTACGGCTTTCCATAGAGATGTTCTCAACGGTTGTCTTCTCGCCACCGAGCTCGTCGATCATCTTCTGGTAGTTAGTGCCGTAAGCCTTTGCTTTCTCTGCCAAAATCTCGCCTTTCTTCGCTTTTCTGATTTGAACGGCGTTGCGCTCGATGAGGTCTTCGTAAGGAATGAAGCCTTCAGGAACGATCTTGGTGAGGACTGCCACGACGTACATGTTTTCAAGCTCGAACACATTTGAGATGTCACCGATCTTGGTGTCATCGTTGAACGACCAGCGCACGATCTCGCGTGGGTTGTTGATACCTGCGATGCGGTTGGTGTTCTTTCTGATGTTCTGGTATGTACGTTTGTTCAAGCCCTGAGCCTCGACTGCCGCGTTGAACTGTTCAGCTGTCTTGTTCTCTGTAACGAACTTGTTGACTTCGGCGAAGACTGCCTGATCGGTAGCTGTGCTGGCTGTTATCTCGTGTGCGACAACTGCCACCTGTGCCCACAATGTGTCGTTGCGTTTCTCTTTGCCCATGATTCTTGCCACGTTGAAAGCGCCGTTGTTTTCGTATGGTCCGTAAACGAAGCCCACGTTGTTCTCTGCGATAGCTGTCTCAAGCTCGACAGGATATTCTGAAGCTTTTCTCCATGTGCTGTCGTATGGAGCGTCGGAGTTGTATGCTACGAAGTTGGCGATGTTTGTTGTCTCAGCGAGACCTTCTTTCATGTCAGCGACATAGTTCTTGGCTGCGTCTCTGTCTTCCTGTGAAGGCTTGACTTCGAAGATGACGTAGTCGATGCCGCGTGTAGCGTCGGTAGGATATTTTGTTCTGTATTCCTCGAAATATTTCTTGTTGTCCTGTTCTGTCACAACCACTGTTGAGTCAGGGATTGAAATATAGCGGACTGCGTAAACCTCGGCTGTTCTCTTGAGGTTCTTGTTTTCGTTGTAACGGTCGGCGAGTTTCTTAGGAAGATAGAAACCGTGTTTGAGAAGGCTCTCATACTTGGTGTTCATTCTGTCTTCAGCGATGGCGTTCTCGAAGTTGAGCCATGCCACCTGTGTCTCATGATCGAAGTTGTCGAAGTTGCTGATGTAGTTCTTCAACATCTCTCTGTCGAATTTACCGTCTTGGCCGGTGAAGCTCTGTACAACATATTTGTTTGGGTTCTCGCCGAGGAACTGGTCGGTGAGTTCTTCTGTTGAAACGGCAAGACCGAGAGCCTTGAATTCTTTCTCCATGATGATTTCTCTAATCATCTGGTCGAGAGTCTGCTGACGGATGCTGAACGACTGGTCGTTTGTCAAAGAGCCGTACATTCTCTTCTGATTCTGAAGGTTCTGATCTGCTCTGTTTGCATAATCCTGATAAGAAATCTTGTCGCCGTTGACTATTGCGACGTCGTTCTGTCTTCTTCTGTTGGTGCTTTTGAACAAGTCACCCAAAACAAATGCTAAAAGAGCCAAACCAATGATAATCACTAAGATACCATAGTGTTGTCTGATTTTTCCAATTGCTGCCATAGTTTTATTTTATTTTTTATTTATTT
>JAFYIE010000050.1 GCA_017538795.1 Bacteroidales bacterium | reverse complement strand
CTGGCAGCACTGGGGTGCGAAAGAGTTTTATCGTGACGAAAATTGTGTATATTACAAATTAGATATAAAAAAGACATGAAAACATTAGTAGCTTACTTCTCAGCCACAGGCACGACCAAAGCCGCTGCACAACGATTGGCAAAAGAATTCAACGCCGACCTTTACGAAATCACCCCCGAGGTACCTTACACCGACGCAGACCTCAACTGGCGTGACAAAAACTCACGCTCAACAATCGAAATGAAAGACAAATCGTCACGTCCGGCAATTAAAGGTCATTGCGACAATATCGCCGACTACGATACAGTATGGATTGGCTTTCCTATTTGGTGGTACACCGCCCCGACAATCGTCAACACCTTCATCGAGGCCCACGACCTCAGTGGCAAGACCCTCAACGTTTTCGCCACCAGCGGCGGCAGCGGAGTTGAAGGCTCGGCTAACGATCTGAAGAAAGCCTATCCGCAGTATAATTGGGGCGAGAGCAGGTTGATGAATTAAAATATCCGCGACAAAAATCGCTCCATGCCCAAGCATATACCGGTTATAAAATTCCATAAGGACAAGTACGGCGACGAGTTGCAAATCGACGTTGTTACTCTTGACATGATTCGCAACAGCAAAACTTTTGCTGAAGTGATGCGGCAGTCGTTCTTTGGCATTATGCTCACAACTGGAGGCGAGGGCGACGTGGAGGTTGACGGTGTGCCTTGTGTGGCTCGCAAGGGTCTGGTGGCTTGTGCCCGTCCCGGTGATGTCTGCACAGTGACCCGTGACGAAGGTCTCACCTCGCTTGAGCTGATTTTCGAACGCAATTTCGTGCTCGAGTTCTTCAATGACGCACATTTCCTCGACGGATTGGCTTATTTTTCACCGAAACGCATATCACCATATCTTCAGTTGGAAGAATCTTTATATAACAGGATTGTGGCACTCTATGTGGAAATACAGTTGGAGATAAACCACGCCCGCGACCGTCATCTTCTACGTGCCATGCTCTATGAAACGCTTATGCTGCTGAACAAGGCGATGCCTGTAGTATCCAAGCCAAAAGAGAGCAACATCGACCGCGTGGCGCGTTTCCGCGAGCTGGTGAACGAGCATTTCCGCACCGAAAACGGCGTTGAGTTTTATGCCGACCGCCTTTGCATCACGCCAAACTATCTTAACAAAATAGTACGCCAGAATCTGGGACAATCGACAAAAGAGTTTATCCAGTCGCGCCGTATAGAGGAAGCGTGCCGTCTTTTGAGCTATACCACATTGTCAGTCAATGATATAGCACAAGAATTGAATTTCGATGCCACCTCATATTTTGTTCGTGCTTTCACCCTCGTTGAAGGCATTACTCCACTGCAATATCGCAAGAGTCACGAAAAGTGACATTTTCTGCCTTTTTATTATCTTGCCAGTCGCCAAGACCGCTGTAATTTTGCATCGTCAAACAAAAAGATAAGCAAAATGAAAAAAACGATTATGATTATTGCGGCAGCACTGATTATGACTGCATGTGGAACAAACACTAACAACGGAAACACTAACAAAAAAAGAACTGAGATGAGTACATTAACAAACAAAGAAATGGCAGTGGCACTTTTGAAGGCCATTGAAACCGGCGCAAGCGAGCCTATCGCATACGTCAACGCAGCAAACTACAAACAGCACAACCTCGGCGTCGAGGACGGACTCGACGGCTTTGGCCGCGCATTGGCCGGATTGGTGTCTTATCCTGAAAAGGCAAAGGTAAACACCGTTCGTGCTTTTGAGGATGGCAACTACGTGGTCTGCCAGACCGACTACAACTTCTTCGGTCCAAAAGCGGGCTTCGACATCTTCCGTT
>JAFYIE010000049.1 GCA_017538795.1 Bacteroidales bacterium | reverse complement strand
TCGCAATTTGCGTCGTCGATATTGTTGGCAAAACCATCGCGGTTATATCTGGACGGCGACATGTCATCTTTGCCTTACATCGACATGACCATCGACGTGATGAAAAAATTCGGCATCGATATTCATCGTGAAGGTCGGGATATTTCTATCAAACCATCAGAATATCAAGATATTGAATATACCGTTGAATCTGATTGGACCTGCGCCTCGTATTGGTATGAAATAGTGGCGTTCAGCGATAACGGCCGTGCCAGATTGCACAACCTTTATCTCGATTCGAAACAAGGTGACGCCATCGTCGCAAAATGGTTCGAACAATTCGGTGTGAAATCTGTTCAAGACGGTAACGATATAATCATTGAAAAAAATCATTCGGTTTTTTTCAATGATTTATCATTTGATTTCACCAACAATCCCGACCTGTATCCAACTATCGCCGCCACCTGCGCCGGGCTAGGCATCAAAGGCGATTTCACAGGTTTACACAACCTCAAATACAAGGAATCAGATCGGGTGGCGGTGATGACAATGGAATTATCCCGTTTAGGGACAGACTGCGTTTGTCCGCCTGTTTTCGATTCCCACGACGACCACCGCATCGCGATGGCGTTGGCACCTCTGGCAATGAAAATCGGCGCCATTGAAATCAATAACGCCGACGTCGTTTCTAAATCGTATCCTAATTTCTGGAAAGAAGTTGATAGCGTCATTTCGACCGAAGCCGTCAGGCGTAGTGGAGAAATCTCCACCAAATAATTGATGCAAATCGTTCAAATGCCGTAGATTTCTCCATTTCGTTCCATTATCATTCCACTCCAGTCGAAATGACGAGATGGATATTATTCCCAACCGCTGGTCAAAACATCTACTATGTGAATAACCTCAATCGGCAAGCCTTGCTTCTTGGCATACGTGGCGAGATGCATGTGGCATGATATGTCGTTGGTAATCAGATATTCCGCACCTGCTTCAATTGCCTCTTTGAGTTTCTGGTCGGCCATAGATGATGATATCGCCTCGTGCTGCACGGCGAACAAGCCCTTTCCCATGCCGCAGCAGATCTCAGGATGTTTCAGCTCCACCAACTCCAGCCCGTTGACCTTCCTCAACAGCTGACGTGCCTCGTCTTTCAAGCCTAACTCCCTCAACGAAGAGCATGAATCGAGATAGGCGCATTTATATGGGAAGACGGCGCAAAAATAATCCTTGTGCACTTTATTAATAAGGAAATCCGTGATTTCGAAGATGTTGCCGACCAAGCGTTTATATTCAAGGTGCTTGCTGGTATTATAGAAAAGCTCTTTGTATCTCGTCTTGATGAAACCCACGCACGACGCACTCAAGCCTACGACTGGACGGTTGTTCGGGAAGTCACGTAAGAACTTCTCAGCCAAGGTCTTCGACTCGTCGACGAAGCCGCTATGGAATGCGAATTTGCCGCAGCAGGTCTGCTCAGGGTTGTATTCCACCTCGACGCCAGCCGCCTTCAACAGCTTGATGGCGTTCATAGCCG
>JAFYIE010000048.1 GCA_017538795.1 Bacteroidales bacterium | reverse complement strand
TGAGCTCACCGAGGCCATCGACTGGCTCGACGCGCGCGAGGATATCCATGTTATTGAGATATGCGGCAATGGTAAGAGTTTCTGTGCCGGCGCCGACCTCAACTACATGAAAGACATAGCAAAATATGGCTATGCACAGAATCTGGATGATGCAAATAAGCTATCGAAGCTGTTTAAGACCATCTATTTCTGCAATACGCCTGTTATCGCTTTGGTGCACGGTCACGTCATCGGAGGCGGCAACGGCATTATCGCCGCTTGCGACGTGGTGTTGGCTGAAACTGACACCGTTTTTGCCTTCAGCGAGGTGAAACTCGGACTCACTCCAGCCACGATTTCGCCTTTCGTCATTGCCCGTTGCGGTGAGACTATGGCTCGCGACACCATGCTGAGCGGCCGTAAATTCACAGCTCAAGAAGCCTTGAAATTCAACCTTGTGAACTACGTCGGCACTATGGAAGAGCTCAACAAACGCCTGGATTTCTACACAGAAAGCTATCTCTCGGCATCACCAGCAGCCATTCGCGATTGCAAGCAATTGATCCGTTCAGTTGCAGGACATGACGACCCATATAGTGATGTTTTTAATTTGACCTCAGCGCTCATCGCGAAAGAGAGAATGGGAGCGGATGCCCAGGAGAGAATGAAGAAATTCTTAGATAAATAGCCATTAGCAGCTAGCCATTAGCCATTAGCCATTAGCTGTGGTAGAACAATTCTAATGGCTAATGGCTAATACCTAATGGCTAAAAAAGTTATAAATATGAAACGAATACTTTTAATAACCCTATTAATGACGATGTCATTTTTCGGATTTTCGCAGGATTGGTTTGGTTTCAACAGATTTAAGGCTGATAATGAGCAAATCAAGGCGAACGGCAATTATCCTAAGGTGGTTTTTATGGGTAATTCGATAACCGAAAACTGGGCCTATTATCATCCTAACTTCTTCAGCGACAATAACTTCTGCGGAAGAGGTATAAGCGGACAGACCTCCTCACAGATGCTGGTCCGTTTCACTGCCGATGTCGTTGAGCTTCATCCGAAGGCTGTGGTTATCATGGCCGGCACCAACGACGTGGCGCATAATGATTACTATGTCGAACCAGAAAAAGTGGTTGAAAACATCATCGCGATGTGCAATCTTGCCAAAGCCAACGGCATCGTCCCGATAATCAGCTCAATTCCGCCATGCTCAGAATTTCCTTGGCGAAAAGAGATTTTGAACCCCGGTCAGACCATTGTAAATATCAACAAAAGTTTGAAAGAATACGCTGATAAAAACGGCATCGTTTATGTCGATTATCATGCTGCTCTTGCCGACGAGAACCTTGGTTTGCCCAAGACTCTCAGCGGCGACGGTTGCCATCCGAACCCCGGCACCTATTTCACTATGGAGGAGATGGTTCTGAAGGCGATAAACTCATTAAATATCAAATAAAATGCCGAAATTCGAAATACGTCCTGCTCGCGAAGACGAAGCCGCACTTGTTCTCGACTTCATCAAGAAACTCGCGGTTTATGAGAAAATGATCGACGAAGTTGAAGCAACTCCTGAGACCATTTATGATTCATTATTCGTTAAGCACGATGCCGAAGTCGTTTTCGGTTGTGAGGATGGCGTGCCTGTCGGTTTTGCCTTGTTTTTCCACAACTTCAGCACCTTCGTCGG
>JAFYIE010000047.1 GCA_017538795.1 Bacteroidales bacterium | reverse complement strand
TTCAACAGTTCCAACGCTTTCAAGAAAAATTCCGCCGCCTCTTCCGAACGTTGTTCCTCGCGCAGGCGCAATCCTTCCTCATACAAAACCCGCGCCTTATCTTGATTCTTAGCCTGATTATTGCATGCGGCAAGCGTCAAGGTCATGACGATTAGGATTAAGTATGTGGTCAATTTTTTCATCAATGCAAAGTTATACAAAAAAACAATCTGTCAAGAGGTTGGAGCACTCACTTGACAGATTGTCCCTATGATTTTAAAATGTCCGATTATAAAATATTGATAAACAATAAGTTATAATCTATTAAATATTGTTTTGTCCCTATCATTTTACATCGCCAGCAGCACCAACAGCTGCGCTGTGAATATTCTCAGGAACATTGTCAGCGGGTAAACGGTGGCATATCCTGTGTTTGGAAGTTTGCAGCCATCGGGAGCTATGTTGTTGGCAAACGCCAATGTCGGAGGGTCGGTGTGCGAGCCTCCGATGAAGCCCATGAGGGTGTAGTAGTTCATCTTCAGCACCAAGCGACCGAATGTAGCCACAATCATTGGCGGAACAATGGTGATGATTACACCGTAAAGCACCCAGAGGTAATGTACCTTCACTGTCTCGACGAAAACGCCGCCTGCACCGAGTCCCACGCCAGCAAGGAAGAGAGCAATGCCCACTTCACGCAACATCCAGACGCCGTGGCTGTCGGTGAATTCAGTGGTGAACCAGCCTTTTTTCACGCCAAGCCAGCCACCTATGATGGCTACCACCAATGGACCGCCTGCCAATCCAAGTTTCACTGGTGCATCCATGCCGACAGGAATCGGGATTGAACCGATGATAATTCCCAAAGCAATGATGATAAATATAGGAACGAGGTTGGCTTTATGGCGCTGCGATGTAGGCGTAGCTTGCTTATCGGCTTTGGCTTCGAGTGTATTTTCGGTGGAAGGTTCGTTTTTCAAATCTATTCTGCAAATCGGGCGCAGAAGTATGCATGTCATAATCATTCCCACCACAGCCAAAGGATATGCAACTGCGTAACCTGCAGCCAAACGGTTTGCTGCATCTGGATCACCGGCATCGGTAACAGCCTGCTGAGCCGCTGAAAGTCCCGGGGTGTTGGTGATGGCGCCAGTGTAAACGCCAGCCATATCTGTCAAACTCTCGTTGGCTACCTTAGCGATGATATAGGTTATCAAAACGCCTAATGCCACATTGGTCAACGCCATGAGGTTCATTGCCAATCCGCCTTTTTTAAAGGAATTGAAGAATGTCGGACCTACCTGTAATCCCACCGCAGTGACGAATAAAATCAGTCCGAATTCCTTAATAATATGGAGCATTCCTGCGTTGAGCGTCACGCCTAAAGCGCTGATGATGATGCCCACAAAAAGCACCCAAGTGATTCCCAAAGAAATTTTGGCGATTTTTATCTTACCAAGAAGCAAGCCAAGAAATATTGACAATGCAAGGTATAAAATGCAGGGACCGACGCCCGAACCTGTGAAAAGATTATACATTTTTCTAATTTAAATTGAAAATGCCCCACCGAGGCAGGGCATTTCCTGACATATTTTGTTTTAAAATTAGTCACCTAAAGTTGCAACCATAACGGCTTTGATGGTGTGCATACGGTTTTCAGCTTCGTCGAACACGATGCTGTTCTTGCCTTCGAACACTTCTTCTGTGACTTCGATGCCGTCCAAACCGAACTGTTTGTTAACGTCGCGGCCGACCTGTGTCTCGAGGTTGTGGTATGCTGGGAGGCAGTGCATGAACTTGCAGTTCTTGTTGCCGGTCATGTCCATCATCTTCTGGTTGACCTGATATGGACGGAGGAGGTCGATACGCTGTTTCCAGACCTCAGCCGGTTCGCCCATTGATACCCACACGTCTGTGTAGAGGAAGTCGCAGCCTTTAACGCCTTTCGCGACGTCGTCGGTCACTGTAACCTTTGCGCCTGTCTCTTTAGCGATCTTCTTGCAGGTGTCGATGAGTTCTTTTGAAGGCTGGAGAGCCTTTGGAGCCACGATACGGACGTCCATACCCATCTTTGCGCCACCGACCATCAAGCTGTTACCCATGTTGAAACGGGCATCGCCGATGTAAGCGTAAGTAACCTGGTTGAGAGGTTTGTCGACATGCTCCTGCATTGTGAGGAAGTCGGCGAGAATCTGTGTCGGGTGGAATTCGTTGGTCAAGCCGTTCCAAACCGGAACACCAGCATATTCAGCGAGTTCTTCCACTGTCTTCTGGGCGAAGCCGCGGTATTCGATACCGTCGTACATACGTCCGAGAACGCGTGCTGTGTCTTTCATTGACTCCTTAACACCAATCTGTGAACCTGTTGGGCCGAGGTAAGTGACGTGAGCGCCCTGATCGTAAGCTGCTGTCTCGAAAGCGCAGCGTGTACGTGTCGAAGTCTTTTCGAAAATAAGGGCGATGTTCTTGCCTTTCAAGCGTGGCTGTTCTGTGCCGGTGTATTTGGCGTGCTTAAGGTCAGCTGCCAATGTGAGGAAGAACTTAATCTCTTCTGGAGTGAAGTCTAAAAGCTTCAAGAAGCTTCTGTTTCTGAGGTTGAATGCCATAATTATTTACTTTTTAATGTTGTTTTCAAATTTTTTGCAAAATTACGAAAAAGATAATTCAATTAATAAAAAAAATAAAAACTTTCCGTCATTTCGACTGAAACAAACATTCCTCACGTCATTTCGACTGGAGCAAAGCGGAATGGAGAAATCTCCGACAAATGAATTGCAACAAATCAATTGCCGGAGATTTCTCGACTTCACTCCGTTTCGCTCGAAATGACGACTCAAAAAAATATTTTTAAGAAAAATGTTGCACGTATTAAAATATGTAGTATTTTTGCAGCCTGAAAAAGAGATGCATCCTTAGCTCAGTTGGTAGAGCAATTGACTCTTAATCAATGGGTCCAGGGTTCGAATCCCTGAGGATGTACGAAATGTAGAGACGTGCAATGGCGCGTCTCTACGCATTTAAAATCAAAATGATTATGGAAAAACGTATCGGCACTGTTATTATCGGAATTGAAAATCGTGAATCGGCACCATCAGTAAATGCTATTATTTCGAAACATTCCGACATTATCATCGGACGTCTTGGATTGCCCCGAACTGAAGGCATGAGCCTCATCAATCTCGTGGTTGAAGGCACCACTGACGAGATAGGTTCCCTCACCGGCCAACTCGGCAAACTCGACGGAATTGAAGTGAAATCGGCAGTATTGAAAATTAGCCATTAGCCACTAGCTATTAGCCATTAGAAGTTTAAGGAAGAACAGTCCTAATGGCTAACACCTAATGGCTCATAAACAATTAAAAATCATTTTTATGAAACTACTCAAATCATTGCTAAATCTATTGTTTCCGCGTGTTTGCGCCGCTTGCGGCACGCTTCTTCTCGAAGGCGAGGACACCGTTTGCACCACTTGCCGTTTCCTTTTGCCTAAAACAGGCTACGAACTTCATCCCGACAATCCTCTTGCCCAGATGTTCTACGGCCAGATGTCGTTCAACGCGGTGACAGCGGAGTTTTTTTTCAGCAAAACAGGTAAAGTGCAACATCTCGTTCATGGCCTTAAATATCATGGCTGTCGTGAAAATGGAATCTTTTTAGGTCAGGAAATCGGGAAAAGTCTACTAAAAGCTCCGAATTATCAAGGAATTGATTTTATAATACCTGTCCCATTACATCCTAAGAAAGAAAAAATTCGTGGATACAACCAAAGTCATGTCATCGCCGAGGGAATTAGCGAAATCATGAATGTCCCCATTGCCGAAAAACGTCTCGAGAGGAGTGTCTTCACCGCAACGCAAACAAAAAAATCTCGTGATGAGCGTTGGGAAAACGTGAAAGATATTTTTGAGCTTAAAAACGCTGAAAAATTGCGAAACAGACACGTTCTACTGGTCGACGACGTGCTCACCACCGGCGCCACCTTAATGTCTGCTGGCAAGGCTTTGATGCGGGTCGAAGGAATAAAAATAAGTGTGGCGACAGTTGCATGCGCTGGCAACTAAAATTTTTACTATCTTTGCGACGTGAAAATAGTGTTGCTCGTGATAGGAAAGACCGACGAGGCTTATCTCGAGACTGGTATCTTAAAGTATATCAGTCGGTTAGAGCATTACGCGCAGTTCGAGATGAAGGTCATTCCCGACATCAAGAACCGTAAGACTTTGTCGGAGGCGCAGCAGAAAAAACTCGAAGGCGAGCTGCTTTTAGCGCAGTTCATGACAGGCGACGAGATAGTTCTTCTCGATGAAAACGGCAAGACCTTCTCATCGCGTGGCTTCTCGCAATGGCTTGAACGTCAGATGAATACAGGTTGCAAACGATTAGTGTTTGTAATAGGTGGACCTTACGGCTTCTCGCAGGAGGTCTACGACAAAGCAAACGCGAAAATCAGCCTCTCGGAGATGACATTCTCGCATCAGATGGTGCGACTGGTTTTTACAGAGCAGCTTTATCGGGCATTCACAATTTTAAAAGGAGAATCTTATCATCATGATTGATTTCTTCCCGTCATTTCGACTGAAGCTAAGCGGAATGGAGAAATCTCATTCATTGCAGGAGATTTCTCGACTCCACTACGTTTCGCTCGAAATGACGAATTTGATTGAAAGTTTAAATTTAATAAATATGAAAAAATCATTATTAGCAATTATCACAATCATTCTTTTCGGCACCATCGTTCGTGCTGACGAAGGCATGTGGATTCCTGCTTTGCTTCAGCGTAACGAAGCCGAGATGCAGGCTATGGGCATGAAAATCACTGCCGACGACATCTTTTCAATCAATCACAGTTCAATGAAAGACGCCGTGGTGCTCTTCGGAGGCGGCTGCACTGGCGAACTCGTCAGCGATCAGGGACTGCTCCTCACTAACCATCACTGCGGCTTCGACTGGATACAGAAACATTCGACCGTTGAGCACGACTACCTCACCGAGGGCTTCTGGGCGATGACTCCTGAAGAAGAACTCGCTTGCCCAGGCCTCACAGCCATCATGCTGAAAAACATGGTCGATGTCACCGACAGAGTGCTCGAAAACATCACCGACGAGACAACCGACGAAGAACGTGCCGATATCATAAAAAAGCATATCAAAAGCATCATCGAAGAAGCTGAAAAAGATACCGAATATAAGGTGTCTGTCGAGTCGTTCTACATTGGTAATCAATACTTTCTGATGTACAACGAGGTGTTCGACGATGTCCGTATGGTCGGCGCTCCACCTTCAAATATCGGTAAGTTCGGCGGCGATACCGACAACTGGGTTTGGCCTCGTCACACCGGGGATTTTTCAATCTTCCGCATCTATAAGGATGGCCAGCCTTACAAACCTGATTATCACTTCACTATCTCGCTGAAAGGTGTCGAAAAAGGCGATTTCACCTTCGTTTTCGGCTATCCTGCCCGCACCAACGAATATTTGCCGTCAGTTGCTGTAAATCAAGAGGCTAATGTGATTTATCCTGTGGTTGTCGACCTCCGTACTCAGATTCTCAACATCTACAATAAATATCAGGAAAAAGACGCTAAAGTGCGTATCCAGTACGCATCAAAGCACGCAGGTCTCGGCAACGGCTGGAAGAAATGGATGGGCGTCATCGAAGGCATTCGCAATTTCAAGGGAATCGAGAGAAAACAAGCTTTTGAAGAGGCTTATATCAACTGGTGCCAGGAGACTCGAGCCCGTATGAAATACTTGCACGCCCTCCGCGATTTTGACGCTGTCTATGCCGAATATGAAAAATATCGCATGGCTACAACTTATCTCACCGAAGCTGGCCTGTCAATAGAATTGCTTGAATATGCCGCTAATTTTGCAAAGCTTGCTGAGGTTACAAAAGGCACTCCGCAAGAGGAAATCGATGAATTAATCGATGATTTAAGACAATCAACTACAGCATTTTTCAAGGATTATTATCAGCCAATCGATGAAGAGGTGGCGGTAACCATGCTTACGGCTTACCGCGCTAACCAGCCGGAGGATTTCCGCCCTGAGATTTTAAATGAGATCGATAAGAAATTCAAGGGAAATGTAAAATCTTACGTCGATTATCTTTTTAGCAAATCAATTTTAACATCTGAAGAAGAGATCATCGTGATGCTCGACAATTTCAAGCCTTCAATGGCAAAGAAACTTGCGAAAGATCCGGCTGTTGTTGCTGTTAACAGCATGATGAACTTCTATGTTGAGAACGTTTTGCCAAAATCGAAAGAATGCAACAACCGTATCAACAACCTGCGCCGCGTTTACATGGAAGGCCAGATGAAGATGATTCCTGAGGTTTATCCCGAGCGCAACCTCTACCCTGACGCCAACTTCACCCTCCGCGTGACTTACGGCAAGGTGGGCGGTTTCAAACCGAAAGACGCTGTCACATATCGTCATTTCACTACCCTCGACGGTATTATGCAAAAAGAGGATCCAAACATCTACGATTACGTTGTGACCGACAGATTACACGAGCTTTACGATGCCAAGGACTTCGGTCGCTATGCCGACAAAGACGGCACAATGCACGTGGCATTCATCGCTGGCAACCATACCACCGGCGGTAACAGCGGCAGCCCAATCCTCAACGCCAACGGCGAACTCCTTGGATTGAACTTCGACCGTACCTGGGAAGGCACGATGAGCGACCTCGTCTACGACCCTTCGATTTGCAAGAACATCAGCGTCGACATCCGTTACGTGTTGTTCCTCATCGACAAATACGCAGGCTGCACACGTCTCATCGACGAAATGACCATAGCAGAGTAATATGTCTGAAAATCAAAGATTTACAGAGCGCATGCTTTCTTGTGTGCGCTCTGCTACTCCAAGCGCGCTGAAGACCATCTGGTGGCTCACCAAAATCATGGTCGGCGTGTCGTTTGCCATCATGCTCCTGCAATATTTCGGGGTCATTGAATGGATTTCTGAGCTTTTGACGCCGCTATTCTCAAGCTTCGGACTGCCTGGTGAGGCCGCACTCGCCTACGTCTCAGGCTATTTCGTTAACTGCTACACCGCTATGGCCGTCATGAGCACGCTCGAATTAAGCATGCGCGAAGCCACTATCCTCGCCGTGATGGTGCTCTGCTCGCACAATATGATTGTCGAAACCACTGTCCAAGCCAAAACAGGCTCCTCCGCCATTAGAATAGTGGTTATCAGAACACTATCGGCTTTTGTTTTGGCTTTTGTTTTAAATAAAATAATGCCTGGAGAATTTGTCGCAGGTGAATCACATCTTGTAATGGCA
This sequence comes from Bacteroidales bacterium, assembly GCA_017538795.1. GTDB lineage: Bacteria > Bacteroidota > Bacteroidia > Bacteroidales > F082 > Limimorpha. The sequence continues at coordinate 94,585 of JAFYIE010000047.1, read as the reverse complement.
GAAAACGTTACCTTTGTTGAAATGTTGAAAAGTTGGGCACTACGCACGCTCAAAACTGTCGGCCTGATGATAGTACTCGTCTATGCTTTGACGCTTTTGCAGCGTATTCTCAACGAGTTCGGCATTATAAAATACATCGCCAACTTCCTGAAGCCAGTGATGATTTTCTTTGGCCTTCCGCCTCGCACAGCGTTTCTATGGCTTGTCGCCAACACTCTCGGCCTCGCCTACGGCGCCGCAGTGATGATTGACGAAGCTGAAACAGGCTCAACTACAAAAGAAGAAAACGACATTTTAAACCATCACATCGGCGTTTCTCACAGCAATCTCGAGGATTTGCTTCTCTTCACCGCCATCGGTGGCAACTTCCTCTGGATGCTCCTTTCCCGCTGGGCAATGTCATTATTACTTGTTTGGGAAAGGAAACTGGAAATGAAATTTCGTAATATACAATAATGTAATGTCTTTGGTCATCAATTTGACAGTCTTCAACTTTCGAAGAAAGGTGGCAACTGGAAAATGATGACTAAAGACAAAAATATTTTTTAAAATCCTTTATCAAATAAAAAAAAGTTGTATTTTTGCAGTCCGAAAATCGGGTTCGGGATGTAGCGCAGCCCGGTAGCGCGCTTCGTTCGGGACGAAGAGGCCGCAAGTTCGAATCTTGTCATCCCGACACAAAAAAAGTCAGCAATCGCTGACTTTTTTAGTTGATAGTTGATAATTGAAAATTGATAATTAATTTGAATTGTAAATTCTCAACTATCAATTATCAATTGTCAACTTCTAACTACTAACTTCTAACTAATTAAACCTCGAGCAATCGCACTTCTTGTCCTTCTTCTGATAATTGCTCGGCTCATACGCCCTCGAACACGACGAAAAAACAATCGCCAAAACACTGATTATCAACAAAACTCGTATTACTCTTTTATATTTCATATTCTACACTCTATACTACTCTAAACTTTAAACTCTACACTCTAAACTTTATTTCAACCATGTTTCCGGGTTCGTGTTATTTTTATCATTCCACACCTCAAAATGCAGCGTCGTCACATTGTCGTTGGCTCCTGTGTGAATTAATCCTAGCTTATCCCCTGTCTTCACCTTGTCGCCTGCCTTCACATAAACCTTGTCCAAATTCGCGTAAAGCGTGAAATACAAGCCATGCCGCACCATCACCACATTGGTCAAACCTGTGTTAAACACCGTCGAGACTTGTCCGTCAAACACACACAACGCATTGGATCCTTGTTCAGTGCTGATGTCAATACCATTGTTCATAATGACAACTTTCGACTGTGTAGGATGTTGTATTTTACCGTATTTTTTTGTCACCACACCGCTAGCGACAGGCCATGGCAGCTTGCCCTTGTTGCCCTCGAAATTCGCCGATAACTTAGTGTCGACAGTGGCGTTCGCCCTGTTTTTAGATACTTCTTCTTCTATAATTTTCTTGATTTTAGCCTGCAAATCCTTCGTCTCCTTCTGCTTCTGGTCAATCTCCTTTTTGATTGATTTTTCCTGTTTTTTGAGCTTTGTGAGCTTATCGTTGAGCACCTGCTTGTCTTTGTTTAACTCATTTCGCTCCTTTTTCTGCACCTCGTTGAGACTTTCAATGCGTTTTTTGTCGGCCTCATTCTTGTCGATTCGCTTTTTAATATCAATTTTGGAGTTGTCAATATCCTCCATTTTATGTTTAAGGAGCTCGTTAAACTGTTGGATGTAACGCATTCTCCTAATCGCCTGGTTGAAGTCTTCCGACGAGAAAATAAACAGTAAATTATTGAGATTGTTTCTGTTACGATAGTGTATCACGAGCAAATCAGCGTATTCTTGACGGTTTTTCTCGAGTTCTTTTTGCAGATTGCTGATGTCGTTTTTATATCCTTTCGTCTCTTTGCTTAAAATAGCGAGCTGTTTCTCATAAGTTTTGATCAAATCGTCTCGCTTTTTGATCTGCGCCTGCAAAAGTTCCACCTCTTTCAACGTCGTTTCCTTGTTTTTCGACGTCTTTTTCAACAGGTTTTGCGAAGTCTTGATCTCGCCTTGCAATTTATTGACCTTTTTCTCTAAATCATTGACAGTCTGCGCATTACAAGTCAATGTAATGAAAAACATCAAGATGAGCAAAAGCGGATATGTGACTTTTTTTGTCATTTGTGTATTCTGTCGTACTTTTTAGGAACGTTGAAAATATATTCAAGATTGTTGTCGACCGAAATATTCGAATAACTGATATTCACTTTCAAATTAAAATCTCCATGAATATGAATCATGATTTTGGTAGGGACATATTTACCGTTAACTTTCTCAAAATCAGAATATTGCAAGTCGATTTTCCGCTTGCTGTTGTTGTATTCCTTGATATAATATTTGGTGATTTTATAAAGCTGCGGATCAATGCAAATATCTTTCATCACAACTTTCCAGTCGTCGTCTTTATGTTTGATGGATTTTTTTAATTTATTGGTAATCAAAAGATTATATTCGTTATTGTTTATTTCCACCTTATAATTGTCGCTTTCGCGAAGATTGATGTCGTTTCCGATCAACACAGCCTGAATCAAATCAAAAGAGGTTATCATCGGCGAGATGTCGTTCAAAATCTGAATATGCTCGATAAAATACGTTTTTTCCGTTCTGTTTAAGAAATAAATGGTGTCGTTCGACATCTTAAAACGTGCGATTTCAAGTCCCAAAGGCAAAGACAAGCTTGTCCAGATGACACTGTCTTTTTTCATTCTTATCTGTCCTTTTAAACTGAAATTTTTGTCGTTAATCTCGATTTTCAAGTTCATTTTAGCTTGAAAATTATCGAAATCAAACTTGTTTTTTTCCACTTCGTAAATAAGCTTGCTCGCCGTGAACTCACGAAGATCTGTTCTGGTGAGGTTCTTTTTTGAACTACAGCTTGTGCCCGAAATCACAGTAAGAGCCAACAAGCAGTAAATCAAAAATATATAGAATCTTTTATTCATAAATCTTTTCTTCTTTTATTTTTTTCTCAAGGAATTCCGACACCTCTCCGCCTGCTTTCTTGGCTTTTTTCCAGTTTTTCACAGCGTTTTTCGTGTCGCCCATTTTATATAAAACGTCTCCAAGATGCTCGTAGTTAACGCCTTGCGGATTTTTATCATACTTGAAGACCTTGTCCATAAACTTTTTCGCTTCCGTGTAACGCTCCATTTTGTACAAAATCCATGCGTAAGTGTCGAGATATGTCGGGTTCTTCGGTTCGGCTTTTATTGTCTTTCCCGACATCTGCAAGGCGCGTTCAAGATCTTTATTGTCAAGCGATAAGTAATAAGCGTAATTGTTCATCACATAGATGTTGTCCGGGTTGTATTTGAGAACCCTGTCGTAAGCCTCGTAAGCTTTTTCTTTATTTCCCAAAACGTGATAAGTGTCGCCGATGTAAGTGTCGAAATTAGCTGTAAGCTCTTTGTTTGCCGATAATCTGCGGCCTTTTTCCAACACTTTCAAAGTTTTTTCGTAATCCTTGATATTGAAACATCCTATTCCGTTAAACAGATAGAAAAGCGGCTGCTCGGGATATAATGAAATGGCTCTTTCTGTATATTCGATAACCGACTGAAAATCTTTTAACTCGATGAAACACAACGAAATCTGATAAAGAGTTATGAAATTATTCTTGTCGCGTTCGAGAGATTGCAGATAATAATCTTTTGCTTGCGCGAAATCGTCATTATTGTAATAAACGGTTCCGATGATATAATATCCGATCGATTTGTCGGGATGCGTTTCAATAAAGGCTCTGCCTGCTATTTCAGCGTCTTCGCTCACGTTTTTCTCATCTTGTTTTTGAAACCAGATGTCGTAAATCTGAGCCTTTGTCTCGTAATCCAGATTTTTGTTTTTGATGGCCGCGATAAACTCTTCAAAAGCCTTGTCAAGCTCGCCCATGCTCTGGTAATAATCCATCAGAGAGACGTTGATGTATTGATTTTCCGGGTCGATCTCTTTGATTTTGAGATAAATCTGATAAGCGTCCTTGTCGCGTTTAACTTTGCGGTAAGCTTCCGCCAGCATTGCAAGGTATCGAGTGTTGTCGGGCATAAATTCGACAAGTTTTTCCAGTTCCTCAACGGCCTTGTCTAATTTGCCACGTTCGCTGTAAATCTGAACTTTTTGAAGATAAATATACTCGTTTTTGCCAAGTTGTTCCTCGACGATATCAAGTTTCTCAATCACTTTGTCGTAATCACCAACGAGGAGAAGCACTTCGATGTAAGCCTCAAGATAATCCAAATTGTCGGGTTCATCATTTAGGAGATTATCATAGATATCCATAAAAGATTGATAATCGGAGTTTTGCAGATGGAATTGCGCAAGACGAATCTGATACCATTTGTTATCGGGATTGAGTTTTGCGGCCTGTTCAATCATAGAAAACGCTTCCGTGTTTCGTTTTTCTATCTGGTAAAGCTCTGAAAGCTCATACATGCTGGCATCGTCGTCGTGGAAAAACTTCAGCGCCTGCTCGAAATTCCAGATGGCGACAGGATAATTCTCGTTATACTTCTCTTCGAGTCCTTTTGAGAAATATTCAGCGTTTTTCGCCAGATCCTGCACCACAATGGAATCGTTCGGCGCCTCGCCCACAAGTTCGCTTTGGGCAAAAACGTTGCCTGATAAAAACGTTAATAGACTGAATACCAAAAATTTATATCTCATTTTTTGTATAACTTCAAACTCCTAACTTCTAACTTCTAACTCTTCCCAGTGTGTCCGAAACCTCCGGCGCCACGTTCAGTTTCACTTAATGTCTCCACCTCAACCACTTCAGTTTGCTCGCATTTTGCAATCACAAGCTGAGCGATGCGGTCGCCGCTGTTAATCACAAAATCGTTTTCCGAAAGGTTAATCAAAATAACCTTCACCTCTCCCCTATAGTCTGCGTCGATGGTGCCTGGTGAATTCAACACCGTGATGCCGCTTTTTATCGCCAAACCGCTGCGTGGACGCACCTGTCCTTCATAACCCACCGGTATTTCCATAAACAATCCTGTCGGAATCAAAGCTCTCTGCAAAGGTTTTATTACCATCTGTCCTTCCGGAAGATATGCTCTTAAGTCCATTCCTGCCGAGTTGACTGTCTCGTAACCCGGAAGCGCGTTGTTCGATTTGTTGACTATCTTTAATTTCATATTGTCAAAGGATTTTTACGTTCTACAACAAAAACTGTGCCAAAATAAACTAATATCAATAAAGTGTTGAGCGTTAGTTTCAAAACGAGGCTGAAATCGCCGAAAAGGGTGCTCAACAGGAATAATCCGATGGCGAAAATCATGTAAAATGCGATTCTTCCAACCTGATAAGGCACAGGAAACACTTTCTGGCCCCAGAAATACGACACAAGCATCATCACTGTGTAGCATGCGAGATGCGCTATTGCCGCTCCAAGATAACCTATCACCGGAACTAAGACAAACAAGCAAAGCAACGTCACTGAAGCTCCGACAATTGAAATGATTGTGCCCGAGAACGTCCTGTCGGTGAGTTTAAACCATATCGAAAGGTTAAACACGATTCCGTAGAACATATTTGCTATCAGCACTATAGGCACGATAATCAGACCTTCGTGATACTCGCTTCCTTCCTTGCCGGCGAAATATTTTAAAATGTCCATGTAAAGCATCACGCCAAGGAAAATCAGCAGGCAGAATATGACGAAATACGTCATTACTTTTGCGTAAAGCTCAGGTGCGTTGCGGTCTTTCGCCTTGCCGAAAAAGAACGGCTCAGAGGCGTAACGGAACATCTGGATGAAGATGGTCATCAACACCGCGAGTTTGAAGTTTGCGCCGTAAATGCCGAGTTGTTTTAGAGCGTATTCCTCCCCTGTCATGCCAAGCTCAGCAAGGGTTTCGGCGTTTGGAACGGTGGTGAGATATTTTATCAGGATTTTGTCAGCCACCTCGTTGACCATGCCCACGAGACTAATAAGCAAAATCGGGAGCGAATAAGCCAACATCGGACGGATAAGGCTTTTGTCGAGTTCAAAATGGAAGTTTTTAAACTGTGGAAGCAGTAAAATCAAGCTCAAGAGACTTGACAAGACATTTGAAATCAGCACCCAGACGAGTAATCCTGCCTGAGAACCGAACATTTTTTCTGAAATTGCCAAGGCTGTATCAGGGATGACGAGCAGGAAAAACAGATTTAGTCCTATATTTAGGCAAACGTTGGCTATCTTGATGACGGTAAACAATTTGGCCTGGTTGTTTTTTCTTAGTTTCGCGAAAGGAACAGCTGTAAGGGCATCGAGTGCGACAATGATTCCAAGAAACAGAACGTATTGTGTGTTATGCTCATACTGAATGAGTTGCGCGAAGTTTTTATATAAGATGATATATAAAATCAAAAATATTGTCGTTGTCGTGATGATACACGAGACGATGTTGTTGAAGACTTTGTCGGGATTCTCCTTTTGTGTGTAACGGAAAAATGTCGTCTCCATTCCATAAGTGAGGAGCGCCAACAGGAAAGCTATCCATGCGTACAAGTCCGTGATTTGACCGTATATGCCAGGTGCGAAGACGCGCACATAAAGCGGAACCATCAAATAATTAAGCAATCGCGGCACGATCGTTCCCATACCGTATATCACCGTCTGCCCCGCCAGGGCTTTTATTGGATTCGAGCTCATATCTTTACCAATAACAAATTTTTTGCAAATATATTATATTTCTTTTAAAATAGGTACATCAATTGTGAAAACTGTACCAATTCCTACTTTGCTTGTGAACGAGATGTTGCCTCCCATCGCTTGCATTATGTCTTGTGAGACCGACAACCCCACTCCCATCCCACTCGACTTTGTGGTGAAATTCGGGAAGAACACCTTTTTCTTATCCTCTTCTTTTATGCCGCAGCCGTTGTCTTCGATGCTTATCTTGTATCTGTCGTCCGACTTGCCAAGTGTGATCTTGATAAATCCTGTCTCGTTTCCGATGGCTTGGATGGCGTTTTTGATGATGTTTCCTATCACGCGTCCAATATTGTTTTTGTCGGCGTAGAGCGACCAGTCGTCGTTTTCATTGTAAACAAGTGTGATGGAGATGTTTTTCTCCACGTCGTAAAGTTTTATCGTGCTCTTCAGAAGCTCGGTAAGGTCGAATGTCGTCGACACGTTTTCGGGCAATTTCGCATAATCAGAGAATGCGGTGGCGATTTTTGAAAGCGTTTCTATCTGTTCGAGTAGCGAGTCTATCGTTTCCTTGAAGTTTTTCTCGAAATTAGGATCGTTTTTATCCCAAAGCATTTGCAGATACTCTATGTTCAGTCGCATCGGGGTTAGTGGATTCTTTATTTCGTGCGCCACTTGTCGTGCCATCTCACGCCACGCGTTCTCGCGTTCGTTGCGAGCAAGCTTGTTGGCCGCAATCTCGAGCTGACGACACATATTATTATATTGTTGCACCAGAGCGCCGATCTCGTCACGGCCTCTGAAGTTTATAGGCTCATTTTTCCCTTCAAGATCGATTTTTCCCATCTGCTCCTCGATGATTTTCAGCGGTTTAAGAGTCTTTCGAGTAATCAAAAGCACAATTATCGATGAAATGATGAGCAAAACTATGATAATGTTGATGTAATTCAAAACAAAATCGGAGATTCTGTCATCGTATTCGGCTGTTGAATCGAAATAAATGACATCCAAAATAGCTTCTAATTTGTCATTCTTGTCAAGAATCGGAAGGTAATACGATGTATTTCTCTCGTTTTCATAGAATTCTGTTTGCACAAAATATCCCGCTTCTTCATTGATAATGCTGTTGAACGCCTCTTGGTTTATGGTGTCGTTATAAGGGATTGCGCCATCTATTGTTGAGGTTGTCAAATTTCCATATAAATCGTAAATGTTGATATCGCAGAAGAAAGACTCTTTCATCTCCAGTATGAAGGAAACGTAGTCGATGTTATTGTCCAATATGTTAGTTTCCAAATTGTTACGAATGATATTCGCTTGTTTGTACTGGTTTATCTGAGTTTTTTTTGTGATATTATTCCTCAAAAACACAAACGACGTTACACCAATCACGAAGAAAGAAATAGCCAGAGTGAGCAGTATGGTTATCTGCATTTTGCTCTGAAAGCTGTGCTTGAAGAAGTGCGAGCGGCCGTTCTCGACAAAATAATAAATAAGGTAGGAGAGGAGTAGGGCAAAAAAAATCAAGGAGAACAAGCCCATTGATTTCATCCAGCTGACTGAGTCGATGGTCACAACGACAGCTTTGTCATTATCTAAATTGTTGAAGATGAGGTGTTTAAAATTCTTTCCTTTATGGAAGCCGTTTTCTTGTGAGATGAAATTGTTCAGGTTGTTAGGATAATAGTAGTTGCCGAGTTTGTAATTGAGAATGTTGCTATTATAAATCGCAAAAGAATAATTTTTCAAGTTAGGATTAAAAATTCTCTCCTTATAAAATTCTATGTATATTCTTTTAGATTCGTTAAGATTGATTTTGGCGGAATAATAAATGTTAGGAGTGCCGTCGTCGATATATGACAGATTTTCGTTGATTGGTTTTGAGTTAAGATAGTTGTCGTGGAAGGAGAAGCAATCTAAAATCGTATCATAGCCATAAATAACGTATACTGACGTACTGTCGCAAACATTGAGTGTGCGATTGTAGTTTTTATATAAATCAATATGATTGAAATATTTTTCGTTGAAATAGGAGAGGAGGCTGTCGTCGCTTGGCAGCTCGTCGTTTTTTATTTTGTCGATGATATTGATTGTGGCGTCTTCAAAATCGCGGTCTGTTTCGTCGGCTATGATTTTTGCGAAAAGTTCCATCTCGTCGTTTTCGTTTTTCTCTTTTTTATGATAGATGAAAATTGAGACGACGATGAGCGCTATGGCGATTAGTATGATGCAGATCTTCTTCATGACTTAAAATTTAACAAAAATCGTTCCAAAATATGCCTCGATTTAAGACGTTTTCTCGTTTTTTTCGATATACAACTCGTTGAAAATATAAAATCGCTTAAAACGGCTAAAAATCACCAAAAATTAAATTTTGTGAAAAACGTATATCAGACTCGAGTAATCTCCTGTTTTTCTTGCTTTGCGATTCGATTTCCAGCCGGTGAGTATGCCTTTGATGAAAGAGTTGCCTCGGCCGATGTAATTTTCGCTCATCATGGAGATGTAGTAAGCGTCCCATTTGAGCGGATATATTTTTTCGAGCTCGAATTTGCCTTTGAAGAGGTTTTGCAGCGACTCTTTGTGAAAATGATTTAAGTGACGCGGAACGTCGTAAGCGGCCCATTTGTCTTTGTAGTATTGCGCGTCGTACGACATATAGTTTGGTACTGCTATCACGAGGCGGCCATTGTCTTTTAGCAAACGATGCAGCTGTTCTGCTTGATAATTAAGATTATCAATATGTTCGAGCACGTGCCACATTGTAATAACGTCGAAAGTGGAGTCGGGGAGGGCGAATATTTCTTCTGGGGTGACTATGGTTTTACCCAGTTTTTCCGATGCAAATCTGCGAGCTTCTTCGCTCATGTCGCAACCCGTTATTTCGCAACCTTTTTGTTGAGCGTAATGCAGGAAATCGCCTACTCCGCAACCGAAATCGAGAATGTGCGGTTTTGTGCGGTTGCCAATTGCAATCTTATATTTATTGCAGATATTGACTTTTTTTACCTGGTTGTAAATCCAGGGTACGAGACCTTTTTTATGCTCATTGTGCGAGAGATAATCTTCCGATTTGTAGTAGTTTCCGATGACAGATTTATCCGGTCGGGGAGTGGTGAACAGCAATTTGCAGTCGCCGCACTCCAAGATTTCGAAGTCTTCCTGAGATAGAAAATAGTCTTTCAGTTTCAGGTAAGACCTTGTGTTTTCTGATTCGCAAAACGGGCATTTAGTGCTCATGATATCTATGTTTTATTGTTGTTTTCAAAAATTGTTCCACGTGGAACATTAACGACCTAAAAATACAGCAAGGACCGAAATATCAGCCGGGCTAACTCCGCTTATTCTCGAAGCTTGTCCTAGAGTCTGCGGTTTGTGTTTTGTTAACTTTTGTCGGGCTTCGATTGTCAGCGAGTGCAGTGCGTTGTAGTTGAAATCCGGACTCAGTTTCACGTCCTCGAGGCGTTTCAGTTTGTCGGCCACCTCACGTTCTTTGTCGATATATCCTTCATATTTTATCAAAATCTCCGCCTCCTCGATGACACTTCGCGTCATCTCGTTGGCCAGATCATATTGTCCTTTCAACGATTCTACGTTCTCCATCATCTCCATAAGGCTCAACTGTGGGCGTGTAAGTATATGCGCAAAACGGGTTTTTCCTGCAATCTCAGGCGTTTCTTTAGCAGCCAAAAGAGTATTTATTTCTTCTGGTGAGACGTTGGTTTCTTTCAAGAAAGTTATCAAATCCTGTACCTTCTGCTGTTTTTGCTGGAAACGATCGTAACGTTCTTGCGTGGCAAGACCAAGTTTGTATCCTAATGGAGTCAGGCGTGCATCTGCGTTGTCTTGACGCAATAAAATACGATATTCCGCGCGGCTTGTAAACATACGATAAGGCTCGTCAACACTCTTAGTGATGAGGTCGTCGATAAGAACGCCAATATAACCTTCATCACGACGTAAAACCACTGGTTCTTCATCGTGGAGAAGTCTATGAGCGTTTATGCCAGCCATCAAACCTTGTGCAGCAGCCTCTTCGTAACCTGTTGTGCCGTTGATTTGTCCGGCAAAGAACAAACCGTGAATCTTGTGTGTTTCCAGACTATGATACAGCTGATCAGGTGGGAAGAAGTCGTACTCAATGGCGTAACCAGGACGGAAAATCTTAGCGTTTTCAAATCCTTCGATGTTACGAAGAGCTTCATATTGGATGTCTTCCGGCAACGATGAGCTGAAACCGTTGAGATAATACTCGCATGTGGTAGCGCCTTCAGGTTCAACAAACAACTGATGGAAGTCCTTGCCAGCAAAACGTTCGATTTTATCCTCGATGCTGGGACAGTAACGCGGACCGATGCCTTGAATTCTGCCAGTGAACATCGGTGATTTATCAAAGCCTTTGCGCAATATTTCGTGTACCTTTAATGATGTGTAGGCGATGTAGCATGAGCGTTGTTTCAGTGGTTTTTCCACATTCATGAACGAGAAACCTGTGATCTCCTCATCTCCTTTTTGCTCTGCCAGCTTGCTGAAGTCTATAGTTCTTCCGTCTATTCTGACAGGAGTTCCTGTCTTCATTCTATCAGCTTCAAAACCAAGTTCCACAAGCTGCTCGGTTATTCCGTGACTTGCAGATTCGCCTATTCTGCCGCCTGAAAACGACTTTTCTCCGATGAAGATCTTTCCGTTGAGGAATGTGCCATTGGTGAGGATGACGGTTTTGGAGTGCACGTCGCCACCCATCATGGTATGGACGCCTTTTATCTGGTCGCCTTCAACCAATAACCCGTCGACGTGGTCTTGCCAGAACTCGAGGTTTTTTGTGTGCTCGAGGGTGTTGCGCCATTCAGCGGAGAAGGCTGCTTTGTCGCTTTGCACACGCGGACTCCACACAGCGGGACCTTTCGACTTGTTGAGCATTCTGAACTGTATCATCGTCTTGTCGGCAATGATGCCCATTTGTCCGCCCAGTGCATCGATTTCGCGCACTATCTGGCCTTTGGCGATGCCTCCAACGGCTGGGTTACACGACATCGCAGCCATGAAACTCATATTCATGGTGATAAGCAAAGTTTTGTTGCCAAGGTTAGCCGCTGCCGCTGCCGCCTCACATCCTGCGTGGCCGGCTCCGACCACTATCACATCGTAATTATCAAATATCATATCTTCAATTGTTCCACGTGGAACATTATTTATAATTCATTGATTTAAAATTCGTTACGTCGCATTGCAAGACATTTTTCTTCCTGCGCTCTCATCACCTTTGCGTCTTCATCGGTCTTGTCTTTGAAGCCTATCAGATGCAACACCCCATGCGCCAAAACACGGTGAAATTCGTCTTTGAAAGGCTTTACCATCTGCTCGGCGTTGTCTTTAATTCTATCGATGCTGATGTAAAATTCGCCCGAGAGATATTCCTCGCAATCGTTCAGCGGGAACGTCACGATGTCGGTGTAGAAATCGTGGTTCATGCGCTTCTGGTTGAAGTCAAGAAGATATTCGTCGCTGCAGAAAAGGTAATACAATTCGCCGATTTTCTTGCCGTAAGAAGCGACAAACTCCTCAATCCATACCTTTGCCAATCGCTGGTTCAAAGAAGGCATTTCGATGTCGATGTTTTCAAATTTTATCATTGTTTTTTAAAGAAATATTCGTTAATCTTTTGTTTATAAAACGGCTGATACTCGATAGGGTTAGTGCGTAAGAAATCCTGTTGTTTCTTGATACTTTCCTCGTATTTAATCTCATCGATATTGTGGCTCTTTTCGGGTCCTTTGTACTCGTCAGACTTACGTTTTTCCTCTTTTTCGCGTTCCTGTTGGGCGTTTTCGGCTTTCAGCATTCGCGACATGATGTCTTTGTTGCGCCTGATGGTCTGATTTGTAATGCGTTTGTTTACAATATCTTCCTCCAGTTTTTCCATGTCTTTGATGATATCGTTGATGCCGTCGTCGCCGAGTACGCCGTTCTTTTTCATCTCTTCGAGCATTTGTTGCATGCCTTCGCGGATAAGCTCCTGTTGGGCGGCCATGCGTGCCAGTTCCTCGCTCATGCTTTGCGATTGGTTGCCGTCTTTTTGCTGTTGCTGCATCTGCTGCTGCATTTTCTTCAGCTGTTCCCCAAGTTGATTTTGAAGATCTTTCATGTTTTTCATCGTCTTGGGTTTGCCTTTGTTTCCTTTGGTTTTACCAGGTTTGGAGCAAGATCCGTTGCCTTGTCCGGCCATCTGCGAATCCATTTCTTTCAGCGATTCAGCAAGCATCAGAGCGAGGTTGTTCATCGACATCATGGCGTTTTGTTGTTTATGGGTTGCGTTGCCGAATTTCAGTTCCAAAACGTCTTGCATTGCCGATTCAGTTTGCTGGTCGATGACTTGTAACTCGTTGAATACAAAATTTTTAACGGCGGTTTGGCGGTTTGCCATTTTACGCAGTGAGTCTTCCACCATCACGAAGTTTTCAGAAATCTCTTTCTGGCGGCTGATTTTCTGCGAAACGGTAGGGTCGTCTTTCTTCATAATGCTGATTTCCTGCATCAGCTTTTCCTCGGCGTGTGACGAACGAACAACGTTTTCGAGCAAAATCCTCACCAGATGAGCGTCTTCTGCGAGTTGCTCCATATCGCCACCCATCATCATGCTGTTCATGTTTTCGGCCATTTCCTTCATCTTTTTGCCGGCCTTCTGTTTCTGTCGTTGGGCGTTCTCTTGGTCGTTACCCTCTTCCGCTTTTTCAGCGTCTTCAAGGTCTTGCTGAATTTCGTCGAAAGTCTCTTCGTCTTTATTGATATTGAAAGGATCGCTCAGGTCTTGATTTTTTTCGATTATGGAATCAAGTTGCTGTTCCATTTTATTAAACTGATTTTCAGCGTCTTGAGCGGAGATTGAATCGGTGTTTTCAAGCAATTTGTCGGCGAGTTTCTGCAACTCGTCCATCAGCTGGTTCATGTCTTTTTCAACCTTCAGTTGTTCGAGAAGCGAGAGATTACGGTCCATCATCTGTTGCAGAGCCTCATTGTTTTTCTTGAGGTCTTTCATTATTTCCTGCATACGTTCGCAAGGCATCTCGCTCAAAAGCTGTTCAATTTCCTCCATCAGTTTTTTCATCTCGTCGGGGATAACCTCGTCGAAAAGTTTGTTTATCTCTTCCTGTTTTTTTATCAGTTCTTCCGAAGAAAGCTCGTTTTCCTTAATGAAATCAGACAGTTCCTTCTGTTCCTCCTGAATCTTGTTCCATTCCTCTTGAACCTCTTTTTGTTTCTCGAGCAACTCTTTCATCTTCTCTTTGTCGCTCCAGTCGAGTTCTTTTTTCAACATCAGGTTACGAAGCATGTCTTCAATATCCTTACGGAGATTTTGAAGCTCATCGGAACGCTGATTGAGGTTGTTAAGTATTTGATTTTCAGCGTCATCAGCTATTGAATCAAGTTGTTCGGTTGTTGGCAGAACCAGATAAAACACCTCAGAGCGCTTCGATTTCGGACCGTTGATGCCGTCGTTGTCAAAAATCTCGAAATAAGCTTTTATTTCGTCGCCACGATAAAGCGTAAGAGTGTCAGTATCAATGCTATAGTAGAATGAAGTGCGAGTGTTGCGCTTATCGATAGGGATGTTTTTCACGAACGACTGATTCGGTTTGCCGTCGACTTCGAAATGGTAGAGAAGTTTAGTGAATCCATAGTCATCGGCAATGAGACCTGAATAATATGTCTGTTTTGCGAAGTCTTCGTGGAAATTCTGCACCTGGATGTCGGGATAGGCGTCAGGAATCACCTCGACCGTGAACGGAATGGCATCTGTGGTGTTCCAATTATTATATAATGTGACGTTGAATTTCGTGGTTTTCAGAGCATTCAATTTGAAAACGTAATCATTCGATTGTGTCTGTAGAGACGCGCCATGGCACGTCTTTACATCGGAATTGGCAGATTCTGCGATATAAACAGAATCAACGTCTCTTGTATGGAATGTATATTCCACGTTGGTTCCCTGTGGCACGATAATGCGTGTCTTCCCATTCAATGTTTCGTTTTTACGGTGGATATATTTCGGAAACGTCAGTTTTGCTTCGTAATACAGCATTGTCGGGTTTGGACGGACGGTGAGGTTTATCATTTGGCTACGGTATTCGCCGCCTTCGACGTAGAATTCCTCGTTTTGATAAACGTTTTTGAAAACGAAACGGAAATCGTTGGTGTTCAGGCGGTTCATTAAATGGGTGCCCGTTGGGACGTTTCGGGAAACGTCTTTCCCTTTGATATAAAAGGCATCAGGAATGCGTTCGCCAGTGACGTGAATCTTAAATTCAACGTCTTTACCTTGCGAGGCTTCAAGATTTGTTGCTGAAAGCTCGACTGAAAAGGGGAGAGGCTTCTCAAATTCTTTTGAATAGTTGAAGATTCGCTGTGCAGGCTTCTTGGAGAAGTCGGGGAGAAATATTAAAGCGACGCTTAACACTACAAATGCTAAACCAAATATCTTCAAGTATTTATAATTCTCTTTCAGGTTGACTGCCTCTGAAAAGTTGATAGGCTTCAAATTCTCTGTACGTTGCTCGATTGTCGCTGCAAGCAGTTCATTATCAGCGTTTTGTGAATATTCATTCGAAAGTTGAATTGTATTTAGCAGTTTGTCGCTTATTTCCGGAAAGAATTTTCCAATGATGACAGCAGCCTGTTCGTCCGACATTTTTTTGCGGAAACGAATGAGGTTGATGATTGGAATGGCAAAATAGAAAATTGCGACAAAGCTTATGCCTAGGATGAAGAGCAGTAATAAAATCAGTCTGCCTTTCTGCGGAAGCCATGAAAAATACTCTATTCCGTTGATTATCAAGAATAAAGCAATCATCAAGACGAGTCCTATCAGCGCGCCTTGGATGAGACGGTTGAGGTAGAACTTCCTGATGAAGCGCTCAATTTTCGATATCAATGCAGAGTTTGACATAATAACTATAAACTTGCAAAGATACGAAATTTGCATAAAAATAACCTTAGTTTTCACAAATTTTGTATTTTTGCAATCAGAAATTATATAGATAGTAGTTATGAAAATTACTTCACAGCCTATAAGTCGTAATGAATTAAATGAAATGTTGCCAGGTTATTTTGGTGACATGATTAAAGCTGTTGTTGACATTCAAAAAGTGATAATCGGTCTAGATGCTGAGCTTCATGCTGACATTGAAAAAGAAATGCTTTCGCAAGGTTCGGAACAGACGGATTTGTGGGGAATAAACTTATATCCTGAGATGGAAGGTGAAGACTTTATTGAGTTTGACTCGCTTATCAATATTCGTCCATATCAAGGTAATAGGAGTCGTGATGTTCAGGACCCTGCCATTCGTAAGCGTATTGTTGAAGTCGTTAATACATTGATAAAATGAGCAACTATCAGCATACAGATTTAGCTGCCGGAAGGTGGGCTACGATGACTTTAGC
This sequence comes from Bacteroidales bacterium, assembly GCA_017538795.1. Classification (GTDB taxonomy): domain Bacteria; phylum Bacteroidota; class Bacteroidia; order Bacteroidales; family F082; genus Limimorpha. The sequence goes on along the minus strand of JAFYIE010000047.1, from coordinate 78,471 downwards.
GGAGCAGATGCTGAATATCGGCAGCGAGGTATCGCGTGCGAACCGTTGGCAAAGTAAAGGAAACATCGAACAATGTCATCGTGCTGCTGACAGAGCTTTGGAACTACTATCTTTAACCATTGATGCTCAACGAGGCAAGCATGACCTTGGAGAATTTTGTCGTCTTTATGAGGTTCTTGCTGACTGCTACTACGGCGACAATATATACCAAACTGATCCTGTGAAGTTGCAGAAATACTTTGATGTATTCTACAATTAACCTACATATTTTATTTCACAACAATCTTTTCTGTGAATTCTTTTCCGTCGCTCATTCTCACTTTGATCAGGTATAAACCCGGGGTGAGGTTGGCGATGTTGATTTTGTTGAAACTATCATTTTGCGATTTCATTAATCTGCCGTCGATGGAATAAATATCAATTGAACGACATTTTGCATTGTTGGAAAAGGTGATATTTACAACGTCTTTCGCTGGGTTTGGGTAAACAGATATTCCATTTGCAAAATCAGTTTCTTCGACGGAATAATATCTTTCAAAAACAGGATAACCTTTGTTTACATTCATTATATCCATTGCGTAAAAATCACCATTAGCGTTTAACAAATTGACAAAATCTTGGGTTTTCATAAAAGCTTCTGATTGTGGGATGCCGTATTCATTATCACTTTCGATGATGTCAAGATAATAACAATTCGTTGAGACTGCTTGAGCGTCATCAAATTTATATCCGATAATACCTCCGATAAATGAAGGAATGTTTTCTCCTGTAATGTTTATATCAGTAGCGCTGTAACTATTCGTCACAGATAGATCTTTCTCTGACATTGTGCTTCCTACAAGTCCTCCCGATGCTGTTGCGATAAAACTGCTAGGTTCATTAATGGCAACATTCATTTCTAAGTAACCTGTATTATAGCAATTTGTCATACTTCCTGACATTATTCCGACTATACCGCCACAAAACTCCTCCTCGGCAAAATTATTATTTCCGCTTTGTGTTATAAATAGATTTCCTTGATTACTGCAATAATCAATATTACATTCATATAAGCTTCCACAAATACCACCGAAAGCCAGTCCTGAATAATTCGTTTTTACTTCTAAAATTGTCATATTACCATTATTATGGCAATCGGTTATTGTAGAATTCTCCATACGACCGAATAATCCACCAAACAATGAGCCAAACTCAAAGCTTCCATACTCTAAAACCATGCTAACATTATTGAAACAATGATCTACAGTAACATTCTTACCATATCCAACGAGAATGCCCAAACCACCTGGTATTCCCAAGAGATGAAAACTCGGTAAGTCTATGTTTGCACCGTTAATAGTAATGTTTTTAATGCTTCCGTCTTCAATATGACCAAACAGACCTATAAATTTTCTACCACTTCCGTCTTTAATATTTATATTCGATATTGTATGATATCCGCCATCGAAATGACCTCCAAAACACCTGGTTTGAAGGCTGATACCATCTTGTGCAATAGGTTCCCATTCAAGGCCGTTTTCACCACCCAAATCAAGGTCGACAGTCAGAAGAAAACAAGTGTCGACGTACATGTTGTGATATTCGTAATTGCTATAATGAAGTTCATTAGTTTGAACAGCCAAATAAGCCAATTGTTGTGCGTTTTCGATAAGATAAGGGTCGTCTTCGGTACCACTACCATGAGTCCAACGTTCTGCTGTGCCGTCCCAAACTGAAATTTGTGCGTTGAGTGCCAATCCCATCAACACTGCAATGATAATTAAGGTAATCTTTTTCATAGCAAAAAATTTTAAGTTATACATTTTTGTTTCCGACGACAAAATTATTTCCAAAATGCAGTTATGTCAAGGAAAACTGGGTACGGAAAGGTACGATTGTCATTCGATTGCGATGTTGCGCAATGTTGTTGTAAGATCGAAATCAGAAGTAAGAATCTTTTTCAGTTTGCGGCTGCGGTCGCTTACGGTTGAGTACGCTTTTTGCATAAATGCCGCAATATCAGGCTCTTTCATGCCGAGCAGATACAAAACGCAATAGTTGACATCATCGTTGGTGAGCTCCGGATATTTGTTTCGGATACGCTCCGTGAAGCCGTTAAGATAGTTGTCGGCAGTGGTTCGTAACGTCAGCAGCTGTTCCTTGTCGAGCGCGAAATCCTTGTAAATGGTGCAATCCATTTTCGACTTGAACTGCTGCTCGTGCGCTGTTTCAAGGATATATTGGCAAACAGGTTCGTTTATAAAGGCGTTATAGCCGTCCATGTTTGCCTCTTTTTTGAAAGTGTTAAGTTTTCTTTTGTGCCGAATCATCAAAAAGACAGCAATTACTACTGTTATAGCGATTGCAACAATTATAATAATGGTGATTTCGTGCCTTTTTTTCTGTTGTTCCAATGCCAGAGTTTGCTCGTGTTTTTGTTTGAGATAATCCTGGAACATGCCGGTGAGCTGCCATTCGTCGGCTTTTGTCCCGAATTCAGGCGGAGTATTCTCAGTGATGAAACGCGAGTAGGAATCCGCTTTTACGGTGTCTGCTAAATGGTTGTAAATCTCGTAAAGGTGGTTTGCGCTTTGTGTTCTAAGGAAAATATCAGGAGCGTCGTTGAAGACCTCGTTAAGATAAATGAGAGCGGTATCATATTGATTTTCAAGAATATAAATATAACCAAGACCTAAATACCGGTCATATATCTCATAATCTTCACCTGTTTTGATAATGTTTTTTAATGATTTTATTGCCTTTTCTCCATCATTATCAACAGTATATGTGGCAATTGTCTTCCTATTTATGACATTTCGATACAGAAGGCTGTTAGTGTCGGAAATATTCTCCAAAGAGAGGTTGTAATAATAGATTGCGCTATCGGCTTTCTCGCCTTTTTCAAACTCGTATCCTATGAAAAACAATGTGTTAGCGATGTTTGAACGAGGGTCGCGTTTCTTATATTCGAGTGCGTTTTTGTAGAAAATGATAGCCGGTTCGATGAGGAATTTGTCAGAATAGATATTTGCCAAACGAGTGTAAATCAACGAAATAAATTTGGGATTGCAATCGAAAGGCTGCACGATTTCGAGAGCCTTGTAATATTGCTGGCAAGCCTCGAAAACACTGTCGTTTTCATAATAACCTACGCCATTCATGTAATGCGAGCGGGCTGAGAGTATAGAGGCGATTTCGTCTTTGGGATTAGCCTCGAAAATGCTGTCAAAATAGGCGAGAGCGTCAAGAAGTTCAGCGCGAACAAGCTGCGGAGCGTCGTTTTTGTAGAGCGCTTCGGAAACAAGGAGATAATAATAATGATTATTTAAAATGGAGGAGATTTCTCCACTACGCTCCGCTTCGGTCGAAATGACGGAAAGCATCATGAATGCCGAATCGGGCCGTTGTTGCATGACGCTGTCGATGTTGATTAGTTCTGGCGATAGTTCAAGCTGCGATGTCTTGTTTGAAACGCTGTTAGAACAAGAAATAATCATTAAGGCGATTACGCCTGATAACAATAAAGCTTTGAGTTTTTTCATACCAAATTTAAAATGACAAAAGTAGTGCTTTTATAGAAATTTGTCAAGAAAAAATGGTACGGATTGGTACGGATGAGGTTTTCTTTTTCTTTGTTCATACTCACTTTGATAGCGGTAGATAGAAAATCTGTGAAAATCTGTGGAATCTGCGAGACTTTTTTTTATTTTTGCAAAAATTTTTGAGAAATGAAAGAAGTAAGAGTTCGTTTTGCTCCAAGTCCGACCGGACCGTTGCATATCGGCGGCGTGAGAACCGCTTTGTATAACTATCTTTTCGCGAAGAAAAACGGCGGTAAGATGCTGCTCCGCATTGAAGACACCGACCAGACACGCTTTGTGCCGGGCGCCGAGGAATATATCATAAAATCGCTCGACTGGTGTGGCATCAAGTTCGACGAAAGTGACATCGTGGGCGGTCCTTACGGTCCCTACAAACAGAGCAACCGCAAGCCTCTTTACAAACAATACAGCGACGAACTGATTGAAAAAGGTCATGCTTACTATGCATTCGACACAGCTGAGGAACTCGACAACCTCCGCAAGGAAGCCGAGGCACAGAAAAAGACCTTTATCTACAACGCCGAGACTCGTCAGGAGCTGCGTAACTCATTGACAATGACTAAGGAAGACGTTGATGAGTTGATAGCAAACGGCACTCCTTACACAGTGCGTTTCATGATGCCTGAGAACTACGTGGTTGAGATGCACGACATCATCCGTGGCGATATCAAGGTGAACACTAACACTTTGGACGACAAGGTTTTGTTTAAATCAGACGGAATGCCTACATATCACCTGGCAAACATCGTCGACGACCACCTGATGAAGATCTCACACGTGATCCGCGGTGAGGAATGGCTGCCTTCGATGCCGTTGCATGTGCTTCTGTATCAGGCATTCGGATGGGAAGCTCCGGAGTTTGCACATTTGCCATTGTTGCTCAAACCGGACGGCAACGGCAAGCTCAGCAAACGCGACGGCGACCGCCTCGGATTCCCAGTGTTTCCTATGCAATGGGAGAATCCTGAGACTCATGAGATTTCATCGGGTTACAAGCAGTCGGGATACTATGCGGAGGCATTCATCAATATGCTCGCATTGCTTGGCTGGAATCCTGGAACAGAGCAGGAAATCTTCTCGATGGACGAGTTGATTCAGGCGTTCTCGTTCGATCACTGCAGCAAGTCGGGAGCAAGATTTAACGTGGAGAAGGCAAAATGGTTTAACCACGAATATTTGATGCGCCGCTCGAGCGAGGAAGTGGGTATGGAATATCAGGAATGGCTGAAGGCTGAAAAGAACATCGACGCTGATATTCAATACGTTACAAAGGTTGCGGCATTGGTAAAAGACCGCGTCAACTTTGTGAAAGAGATGTGGGATCAGAGCTTCTTCTTCTTTGAGGAGCCTACCACTTACGACGAGGTGACGGTAAAAAAACGCTGGAAGGAAAACTCAGCCGACTTGATGCGCCAGGTTTCGGAAGTGATAAGAAACATTGACGATTTCAGTGCAGAAAACATCGACAAAGTGCTCAACGACTGGATTACCAAGAACGAACTCGGCATGGGACCAGTGATGAACGGTCTCCGTCTGATGCTCGTAGGTGCAGGTAAAGGCCCGCATATCCATGAAATCCTTGGATTGATTGGAAAAGACGAGGCGTTGAAACGTATTGAAAAAGGAATAAAGTCTTTAGTCTTTAGTTGTTAGTGACAACAAGACTAAAGTCTAAAGACTAAAAACTAAAGACTTATATGGCAATCATTTCAATTGAAAAAATGGAGTTTTATTCCTATCATGGCTGCTTCGAGGAGGAGCGCAAGATAGGGACGTGGTTCAACGTGGACTTGAGCATGGAGGTTGACACTTCGAAGGCTGAAGAGTCAGATAATCTTGAAGATACGGTCAATTATCAGGAGGTTTACGCCGTTGTGAAGCGCGAGATGATGATTTCCTCAAAGTTGCTCGAAAACGTTGCGAGACGTATTCTAAACGCCATCAAGAAGGAATTTCCGGCAGTTTCATACGCCTGGGTGAAGGTGAAGAAAATGAACCCGCCGCTTGGTGGAAAAATGGAATCGGTTTCTGTAGAATTAGAGAGCTAAGGACGACTTCCAAAACTATGCAAAAAGCCGCAGGCTCAATTTCAGCTTGACGCAAGGCCTGCTATTTTTTGCATAGTTTTTTCAGTCTCTTAATTCGAATGATTCGGGTTTTTCAAATGAAGAATTTTAAGACCATTTTGGAGATTATACCTTGCGTGTAGTTTTTTTTTGTATTTTTGCAACGATTTTTGGTGCCGAGGAGGCTTAATAGGGAATCGGGTGAAAATCCCGGACAGTTCCCGCTGCTGTAAGCTCCCAAAATCTGTCAGAATGCCACTGAAAACAAGCGTTTCGGGAAGGCGGCAGACCTCGAGGAGCGAGTCAGAAGACCTGCCATAAATCGTAAACAAAGCTTTCGGGATAAAAGCTGGCTTATCCTTATTTTTAAGGCCTACCAACATTTTTCCACGAGGTTTTGAGGTAATTAAAATTATTATTAAACCTTAAAAATCTTAAATTATGGTTAAAAAATTTACTTTAATGTTCCTTTTAGGAATCTTCGGTCTTTTCTCGACCAACCTTTTCGCACAGGAAGATGCGACAATCGACCCAGCCAACATCAAATTCTGGATTGGCGAGGGTGAAAGTGAAGTGGTTTTCATCGTCAACTGGGCAGAGCCTGACACAGCATTGGCTTGGGGTTACCGTTTTGTTGGCGAAAATGTCGTTTTGAAAACTATCATGGACGACATTGCTGAAGCTGATTATCGTTTTAGCTATGAAGGTGGTGCTTTTATCAACGACCTGTTTTTCAATGATGGTGTGCTCAATCTGAGTATTGTAAATCCAGGATGGCTTACTTATCTTATCAATGGTGAATCAACTTGGGATACTTATGATGTTGCAACAGTTGCTAATGGTGAATATGTGAAAATAGGTGACACAGAATGTGGCACAATGGTTGATCCTGACAACTGGATTTATGTCTATGAAAAAGAAGTCGCTCCTGTTTATGCTTTAGGCGAAGAAGCTACAATTGACCCATCGGAAATCGTTTACTGGATTGGTGAAGGCGAAAACGAGGCTATTTTTGCCGTCAACTTCGCTGACCCTGAAGATGTTTGCTATGCTTGGGGTTTCAGATTTGCTGCAGAAAGCGTCACAATTAAGGAAATGATGGAAGCTATAGCTGAGGCTGACCTTCGCTTCACATTTACCGACGAACCATCTTCATGGGGTGGCATGATGCTTACCGACCTCGCTTTCAACTATAATGAAGTCAATTATGACCTTAATGGTTATAACGCTATGTACAATGTGAACGGTGTGCAATCATGGTATACTTTTGACGCACAAACAGTTGAAAATGGCGATTTTGTGAAATGGGGTGACTACACTATCGGTACAGAGATTGCTCCTTGGGTTTATGTTTGGGAAACTCCAGTTCAGCCAGTTTCAGCTTATGACGATGTTGAAGAAGTTGAAGCAGCTATGGTTTCAATCTATCCAAATCCTGCAACAGACAGACTGTTTGTCAACGCTGAAAATGTTAAGAGCGTTGAGATTTACGACATCTTAGGTCACATGGTGCTGACTACAACAGAATCAGCTATCGACTTGAGAAACATGGAAGCTGGTATTTACTTCGTTACAGTGAGAAGTGAGAATGCAGCTAAGACGATTAAACTCGTTGTAAAATGAGAAAATTTTTAGTTATTATGATGATGGCTTTGATGCCGGGATTGGCTTGGGCGCAGATTGCTCCGTTTGCACCTGCGCAGGACCAGCCTGGCACCACGGCCATGCATGCTGACTCATCGGCATTTATCGCGTGGGCTACAGGATGCACCGTCGAACCAGGACCGATGAACATCGCTAACCCTAGCTTGGGTATGGCTGGTGCTGGTTATCCTGCTGAAAACGCCATCGGCGTTCCTGGCGGCACATACGGCGTGGCTTGTCTCGGTGACGGCGGTTATGCTACCTTGACGTTTGCATCGCCTATTTGCAATCAGCCTGGTCCTGATTTTGCCGTGTTTGAGAATGGTTTCAAAAGCGGCACACAGTGGTTCCTTGAGATTGCCTTCGTGGAAGTGAGTTCCGACGGTGAGAACTTCTTCCGCTTCCCGGCAATAACAGCAGTGCAATACGAGACACAACTTGGCGGCTTTGCAACCATGGATCCTGCATACATTCACAACTTCGCAGGCAAATATGGCGCATTCTACGGCACTCCGTTTGAACTTGACGAGATTCCAAACGATCCGCTTCTCGACAAAAACAACATCACTCACGTTCGTGTCGTTGACGTTGTTGGATGCATTGATCCGGAGTACTGTACTTACGACTCGCAGGGACATCCTGTCAACGATCCGTGGCCGACACCTTTCGCATCAAGCGGTTTCGACCTCGATGCAGTCGGTGTGATTCATGATGTGGCACATTTCCCGAATCAAGGCATTGAAGAGAATGATGCTATGACGATTTCGGTGTATCCGAATCCTGCACATGACAAAATTTTTGTCAACTCTGCAAACATTCAACGCATTGATTTGTTTAGTGTTGCCGGACAATTGATGATATCGTCGACCGACAATGAAATCAATGTGTCTGATTTGGAATCTGGAATATATTTCATCTGTGTCAATTGTGGTGAAAGAGTTTTCACAGAACGTGTAATCATTAAATAATTAGATAATGAAGAAGATTTGCCCTCGCTGCGGAAAAGAGTTTGAATGCGTGCATTCGATCGATTGCTGGTGTGTTACGATACATCTCAGCGACCGCGCGAAGGCAAATCTTAAAAAAAATTACAGTGATTGTCTGTGCAAGGAATGCCTTGAAGAAATCAATTCTAAATAATTGCGCCCGCAATTAGGTAAACGAAGAACGCGCACAGCCATGCTACCGAGCATTGGAACAAAATCACAAGAATCATCCATTTAGTACCCAATTCACGACGTATCGCTGCCATTGCTGCCACGCAAGGCGTGTAAAGCAGGCAGAATATCAACATCGAGATTGATGTTAGCGTGGTAAACAGAGACATCGCGTTGAGCACCTCGAGTGTGGCTACGACGCTTTCTTTTGCCATAAATCCGCTGACAAGAGCTGTCACGATCTGCCATTCGCCGAGACCTATCGGTTTGAATATAGGAGCTAACCAGCCTGCGACGACAGCGAGTATGCTACCTTCGCCGTTTTCGACCATATTGAAATGAAAATCGAAGGTTTGCAGGAACCAGATGACCAAAGAAGCCATGAAAATGACCGTGAAGGCACGTTGCAGGAAGTCTTTGATCTTGTCCCACAGCAGATGAGCGACGTTTTTAGTGCTCGGCAAGCGGTAATTAGGCAGCTCCATCACGAAAGGAGCTACGTCATCGTTGTTGCCTAACCATTTGGTAAACAAAGCCACTATGATACCTGTCACAATTCCAAACAGATACAGACAAATCAGCACCAATCCGCCTCGATGGGGGAAGAAATAGTCGGTGAAGAAGGCGTAAATCGGGATTTTTGCCGAACAGCTCATGAAAGGGGTGAGCAGTATTGTGCGCCAACGGTCGTGGGTGGAGTGGAGCGTTCTTGTCGCCATCACCGCCGGCACTGAGCATCCGAAACCGATGAGAAGCGGCACAATGCTGTGTCCGGTGAGACCGAGTTTACGTAAGACGCTGTCGCTGACGAACGCCACGCGTGCCATGTAGCCGCTGTCTTCGAGCAAACTCAGGAAGAAGAACAGAAGTATGATGATCGGCACGAAGGTAAGCACGCTGCCGACGCCTCCGAAGATGCCGTCGACCACCAGCGACTGCACCGCGGGGGAGACTTCCCAACGGGCCAAGGCGTTACCGCAGACGCCCGCGAGCCAGTCGATGCCCTCGTCGAGCCAGTCTTGCAAAGGCGCGCCTATGGCGTCGATGGAGAGCCATATAATGGCAATCATCACCAGAATAAAAATCGGGATGGCAGTCCATTTTCCAGTGAGGATCTTATCGATGCGACGGCTGCGTTGATATTCCTTGCTTTCGCTTGGTTTCACAACGGTACTCGCACACAATTTCTTGATAAAAGTGAAGCGCATGTCGGCCATGGCCGCCGCACGGTCGAGGCCACGTTCTTCTTCCATCTGAAGGATGAGATGTTCGAGAGTTTCCTTCTCATTTTGAGAGAGTTGAAGAGCCTCAAGAACGATGTTGTCGCCTTCGATTAGCTTCGATGCCGCGAAACGAACCGGTATTTCGGCCCTTACAGCGTGGTCTTCGATGAGGTGCATTATACTATGCAGGCAGCGGTGCACTGCGCCACCGTTATCGTCTTTGTCGCAGAAATCCTGGCGTACAGGCTCTTCCTGATATTTTGCCACGTGGATGGCGTGTTCCACCAACTCACGGATACCTTCGTTTTTCGATGCTGAAATCGGCAGCACAGGCAGTCCTAAAATATTCTCCATCTCGTTGACGAGGATAGATCCGCCGTTGTTGCGTACCTCGTCCATCATGTTGAGAGCCAACACCATAGGGATGCCGAGCTCCATGAGCTGCATGGTGAGATAGAGGTTACGTTCGATATTGTTGGCGTCGACGATGTTGATAATCGCCTTCGGTTTTTCTTTTAAGATAAACTCACGCGACACTATTTCCTCGTTGGTGTAAGGCGAGAGCGAATAAATTCCCGGCAAATCGGTCACCAAAGTGTCGGTATGACCTTTTATGACGCCGTCTTTGCGATCGACGGTGACGCCTGGGAAGTTGCCCACATGCTGATTAGCGCCCGTCAGCTGGTTGAAAAGCGTTGTTTTGCCACAGTTTTGCTGTCCTGCGAGCGCAAAAGTCAGGATAGTGCCTTTCGGAACCGGGTTTTCGTGTGTCTTATCATGATAGATGCCTTCCTCGCCGAGGCCGGGGTGGGCGTTATGATCGGGCAACGATTTGATATACAGTTTATCAATGTCGAAATCGCTTTTATTGTCGATGTCTTTTGAAGCGTCGCAAGGCTCAATCTCAATCATTTTAGCGTCGGCTTTGCGGAGCGTGAGCGAATAACCGTGAATCATCACCTCCATCGGGTCGCCGAGCGGAGCGTATTTCACAAGCTTCACAACGGCATCGGGAATCACGCCCATATCAAGGAAATGCTGGCGTCGCGAGCCTTTTCCTTTCACCGTTTTTATCACGGCGTATTGTCCGATTTCGAGTTTATCGAGAGTTGACATCTGTCACATTTTTCATTTTGCAAAAATAAGAAGAAAAAAGATAGCTGTGCATCCCTATTTTTGGGGATTTTTTATAATTTTGCATAATCAAAATCATTTATAATGAGGTTCAAGATTATTTGTGTCATTTTTATATCAGTTTTGACTGTTTTTGTTGTCGGATGCAAAAAAGAGAACAACGACACCAACGGGAGCTACGACGGTCATGAATATGTCGATTTAGGCTTGCCAAGCGGCACTTTGTGGGCTACGTGTAATGTGGGAGCTGACAGTTCGAAGGGAACCGGTGATTATTTTGCGTGGGGTGAGACGGAGACCAAAGATATATATGATTGGAAACATTACAAATACAGCTCTTTTGCTGATGACGGTTTTAAACTTACCAAATATTGCACTGATTCGAGCTGTGGATACTATGGCTTTGTCGACAGTCTTACTGTTTTGGAGCCAGTCGACGATGTTGTCGTTGCCCAATGGGGTGCAGGATGGCGAATGCCTACTGCCGATGAGTTCAATGAGTTGTATAAAAACACGACCTACACATGGACAACCATTAATGGTGTCGGCGGAAGGCTGTTGACCGGAAGTAATGGTAACAGTATTTTCCTGCCTGCCACGGGTTTTTATCTTGATGGTGAGCTTATATGCACTGGTTTAGGCGTTTACTGGTCGAGCTCGCTTCAGACAGACTGTCAGGTGGCTGGATGGAGCTTGCATTTCGACGATGTGAACTGTCACGTGTGCGGCACTTACGAGCGCAGTAGAGGACAGTGTGTAAGGGCAGTGCTTAGTGCTGAATAACCATTTTTCGGACAATAGAAGCGTTATCACCGGCAACTTTCACGAAATAAATTCCTGCCGGGAAATCACATGTGGATATCTCGTGCTTGTCGCCTTGCATCTTGCAGCGGTAGCAAACCTTCCCTTGAAGGTCATAAACGGTCAGTTCAGCATTGCACAATGATTCGCTGATAGAAACTGTAACAAACGTTGAAGCCGGGTTTGGAGCAATAATCAAGGCCATTTCGTTGAATTCCGCGACAGCATTTGGAACGGGAGGTAACTCAATATACCAAATGCCGCCAGCCATAGGCGATGCGTAGAGTAATTCTCCATCGATGCAGATGTCGAGAATAGGACCATCAATAGGTATGTTTTCCAGTTGTTGCCAAACGTCGCTATGGTCGTATTTCAGATAAATGGAGCCGTCTTCGCAGCCCACGGCGACGATGGTGTCGGTGGTGGTGATGCGCCTGATGGTGGCGTCGCCTGGCAAAACATCGACAGAGTTCCAGTTTGCTCCCATGTCGTCGGTGAAGAAAAGGCCATGCTTTCGTGTGCCTAAGTACAAGCCACTATCATGATAACGCAATGCGGTGTAGTTGACACCCTCGAACGGGGAGCTGAGAACCTGCCAGTTGGAGCCTTGCTCGCTGCTGTAGCGCAGCACGCCGTCGTATGAAACGTGATACATTATTCTGCCGTCCCAGGTGAGGTCGACGACATCTATTTCATAAGGTAGACAAGTTGGTACATACCATTGCTGGCCGAGACCAAATGACACATACATCCTGTCTTTGCTTCCCGCAATGATTTGTGAACCGCAGCGCACTAGGCTTTGAAGCCATTGGTTTTCGGGCAATCCTGATCCTGCTGAATTGAATGAAGTGCCTCTGTCGGTGGAGAGGAAGCTGCCTAACATGTCGGTGCCGATAAACACGTTGTCGCCTTCCACCAGCATGCCGCGTATTTCCACCGTCCCTATGTTGCTGCTCTGTGTCCAAGTGCTGCCGTTGTCGGTGTAGAACATGTCGGAGCCGTGAGTGGCAGCAAGAATACGTCCACCGCTGATGCCTATGTTGCCCACCGAGGCGAGGAACGATGGTGTGTTGGTGCGGATCCAGCCGCTGCCGTCGCTGTTGCCACGATAAATGCGGCCTTGAGTGTCGCCGACGAAGATGTATCCGTCGCGGGCGTCCATACACCAGAGATTCTTCGATGCAAGGTTGGAGTTGAAGTCCTGCCAGGTAACGCCGTTGTCGTAAGAGACATAGACGCCTTGTCCTATGCAGGCTGCATATAGTGTATCACCGAGGTGGGCGTATCCTTTGGCTTGCTTGTTGAGGTTGGCGCTTGTCCAGGTGTCGCCATTGTCGCTCGAAGCCATGACGCCCTGTCCGAGCACGGTGGCGAAGACTTTTCCGTTGTGACAGTAGATGCCGAGCACGTCGCTGTTCAAACCGTTGTTGCATGGCTCCCACGAATCATCGTCGTCGAAAGAACGGTAGACACCGCGCCTGTAGGTGGCGATGAACATGGCGTCGTCGTTGTCGGACATAAAATATGGATAACGCACATCGCTTGGAAAAATACCAGTGACGTATTCGCCTTGGGTGCCTTCAGTTGATTGATAAACACCCTGAACGTAGGTCGAGGCGAGGAGCGAACCGTTGTGAACAAGTATGTGCTTAACGTAATGGTTGTGCATGTATGGGTCGGGCGTCCAATGCAGGCCGCCGTCGGTGGTGCGGAAGATGTTCTCGTCGGTGGCAAGGAACACCGTGTCGTTATAAGTGATGAGGCATTTCGTGTCGCATGAGGTGAGCCCGTTGTTGCGAAACTCCCAGTTGAGGCCTCGGTCGCTGCTTACCATAACGCCCCCGCCTGTTGCGGCATAATATAAGCTGTCGGTGCAGAGGATACTCCTGACGTAGCGTCCTTGTGGCCCGTTCATAGACTGCCATTGTGCTTGCGCCACATTGAAAAAGGTAAAGGCAAACAGCAAAAACAGGATAGTGTTTTTAATCTTCATATTCATGGTAAAATGCAAAGATAAAGAAAAATTTATTTACTCCAGCAAATGACACTCGATTTTCAAATTTGACCAGCCGGTAGTTTATAAGAAAAAAGCACTAACTAATTGACAGTCAGTGCTTTAATCTTGAGGTACCAGACGGAATCGAACCGCCGTAAAAGGTTTTGCAGACCTTCGCCTAGCCACTCGGCCATGATACCTTGTCATTGGGACTGCAAAAATACAACTTTTTTCAATATTCCAACGTTTTTTGAAAAATTATTTTTTGCGACCGTTATTGCGGCTATCAATCCAAAGCCATAAACGCCACATCAACCAGCCCCAGGCAAAGAACAAAACATAGTAAATCCACTTCGGTGTCGTGGGCTGATAAGCGTCTTCGTTGATGATTTCGGAGTACTGCTCCGTCGGGATGTCAGCGTAATAATAAGCACCCGCGCCGAAGTCGTAGTCTTCGACAACGCCCTTGCGGTTCAGCATGATGTAAACGGCCAAAACCAAAGTGATTACCACCACAACGATGGTAATCACCTTGAAAATTATGTGTTTCTTGTCCATTATTTGAACAAATCGAGATTCGGGACATCGAATACTACACCTGAGAGCAGGAACCATACGGCTAACAATGTCAACAGTATGTTAAACACCTGTCCGACGATGTACAGCCACAGTACCTTGCCACCCTGCATCTGCTTGAAGAGAGTCTTGAAGTTGGTGTCCAATCCTATGCTGGTGAATGCGAGCACGAAAGCCCAGTTCTTATATTGGTCAAGCACTCCGTTGATTGCTTTCACCTCCGCTCCGCTTGTTGCCGGCAATATGATGAACGATGCCACCAGCGATGCCACGAAGAAACCGATGATGAACTTCGGGAAACGGTTCCAGATCTCGCCTGCGCCGACTTTGCTGTCGCCAGTCTTATCGACCTTCAAAGCGAAGAATACCGCCACGAAGAACGCGATGAATCCGATGAGGATGTTCTGGATCATCTTGACCATCGATGCCACCTGCTCAGCCTCAGGTCCGAGGGCATTACCTGCCAAAACCACAGCACCAGTCGAGTCGACAGTACCACCGATGAGCGCACCGCCCATCATCTGGTTCATGCCTGCCCAACGGATGATCATAGGCTCAAACACCATCATCAAAATAGTGAAGATGATAGAAATGGAGATTGCCAACGAGAGGTCTTCTTTCTTTGCCTTAGCTGCTGCTCCTGTTGCGATGGCGGCCGACGTTCCGCACACCGAAGTGGCTGAAGCTAAAGTGATTACCAACGGCTTGTTGCCGATTTTCAACACTTTGGTGCCAAACCACCACATGAAGATGATGACGATAGGTGTCACAATCCAAGCGATGCCGAGTCCGTAGCCGGCAAATTTATAGATGTTGCTGAACAACACCGAGAATCCCATGATGACCAAACCGGTCTTGATGTAAAACTCAGTGCGTATTGCAGGTTTCAGCCATTCAGGAGTGCCAACGGTGTTGGAAATCAACAATCCGATGAGCAATGCCCAGAATGCCCACTCGAGGTACATCTTAAGTGTAAATTCAGCGCTTATCATCCTGACAAGGATGCAGATGACGAATAATACAAGGTAGGCAGGGATGAACTTGCTGAGTTTCTCGCCCTGAAGCTTGATGCCGATGCCGAACAAAACTCCTGTCACCAAGAACGTGCGTAGCAAGTTAATCCAGAAAGCGCCTTTGCCGAACTGTGAGGCAAGCGATTTCTTCTCCTCGACATTTTCCCACCAGTGCCATGTGCCGAATTTTAAGGCCGAGAAGTCGAACCAGCCTGTCAACACTGCCACTGCGCCTATTGCGATGACGATGAATCCGATCCACACCGCCAACCAATCTTCTTTTTTCAATAAATCTTTTGACATAATTATCTGAATTTTAATGATTTACATTAGAATTTGAAGCTTACCATACATTTGAAGATATGGGTGTCATCATATTCAGTTTCTGTTGTCGAACCTTCTTTATAAATAGTTTCTTGTTTGAACTGATAGTTCATCTTCAGGCTTAAGAATTTGTAAGGACGGAAGTCGAAACCTAAAGTGTAAAGACCATAGTCGCCTGTTTTAGCATCTATATCCTTTGCAAAGAAGTCGTAACGTACGAAAGGAAGCAGTCTCATCGCTGTCTTGCAGCATTCGAAATCGAACCAATAACCTGCAACCGCGTACATACCGAAACTGTTGTATGAAGTGACTTCTGTACCAATTATAGAATCGGTAACTGTCGGGTCATAAACATTTTTCATTTTACCTGTTCTTCCCATGATATATTCTGTACGGGCCACGATTTTGTTGTCGTTGTATTCAGCTCCGAAACCCATACGCTCTCTCTTCAAAGCGTCGGCTCCGTAATGTCCTGTGTAATATGAAGCTGATGCGGTAACAGTCTTGATAGGATGGATGTTCAAACGTCCGACAAACTCTTTCTCTTTATTGTTATCTTTGTCTTCTGTTTTGACTTTATTGTTGTCATCATTATAAAGTTTGTAAGGACCTGTGCCGTTGAAGATACCTACGCTGTAGTCCAAAAGATGGTATTTGTTGTCATCGGTTCCCATAGGGATGAATTTTCCGGTGAACATGATGCCGAGGTCACGACCGAGACTGCCTTGGCCGCAAACATCACTATATCCGACGAGTTTTGAGATGACATCACCATAGTCGATAGCTTCGAGGTCGACAGGATTGATAGGGCTCTCGATCGAGAATGGGAGCTTGAACTGACCGAACTGCACAGCAAAAGCGTCGCAGAATTTGGCCTTCACGAAAGCGTCGACAAGCATCGGTGAGCTTCCGAAATCGCCTTGAATCTTATAGGAGATAATCTCGTTGAGGTTTCCGCTGACTGACAAACGTACACGGCGCATGCGGAATGAATTGTCGACGTTGTCTTCGTCTTGTGCGTTAACTTGATACAGTCCTTGGACGAATCCGCTGACCTTAACTTTGTCGTTGTTTTGTGCAAATGTTAAGCTGCTGATAATCATCAGGATAGCTAACAAAAAGAGTTTAAATCTCTTCATAGTTTTATGAATTTAATTAATAATAATGTTTATTTACGGGTGCAAAAATACAAAAAAAGTAAAAGCATTTACTATTTTCTGAAAAAAATTTTAAAGACCATTTGGAGATTATGCCTTGCGTTAAGCTAAAAAAATTATTCCGCTAATACTGTGATTTTGTTTTCAAGTACTTCGCAAACACCGCCTCTGATTTCGAAAAATTGCAGTTTACCGGCTTCGTCCTGCACCTTGATTTTACCTTTTCCCAAGGCGGCAATCATCGGGGCGTGGTTGTGCAGAATCTCAAAGAGGCCGTCGCTGCCTGGTAGCTGCACCAAGTCAACGTCGCCGCTGAAAATCTGCTTGTCGGGTGATGTTATCTCAAGTTTCATGGCTTACTCCTTGCTTTCAGCTAACATCTTCTTACCTTTCTCGATGGCTTCCTCGATGGTTCCCACGAGGTTGAAAGCGGCCTCAGGATACTGGTCGACTTCACCGTCCATAATCATGTTGAAACCTTTGATGGTGTCCTCAATCTTGACTGTGGCGCCTTTCATGCCTGTGAACTGCTCCGCCACGGTGAACGGCTGCGAAAGGAAACGCTGAACACGACGTGCGCGGTGCACGATGAGTTTGTCTTCCTCTGAGAGCTCGTCCATACCGAGGATGGCGATGATATCTTGTAACTCTTTGTATCTCTGGAGGATGTTTTTCACACGCTGAGCGGTGTTATAATGCTCCTCTCCGACGATATCCGGGGCGAGGATGCGCGATGTTGAGTCGAGTGGGTCGACAGCAGGGTAGATGCCGAGCTCAGCGATCTTACGGCTTAAAACGGTTGTTGCGTCCAAGTGGGCGAATGTTGTAGCCGGTGCAGGGTCTGTTAAGTCGTCGGCAGGCACATAAACGGCCTGTACCGAGGTGATGGAACCGCTCTTGGTAGAGGTGATTCTTTCCTGCATCAAACCCATCTCCGATGCCAACGTAGGCTGATAACCCACAGCCGAAGGCATACGACCGAGAAGTGCCGACACCTCCGAACCAGCCTGTGTGAAACGGAAGATGTTATCGATGAAGAACATGATGTCACGTCCTGCTGTCTCGCCGTCGCCGTCACGGAAATATTCAGCCATCGAAAGGCCCGACAAAGCCACTCTCGCACGTGCTCCAGGCGGTTCGTTCATTTGTCCGAACACCAGCGTAGCCTGCGATTTGTCGAGTTCTTCGTAATCAACCTTGTCGAGAGGCCAGTTGCCTTTTGCCATCTCTTCCTGGAACTCTTTTCCGTATTTGATAACGCCTGCCTCAATCATATCACGGAGAAGGTCGTTGCCTTCACGGGTACGCTCGCCAACGCCTGCAAACACTGTCATACCTGAATACAGTTTCGCGATGTTGTTGATAAGCTCCATGATGAGCACGGTCTTGCCGACACCAGCGCCACCAAACAAACCGATCTTACCGCCTTTTGCATAAGGCTCAATCAAGTCGATAACCTTGATACCAGTGAACAGAATCTCCTGTTTTGTCGAGAGGTTCTCGAATTTCGGAGGGTCGCGGTGTATGCTGTTGCGCTTGCCTGGATTCATCGGTTTCAGGCCGTCGATGCTGTCGCCAATGACGTTGAACAAACGTCCTTTCACCTGGTCGCCGGTAGGCATGGTGATAGGATGTCCGAGGCTGCGAACTTCCATGCCACGCTTCAAGCCGTCGGTTGAGTCCATGGCTATGGTACGCATGGTGTTCTCGCCGATATCCTGCTGCACCTCAGTAATCAGCTTGTCGCCGTTGCTGCGTGTTATCTCGAGAGCGTCGAGAAGATTCGGCAAATGCTTTTCATCATCAAAAGCTACGTCGATGACAGGTCCGATAATCTGGACAATACGACCTTTAATCTCTTTCTCCATGTTCTTTATTTTCAGTTTCTATTATTGACTCAAAATTTTTGATAAATCCCCATTGGAAAATTATCATGTAAAATATCCCGATGGTTATTGCGCTGTCGGCGATGTTGAACACCGGGCTGAAGAATATCTCACCGCCAAGGAAAGGCACCCATTCCGGGAAGGTGAAGAGCGGAAAATACAGCATGTCGACGACTTTTCCCTGCAAAAATCCGGCGTAATCGAAAATCAAGCCGTAGAACATTCCGTCGATGATGTTGCCCAAAGCTCCGGCAATCAACAATGAGATGCCGAACAATGGGCCGAATTTCACCTCTTTTTTCACAAGTCTGAAAAGAAGCCAGAACAGGAAAATCACTGCAGCCACACGGAAAAGACTAAGGAAAATCTTTCCCCATTCAGCGCCTGAAATCTCCCATCCGAACGCCATTCCGTTGTTCTCGATAAACATGATGTAAAACCATTTTCCGAAAACAGGGACGGCTTCACCGATTGCCATCGTTGTTTTGACCAAAATCTTCGAGACCTGGTCGAGCAACAAAACCAAAAAGATGACAATCAGCGGCTTTTTCATTTTCTCTTGTTCTGATTCATTTTAGCTTCGACGCTGAGTGTTGCGTGTGGCACGGCGCGCAGACGTTCATTCGGGATGAGCTTGCCGGTCACGCGGCAGATGCCGTATGTCTTGTTCTCAATGCGAATCAAAGCGTTCTCAAGGTTCTTGATGTACTTGATCTGACGCACTGCGAGAGCGCTGTTTTCCTCTTTTGACAGCACTGCCGCGCCTTCTTCCAAAATCTTGAAAGTTGGAGCTGTGTCGTCGGAATCGTTGCCACTGGCTACGTTTTCCTGCAAAAGAGCGAGGTCTTTGCGAGCCTGTTCCAATCTCTCCAAAATCAGAGCCTTGAATTCAGCCAGTTCTTCGTCAGAATATCTGGTTTTTTCTGATGTGTTGACTGTTTCTTCCATGATGATAATATTTTGTTATGCTTTTTTAATCGTTAATTTAGCCGTGACTTTCTCCACAAGCTCTTGAGCCTCAACGTTATCGAGTTTGTCGACAACTTCAAGTGTGGCGAGGGTTTCGGAGCAGATGTATTCCCCGAAGCGTTCCACTGGCTTGATGATATCGGCATTCTTTTCAATCGTCAAAACAATCTTGTCGGTGACCTCCAAGCCGCTGTCCTTTCTCATATTTTGCACACGGTTGATGATTTCTCTTGCGAGACCTTCTTCAAACAACTCTTGCGAGATGGTGATGTCGAGCGCGACTGTCATGTTGTCCTGTGTTGTCACTGTCCAACCTGGGATATCTTCCGTGGTGATGAGAGCGTCTTCAAGTATCAGGTTCACTTCCTGACCTTCAACAGTGATATTAGCTCCGCCGTTCTTTTCGAAATTGCGGATGTCTTCCTGGCTCATGGTGTTGAAATACTTCGTGAGCTGACCCATCAGCTTGGCGTAACGTGTCTTCAACGAAGCGAAGTTTGGTCTTACTTTCTTCACCAAGATGTTGAGCTCGCCTGTCAGATATTCCACTTTTTTCACGTTGACTTCCGAGAGGATGAGGCCTTCAACCTTTTCAAGCTGCTGCTTCATTTCTTCTGAAAGCACCGGAATCATGATTCTTGACAATGGCTGACGCACGCGGATGTTGGCTTTCTTACGGAGTGAAAGCACCATTGATGCAACGAGCTGTGCCATCTCCATGCGCTCCTCGAGTTTCTTGTCGATGAACTTCTCGTTTGCCTTCGGGAATCTTGTCAGATGCACTGATTCTGCGCTGTCGCGATGTGTCACGGCGTTGAGGTCGCGGTAGAGCTGCTCGCTGAAGAACGGTGCGATAGGCGAAATCAAGCGTGCCAAGGTGTCGAGGCAGGTGTACAATGTCTGATATGCCGAGGTCTTGTCGTCAGAGCCGTTGCTCTTCCAGAAACGGCGGCGTGACAAGCGCACGTACCAGTTGCTGAGGTGAGCGTCGACGAAGTTACCGATGGCACGGCTGGCCTTTGTCGGCTCATAGCTTTCGTAGTCTTTCTCGACTTCGATGATGAGCGAGTTGAGTTCCGAAAGTATCCATCTGTCGATTTCAGGACGTTTCTCAAACGGGATGTCGGCTTCTTTGTACTCGAATCCGTCGATGTTGGCGTAGAGCGCGAAGAATGCGTAGGTGTTGTATAATGTTCCGAAGAACTTGCGGCGCACGTCATCGACACCGTCTTCGTCAAACTTAAGGTTATCCCAAGGCTGCGAGTTGGTCATCATGTACCATCTCACTGCGTCGGCTCCGTATTTGGTGATAGCTCCGAACGGGTCGACGGCGTTGCCAAGACGTTTCGACATCTTGTTTCCGTTTTTGTCGAGCACCAAACCGTTGGAAATCACGTTCTTATATGCCACAGAATCGAAACACATTGTCGCTATTGCATGCAAGGTGAAGAACCAACCACGTGTCTGGTCAACACCTTCTGCGATGAAGTCAGCCGGGAAAGTCTTGTCGTTGAGCTGGCCTGGCTTGCCCATGTAATGAATCTGTGCGTAAGGCATAGCGCCTGAGTCGAACCACACGTCGATGAGGTCTGGCTCACGGAACATCTTCTTGCCTGATTTTGAAACCAAAACCACGCCGTCGATATATGGTCTGTGCAGGTCGAACTTGGTGTAATCCTCTGATTTATAAGGATTTTCTTTCATGAATCCTGCCTTGACAGATTTCTCTATTTCTTCTCTGAGTTCAGCCACGCTGCCGATGCATACCTCTTCGTTGCCGTCTTCGGTTCTCCAGATTGGAAGTGGTGTTCCCCAGTAACGTGAACGTGAGAGGTTCCAGTCGACGAGATTCTCGAGCCAGTTGCCGAAACGTCCTGAACCTGTTGCCTCAGGCTTCCAGTTGATGGTCTTATTGAGCTCAATCATCCTGTCTTTCAACGCTGTGGTCTTGATGAACCAGCTGTCGAGAGGGTAGTAGAGCACAGGTTTGTCGGTACGCCAGCAGTGCGGATAGTTGTGGGTATGTTTCTCACTCTTGAAGAGCTTGCCCTGTTCCTTCAGCATGATGACGATTTCGACATCCAACGAGATGTCTTTGTCGGTCTTTGTCGGGTCGTAGGCGTTTTTCACGAACTTGCCTGCGTATTTTGCATATTCTTCAGCATCGACATGTGTCTTAACCCACTCAGGATCAAGTTCTTCAAGGAGGAAGAACTTACCTGTCTTGTCAACCATCGGCTGTGCTTTGCCATCTTTATCGATGAGATGCAGTGGCGGGATGTTGGTCTGTTTTGCCACTCTGTTATCGTCGGCACCGAAAGTTGGGGCGATGTGGACGATACCTGTACCGTCTTCTGTTGTGACATAATCACCTGGAATCACGCGGAATCCGTCGCCGTCAGGTTTCACCCATGGGATGAGCGGCTCATAGTCGAGGCCAGCGAGTTCCTTACCTTTGCAGGTACCAAGAACTTCGTAAGGAAGCTTCTTGTCGCCGACTTTCCAGTCTTCGAACTTCGGTTTTTCAGCCTCAGCTGGGAAGAACGATGCCATCAACGGTTTTCCGATGATGATGTAAATCTGCTCGCCGCTGTTCGGGTTCACTGTTTTCACGAGGTTGTACTCGATGCCAGGACCAACCGCTAATGCTGTATTCGACGGCAAAGTCCAAGGTGTTGTGGTCCAAGCCACAATCTGCACATCGTGGAAGTTCACGTCGACGCCAAACGGCAACTTCTGGAACTTACGCTGCTCAGCTTTCAGTCTGAACATCGCCACGCATGTGAGGTCTTTCACGTCGCGGTAGCAACCTGGCATGTTCAACTCGTGTGAGCTCAAGCCTGTTCCTGCAGCCGGTGAATATGGCTGAATGGTATATCCTTTATAAAGTAAGCCTTTGTTATACAAGTCTTTAAGCAAGAACCACAAAGTCTCGATATACTCGTTTGTGAAGGTGATATAAGGATTGTTGAGGTCAACCCAGTAGCCCATCTGACGGGTGAGGTCGTCCCAGCGGTCCTTGTATTTCATCACTTCCTCGCGGCAAGCCTTGTTGTATTCATCCACGCTAATCTTCTTGCCGATATCTTCCTTAGTGATGCCGAGTTTCTTCTCAACGCCAAGCTCCACTGGCAGTCCGTGGGTGTCCCATCCTGCCTTGCGGCTTACATATTTTCCTTTCAAAGTCTGAAAACGGCAGAAGGTGTCCTTAATGGTACGCGCCATCACGTGATGGATGCCTGGCATGCCGTTTGCCGACGGTGGACCCTCGTAAAAAACATACGCTGTGCCGTTTTTTGTGTTTTCCAAACTCTTGTTGAAGATGTCGTTATCTTCCCAATACTTACGAATCTCATCTGCTATGTTAGTGAGATTCAAAAACTTATATTCGCGATAAGCGTTTTTCATAAAACGTTAAAATTTTTCTAAATAATCTGCAAAGATAAAAAAAAGAATTGATTTTCATTGATATTATTTAAAGTTTTTTTAATTTTGCGAAGAAATTTTTCAATTTGAAATAAAAATCATCCAAATATGAAAACAAGACACTCCATCGGAATCGATGTCGGCGGCACAAATACCGATATCGGACTCGTCCGCGAAGACGGCAAAATCATCGACAAGGTAAATCTTCATACAAATGAATATTACGATGCCGAATTGTATGTTAGCGATATGGCTGCGAAAATCAAGGAACTGCTTGAGCGCAACCATGTTTCAGACATCGACGGCATAGGCATCGGTGCGCCGAATGGTAACACTTATACCGGCAGCATCGACAAGGCACCGAACTTGAACTTCAAAGGTCAGGTGAAGCTCGCCGAGATGATGAAAAAGCACATAAACACTAAGGTTGTGGTCTCTAACGACGCCAACGCCGCGGCTTATGGCGAGATGATCTATGGCGGTGCCAAAGACCTCGACCATTTCATCACTTTTACCCTTGGAACTGGTGTCGGAAGCGGCATCATCATCGACAGGAAGCTTATTTTGGGTTCGACAAGTACAGCTGGTGAACTCGGTCACTCGATTATCATCATCAATGGTCGTCAATGCGGTTGCGGACGCAAAGGCTGCTTGGAGACTTACACCTCGGCTGGTGGCATCCGTCGCACCGCTCTCGAGCTGATGGAGCAGAATCCTCTGTACAACGGCGTTTTGAAACAGGTTGCGCCTGAAAACCTGACCTCAAAAATGGTCGGCGATGCTGCAAACGCAGGCGACCCGATAGGTCTTCAGACTTTCGAAAATGTCGGCTATTTGTTAGGAATTGCAATGGCAAATGCAGTGACATTCTCAGCGCCACAGGCTATCTTCCTCATGGGTGGTCCTGTCCACGCCGGCGAAGTGCTGATGAAGCCTCTGCGCAAGTCGTTCGACGAGCATCTGCTGAATATTTATCAGGGAACGGTGGAAATCCGCGTTTCGTCGCTTGCCGACAACGAAGTTGCAATCCTTGGCGCAGCGGCGTTATGCCAATTATAATATTGGCGAGAAAATCAGACATCCAACGAGGGAAAACAGTGCAACGGCAAACAGCGATAGCACGAAGATTCCTTTGTTGTTATGAAAAAACCTGCGGATGACGATTGCCATTATCGGAATCGACATAATAGGTGAAATTAACACAAAAAGCCACACGGGATATCTCTTCTTGAAGTTGATGATATTCCGTGCTCTTTTTATCTGTTTCTGTGTAGGATGCGATTTTTTCTTCTTGTTGAAAATGTTAAGTCCAAACCCGAAGCTGAAGTAAAAGAATACAAATCCTATGATTCCGCCTATCGTGGTGGCAGCGAAAGTAGTGCCAAACGAAAGATTGACAGCGAAGCCCATCGCCGGAGCGAAAAGCGTCTTCACCGTCGCGGCCAGAATCACAGAAAAAATCTTCCAAAACATATTTTCTAAGTTATTCAGTTAATCAGATCTGAATAACTGATTAACTATATTTTTTAAATTCTGTTGCACTAATACAAAAATTTTGTACTTTTGCCGTCTCAAAACGCCACTTTAGCTCAGTTGGTAGAGCAACGCATTCGTAATGCGTAGGTCGTTGGTTCGAGTCCGACACGTGGCTCAATTGTCAAGTATCTGATACACAGAGTTGTTCGACTTGAACTCAGGCACTATGACTTTCATCTGTTTCACTATGTCGAAGTCTTTGCACGTCGGCAAAATCTCAAGAAGTTTCGCAATTTCCTGGTTCACTTCTTCTTCGGTGTATTCACGAACTTTAGCGCGCATAATCTTCGGATGCTCTGTCGGAATGGTGTTTTCCTTGGTCGCCAACAGCTCCTCATAAAGCTTTTCACCCGGGCGCAATCCTGTGATTTCTATCTGAACGTCAGGCATGTGCGAGAGCTTGATCATCTTGCTTGCCAAGTCGTAAATCTTGACAGGTTTGCCCATGTCGAACACGAAGATGTCGTCGTCATCGCCAATGGCGCCTGCCTCCAAAACCAAGCTACAGGCTTCAGGAATTGTCATGAAGAACCGGATGATATTGCGGTCGGTGACAGTCAATGGTCCGCCGTGTGCCAACTGCTTCTTAAACAACGGGATAACAGAGCCGTTTGATCCCAAAACGTTGCCGAATCGTGTTGTCACAAACTTGGTATTGCTTTTGCGGCTTTGAGTGTAAATCTCGGCGATACGCTTCGTGGCACCCATCACGTTGGTCGGGTTCACGGCCTTGTCGGTCGAGATCATCACAAATTTCTCAACGCCGTACTTTATTGCGAGGTCAGCGACAAGCTTGGTTCCGAATACGTTGACAAACACCGCTTCGTACGGGAAACTCTCCATCAACGGCACATGTTTGTAAGCGGCTGCGTGATAGATAATCTGAGGCTGGTATTTCTCAAACACCTCCGTCATTTTGTTGATATCCTTCACGTTGCCGACAACGAACTCTTTCGGCACTGCGATATGTCTGTAAGGATCTTCGTTGTTCAGCTCGAACTGCAAATCGTACATCGGCGACTCAGCCTGGTCGAACATCACAAGGCATTTCGGGTTGTGCTGCAACACCTGGCGGCAAATCTCGCTACCGATAGAACCCGCGGCACCAGTCACCATCACGACCTTGCCTTCGAGCTCGTGTTTCACATTTTCCTTGCCCAAAACAATAGGCTCTCTTTCAAGCAAATCTTCAATCTTGATATCTTGAATCTGATTGAAATTCAATTGAGTACCGTTTATCCATGAGTCGACGTGTGGCACCGACTTCACTGTCACGCCGAGGTCGATGATTTTATTGACAATGTCGTTACGTTTATCGATATTCAAGCTTGGCATTGCCAAAATAACCAGATGAATCAGATGCTTTTTGACAAAATCTTTGTTGAGAACAACTTCAGGTTTGCGAATCAAAATACCGTTAATCGATTTTCCGATTTTTGAAGAAGAGTCATCGACAAAAGAAATAACGTTGTATTGAGTCGAAGTATCCTGATACAGAGCGGATAACGTGATAGGACCGGCATCACCGGCACCGTAAATGACCACATTGATTTTATGAGGCTGAGGGCGAAGATATTCATTGTAGATACGACGTATCACGAGACGTGCCACGACCATTAAAACCAATGCGATAATGCAAATCATTATCACTGTTATATATTTCGGGAAATAATTGTCAAAATGTCTCAAACTTGGAATATTGTTTATCAAGACTTTACATAAACATATAGTAATAAACACCCAAGACGTCGTTTTCAAGATTTGTTCGATGTCTCTAAAACCTGTGTATCTGATAAGTCCTTTATAAGAACCGGTTGCGACAAAGCCTATTATGAACAATACCAATACAGGGATTGACCTGTTTAAGAAATTTATAAGCGTAATTTTCTGAAAATCAGGATAATATCTCAGCAAAGGCATTATAAATAGGGTGAATATGATAATTAAAATATCAAAAGCCAAGACATAAATTCTTGATAATGAGCCGGAGTTTCGTTTTCCGAAAAACAATCTCGCAATATTTGTCAGAATATTTTTCATGATAAGAATTTTTTAATAAAACCTATTTTTGCCATTCTTTTATGAGTTGTTCGTCTTGCATCTTGCAGATGAGGAGACAGTTGTTGTCGTCCACAACTATATAATTATCAAGGCCTTGTACTATCACTTTCTTTCTTCCGTAGGAACGCACGACGCTGTTTTTGCTGTCGACCATCTGGATGTTTTCGCCGATGATGGCGTTTTTGTTGTCATCGTAAGGGATGTGGGTGTAAAGACTGCCCCATGTGCCGATGTCGCTCCATCCGAAGCTTGCCGGATACACGAAGACATCTTTAGATTTTTCCATAACAGCGTAATCGATGCTGATGTTCGGACATGTCGGGAAGAGCTCGTCGATGACGTTTTGCTCGTCGTTTTTATAGAAATGCGGCTCGATTTTGTCGAACACTTCCGCCAAATCCGGCACGAGTTTTTTGATAGTGTTAACCACCATCTTCACGTTCCAGATGAAGATGCCCGCGTTCCAGTAATAACCGCCTTCTGCTAAGTATTTCTTGGCTGTTTCGAGGTTTGGTTTCTCTTTGAAAGCCTCCACTTTCTGGATTTTCTCCTTAGAGTTGGCATCGACAGATTTGATGTATCCGTAGCCTGTCTCAGGACGTGTCGGCATCATTCCGAGGGTCACGATGACGTCGTTATTCTTGGTATATTCGAGCGATTCTTTAATCACCTCTTGGAAATGCGGCACGTCGAGCACGAGATGGTCGGCAGGTGAGAACACGAGATTCGCATCGGGATATTTGGCGTAAATCTTGCGGCTCACATACTCGATGCAAGGTGCTGTGTTGCGCATGCAAGGTTCCATAAGAATCTGAGTCTCAGGAACTTCTGGCAGCTGTTCCTTTACTATGTCTTTGTATTTTTTTGAAGTTACAATCCACACATGGTCGGGGGCTATGATGCCTGCAAAACGCTCAACGGTGAGTTGAATCATGGTCTTGCCAATGCCCATCACGTCGATGAACTGTTTTGGTTTCTCAGGAATAGACATCGGCCAGAAACGTGAGCCGACGCCGCCTGCCATTATAATAAGGTGATTGTTGTTCATATATTTTTATTTGTCAATTTTAAAACAAGTTTTTCCTTCACGATAAGCTTTTTCCCATTCCCAGGCGCTGCGTGTCATATCGTCGAGTGTGCGCTCGGCTTTCCAGCCCAACTCCTTATTAGTATATGTAGGGTCAGCCCAGATTTTCACTATGTCGCCTGCTCTTCTGCCCACGATTTCGTATTTCAGCTTGATATTGTTGCTTCTCTCAAACGATTTGATGATGTCCAAAACCGAATAGCCTGTGCCTGTTCCCACGTTGAACACCTCAAACGAAGCCTTCATCTTACCTTCAATCATTCTTGCCACGGCTTTGACATGGGCTTTCGCCAAATCCATGATGTGGATGTAGTCGCGGATTGGCGTTCCGTCAGGCGTGTCGTAGTCGTTGCCGAACACTCTCAGGAAAGGACGAATGCCGTAAGCCGTCTGCGTGACGTAAGGCATGAGGTTGGCAGGTACTCCGAACGGCAACTCGCCGAGTTTCGCGCTCTCGTGTGCCCCGACAGGGTTAAAATAACGTAACGCTATGGCGTTCAATCCTTTATATGCTGTGATGCAGTCCTGCATTATCTCTTCGGCTATCTGTTTGGTGTTTCCGTAAGGGCATTCCGCCTTTTTGATAGGCGCTTTCTCCGAAATCGGCAGGTTTTCAGGGTCGGGTTCGCCGTAAACTGTGCACGACGACGAGAAAACGAGGTTATGCACGCCGTATTTGTTCATCGATTCAAGGATGTTCATCAACGAATCGAGGTTGTTGCGGTAGTATTTCAGCGGTTGTTCCACCGACTCGCCGACAGCTTTATGGGCCGCGAAATGTATCACACCCTTGATGTCGCTATGACGATGGAAGAAGTCGTCGACTTTCTCTCTGTCGGCGAGGTCGAACTGCTCAAACTCAGGTTTTTTGCCCGTTATTGAAGCAATCGCATCCAAAGCCTCGATTCTTGAGTTAAACAAAGCATCAACAATGATTACGTCGTAGCCCTGCTGCTGCAGTTCCACCGTGGTGTGGGAACCGATAAATCCTGTGCCGCCTGTAACTAATATTTTCATATTATCTCCATCCAAAAGGATGCTCACTTAATGCTAATTTCGCCAACGGATGGTAATCTCCCACCAATCCTATTGGCTTTGCGTTTCTAATCTCGTAAACTATATTGATGCAGTTTCTGGCTTCAGAAATCCTGAAACCTTTGCCTGCCAAAATATTTTCGTAACTCTTGGTGTGCAGCTCTGTAAATCCTGCGCTGAACTCAAATTCCGAACCGTCGATCATGATGGTGCGGTATGTCTTTTTCTCACCTTGAACGGCATTCTCCGGAAGGGTGTCAGCATTGATACTCAAGAAGTAACGTACACGTGCTTTTGGCATCTCCAGATAACCTGCAACGCGGTCGTGGGTCGAAACATGCACCACATTTTTTGTCACCGGACCGAAAATCCACGAAAGCATATCGTAGAAATGTATTCCGATGTTGGTGGCGATGCCGCCGCTCTTGTTTTCGTTGCCTTTCCAAGAGGTGTAGTACCAGTTGCCTCTCGCGGTGATATATGTCAAATCGACATCATAAATCTTGTCTTTCGGACCTTCGTCGATTTTCTTTTTCAAGGCGACGATAGAGTCGTGAAGACGAAGCTGAAGAATGGTGTAAGCCTTGTGTCCTGTTGTCTGTTCCACTTTCTCAAGAGCGTCGATGTTCCAAGGATTCAGAACCACGGGCTTCTCGCAGATGACGTCGGCACCGAGACGTAAGCCGTATCTGGTGTGCGCGTCGTGCAAATAATTTGGCGTGCAAACAGTTACGAAATCTATATTTGTGCCGCGTTCAATCAAACGTGTGTTATGTCTGTCAAAAAGTTCCTGTTCTGTAAAAAACGCCGCATTCGGGAAATAGCTGTCCATGATGCCTACGGAATCGCTTTTGTCGTAGGCCGAAACCATGTTGTTTCCCGTGTCTTTTATCGCCTTCAAATGTCTTGGCGCGATATAACCTCCAACTCCAATAATCGCAAAATTCTTCATTTAGTTAGTAGTTAGCAGTTAGTAGTTAATGAATAACTTCTAACTAATGTATCATTATTAAGTTTATATTCTTTTCCACAACTACATTTCAAATCTGATCCCAATTTCTTTCCGCACTCACAAACCCAACCAATCTGTCTCGCTGGCACTCCTGCCATCAAGGCGTAGTCTTTCACGTCTTTTGTGACGACAGCTCCTGCCGCTATCAACGCGCTCTTTCCAACGGTGTGACCGCAAACCACAGTGCAGTTGGCACCCAGCGACGCACCTTCTTTTATTAATGTCTTCGCATAAACGCCGTGCACCGGAAAGTGCGCCCGTGGTGTCACGACGTTAGTAAATACGCAGCTCGGACCGCAAAACACGTTGTCTTCAATCTCCACGCCCTCGTACACCGACACGTTGTTCTGAATCCTGACGCCGTTTCCAATCTTTACATTGTTTCCAATATTGACATTCTGCCCTAAGGAGCAGTTTTCTCCTATCACAGCACCTTTCTGGATATGACAGAAATGCCAGATTTTGGTGCCGTCGCCCACGACGGCACCTTCATCTATATAACTCGATTCGTGTTTAAAAAACATTAAAGATTATCTTTTTCAATGTCTTTGAAATAGTTTACTGTTCCGACTTTCATCTCGTCTGTCGCCGCATCGTCGCACACGATGATGCCTTTCGGATGCATCTGCAATGCGCTCACGGTGCAGAGATGGCAAACACTGCCTTCGATGGCCGCTGCCAAAGCGCGTGCCTTGTTGTGACCGTTTGCGAGAATCATCACCTCCTGTGAATCCATCACTGTGCCCACGCCGACTGTCAAAGCTGTCTTCGGCACCTTATTAATATCGTTGTCGAAGAAACGTGAGTTGGCGATGATAGTGTCGGTTGTCAATGATTTCACTCTTGTGCGTGATGTCAGTGATGAACCTGGCTCGTTGAACGCGATATGGCCGTCAGGACCGATGCCGCCCATGAACAAGTGGATGCCGCCGTAGCTCTTGATCTTGGCTTCATAACGTGCGCATTCAGCCTCGAGATCGTCGGCGTTGCCATTGAGGATGTTCACATTTTCCTTCTTGATATCGACATGGCTGAAGAAGTTGTTCCACATGAATGAATGGTAGCTCTCCGAATGGTTCTCCGGAATCTTCACGTATTCGTCCATGTTGAATGTCACCACGTTTTTAAACGACACTTTGCCTTCTTCGTAGGCCTTGATGAGGCATTTATATGTCCCGATTGGTGTTGAGCCCGTTGGCAGTCCGAGAATGAAAGGCTTCTCTGCCGTTGGCTTGAATTCGTTGATTCTGCGGACGATATGGTTTGCCGCCCACTGTGACATCTTTTCGTAAGTTGGTTCAATAATTACTCTCATTTTTTATGTTTTTTGTGGGATTTCATTTAACTAATTCTCTTGCGTCGGCGATATATTTCAGCCCGACTTCTGTTTCTTTTCTGATTTGTTTGACGAAGCTGTTGTCGTCGAGTTTACCGTTCACCGCGTCGCGCTCAGCCAAATTGCGGAACGTCGAGTTGCGGATAACGTTTTCGTAGTCTTTCTTCCTTGACTCATAGACCTGGTCGCAGACGTATTGTATGATTTTTTCACCTTTGTTCAATGCGTCGATGAATATTTCTTTTGTCAAAGAAGGACATTTGTCGTAGATGAATCTCAAAGCCTGATAGCAGTGTAACAGCTTGTCTTTCGGATATTTCTTCCACAATTTGTTGTAGCGGCTGTGGATGTCGTCCCAACTGTCGAGAGTGCCGTTGCAGATGTCGTCGATGAGTTTTTCCAAATCGTCTTCGGTCACGAGCTGACCGCCCATGTTGATCCATTCACGTTGACGCACATTGGTGAGATGCTTGCACATGCTTTCAAATGTCTCATCAGGATTGTTTTCGAGATAGGCGATGATGTTTTTTACTGCATAGTAGATAATCATGTCTTCGTAGGCGTGATATGCCTCGTAAGGCTTGAGAATCACCACTTTACGATGCGATTTTTCCATCTCTTCGCCCAAGACTTCAAGGCCTTTCACAACAGACTTGTCGCCGTTCAAAAGCTTGTGACCGAGGTCACGCAAGGTGTAGTATTCCTGTTCAGGATTTTCACCTTTCGAGCGAAGATAAGCCTTGGCTGTCCACACCTCGAGGAACTTGCGTCCGGCGATGACTTCTTCCATGGTGTCTGGCGCAAATGTCTCAAACTCGATATTTTGAATGCGACGTTTACGTTTGTCACGTTTCTGGTATTTCGAGGTGTTACGGGCGATGGCGTACATGTTGTACATCCACCAATAAGCAGGCATCACTTCGAGTTGATCCTTCGTAATGTTGTTGTTCACCAACGCGAAAGGAAGTTTTATGTTCATCTCGTTCGGATAATCCGCTTTCGAAAGAAGCGAAAACGACGCGAACTTCGACGAGTGCTTAACGCTTGTGCAGAGACCTGGCCAAAAACCGCGTTTTGCCACTATCTCGCCGTCGGTGGCGCGGCTGTTGTGGTTCGAACCCAGTGTAGCACCGGCGGCCATGTTGCTCTGTCCCATCACGCAGGCGGCGATGAGGAATGAGTTGTTGTGGTGCTGTTCGTGTGCCGGGAAAATAAGGTTGTTCAACACCTCGCAGCAAGAAATCGTCGAGTTGTCGCCTAAAACTGAGTAGATGACACGCGCTCCGTATTTCAAATTGCAGTTGTCACCGATGACAAAACGTGTCGCCACCACTGAATAAAAGATGTGGCAGCCGTAGCCAACAATACCGTTTACCAAAATCACACCTTCGCCAATCTGTGTAGGCTCGTCGTTCGATGAGTTGATGGTGATGTTTTTCAGCTTGTTAGCGCCTTTGATATAGCAGTTCGGACCGATTTTTGCGTCTTTGATAATCCAAGAGTTCTTAATTACGCAACCTTCTCCGATTGTGCCGTAGTAACCTCTGCTGCTGTCGAATGATTTTTGTGTTATCTCCAACAGTCTGTCCTGAAGTTTTTGAATATCAGTGTATTTTGCCCAGAGATAAGCATCGGCTGTAATCATGCCGTCGAAAGGCAGAATCTTACGTCCGCCGCCTTCGTTCATCACTTCGAGCCAAACACGCACATCTTCAGGCTCGCCTTCTTTCAAGATACCGTTACCGAATTTTGAGTGGTCGGTGCACGAAACCTCGTGGACGTTAAAGAGAATACATTTGTCGCCGATTATGTAGTTGGCAATGTAATGCACGTTGTGAATAGCTACATTGTTGCCTATGTCGCAAGAGATGATGGTGCTGTCTGTTATTCCGCACGCCATTTTCAAATCATGGTATTGCAGCACTGCGTTTTTGATGGCTCCGATGCGCACCATTCCATAAAAATGGTTGTTTTTCACGAGATTTGTGTCAAACGTGTCGGTAACCAAAACGTCGTCCCAACTAGTGGCCGTGTTGCTGTTTTTCACCAAACGTTCAATCTCGTCTGAACGCAGGTTGCGCCAACCGTCAGCTGGTTTTTTTGTTTGAATATTTCTAAAATGGTATTCGTCGAAATCTTCCTTGAGATATTTTTTATCTATGAAGTTTTCGTAAATACTTTCATATTTTAATAATGTTACTTTTTCCATTTTTTTAAATTTAAGGGTTAATTCATTGATTTACAGACATATAATTACCCCCCCCCCATTCACGGCCATGGGGTTACTACACGCGCATACCTACACTTAGAACGGATAATATGTGAAAGTTTATCTGTTCGCATACATTGATTCGTAGTATTTTTCGTATTCGCCGCTTGTGATGTTATCCATCCAAGCCTGGTTTTCTAAATACCATTTTACAGTCTTTTCAATGCCTTCCTCAAACTGCAGACTTGGCTCCCAACCAAGTTCACGCTGCAATTTCGATGAGTCAATAGCATATCTCATATCGTGTCCGGCACGATCGGTTACGTAGGTGATAAGGTTCATGTCCTCGCCTTCTTTTCTGCCAAGAAGTCTATCGACAGTGTTAATCACGACCTTAATGATATCAATGTTTTTCCACTCGTTGAAGCCACCGATGTTGTAAGTTTCGGCAATCGTTCCTTTATGGAAAATCAAATCAATCGCTCTTGCGTGGTCTTCAACATATAACCAGTCGCGGACATTCTCGCCTTTGCCATAAACTGGTAATGGCTTGCGATGACGGATATTGTTGATAAACAATGGAATAAGCTTCTCTGGGAACTGGTATGGGCCATAGTTGTTCGAGCAGTTTGTCACGATTGTAGGCATGCCGTAAGTGTCGTGGAATGCTCTCACAAAGTGGTCGGAGCTTGCCTTTGATGCCGAATATGGTGAATGCGGCATATATTTCAAATCCTCGGTGAAGAACTTGCTTCCGTAGGCAAGATGATGCTTTCCTGACGATGCCTTTGTTGTGAACGGAGGCTTGATTCCTTCTGGATTTGTCATCTCCAATGCGCCGTAAACCTCGTCTGTAGAGATGTGATAGAAGCGTTTGCCTTCCCATTTTTCTGAAAGCTGCTCCCATGTCAGTTTAGCGGCCTGAAGCATGCTCAATGTTCCCATCACGTTGGTTTGAGCGAAGGTGAACGGATCTTTTATTGAACGATCCACGTGGCTCTCCGCCGCGAGATGAATCACACCGTCGACGTTGTATTTCTTGAAAATTCCCATTATTGTCTCAAAATCGCAGATGTCGGCTTTGACAAATGTGTAGTTTGGCTTGTTTTCGATGTCTTTCAGGTTTGCCAAATTGCCTGCATATGTCAGTTTGTCAACGTTAATGATATGATAATCAGGATATTTGTTCACAAAAAGTCTTACAACATGGCTTCCGATGAATCCTGCGCCGCCGGTGATGATGATGTTCTTCATAGGTTGTTAATGCATTTTTTTAATGACTCCTTCCAATGAGGAATCGTGATATTTAATTTATTTTTAATTTTTGTCTTGTCTAAAACGGAGTAACTCGGGCGTTTCACCTTGCTCGGGAACTCGTCGCTGTGGCATGGCTGTATGTCGCACACGTTGCCGCTCAGCTCGCAAATCTCTTTGGCGAAGTCGTACCAACTGATAACTCCTTCATTACTATAGTTGTAAATCGAGTTTGGAGTTTGAAGTTTGGAGTTTGAAGTTTTTAATTCATCAACAAACAATATTATGACTTTTGCGAGATCCAAGGCGTATGTCGGGGTACCGACTTGGTCGAAAACGACTTTCAACGAGTCTCTTTCGGCTGTCAGTTTGCGCATGGTTTTTACAAAATTGTTGCCAAACTCGCTGTAAAGCCAGGCTGTGCGGATAATGATGTGTTTGCATCCTACTTTCTCGATGGCTTGCTCGCCGTGAAGTTTGGTTCTTCCGTAAGCTCCCGTTGGGTTCACAGGCTCATCTTCCTTTCGTGGGGTATTTCCTTCGTTACCACCGAAAACATAGTCAGTAGAGATGTGGATGAGCGTTGCGTCGTTTTCTTTGCATGCTTTTGCCAGATATTCAACCGCTTGAGCGTTAAGCAGTTCTGCTGTTGTCTCATCGTCTTCAGCCTTGTCAACGTTGGTGTAAGCGGCGCAGTTGACAACCACTTTTACCTCGTTATCTTTGATGAAATCCATCACGGCGTTGGAATTGGTAATGTCGAGTTCGGCCACATCTGTGAAGATGTAGTTGTCGGAGCTTCCTTTCGAAACTATCCGCATCTCGTTGCCGAGCTGACCGTTGGCGCCTGTGACTAAAATATTCATTTCTTTATTTTTTGTAAACAAACGGCGATTCAAAATCTTTAAAAAGTGGATGATGTTTGTCTTTTTCTGATAAAATGACGTCTTTTTCTGGTATCATCCAGTTGATATTCAAGTCTTTATCGTTCCAGAGGAGTGCTCCTTCGCTTTGCGGAGCGTAGTAGTTGTCGCATTTGTACTGAAACACTGCCGTTTCGCTCAAGACAGAGAAACCATGCGCAAATCCTTGTGGAATGAAAAACATCCTATGGTTTTCCTCAGAAAGCTCTATAGCGATGTATTTTCCGTATGTCGGCGAGCCTTTTCTGATATCGACAGCTACGTCCAAAACCTTACCTTTCACGCAGCGAACCAATTTCGACTGAGCAAACGGCGGCTTTTGGAAATGCAGTCCTCTCAACACTCCGTAGCATGATTTCGACTCGTTGTCCTGCACAAAAACCGTCTTGCAAACCTTTTCATCAAACTCTCTCTGCGAAAAAGATTCGAAAAAATATCCTCTGGCATCACCGAATATTTTCGGCTCAATTATCACAACTCCTTCAATATCAGTTTTTATGACTTCCATTCTAAAAAATGTACAATTAACCTGCAAAAATACATATTTAAATTTTAATATCAAAGAAAAAAGTGAAATTTTCGTCTTTAGTCGTCATTATCGAGCTGGCATCTCGCTGTGCTCGCTGAGGCTCTCTAATTGACGACTAAAGACTAAATTGTTTTTATGTCTCGTCTTTAGTCATCATTATCGAGCTGGCATCTCGCTGCGCGAGCTGAGGCTCTCTAATTGATGACTAAAGACTATGAAAGAATATTTCTGCATTTCGCTCTGAATAACGCTTATGTAGAAAAACTTCAAACTTCAAATTTCAAACTTCAAACTTTTTCGTATTTTTGCAAAAATTTTAAAGAAATGATTCTTTGTTTGGAAACTGCTACGCCATCGTGTTCGGTGGCTCTGGTGCATAACGGCGAGGTTTTGGCTTGCGAGGAAGACCCGAAAGGCCAGAATCACTCTGAAAAAATCACTCTTTTCATCGATTCTGTGATGAAAAAAGCGGGAATTTCATACTCACAACTTGATGCCGTGGCTGTCAGCATGGGACCTGGTTCCTACACTGGCCTCCGCATAGGTGTGAGCACCGCCAAAGGCATCTGCTACGCTGTTTCCAAACCATTAATCGCTGTCGAAACCCTTCACGCAATGGCCTATGGTGTCACTGTAGAGACGCGCCATGGCACGTCTTTACGTATTCCGATGATCGACGCCCGCCGCATGGAGGTCTACGCCGCCATATTTGACGAAAATGTCAACAAAATAAGAGATACCGAGGCTGTCATCATCGATGAGAATTCATTCGCTGACCTAAAAAAAGACCATCATCTGTATCTTTTTGGCGACGGTGCAGACAAATGCGCTGAACTCTTTGCAAACGACGATAAAATCACAGTGATAAAAGATTTTTATTGTTCGGCTAAGTATATGAATATTATAGCTCAACAAAAATTAAATAATAAAGATTTTGTTGATGTGGCTTATTTTGAGCCGTTCTACCTTAAAGATTTCGTTCCGGGAACCCCTACAGTGAAGGGTCTGCATTAGCTTCTTTCTGAGCTTTTTCAGCCATAGCTTTATTATAGCATTCGCGGCAAAGTGGCTCGTAGCTCTCTGTCTCACCTAAAACAACGAGTTTGTCGCCGGCGATGGTGCGGTGCGAATATTGTGCCAGACTACCGCAACGCATGCATATCGCGTGTACTTTTGTCACGTCTTCGGCTATCGCCATGAGTTGTGGCATAGGACCGAACGGCTTGCCCATGAAGTCCATGTCGAGGCCTGCAATGATAACTCTAATTCCTTGATTGGCAAGTTGTTGGCAGACATCTATAAGTTCGTTTCCGAAAAATTGCGCCTCGTCGATGCCGATGACGTCGCACTCGTTGGAATAAAACAGAATTTGCTGCGCGTTTTCCACCGGAATTGAGTGCAAGGCATTGGCGTTATGCGAAACCACGTCTTCCTCTGAGTATCTCGTATCGATTCCCGGCTTGAAAATCTCCACCCTAAGTTTTGCGATTCTGGCACGATTCAGACGGCGAATCAATTCTTCTGTTTTGCCTGAAAACATTGAACCACAGACAACCTCAATCCAACCCTGAGATTTATTATGAGAATCTTTTTCGAGAAACATATCTACGTATTTAAATTTTTTATATTTTTGTTGAGCACAAAATTAAGGAATATTTGATATGGAAA
This sequence comes from Bacteroidales bacterium, assembly GCA_017538795.1. GTDB lineage: Bacteria > Bacteroidota > Bacteroidia > Bacteroidales > F082 > Limimorpha. Next base: position 40,868 of record JAFYIE010000047.1, on the reverse strand, counting down.
CACAAAAAAATTCAGAAAATAATATCATGCTCGAAATGAAGCGCCTTCTCAGCCGTATGATGGTGCAGGTTGACTATATGTTGCGCAACGACCGTGAAATGAGTCGTCTCGACTTTGATGTCATGATGGAATATACACGAGATTTTTATGGCATATTGTGTGATTGTCAGTTAGATAAGCAGGAATTGGACGATTTCGAAAGAAAAAATGAAAACACCGAAATCAACGAGGGAGGGGAGTTGATAAACCGTGACGTCGAATTGGAAATCGAGACACCGAATGGTGATAATTTGAATATGGAAGAAGAGGATAAGGAGGAGTATGAAGAGAAGATGGATAGTGAGGATAAGGAAGGAGAAGAAAGTGATGAAGAGGATGTGGATGAGGAGGATTGGGAAGATGAGGAGGATGTTTCTTTCCATGTAGAGGAACCTGTTGACAACAGCCTTGCGGCGCGTTTGCAGCGCACACCTGTGACAGATATTCGCACAGCATTGGGTATAAACGATAAGATGATGATTATCAACGACTTGTTTGGCGGTTCTTTTGATCGATACAGCAAATCTATCAATGCGTTGAACGAGTTTCCTACGCTTTCGGGAGCTAAGGTTTATATGAGCGAGCTTCAGATCGAGCTTCAGTGGGACACCGAGTCGCAGGCCTACAAAATGCTGAATGACCTTGTTGAAAGAAGATTTTTATGAAATTATATTTAGTTCCTACTCCTATCGGCAACCTTGAGGACATCACTTTGAGGGCTTTGCGTGTGCTGCGCGAGGAGGTCGACGTGATTCTTGCGGAAGACACGCGTACAAGCGGTAACTTGTTGAAACACTACGATATAAGCAAGCCGATGCAGGCGTTTCATTTGAACAATGAGCACGTCGTTGTGGAGCGCATCGCCGAACGTATCGCTAACGGCGAACGCATGGCTTTGGTTACCGACGCCGGCACTCCGGCTATCTCCGACCCTGGCTTCATGCTGGTGCGCGAATGCATCCGTCGCGGAGTGGAGGTAGAGTGTCTCCCAGGTGCCACCGCCTTCGTGCCGGCTCTCGTAAATTCAGGTTTGGCGGCAGATCATTTTATTTTCGAAGGCTTCCTTCCGCATAAAAAAGGTCGTCAGACCAAGATAAAGCAAGTCGTTGAAAATGAATACACTACGATACTTTATGAGTCGCCGTTCAGACTTGTAAAGACCTTGGAACAGCTTGCCGAAGCAGCAGGTCCCGACCGCAAGGTGTCGGTGGCGCGCGAGCTCACTAAAATACACGAAGAGAACGTGAGAGGCACCCTGGCGGAAGTCATAGAGTACTTCTCAAATAAAGAAGTGAAAGGCGAGATTGTGATAGTGCTCGAAGGCACCTCAATTTAGTTGGCTTTCTTTTTGCAAAGGCTTAATAAACAAAGAATTACGGCGCAGCAGATGATGCCGATGAGTTGCCATGTCCACGGATTTGGATTCATTTCTTTTTCGTAAATAGCCATGCGAGTCTTCACCGATTTTATGATGGCGTTTGAGCTGTAGGTGGCTCCACTCACAGCGTCGATGTCCAAATTGATGGCTTCGTCTGGTGTGAGACCATAGAATTTCTCAACCAAACCAGCGTCTGTCACCTTTTGCAGAAAACGAGGCGTTTCCTGGTTGTCGAGGATGACGATATTTGCTATTTTGCCGTCTTTCATGTTGATTTCCAACGGAATATAATCGTTGAAGCCAATTATATCCTTACAAAATTCCTCTGTGTAAAGTGTGGTGTCGCCAACCTGCTGAGCGTTGTTGTTTCCGAAACGGTCGATGCCGAACATCACCGCGAAAAATCCGAGTGCGATGACGAAGATGTAGTTTAAAATTCTCATATTAATAAATGACTTGTTACATTTAACTTGCCTGCAAAATTACAAAAAAATAAGTCAATTTAAAAAATAGTTGTAATTTTGTAGTTTAAAAAATTGAAAAATGAGCAAGATTCAGGATAACGACAAATTATACAATTTAGCGAAGGTATTCGTTGATTATCACACGCGTCGTTGTTTCAAAAGGTTTAAAATCAACGGGAGAGAGAATATTCCGAGCGACGGGGCTTGCATTTTTGGTTCGAATCACTGCAACGCCTTGATGGACGCGTTGGTGCTTATCATGTCGTTGAAAGGCAGAAAGGTTTTCATCGCGAGAGCTGATATCTTCAAGAATCCGGGCACGGCAAAGCTTTTGAAATGGATGAAGATTTTGCCGATTTTCAGGATGAGAGACGGCATAAGCTCGGTTCGCGACAAGAACGGATACATTATCGACCAGGCTGTTGACGTTATTCACGACGAGGTGCCGCTGTTTTTGTTTCCTGAGGCGACACACCGCACCAAGCACTCGCTTCGTCAGCTCAGCAAGGGAATTTTTCACATAGCACTGGAGGCGAATCAGAAGTTCGGGCACGAGAAACCTGTTTACATCATCCCGACAGGCTTGGAATACGGCGATTATTTCCGTCTGCGTTCCACCATTATTGTGAGCTACGGCAAGCCTATCAACGTGACGGAATACGTCAAAGAACACGAAGGCGAAACCGAAATAATGATTCTCAATGGTTTGAAGGCTGTTTTGACAGAAAGGATGGCTGAGCTCATCTCGTATGTGCCTGATGATGAGGACTATGAAGCTATTTGGGAGATTACGAAGATAAGAGCCGGTCGGTTGCCTTTGAACATGCAACTTAAAAGGAACAAACGTTTTATTGCTAAAACTTTGGAATTCAGGGAGAAAGAACCGGAAAAGGCGAAGGAGGTGTTTCAAAAAGTTGTGGAGTTCACCAAGCACAGAAACGAAAAATTGATTTCGGTGACTTCAGTGGCGAAGAAAACCCCGTTTTGGCGCACGTTGTGGAAGACTTTGATGGTGATTTTAGGATTCCCGTTTTTCATTGCAGCCGCCGCGGTGTCGAGTCCGATATGGCTTATCTCGTCTTTTATTCTTAGAAATCTGGAAGACACGGCTTTCAAAAACACAGTCAACTTCGGCGTTGAGATAGCGTTGCATCCGATTATCATGGCTACGGGAGTCTCACTTTTATTCTGTCTTGTGCCATGGGAGTTTGCCGTGTTAGGTTCGATTTTCCTGTATTACAGCTATGTTTTCTTTTTGGATTACAGCCAGTATTTGAGGAGATGGGTCTCTGATTTGCGCTGGATTTTCAACAGAAAACTGAGAAAAGAATTCAATAAAATCAACATATTTAGTTTTATTTAAGAAAAAAGTCTTATTTTTGTAGTTTGAAAAAATAGGATTTTGTGAAGATATTTGATGGTTTAAGACCGCTGCAAACGGCTGAATTCTTGATGATGGTGCTTCTTGCCGCCGCTATACCTCTTCATTGGTTCGCGGCGCAGTGCGGCGAGGCAGGCTTGCTTCTTTGTGCGGTTTTGAAACTTGTTTTTGACCAGAAATTTCATCTCAACAAAGAACAGTTAAAATTCAAGTGGGCTTATATCGTTTTCGCGATGACATGGCTCGTGTATTTTGTCGGGATGATATATACCGACAATCAGTCTGAAGGTTGGGTGCAGGTCACGAAAAAGCTTGGATTTCTCATCTTTCCTGTGATTTTTGTTTTTTCCGACATGTCGTATATGACCAAAGACAGGTTTAGGGTGATATGTTATTCGTTTGTCGTTGGTTGTATACTGTTTTTCTTGATGAATCTTTGTTACGCCTTTTACGACGTGATTTTCAACAACGCCTCAAGCGCAAGGTTTTTCGACGAAGAGCTGATGAAGATTCTCCCTGTGCAACACAGCTACATGTCGATGTATGCGGGTTTTTGCCTGATGTTTTGTTTTATCGAGATTTTTAAGAATAAAAGTCGTAAAGCGAAGATAATCAATGTGTTGGCATATATCACACTTGTTGTGATGATAATTTTGCTGAGTTCGCGCGCCGGCTTGATTTGGATGGTGATAACATTCATCATACAGTGGGTGTGGCTGACTTTCGTCATGAAAAAGAAGACCATTGGAATTGTTGTGGGGTGTATATTCATAGTCACGGTGTTGGTGTCTTGGAAGGCGTTTCCTCAAAGTGCGGAACGTTTCACGCTGACTATCATGAAGTTGACAACTAAAAACCAATCCGATCACAGGCTGATTCAGTTTAAGGGCTATAAGCAGGTGATTGAAGAAAACTGGCTTTTGGGTGTGGGTACCGGCGACAGATTTGATGAGATGACAGCATCGTATTCGAGGTATAAAGAAGATATTATCGAGAAAATAGGTCCGGAAGTGGCTGGCGAAATCGACAAATACATCGAAAAAGATTGGTATGAACCATGGGAGACCATGCGCGAAAGCATAATGAAGAAAGCCGAAAAATATGGCCGCGATCCTGAGATGGTAAACAGCTACATAATCGATTATATGTATATTTGCTACGCCATCGACATGGAGACTAACGCGCATAACATGTTTATAGAGACGCTTATCAGCGTGGGAGTGGTTGGAGTACTGCTGTTGTTGGCTTATTTCGTGATACCGATAGTGCTGTGGATACGCCAGAGGCGGTTCGATATATTGTTTTTCACGTTTTTAATGATGGTGTTTTTCAACGCCATGTTTGAGTCAATTTTTGAGCGGCAGTTGGGTATCATTTTCTTCTGTTTCTTCAATTCATTGATGTTTTATATGTCTTTTATAAGCAAAACCGAAAAAAATATTCAATAATGAAAAAATTATTAGTACTCGCATTATTATTTGGAACATTTGTATTTGCCAAAGCGCAGGAGCTGCAGATTCCGCTTAACGACGATTATGACCTGGGCGTTTCGAGGGCGGCTTACAGTTCCGATTATATTTTCCATACCTCAATGCGAGCATGGTCGGAGTTTCAGTTTAAAGATGTCACCAATCTTGACAGTCTCAACAATTTATATCGCATAAAGATTAATCGTGAAGGCAAGTTTTCGAATTACATCCTCAATTCGATATTAAACGACGATTTTGTAAGAGTTAAAGGCGATGAATATTATGTTGCTGTCAATCCTTTCATCGATTTTGAAGTTGGCAAGGACGGAAGCAGAAGCATTTGGGTTAACACGCGAGGTGTTGAAATAAAGGGTACTATCGGAAAAAATTTCGCTTTTTATTCTAATATTCGTGAAAATCAGGCGGTTTTCCCGGAGCATGTTGAAGAGTATTGCGCTCAAAACAATGTTGTTCCAGGTCAAGGATTGGCGAATCGTTTCAGGACAAACGGAAGAGACTTCACCAATGCGGCGGCATATATTACCTATCGTCCGGCAAAATGGCTTAACGCTACTTTAGGCTATGGCAAGAATTTTGTCGGCGACGGTTATCGTTCGTTGCTTTTGTCGGATAACGCGTCGAACTATCCTTATATCAAGGCTACAGCGGAATTCTGGCGTATCCAGTACACGTGCATATATGCTCAGATGACCGACAGGCATAAGACTTTGCTTGATAGAACGTATCCTCGCAAATGGGCCGTCATTCATTATTTCGATATCGCCGTCTCAAAGCGTTTCAATATAGGATTCTTCGATGCTGTAATGGCTAAGGCGCAAGATTCTATGGGTAATGGAAGAGGTCTTGATTTTCAATATGTTAATCCGCTTATTTTCCTTCGCTCGGCTGAATATTATTCGGGAAGTTCGCCCGACAACGCCGTTTTGGGTTTGAACGCGAGTTTTATCGTTGGCAAGCACACTACCATTTACGGACAGTTTGTACTTGATGAGATGACATTCAAGAAATTCTTTGCGTTCAACGGATATGCTGGAAATAAACAGGCATATCAGCTTGGTGTGAAGAGCTACGACTGTTTCGGTGTTGAAGGTCTGTTTTTGCAGTTGGAAGGTAATATCGTGAGACCTTATATGTATTCGCATACGCCGCAAGGCACGGGATGTGGTGTTGGAGAGGACAATTGGGCACATTACAACGAGCCGTTGGCGCATCCATGGGGAGCAAATCTTTGGGAGATGGTGTTCCGCGGCCAGTATAACTGGAAACGTATGTATTTCCAATATAAGCTTAACTTCGGGCAGTATGGCGACGATGTGAGAGATGCTAATGGCAATGTCATTGAAAACTATGGTCATAACGTTTACAATGACTATAACACAGCTGTCGATTTGGGGCCAGATCAGGAAGGCCATTATCTGTTGACAGGAGTTAAGACGACGGTGATGATGAACGATTTTGTTGTTTCGTATTTGGTCAATCCGTCGTATAACTTGAACGTTTTTGCCGGGCTGACACAGCGTCATTTTGAGGTGGAAAACGCTGATTCCAAGAACAATTTCATATTCAGTTTCGGAATCAGGACGAGTTTGGATAGGAAATATTACGATTTTTGATAAATGACACCGCTAGTTTCCATAATAATGCCTTGTTACAATGCTGAGCGTTACATAGCGCAAAGCATAGAGTCGGTGTTGGCGCAGACTTACCAAAACTGGGAACTGCTCATTACCGATGATGGCTCAACGGACAACAGCGTGAAAGTTGCGACTAAATACAGTTTGCAGGACGACAGGATCAATTTGTTGGTTCCCGATGAGCATCAAGGTATTGCGCGAACCAGAAACATGTCGATTTCTCGTGCGCGAGGCCGTTTTGTGGCGTTTTTGGATAGCGATGACGTGTGGTATCCTGAAAAGCTCGAGAAACAAATCGGTTTTATGCTTGAAAATAACTTGGCTTTCACCTATTCGAGTTATGAAGTTATTGATTGTCAAGGTAATCCAAAGAACAGGATAGTCAAAGACGCTGGAGTGATGAGTTATAAAAAATATCTCAGAAACACTATAATCTGTTGCGGAACAGTTGTAGTTGACAGAGAAAAAACTGGCCATTTTGCTACTCCGATTATCAAGACTAGCGAGGATATGTCGTTGTGGCTCAGTATCATGCGTAGAGGTTTCGACGCTTATCCTGTGCCGGGACCGCTGCACAAATACAGAATCACTCCAGGTTCAGCATCGAGCAATAAAATCAAAGCGGCTTGTGATGTTTGGCGCGTTTACAGAAAGATAGAAAAGATTTCGTTGCCAAAATCAGTGCTGAATTTTGTTTGTTATATCTTTAATGCAATAAAAAAACATGTTTTCTGAGTCAGATTTCGAGATATACCGTCATGCCTGGAGATATGCTTTGGCTCCGCATTGTGAACCGCAACTTAATGATTCTCAATGCAAAGCATTGTTGAAGAAAGGCGGTTGGATGGTTAGAAACACGTTTGATTTTGATTGCAAAGAGGAGACGAATTTCTGGTATATAATCAAGGATTCATTTGGCGGGATGGAGGAATTATCTTCAAACGAGCGGAGAAAAATTCACAAGTCTGAAAGTGCATTTGAATATAAAATCATTGATAAGCAAATAGTTAGAGAAAAAGGATATCCCATTATAAAGGCCACATTTAAGGATTATGAGGTGAAAGACAGGCCAATGTCGGAAAAGATTTTCAACGATTACCTTAATTATTGTGATGATAATAGATTTGATTTTTGGGGTATCTATAATATTGACAATCAAGAATTAGTGGGATTTTGTACGGTTCATGTGTGGGATAAATCCTGTGAATATGGAATAACGGCAATATGGCCTAAATATTTGCATAATGCCACGTATCCATATTATGGATTATATTACAAGATGAACGAGTATTATCTTGATAATCAGAAGTTTAAATACGTGACGGATTCGGCTCGAAGCATTACCGAACACTCGAATATCCAGCCGTTTCTGGAACAAAATTTCAAGTTCAGGAAGGCGTATTGCAAGCTGAAAATCAAATATAAATGGTGGTTTGGAATTGCGGTTAGAGTGTTGTTGCCGTTTAGGAAATTGATATGGAATAGAAACGTTAGGGCGGTTTTAAATATGCATGAATATCAAAGCCATTAGCTACTAGCCATTAGCGGGCTAGATTCTAATGGCTAATGGCTAAAACCTAATGGCTAAAATTGATGAATATGATAATAAAATATATTTTTGATCGAATTTTTTCCTTAATCGGGTTGGTGGTGTTGTCGCCGTTTATTTTGGTGATTTATATTATCCATAAAATCAGAATGCCCAAAGGTGATTTTTTGTATCGGCAGGTGAGGGTTGGCAAAGGCGGAAAGCTGTTCAGAATCTTCAAAATCAGGACGCTGGCTGATAATTCTGAGATTGGCGGCTCGGTGACCGTTGCCGATGATGAAAGGATTTTGCCATTTGGCCGATGGCTACGCGAAAGTAAGGTGGATACGTTTTTGGAGCTGATTAATATATTAATAGGTGACATGAGTTTTGTTGGCCCTCGCCCTGATGTGCCTGGTTACGCCGACAAGCTTGAAGGTGACGACAGAATCATTTTGAAAATGCGTCCCGGTTTGACGGGTCCAGCCTCGATAAAATACCGTCATGAAGAGAAGATTTTGGCGCAACAAGACGATCCGAAAAAGTATAACGACGAAGTGATTTGGCCCGACAAAGTGAAAATCAATAAAGAATATTGTGAAAATTGGTCTGTCTGGCGCGATATTTCCATACTTTGGCACACTGTTTTTGAATGATAATATATTGATTTTCAACAATATAAAAATTTTTTCAAAAATATCTTCAAATTTTTGTCGCTCGTATTGAAAAACGTCGTACTTTTGCACTCGCAAACGGAGAAAACCGTTGTTAGCCTCCTTAGCTCAGTTGGTTAGAGCATCTGACTGTTAATCAGGGGGTCTCAGGTTCAAGTCCTGAAGGGGGCGCAAGAGAGATTACAAAGTGTAATTTTTTATGTTTCATGTTATTAATTGAGAGAATGGATACCAACAGGCGTTCATTCTTTTTTTTAACTCTATCAGTATGAAAACAGTATTAGGTATTGGAAACGCTCTCGTTGATATCTTGACGAGAATTGATAACGACAACATTCTCAATGAGTTGGGACTGCCGAAGGGCTCCATGCAGCTTGTTGATGAAAAAACATCAGCCAAGGTTGCAAAGTCACTCGAAAAGTTCGAAAACTCGATGGCTCCAGGCGGCTCGGCAGCAAATACAATTCACGGATTGGCAAAGTGCGGTGTAGAGGCCGGATTTATAGGCTTTACCGGCAACGACAAGGTCGGAAAGTTCTTCGACGATGCCATGAAATCTGTTGGTGTGAAGCCGATAATGTTCCACGGCGATGTGCCTTCAGGCATAGCACAGGCAATCATCTCTCCAGATGGTGAAAGAACGTTTGCGACTCACCTCGGAGCAGCGGTTTTGCTGAGCGACAGCCATCTCACCTTGGACATTTTCAAAGGCTGGGATTATTGCTACGTTGAGGGTTATCTAATCGCAAACCGTCCACTTTTCAAGAAGGCAATTGAGCTTGCAAAACAAGCTGGCTGCAAGGTGGTTTTGGACCTCGCTTCATACAATGTCGTTGAGGAAAACCGCGAGTTTTTGGTTGAACTTTTGCCTCAAATCGACATCGTTTTTGCCAACGAGGAAGAGGCTAAGGCATTGACACAGAGCACCCCAGAAGAAGCTCTCGAATTCATCGGAAAACATTGCGAAATTGCTGTTGTTAAAGTCGGAAGCAAAGGCTCTATGATCAAGCGCGGCAACGAAAAAGTGACTGTAGGATGTAACAAAGTTAATGTCATTGATACTACAGGAGCGGGAGACATGTACGCCGCCGGATTTATGGCAGGACTTATCAAAGGCTACGACCTCAAAAAGAGTGGCGAATTAGGCACTTGCCTCGCTGGAAATGTCATCCAAGTGATGGGCGCTAAACTGAATGATAATCAATGGGAAAAAATAATTCTTGATTATTTTAAATTGGTATAGATTTTTTTTGTACTTTTGCAGCCACATTGAAAAAAAGTATTAATAAATATAGAATTTAGATAAAATGAAGGTATTTCAGACAGACGACATCCGTAACATAGCTCTCATTGGAGCTGCTAAATCCGGAAAGACCACGCTTGCCGAAAACATGATTTTCGAAGGCAAGCTCATCAACAGAAAAGGTGACACTACCAGTAAAAACACAGTGTCAGACTACCGCCCGATCGAAATGGAGCGCGGTATCTCTGTTAACGCTAGCTTGTGCTACACAATCTTTAACGACAAGAAAATCAATATCTTGGATACTCCTGGCTTTAGCGATTTCTCTGGCGATATCGTCGCTTGTCTGACCGCTGCCGACACAGCTGTGTTCACAGTCAACTCACAGTCAGGTGTTGAGGCCACAACAGAAAACGCATGGAAACACGCTGCTAACACCAACAAGCCAGTCGTGTTCTTTATGAACCAGCTCGACCACAACAACGCTAACTTCGACGACACAATTCATCAGTTGAAAGAATACTTCGGCGATAAGGTCACTCCAATCCAGTTCCCAGTGAACGCTGGCGAAGGCTTCAACGCTGTCATCGACCTTATCATGAAGAAGATGCTCGTTTTCAAGAACGGCAACGGTGCTCCTGAGGTTCAGGACATCCCTGCTAACTTGGCCGACAAAGCTGAAGAGCTTCACAACGAACTCATCGAGCACGCAGCAGAAGGTGACGACGCATTGATGGAGAAATTCTTCGACGAAGGTACACTTTCAGAGGAAGATATGGAAAAAGGTATCCGCATGGGTATCGCAAAACGCGAGATGTTCCCTGTCATCTGCGGTGCAGCAAAGAGCGGTGCAGGTGTGACACGTCTTCTCGAGTTCATCGTCAACGCTTGCCCATCACCGGCACACGTTGCTCCTATCAAAGCTGAAAACGGCACAGAGTTCCACAACAGCGTGAGCGAGCCTACAGCAATGTTCTTCTTCAAGATTTCTAACGAGCAGAACGTTGGTGATGTCGCTATGGCACGTATCTACGGCGGTACAGTGACAGAGGCTCAGGACCTCGTCAATCCACGTACAGGCAATAAAGAGCGTATCTCACAGATCCTCGTTTCAAACGGTAAGAACCGTGAGAGAGTCGAGAAAGCATGCGCTGGCGATATCATCTCGACAATCAAGTTGAAAGATGTCCGCGTTTGCGATACACTCGTCGACGCAAAAGCTGCTGAGGCTGCATTCCCGGCAATCAAGTTCCCGACACCTATCTTCTCAATCGCCATCAAGGCTGTCAACTCACAGGAAGATGAGAAACTCGGCGGTATCCTCAACGATATGCACAAGACAGACCCGACAATCATCACAGGTATGTCACGCGAGTTGAAACAAAATATCCTCCAGTGCCAGGGTGAATATCACCTCAACACAATCAAATGGTACCTTGACAACGTCCACAAGATCGCTGTTGAGTTCGCATCACCTAAGATTCCTTACAGAGAGACCATTACAAAGGCTGCTAATGGCGACTACCGCCACAAGAAACAGTCAGGTGGTTCAGGTCAGTTCGGTGAGGTTCACATGCGCTTGGCTCCTTACTACGAAGGCTACACCGATCCTACAGACCTCCAGGTTCGTGATACTCAGGAGTACGACCTCCCATGGGGCGGTAAGCTCATCTTCAAGAACTGCATCGTCGGTGGTGCTATCGACGCACGTTTCATGCCGGCTATCTTGAAAGGTATCAATGAACGCCTCGAAGAAGGTCCTCTTACAGGTTCATACGCACGTGATATCATCGTCTACGTTTACGATGGTAAGATGCACCCGGTCGATTCAAACGAAATGGCATTCAAGATCGCTGGTCGTATGGCATTCTCAATCGCATTCAAGGCAGCAGGTCCTAAGATCATGGAACCTATCTACGATCTCACAGTCCGCATGCCAGAAGATATGATGGGTGCTGTCAACACTGACCTCCAGGGTCGTCGCGCCATCATCATGGGAATGGATTCAGACAGAAATTACCAGATCATTCGCGCAAGAGTGCCGCTCGCAGAGATGGATAAATATTCAACATCGCTCAGCTCACTCACCTCAGGTCGTGGTTCATTCACAATGGAATATGCAGAATATGCACAGGTTCCAGCCGATGTCCAGACCAAGCTGTTGAAGGCTTACGAGGAATCGAAGAAAGACGAGGATTAATTCTGAATCTGGAATTGAAAATGAAAAATGGGAGCGATTTCGTTCCCATTTTTTTATTCTATAACGCCGCTGCCTAAAACCACCGGCTCACACTCATGATAAATAGTTCCGAACTGCCCGCTGGCGACGCCTGAAATCATCACGTCGGAGTTGATTTTCAGACCTCTTTCGGTGACGCTGAGCGTACCAGTCCTGAACTCAGGCTGATGACGGATTTTATATCTGATTTTTTGGCCTTCATTAAACTTAATGACAGGATTCATCGCCTGCACGTCGACAAGCTCAATGATATTGGTGTATTGCGCTTCAGGATCGTAGCCTTGCGACACATAAACGATGTTCTGCCCGGTGTCTTTTTTCACCACAAACCAAGGGCCGCCGCCTAAGCTGAGGCCTTTTCTTTGACCGATGGTGTGGAACCAAAATCCTTTGTGCTTGCCAAGCTTCTTGCCGGTCTCGAGTTCTATAATGTCGCCTTCTTTCTCGCCTACGTATTCGCGGATATAGTCGTTGTAGTTGATTTTTCCAAGGAAGCAAATGCCTTGAGAATCATGACGTTGCGCACTCGGGAGTTTGTACTTCTCCGCAAGCTCGCGTACCTCACTCTTGGGTATACCTCCGACTGGAAACATCGCCTTTTTTAGCTGCTGATATGTGATTCTCGCCAAGAAATCTGTCTGGTCTTTAAACGTGTCAACAGCCGTTCCAAGCCATGCAACTCCTTCAGCGTCAACCCATTGCTGGGCGTAATGTCCCGTGGCAATGCGGTCAAACTGATAGCCTGCCTTTTCTTCGAAGGCGCCGAATTTGATGAAACGGTTACACATCACGTCGGGGTTGGGCGTCAAGCCTTTGCGTACCGACTCCATGGTGTAGCGCGCCACACGGTCGTAGTATTCCTTCTGAAGATCGATGATGTCGAACTTGCAGCCGTATTTTCGGGCGATGAACGTCGTTATCTCAATATCTTCCTCGGCAGGACAGTCCATGAGGTCTTCCTTGCCTTCGAGGCCTATCTTGATGTAAAAGATATGAGGATCAAAGCCTTGCTCCTTGAGGAGAGGCACTATCACGGAGCTGTCGACGCCGCCTGAGACTAACGCTGCTATCTCCATTATTTACGTCTCTCGTAGATGGTTCTGTTGACAGGGATGGTGAAGCCGTATTTGCCGCCCATCTCGGTCTCTGCCGAGCCGTAGATACCACCGTCGCGCTTGCCTTTGTAGGCTGCCCACATGCGGTCGCCGTATGAGAAATGCCACCATTCACCAGGGAAGTTGACGAAGTCTTGTTTCTTCATGAGTTTGACAAGATTCTTACGGTTTTTCCTCTGTTCCTTGGTGATATGGCTGCTGTAGGTGAATGTGGAGTCGTTGTATTCGTGGAACTTGGTGCCGTAGTTGAAGTCAACGCCATTGTCGTCGCACAACGCCACGTCGACGGCACCGCCTGTCTCATGTCCGCCCAGACTGCCTTTCGGGTCGTCGCTGATGTATTTCGCGAGCACGATGGCCTCGTGACGACCGATGCCTGGCTTGTCTTTCGACACCTCTGCGATGGCAGCCTCAAAAGCCTCGTTCATCTTGATTCTTGAAAGGAAAACCTTGTAAATCTTGAGGTTTACGCCCTCTGGAAGCTTGTCGGCGATTCTATAAAGTTTGAAAAGCACCTCTTTTCTGACGAGAATAGGCTCTTCGAGTGTTTCTTTATTGAAAATGATATGCTTGTGCGGCAGGAAGTCGACGAGCGGGTCGAAGCATTCGTGCACGTGAACCTTGCCTACATAGCGTCTCGACATGATCTTTCTCAAGCCAAGGGCATATGTCATATGATGCCAATGGAATCTGAAATGTCTTCTTCTTCTCTTCGATTTGAAATACCAAATTATCCAAATCAGGAATATTAAAACAATACCACCGATGATGAAGTTCGGGATGTTGTCGATGAAGAACTGCTTGTGTTTTTCAATCCAAGTGATTATTTGATCTAACATATCTTAATTTTATTTTATTTCAACCAAAATAGGGCAATGGTCGGAATGTTGTGCCTCCGGCATTATCGCCGCATTAACTAATTTTTCTTTTAACGAATCGGTAACTATATGATAATCAATGCGCCAGCCTTTGTTGTTGGCTCTTGCGTTGGCTCTATAGCTCCACCAGGAATAGTGGTTTGGCTCTTTACAGAGATGACGGAAACTGTCGATGTAGCCGTCGCTGAGGAAGTCGGTGAACCATTGGCGTTCCTCCGGCAAGAAGCCTGAGCTTGTGGCGTTACGAATCGGGTCGTGGATGTCGATAGCCTCGTGGCAGATGTTGTAATCGCCCGAAAGCACAAGGTTTGGACGCGTTTTCCTCAGCTCGTTGACGTATTTTCTGAAGAAATCGAGCCATTCCATCTTGAAATCCTGACGTTCTTCACCTGTAGTGCCCGAAGGATGATACACGCTCACCACCGACAGATCGCCGAAATCAGCTCTCAAAAAACGCCCTTCGTCGTCATATTTCTTGTTGTTCATGCCAAAAACTACGCTGTCGGGCTCTTTTTTTGTGAGAATACCAACTCCGCTGTAGCCTTTTTTCTGAGCCGAGAACCAATAGCAGTGATATCCCATCGCCTCAATCTCCATCACCGGAATCTGATCGGGTGTTGCTTTAAGTTCTTGAAAACAAACGACATCCGGCGAGACAGTGTCAAGCCACTCGAGCAATCCTTTTGCGATTGCCGCCCTGATTCCGTTCACGTTATAGCTGATTATTCGCATGCCATTAATTCACAATGCAAAAATAATCAAAATTTTTGAAAAAAAACATTCAATATAAAAATTCATTTTTTATTTTTGCGGTATGAGTTTTAGATTGAAGACACGAGCGAAATTATTTTTTAAGTCATTGAACAAGTGGCGGTTAGCGCATTTGTCCGACCGACAGTTCATGATGATTTTGGCTATCCCCACAGGATTTTTAGCCGGTCTCGCCGCTGTTTTGATCAAATTCTTCACACATTCGATTCGCGACCTGTTTTTTTACATCAGGACGCTCGACAGCAATTTAGACCTGATGTTTTTTGTCTTGCCTGCAATAGGTATCTTATTGACAATCATAGTAATACGATTTATTATCAAGCGCGAGGTGGGGCATGGAATACCAGGACTTTTATATGCTCTGTCGCGCAACAAAGGCATAGTGCGGCCTTACACCACCTTCTCGTCGATCATCACCAGTGCGTTGACGGTCGGCTTCGGCGGTTCTGTCGGATTGGAAGGTCCGTCGGTGTCGACAGGCGGCTCTATTGGTTCAAACATAGGGCAACTTTTGAAGCTTAACCAGAAGCAAATCAATGTGTTGATAGGTATGGGCGGCGCCTCGGCACTCGCTGCCATCTTCCAGGCTCCTATTACCGGCGTGGTCTTCGCCATGGAGGTCTTCATGATCGACATCTCCATGACGGCTCTCGTCCCGATTATCATTTCGGCTTTTGTGGCCATCCTCACCTCATATTATCTTCTTGGAAGAGCCCTCGAATATGAAATAACTATCGCTGAGTCGTTCATCCCATCCAACTCATTGTATTACGTGGGTTTAGGCGTTGTGGTCGGACTTGTTTCAGCTTATTTTATGAAGGTTTATTTCGATGTCGACAAGAAGTTTCGAAAGATTGAAAACCCTTGGAAACGCTTTGTCTTCGCGTCGTTGGGACTGGGTGCGCTCATCTTTGTGTTCCCGTCGTTGTATGGCGAAGGTTACGAGACCATCAACGCGGCGCTGAATGGCAAGTCGGATCTGATTCTGTTAAACACGGTTTTCGAGCCGTTCACCGACAACATCTGGTTGATGATCTTGATTTTCGTGGTGATAATATTATGCAAGGCGTTCGCCACCTCTTTCACATTTGCTGCAGGCGGTGTGGGAGGCACCTTTGCACCCGCTCTGTTCCTCGGTGCCATGACTGGGATGGTTTACGCGTTGATTATCAATAATTTGGGGATGGGCAACCTCGATGTCTCGAAGTTCGCTCTCGTAGGCATGAGTGGTTTGGTGGCAGCCATGTTGCATGCCCCACTGACGGGCATCTTCCTCATCGCGGAAATAACCAACGGCTACTCTTTGATGGTTCCGCTGATGATTGTTGCGGCACTCTCGCTTGCCATCAACAGAATCTTCTTCAAGGAGTCGATTTACACTCGCAGCATAGCTGAAAAAGGCGTGAAGGTGTCGTTCAACAAGGACGAAACCATCCTTAGTATGATGACTACCAATCACTTAATCGAGACTAACTTCATCAGCATACGTCCTGATCAAACCTTGGGCGATCTGATTCCAATCATAGCGTCATCGTCGAGAAACATCTTCCCGGTGGTGGCTGAAAACGGCGATTTCAAAGGCCATATCCTCTTCGACGACGTGCGAAAATATATGTTCGACACAAGCATCTACGACACTTCTATCGAGAAAATCATGGTGTATCCCGATTACATTATAAATCCGGAAGAGTCGATGGAGAGCGTGGTGAAGAAATTCGAGGAATCGCGCAAATACAACATCCCGATTATCGACGACGGTAAATATCTCGGCTACATCTCGCGCGCCAATGTCTTTACTACTTATCAGGCGATGCTGAAAGAGATTTCCGCGGAATAACGAAAACGTCAAACGACAATAAATCAGGCCTTGGATTAATGCGAAGCTTTCTTCCAGACTGATTTATGTCGTTTGACGTTTAATCTTTTTATGGTGAAAATAATCATTCCAGCTCGCCCACATCAGGAAGATTACCACGTAGAACATTATCTTGAAGATAACGTCGTGAGCTAAGGCGAATGAGTTCGGGAATGGTCTTAAAAACAGGCAGATTCCGACGATTCGCACCACATTGGTGAACTCCACTATGACCAGGCCAAGCGGTATGTACCATGCTTTGTGTTTCCACGGTCCGGGGAAGATGAGCATGAGGAAGAGCCAGTGCATCCATTGTTTGAGGCTGGTGCATTCAGGCGCCACGGTGACAGCGGAATAGTAGTCTTCGTTGTTCAGAAAAAAGATGGTCTGGTCTTTCGTCACGAAATCCATGCGGAAGATATGCTCCAACGTCCAGGTGCTCTGGTCGAAAAGCAGCGCCGACGCCCACACGAAGAGCTTGTCGACAGTGCCTTTGATGGGCCAGAAATCCATCGGGCCTTCCCATATCACATAAAAGATGTGAAAGCTGAAAATCAACACGAAAAACAGCCCCACGTCGAAAAGCGACTGGTATCTCTTGTCGGCGTAAAGTTCCTTTATTTTCTCTCTCGTGATTTGCATCTTAACCCTACCAACGATATCCGACCGTCAATTGTATTGAACTTACAGTTGATTTAGCGTTTGAATATCTGAATCTTACGTTGTTGCCTGTATTTTCGACATTATAAGGCTCTTTTACCTTCAAAACATCGGTAAAACCTATGGTGTAGCGCGCCGAAACCGTGATGTTGTCGAAGAAATAACCCGTTATGCCGCCTGTGGCACATAAATTCAAAGGATTATACTCTTTGTCGCTGTCGTAAACATTGTCTTTATGAACAATGCCTCGCTCGTTTTCCTTTATGGCTCTAATGCAATAGCTCGGCTGAATTCCGAGGTCGATTGACATTTTGTCTGGTAACACGTAATACTTCATCAGCAAGGCCGCACTGAAGTTGCTCATTTTCATCTTGCCGCTGTAGCCGTATGTTATGGTGTCGTTGTCGCCCATGTTTTTTACCCTGACGTTTCCTTTAAGTTTATAACCATATTGGTTGTAAAAAATTTCGAGCTGAAGTCCGACACGGTCTGTTAGTTTATATTCAAAAAAACCGCCGATGATGAATCCTCCGATAGGTTTCACCGACGCGTTGTTGACAGTTAAATAATATGGCTTATATATGTTGTTTGGTAAAGGAGTCTGAAAAGGCTCGCTGTCGTCGTAATAGAACGATTTGTCGAGGTTCATCGTGTTGATGCTTCCGCCAAGAAAAATACCATAACTGATGTTCTCCTGAGCCGATATTTTAAGTCCGAAAATAGCCAGAAGGCAGACTAATAACGTTAGTTTCTTATTCATTTTCCAAAAAAATTTTTTACAAAAGTAAGAAAAAAAATAAAAAGTAGTATCTTTGTGATGTTTTTTAATGAAATTTTTATGAATTTGAAAGTCACTTGTGTTCAGTTCGATGTCGTGGCGCGGCAGCCGGAAACCAACCGTCGCCATCTCGACGAAATGCTGAAAAACGTTGAAAACACTGATGTTATAGTGTTGCCTGAGACGTTTACAACTGGCTTTCCTGCCGACCCGAATGAGTTTGCTGAGGAGCTCGGCGGCGTGACGATGGAGTGGATGGAGAAGGTGGCTCGGGAGAAAAATTGCGCTGTCTGCGGAACTATCTTGACAAAAGCTGGTAGTCATAAATGCTGTCAAAATACGCCCAAAGAAGGCTTTTACAATAGTTTTATCTGGATGGAGCCGAACTGGAATTTTTACGTTTACAACAAGCGGCATCTCTTTACGATGGGCGGCGAGATAGGGCTGAACAACGGCGAAGAGCGCATCACCATCGAATATAAAGGTTGGAGAATCAGGCCGTTTGTGTGCTACGACATGCGTTTTCCGGTGTGGGACAGAAACAGCTTCAAAGATGGTAAGTTTGAGTACGATATCGCTATTTTCACAGCCGAATGGCCTAAGAAGAAATCGGAGGTATGGAACACGTTGTTGAGAGCGCGAGCCATTGAAAATCAATCGTTTGTGGTGGGAGTAAACCGTGTCGGCATCGACGACAGCAACATCGAATACAAGGGCGAGAGTATGGTTTTGAACGTGAAAGGCCGTGTGGTGGAGCAGGCACAACCGGGTGAAAGTGTTTTTACAGCGGAACTGAGTGAGTTCGAACTTGAAGCGTTCCGCGAATACTTTAGAGTATCTGCTGACTGGGATTGAGGTTCCTCGCCTAACGGCTCGGAATGACAATGGTTTTATTAATAGAAACGTTGTCATTCCGAACGAAGTGAGGAAACTCATTAATAGAAACGTAACATAAAAAGATATATGGATATAATCATTGCAGGTGACGGTGAAGTCGGAATGCACTTGGCGGAAGCCTTGGAGCGCAGCGACCATAACATCACCATTGTGGATCCGCACGAGGAGCTTTTGAAGATGATGGAGTCGCATTCCGACTTGATGACGATAGCGGGAGACTCCACGTCGATTAAGGTTTTGCAGAAAGCCAACGTGAAGAAGGCCGACATGGTCATTGCGGTGCTTCACGACGAGCATATCAACCTGTTGACGGGTATCTTGGCCAAGAAACTCGGCGCCAAGCGTGTGATCGTGCGCGTCAACACCATGGAAAACCTTAGCGCGGAGTCGTGGCGAATATATCAGGACCTCGGAATCGACGGCATCATCTCGCCGGAAGACATTGCTGCTCAAGAGATTATCACCTTGCTGAAGCAGTCGGCGGCGACAGAGGCTTACGACTTCGCGGGCGGCAAACTCGAGATGTATATGATGAAGCTCGAAGATAACGCTACGGTGCTTGACAAGACCCTCGGAGAGATTGCTGAACGCTTCAAACACCTTGATTTTAAGCTAGTTGCGATACATAGAAGGCAGAACACGTTCATTCCGCACGACGACGACACGCTCAAGGCTGGCGACATGGTTTATGTCATCACCAAGCCGAGCGCTGTGAGAGAACTCATGCAGATGAGCGGCAAGCAGAAATACAATATCCATAATGTGATGATCATCGGTGGCGGTCGCGTGGGACGTATCACGGCCAAACGTCTCGAAGACGACATGGATATGAAGATCATCGAGATGGATAAAACGCGTTGCCAGGAACTTTCCACTTCGCTGTCTAACACATTGGTAGTCAATGCTGATGCCCGTGACGTGGATATGCTTGAGGATGAAGGCATCAAGAGTGTTGACGCTTTCATCGCGGTGACGGATAACACCGAGACAAACATTCTGACTTGCTTGCAGGCCAAGGCCTACGGTGTGAAGAAAACCATCGCCTTGGTGGAGAATATCGACTATATTGACATCTCGCAAAACATTGGTATTGATACGATTATCAATAAAAAGTTGATTGCGGCGAGCTACATTGTGCGCTACACTTTGGGCGACAACGTCTCGACTTTGAAGTGCCTGAGCGGCATCGACGCCGACATCATGGAATTCATGGTTCCCGACGGTTGTTTGGCTACCATGCGACCAATCAACAGGTTACACGTCCCCGAAGGAGCCATCATCGGCGGTATCATCCGAGGTGAAGTGAGCTTCATTGCGAGCGGCGACTTCCAAATCGAAGCAGAAGATAGAGTGGTGGTGCTGGCGTTGCCGAATGCAATTAAAGAGGTTGAAAAACTATTTCGATGAGATTCCTCGCTTCGCTCGGAATGACAACAGCTTTTGTCAACCAAACACCCTTGTCATTCCGAACCCAGAAGGGGTGAGGAAACTCATAATGTTAGAAGAGACATGAAAAAAATACCCGTTTTTGCAAAGATAACATTCAAACTATATCTGCTTCTGATAGCAATATATACCGCTTTCAGGGTGGCACTGCTTTTGCTGAATCTGGACAGGGTGGGAGAGACCACGTTTGGTGAGGTTTTTCAGGCCTTTGTGATGGGCGTCCGCTTCGACATCGTTACTATCGGTTTTGTCATCTCGATTCCGACGATAATTCTGACGATTTTTTCATTTTTCGGCAAGAAAAGCAGGCTCTTTGAACTAATCTACACTTGGGTTCTAACTATTTGTTTTACAATAACTTTTGGTATTTGTGCTGCCGACATTCCATACTTCGACCAGTTTTTCGACAGGTTTAACATAACTGCTTTCGAGTGGATGGCGACAGGCGACAGTGCTTTCGTTTTCAAGATGATTTGGGAGGAACCAACGTACATTTTGATGATGCTGCCCGTGCTCGTTTGCGGCTTCATTTTCTGGTTCTTTGCAAATAGAATTTTGAAACGCTCAACAGGTTGGGAATCAGTGAATTATGGATATTATGGAATTGCGACTGTGTTGCTTTGGGGACTCGTTTTCATCGGCATGAGAGGTCGTTTGAATGAGAAATCGCCTATCATGGTTGGAACGGCATATTTCAGCAACAACGCTATGTTGAACCAGCTCGGACTGAACCCGAATTTCACGTTGGCGAGAAGCTGGCTCGATAGCAAAGACCCTGACAATCAGAAAGTTAGATTCATGTCGGATGAACAGGCTATCGCTTTGGTGCAAAAGAATTTTGGAATTGAGAATCCAGATCCAGAGTTTCCTATAGCCAGAATAGAAGATTTCTCCATTCCGCTTCGCTTCAGTCGAAATGACGGGGAGTCCTTTTCGTCATTTCGACAGGAGCCGTTAGGCGTAGCGGAGAAATCTCCTGCAACTGATACAGTATCAAATAATTACAACGTTATCGTGGTGATAATGGAAGGCATGAGCTACAACAAAACCGCTCATGGCGGCAACACACACAATCTCACTCCATTTTTGGATTCATTGATGGATAACTCATTGAGTTTCAATAATTGTTACACGACGGGTACCCATACCTACTGTGGAATTTACAGCACCTCGGTGTCGTATCCAG
The DNA here is from genome assembly GCA_017538795.1 of Bacteroidales bacterium. Lineage (GTDB taxonomy): Bacteria > Bacteroidota > Bacteroidia > Bacteroidales > F082 > Limimorpha. Next base: position 19,212 of record JAFYIE010000047.1, on the reverse strand, counting down.
TGGTGTTCCGTAACCATGCTTTGAAGCGCATTCCGGTGTTGCAATATGACGGATTGGCTGCCACTTTGCAGAAATTCGGTTATCAGACAGCTTATTTCACCACTCACGACAAGGAGTTTGACAATGTGGCCGGTTTTATGAGTCAGAATGGCGTTGAGCGTATCGTTTCGCAGGCCGACTATCCAGCTTCGGAAGTCAAGACTACGCTTGGTGTTCCCGACGATTATATGTTCCATTTTTCGATGGATGTTTTCGACGAGATGGCGGCTAATGGCAGGCCTTTCTTTGCGGAGATGATGACCGCTTCAGACCATGGTCCGTATTATGTTCCGGAGTATTTCGAGCCTCACAGTGCCGATATAAGGTGGCAGATAGTGGAATATGCCGATTATTCGTTGCGGAAATTTATTGAGTTGGCGTCAGAAAAGCCTTGGTTCGACAACACTTTGTTCGTTTTTGTCGCCGACCATGGCGCCGCTTTCGACACCGACTATTCCATACCGCTGAGCTATTTCCACACGCCTTTGGTGTTTTACATGCCAAAGTGTCTGCAATCTATTGAAAATGAATGCATTGCAAGTCAGATAGATATTTTCCCTACGGTGATGGGAATTTTAGGAAAATCGTATGTTAACAATACTTTCGGCATCGATTTGCAAAGAGAAAAGAGGCGTTATGCATATTTCATGGCCGACGACAAATATGGTGTCATTGACCACGAGTGGCTGTTGATAAATCAGCCTGCCAACGAGCAGATAGGTTTGTATAAATACGTCGAAAAAGACATAGAAAACTACATTTTTGACTATCCCGAGTTGGCTGATGAGATGCGAAAATATGGCGAATCGGCTTGGCAAGTCAGTGAGTATCAGTTAGATAAGAAAAAAACGAAATTTTTGTCGCACGAATAAAAAATATGTGTAATTTTGCGGTCGGAAATGCCCAATGGTGTAATTGGCAACACGACTGACTCTGGATCAGTAAAGTCTAGGTTCGAACCCTGGTTGGGCAACAAAGTGAAAAGAGATGTCAAATGAGGCGTCTCTTTTTTTTGTTTTAAAATTTTTTAAAAATTTGTCAGACCTATTTAATTTTTATTTAACTTTGCATTTGACTATTTTCCGTTCAATATCGGCTTCTGAAGATGGGTTGGTGTTGGCGGAAAATTCCAGATTGTTTTTGTAAATAATTGAAATCCAATAACTTAGCCGATTTCGATGTCCCCGAGATATGCTCGGTTCTGTAGCTGTGCCCTTTATTATTTATGGAAGAATTTAGAAAAAAAGAGGTAGCTTGGTATGTGTTGCGTGTGACTTATCAGCGTGAAATAACGGCATCGAAGGCGTTGGAGGAGTTGCAGATTGAGCATTATGTGCCTACAGTAAGGACTAGAATTCGCAATGAGAAAGGGGTTTCGATAGGATGGAAGACCGAACCGTTGGTGCATAATTATATCTTTGTTCACGACACGTACGAAAACATTTTGAGAATCAAGCAGGGCAAGCTCGACTATCTTCGTTTCGTAATGGGGAAAGGTAAAGACGGCTTGTTGAGCGAGCCGCAGTATGTGCCTGACAAGCAGATGGCCGATTTCATGAAGGTGGTTCGCACTATGGGCTACAAGCCGGTTGACCCGAACATCGATTTGCGCAAAGGTGACCGCGTCAGAATCTTAACCGGCCCATTCGAAGGAGTTGAAGGCATTTACGTGAGAATGCCAAATCGCCACGAAAAACGAGTAGTTGTTAAGATAGAAGGAATCGCAGCCGTTGCAACAATGGCATTGAATGCAAGTGATATAGAAAAAATTTGAAAATCATGAATATTTCAGTAGCAGGAACAGGATATGTGGGATTGAGCATCGCCACGCTTTTGGCGCAGCACCATCAGGTTACTGCTGTTGATGTCATTCCTGAAAAAGTGGAGAAAATAAACAAGAAACAGTCTCCAATTCAGGATGAGTATATTGAGAAATATTTTGCTGAGAAGGAGCTGAATCTTACCGCGACTCTTGATGCCGAAAAAGCTTATAAATCAGCCGATTTCATTGTAATTGCTGTACCGACCAACTATGACCCGCATACAAATTTCTTCGACACATCGCATGTTGAGGAAGTCATTGACGAAGTGTTGACGGTTAATCCGAAGGCGGTGATGGTTATCAAGAGTACTGTACCAGTTGGTTACACCGAAAGTCTTTATGCGAAATATGGCAATATAAATCTGCTGTTTTCGCCAGAGTTTCTGAGAGAAAGCAAGGCTTTATACGATAATCTTTATCCTTCGAGAATAATCGTAGGCTACCCGACCGAAGCAACCAAACCGTCATTTCGACCGGAGCCGAAGGCGGAGCGGAGAAATCTCCTCCAAGCTGCAGAAACCTTCGCCAACCTCCTCAAAGAAAGCGCATTAAAGCCAGATGTGCAGGTCTTACTTATGGGCTTGAAGGAGGCTGAGGCGGTGAAACTCTTCGCCAACACTTATTTGGCATTAAGAGTAAGCTTCTTTAACGAGCTTGATACATATGCTGAGGTTAAAGGTCTTGACACTCAAGCAATTATCGATGGAATTTGTTTAGACCCAAGAATTGGTTCGCACTATAATAATCCTTCGTTTGGTTATGGAGGCTATTGCTTGCCGAAGGATACTAAGCAGCTTCTCGCCAACTATGCCAATGTGCCTCAGAATATGATGAGCGCTATCGTCGAAAGCAACAGAACTCGCAAGGATTTCATTGCCGACCAAGTGTTGAAGAAAGCTGGCTACTACGATTATTTCGATAATGGCAGCTATAACGCCAAGGAAGAGAAGGAATGCGTGATTGGTGTGTATCGTTTGACGATGAAGTCAAATTCAGATAACTTCCGTCAGTCGTCAATTCAGGGCGTGATGAAGCGTGTGAAAGCCAAAGGCGCAAAGGTTATCATCTACGAACCGACCCTCGAAGACGGCACAACATTCTTCGGAAGTCTGGTGGTGAACGATTTGAAGAATTTCAAAGAGCAGAGTCAGGCTATCATAGCAAATCGTTATGATTCGTGCTTGGATGATGTGAAAGAAAAAGTTTATACGAGAGATATTTTTAAGAGAGATTAAATTTAGTTGATAATTGACAATTGATAGTTGATAATTGACAATTGATAGTTGACAATTTTCCTAATAATAATGGATGATTATGGGAAATACAGTACAGGAGAAAAGTAGAAATTTTGCTGTTAAGATCATTAGATGTTACAAGGGTCTTTATGATGATAAGAAGGAATATGTAATGTCTAAACAGTTGCTTAGATGTGGAACAAGTATTGGAGCAAATACGAGAGAGAGTAAAAATGCACAGTCAAGAATGGATTTCTTGAATAAGCTTAACATAGCTCTTAAAGAAGCTGACGAAACTGCATATTGGCTTGATCTTTTACATGCATCAGAATATTTAGATGATAAAATATATAAATCGTTAGATTCAGATTGTGCAGAACTAATAAGGTTGCTCACAGCAATCATAAAAACAATAAAAGAAAACCAGAAATAATTTAATAGGTTTAATTATCAATTTTCAATTATCAATTATCAATTCAATGAAAGGTATAGTTCTCGCTGGAGGTTCCGGCACTCGTTTATATCCGATAACAAAGGGCGTAAGCAAGCAGCTCTTGCCAATTTACGACAAGCCGATGGTGTATTATCCAATCTCGGTTTTGATGCTGGCAGGAATCAGAGATATTTTGATTATCTCGACGCCGTTTGATTTGCCAGGATTTAAGCGACTTCTTGGAGATGGCAGCGATTACGGAGTGCATTTCGAGTATGCCGAGCAGCCGAGTCCTGATGGTTTGGCGCAGGCATTCATCATCGGTGAGAAATTCATTGGAAACGACAGTGCCTGCTTGGTTTTGGGCGATAATATCTTTCACGGAAGCGGCTTGACAAAGATGCTTAAAGAAGCAGTGAAAGAGGCAGAAAATAATAAGAAAGCCACAGTTTTTGGCTACTGGGTGTCAGATCCTGAAAGATATGGCGTAGCGGAGTTTGATAAACAAGGCAATTGTTTGAGTATTGAAGAGAAACCTAAGAATCCGAAGTCAAATTACGCTGTTGTAGGTTTGTATTTCTATCCGAATAAAGTTGTCGAAGTTGCAAAGAGTATTAAGCCATCGGCCCGAGGAGAACTTGAAATCACCACTGTAAACCAGCGTTTCTTGGAGGATGGCGAGTTGAAAGTTCAAGTTTTCGGTCGCGGATTTGCTTGGTTGGATACAGGTACGCATGATTCATTATCTGAAGCATCAACATTTGTTGAGGTTATCGAGAAACGTCAAGGTTTGAAGATAGCTTGTTTGGAAGGCATCGCCTATCGCAACGGCTGGATCACCGAGGAAAAGATGCGCGAACTTGCCCAGCCGATGCTGAAGAATCAGTACGGGCAGTATCTGTTGAAGGTGATTGAGGAAATGAAAAACGAAATAAATTCGGAGACGTTTGTAAAATGATTAATGTTGGAATTATCGGTTGTGGCTTCGTGGGTGGAGCGTTGAAAGATTGGTTGGAGCACAACAATCCGGAGTGCAAGTTGTTTATAAGCGACCCGCCGAAGGGATATAATGACGATTTGAGCAATATCGACATTGCGTTTTTGCAGATTCATGTTCCTACTGAGGACGACGGTTCGCAGGATCTGACGCTGATGAAGCAACTGATTAAAAACTTGCCTGATGTGCCGGTGTTTGTCCGCACTACCATTCTCCCGGGATCTAGCGAAATGCTCACAAAAGAGACGGGTCATAAGGTGTATTACATGCCGGAATTCCTTACCGAGCGTACATATATCGAGGATTTCAAAAAGCAGACGATGGTGTTTACTGGTGCTCACGAGCTTCTTGGCAAGATTTTTGTTGGTAAAAAGTTCACTATTATGTCGCCATTGGAGGCCGAGCTCACAAAATACATGCACAACGTGTTTGGCGCTTACAAAGTTACCTATTTTAACGCTTGTCGTGAGTATTGTGAGAAGATGGGTGCCGACTGGCGCAAGGTGCATACGGGAGTGCTTCTTTCAGGCTATATCAGTGATACTCATACATATGTGCCAGGTCCGGATGGCAAGTTCGGCTATGGTGGCAAGTGTTTCCCGAAGGATGTGAATGCTTTCGCTAAGATGACAGAAGGCACGCCTCTTGGAACACTTTTGGAGCATCTGCATGAACTGAATGTACATTTCAGAGGTGAAGAAGAACATATATAAACATTAAAAACGATAAACTATGGAATTCAAAGGATCTAAAACAGAAAAGAATCTCATGGAAGCCTTCGCTGGCGAATCCATGGCACGCAACAAATACACTTATTTTGCTTCGAAGGCTAAGAAGGACGGCTATGAGCAGATTGCAAAGATTTTCGAGGAGACTGCAGCCAACGAAAAAGAGCATGCTAAGATTTGGTTCAAGTATTTGCACGATGGCGCCGTTCCTGACACAGAAACCAACCTGAAGGATGCCGCTGATGGCGAGAACTTCGAGTGGACTGATATGTATGCCCGCATGGCGAAAGAGGCTCGCGAAGAAGGTTTCACCGAGATTGCCAGAAAGTTTGAGATGGTAGCTGCCATCGAGAAGGAGCACGAAGAGCGTTATCGCAAACTTCTTAATAATATAAAGGAAGGCATCGTTTTCTCTCGCGATGGCGACAGAGTGTGGCAGTGCTCCAACTGCGGTCACATCGTCATCGGCAAGAAAGCCCCTCAGATTTGCCCAGTGTGTGACCATCCGCAGTCGTTTTTTGAGATAAAGGCGGAGAATTATTAAGAATGTCGAAGATAAAGAAGGGTAATTAAAAGGATATTTGTGATGAGCTCCTTAACAAGATATAAAAAGACCATAATGTTTCAAAATGTAGATAGAAACGATTGGCTAAAGATCATCACAGATACTCATGATGAATTTCAAAAAAGTATTGGCGATTTGTCTGGTCAAAATGTAATGATTGATTTTGACACATCGATTATACCTAAGGATATTAGGCCCTTTCATTTAGTTACACTTGCTTGTTTAATTCATTTCTTGAATAATCTTGGACTAAAAGTGCATCTGTCAAAACAAAATGAAGCAATGTTTAGCTATATCTATAATGATTTAGGCTTTTCTGAATATTGGCGAGGAGGAAAAGATCATGTCGATGCTCCTGGGTATGACAGTATCTTTAATTTATGGAGAATTACAGAAGAAGGTAAAGATTTATATGCTCCCAGGGTTGAAAAATATCTAAAACAAACTTATTTTATAGAAAAAGATTTAAGTGCAATTAGTGTCGGACTTGTTGAAGCTTATTACAATGTGTTTGATCATGCTTATGCCGATGGTAATGCGTTTTCTTTGATACAATTTGATGATGAAACGAGCATTTTATATGTAGCTATTTCCGATTTCGGTATAGGGATTGCAAAATCGGTTAGAGATTATGATAAAAGTATAACAACAGACAAAGATGCTATACTTAAAGCCTTGGAAGACAATTTTACAATAAAATCAACAACAAGAAATAAAGGTATGGGATTAAGCAATATTCTTGCTCCGGCAAAAGAAGCGAGAATATTTAGTCACACAGGATTGGTTTATAAGCACGAGAATGTTACTAAAGGGTTTGATTGCGACATGTCTTATCCAGGCACATTGATTTACTATGAGATTGATTTATCTCAAATGGAAAATGAAGAAATAATAACTGAATTTGACTTTTTTGATTAAGGATATGTGTACAATAGTATTAAAGGATATAATGAACTCGACGGCATTATTGCCGGATGCAGGCGATTTATTCTATTCACAGATTATAAAAGGATTTGACAAGGCTGAAAAAGTCGTTATTGACATGACGGATGTTACAGCCATGCCTTCAATCTTTTTGAATGTATCGATAGGTCGAATAATAGATGAGATGGGAATGGATAAAGTGAAGAATAACCTTGTGTTTACAATGATTACTAAACAACAAGCGCTGCGACTCAGAGACTATATGCAGAAATATAACATAAAAGAGTAGTTAATTAATATCCAAATAAAAATAAAAAGATTATGAAAAAACTTCTAACATTATTAATTATGTGTCTTTTCTTTTTCACTGGCTGCAAGGCGCAGACTAAGGTTGACAATTCGGTTTCAGGCGATTTGAATCTTGATAAATATCTCGGAACTTGGTATGAAATAGCCCGTTTTGACCATAAATTCGAGCGTGGAATTCAGTATTGCAAGGCAAATTATTCTTTGCGTGAAGATGGAAAGGTTGCAGTGCTGAACACTGGCATTAAAGACGGCAAGCCGAGTGAAGCAAAAGGAAAGGCAAAGCTGACGGATAATCCGAGAATATTAAGAGTTTCTTTCTTTGGTCCATTTTATGGTGACTACAGAATCATGCTCTTAGATGAAAATTATCAATGGGTTTTGGTTGGCGGCAGTGATGATAGTTATTTGTGGATTTTGGCAAGAACACCGAAGATTTCAGATGAGGTGAAGGAGACGATTATGACTGAAGCCACGAGAAGAGGATATGATGTTGGAAAGTTGATTTGGGTAGAGCAGGAATAAAACCAAAACGAAAACCAAAACGAAAACCAAAACGAAAACCAAAACGATGACTTGCAAATCCCTCCTGGCTTTTAGTTTTCGTTATCGTTATGGTTATGGTTAAAAAGTTTTCGTTTTCGTTATCGTTATCGTTAAAACATTATGGACAAAGCTCGAAATTTTAGGAACTATAAAGTGTGGCAAGATGCAGTTGAGTATAGCACCAAGATATATCAGCAGACCGATAAGATGCCTTGGTTTGAAAAGAAGGGACTATGTGATCAATTGCAAAGAGCTGTTGTAAGTATAAGCAGCAACATAGCAGAAGGCTCTGCTAAGCCGTCAAATGCCGACTTCGCCCGATTTCTTGACACAGCATTGGGAAGTGCCTACGAAGTAGAAACTCAATTGCTGATAGCAAATAAAATAGGATATATAAAAAACCAAAACCAAAACGAAAACCAAAACGACAATCAAAACAATAACCAAAACGAAAACGGCTTTAGTTTTGAAGAACTTTTGGTTGGAATACAAGAAATTGAGAAACAACTCGCAGGTCTGATCCGTACTCTAAGACGTGAACAAAAATAGTTTTCGTTTTTGGTTATCGTTATCGCTAATGTTAAATAATTTTCGTTATCGTTTTCGTTTTCGTTATGGTTTTCGTTTAATAATATGATCTTCGACCACCTCTCCAATATATCACTTTACAAAAATCTATCACCTGATATCTCTGCCGGCTTGACCTACTTGCACCAGCTATCTCCTGATATTGCCCCTGGCACCTACCAACTCACCCCTCGGGTCAAAGCCATAGTGTCTGAATATGAAACTAAGGTGAAGAATGAGGTTGGCTTCGAGGCGCATAGGAAGAATATCGACATACAGTATCTTTTGAAGGGTGAGGAGCGGATTGCTTGTATGCCGATAGAAAAGTTGACTGAGACGGAGCCTTATAGCGAAGAAAAGGATGCGGCTTTCTATGCTGCTGAGGGCGTTGCGGCGCAAACAATGACGATTGGCGGTGGATATTTCGCCATCTTCTTCCCTCAAGACGGTCACATGCCGCAGTTGAGTGTCGATGAGCCGAAGGTGGTGAAGAAAGTGGTGGTGAAGGTGGCGGTTGGATAAAGAGCCATAGTTTATGTTAAAAATTGAAATTCAAGTGAAATGAAGAGAATAATAATACGCGACCTTGGGCCGATAACTAAGGCTGATATCTTGCTTAAGGATATCAACGTTGTTATTGGTGAGCAAAGCATTGGTAAGAGCTGTGTTCTGAAAGTGTCATGCTTTTGCACGTGGGTTGAGAAACGCATAGCTATCGAACAGAATGCGCGGCGCTTTGAGAAGAAAGGTGTGTTTTTGGAAGAACTGGTGAACTTCCATCGCTTGAATGGATATATACACGAGAATACATATATAGGATATGAGTCGGATTTCATAAAATTCTCTTATGACAATGAACACGGCTTCTCGTATGAGTGGAAAAATGACAGATGGGAGTATAAACGCCCCAAGGTAAGTTATATACCTGCTGAAAGAAATCTGGTTGCCGTTATTCCCAACTGGTTTGAGGTGAAGTCGGTTGCCGAAAATATCCAAGATTTTATGGCAGACTGGGCGGATGCCAGGAAAACAGTTGTTGATAAGGACATTCTTAACCTTGATGTAGTATATCATTATGATGAAAGCAATGATACAGACTTTGTCAGGACAAAAGATGGCCAGGTTCTGCCATTTACAAATGTATCAAGCGGTTTGCAATCACTTATTCCTTTATATATTCATTTAGTAAATATCAACAGCAAAAAGTATCGCGAGCGAGAAGACAACTCGGTGAAGCATAAGTCGGAAATGGAAAATCTTGCTGACTTGCTCGTAGATTACTATGAGAATAACATAGGAAAGGCATTTATAAAGAATCCTAAATACGGAGCTATTAATCAAGATACGAATCTGGAGAAAAAAATTATAACCAATCCGGAAATGACAGAATGGTTGGTGAAAAACTTCCTTAATATATCAAAAATACATCATTGTGAGGTTTTCCTGGAAGAACCGGAAGAGAATCTGTTTCCTCCGACACAGCAGATATTGATGAAGACGCTTCTGAACCAGATTAAGCAACAAAACGGCAATACACTCTTTATATCTACTCATAGTCCATATATTCTGGATGTCCTGTTGGAAAGAGAACAGTATGATTTTGGTTTGTTCTATATTCGCTCTGCGGAGAATGGGTCGGAGGTTAAAACTGCAACAGAGGCCGACGTGCAGGATATGTTTGAAGGTGGTGTTGACGCATTCTTTAATATAGAAAGGCTGGGCGATGAAGTATAATGAGATTATGCCGGAGTGTTATATTGACTCGACATTTGTTAGCTCATTGCTTGATGCCAATGTAAATCATAAACATAGCTGCAATGAGGTGGCAAGGGAGATGGAGAGAGGAAAATACAAGGATGCATTTGCTGTTGGAATAATAGATAATGACAAAAGAAAGCTTTCTTATATAGAGGGGTTTGAAGTAATAGGCCAAACGGATAACCTGACGTTTTTGAAGCATAAAAGCAAGCATCATTATGTAATAAAAATAGGGCAGGATCATAAAGCCATGGAGACTTTCATTAAGGCAAATGTTGAGGCTATTGGTATGAAGATGGAGGATTTTGATTTGCCCTCAGACCTTGCCGAACTGATTGAACTAACAAAAGATAGTGTATCAACACAAAAAGATCCAAGAATACTGAAATTATGTAAAGCACTGCGTCAGTCGCCCGAAGTGGCTAAGCTTCAAGAAGTGCTTGCATATCTTGCAGATAAACAATATGAGGTTGATATTGATGTGTTGAAGAAGATGATTGAATAAGATATTTTTAAGAGAGATTGATAGCGGAAAACAATTTAATAATTACTCCAATGCTACAGAAGCTACCGATAGGAATTCAGAGTTTTGAGAAGATAAGAGAGGGCGACTTTGTCTATGTTGATAAGACGGAGTTTGTCAACAGATTGATATCTTCAGGCAATTACTATTTCCTGTCGCGTCCGCGCCGCTTTGGGAAAAGCCTCTTATTATCCACATTCAAGGCTTATTTTGAAGGAAAACGTGAATTGTTTGAAGGGCTATATATCTCATCAGTGGAGAAAAAATGGGATAAATATCCGATTTTCCATCTGGATTTGAACACCGGTTTCTATGACAGTTACGAAGGCTTGTGTGATGTGCTTTCTTATCATTTTTCCGAATGGGAACACCAGTACGGCGTGGAGCGCATTACAGATGATCTTTCGTTGCGTTTCAGAAATCTGATAACGAGTGTTTCCCGGAAAACGGGTTCGAGGGTGGTGATATTGGTTGATGAATACGACAAGCCTCTGCTTTATGCGTTGGACGATGACGCTCTTCAGGAACGTTTCCGCCAGCTGTTGAAAGCTGTTTATTCGGTGCTGAAGACTTGCGACGAATATATCAAATTCGCATTTCTTACGGGTGTGACAAAGTTTTCGAGAGTAAGTATTTTCAGCGATTTGAATAATCTGCAGGATATTTCGTTAGACGAACGATATGAAGCAATATGTGGTATCACATCGCAGGAAATCAAGGGCGTGCTGATGCCTTATGTGGAGGCGTTTGCGGAGAAGGAGGGTTTGAGTAAGGAGAAAATGCTCGACAGTTTGAGAGAGATGTACGACGGATATCATTTCTCAAAAGAGTTGTCGGTTGATATTTACAATCCGTTCAGTTTGCTGAATGCGTTGGACAAGCAAAGCTTAGACAATTATTGGTTCGAATCGGGCACGCCGTCGTTTCTGTTGACCATGTTGCAAAATTACAACTATCATTTGCAGGACTTCTCAGATGCGGAGATAGTGGCACAGAGCCTATCGGGCAAGGAAAATATTGCCAATGAGCCTACGGCTTTGTTTTATCAAACAGGATATCTGACGATTAAAGGTTTCGATAAGGAGTTTGGCAACTATCGTTTGGGTTTTCCTAATCGTGAGGTTGAGAAAAGTTTTATGAACTATCTGCTGCCGCAGTATATGAAGGTTGATGAAAACAAATCGGCTTTTTTTGTTGAGCGTTTTGTAAATGACTTGAGAACCGGCGCGATTGATTCATTCATGGAACGTATGAAGGTGATGTTTGCCGGTACGCCTTACGATTTAATAAAGAATTTGGAAAACCATTATCAGAACGTTGTTTTCATTGTCAGCAAATTGTTGGGATATATTGTTGAAGCCGAATACAAGACTTCGAATGGCAGAATTGACATGATGGTGCGAACAAAAGAATACCTTTATTTGTTTGAGTTTAAATTTGACCGTTCGGCAGAGGAGGCGTTAAATCAGATAAATGAGAAAGAATATCTTTTGCCGTTTTCTTTAAACGACCAAACTCTGATAAAGATAGGAGTTAATTTTTCATCCGAAACAAATAATATAGAAGAGTATTTAGTGGAGAGATGATTATGGCCATATTCGTACCAAGTTCGAATAAAGTTCGAAGGATGGAGGAGGAGTTGGAACTAAGAGAGAGCGAAGATTATCGGATGCGGCTTTGTGGGTGGATTTTTAAAGTCATGAAAAAATGAGCACAAATATTGAAAAGTCCAATATTTTCAACGATGATGAGCGTCAGTACCTCCAGATGATGCAGGACAATATTGCGCGGATGTCATCCAACAGCGCTAATTGTAAGAATTGGTTGGTGATGATTGTTGTGGCATTGTTCGCCGTAAGCTGTAGCCTTGGTGACATTAAATGGTGGCTTCTGCTAACGCTCTTCCCGATATTCCTGTTTTGGTATTTGGATGCCTTTTATTTGAGGTTGGAAAGAGGTTTTAGGAATCGTCAACGTGAATTTCTCAATACTTGTTTCACAGATTGTAAACCGCATCATTATAAATGTGCATTGTATAATTTTCGCCCATATACGATTGACAGGGAAGTCACTCAAGAGGAAATCAAATTGGGTTATGTGTCAACCAGTGGCTGTTGGAAGTCGAAATCTATAAGGCCTTTCTATATTACTGTGTTGGTTGTGGTGCTGATTATTGTTATGGTGTTAAATATTTCATAAATATGTTTTATCCGTTTATTATAAAGTCGAGTGTAATCACACAGTTGCAAAGGACAACTGGTACTAGTATTAGTACTAAAGAGGATCAAGACGATTTGTTAAGGAAATCGCAGTTGAGATCGTATCTTTCATCCACCGATGGCTTGATTAATGGCAAAACGCTGAAGGAGTTGTGGTTTCCTCAGGGGAAGTATCAGGTTTTCCTGTCGCATTCTCATAATGATATCGAATTAGCCCGTTATCTTAAAGCGTGGTTCAAGGTGTACTGCAATCTTGATTGTTTTATCGATGCGGATGTTTGGTCAAACGCTTTTGTTTTATTAAAGGAGTTGGATAGGAAATTTTCTATTCCAGTTGGAACAACATCATACGATTACGATAGAAGAAACCAGTCAACCGCTCATGTTTATGCCATGTTGACGATGGCACTCTTCGAAGCGATTGATGAGATAGAATGTCCGATATTGATTGAGTCTGCCAATTCAGTGACACTAAAAGAAGGTATTGAAAAGAGTTCCCTGTCTCCATGGATTTATGAGGAGGTGGGGTATATGGGAAAACTGCCACACAAAATACCTTCAAGGTTCCCCAAAACTAGGTACTTCTCGGTTGGTACGGAGTCTATGGTTTTAAATGAATCGGTCACGGATTCCTTGCAGATGACGCATCCGCTTGACACGACTAAATTTAAGCAAATTGACAGTTTAGATCTGTCAACCATGAGAAATCATTCTGGTCTGGGTTCGCTGGATGTTCTGTATAAAAGGAAGTTGTTGCTCAGACGATACGCTGGTTTATACTAATAATGACGGTGTTCAAATCAATAGTTGAGGTTTTTGATGCCCTGAATATCAAAGTAGAAAATAAAATATGGCCAAAATTGTTTTTTTTATTAGTTCAACATATATTGATCTAAAACAAGAACGAGAAGATATCGCTGACTTTTTGAAAAGTTTGGGTCATGAGGCTTATCTTCATGAGAGAGGGGACATTGCGTATGGAAGTAAGGAATCGTTGGATAGATATATTTATGAATCATTGGACAATATTGATATTTTAATTGGTGTAATTGGAAAAAGACTTGGGAGTAGGTCAACAAAAGGTGGCGCTTCCGTAACTCAAGACGAGATTAGAACTGCTATTGAGAAAGGGAAAAAAGTCTTTCTGTTTGCTCATCATGACGTATTAACAGAATATAATACTTATAAAAATAATAAAAAAAGTAAAAGGATTAAGTATATTACGGTTGATAGTGTTGAGACTTTTTATTTTTTAGATTATTTGTACTCACGTGAAATTAATAATTTCATATGTGGTTTCAATACGGTCAAAGATATCAAAGAACAATTATTAGTACAATTGTCTGGATTGTTTAAGTTGTACTTAAATGAAGCAAATAAGAGAACCACATTGTATCAAGGGGCTAAGTTTACGATTTTTCGTAAACGAGAACTGATGATGGATTATTTCAATATTATCATGGATGAGGCAAAATCAGGGGACATAATTTGGGCTCAGGGTGTTGGACATACAGCATATCCGAAATCATTTTCAAACAGATTCAAGATGCTTCTTAATAATGGCGTTAGTATCCGTATTATTGCAAATAAACATTCTCCTCAGTTTGAAGATTTTGTATCAATACTAAGGAATATCCCAGGAGTAGAATGGTATGCTTCTGAGTTGAATACAATTAGAGTATTTGGTCTTAGTGACAAAGAATTGATTATCGCCTTGCCTACTCCAGAATTATACGAAGCCATATTGATAAAGGATAAAAGTTTTGTTAAAGTCTGGTTTAATTGGTTTGATAATAGATTTAATGAATTAAAACATAATTGTTGATGAAAAAATCATGCTCGCCTTTGGCACATGATCCAAGGATATTAAGAAGTGTTCTTTGATGAAAGAGTTCAAGAACTAAGAAGGAGACAACTCTTTAAAGTAATAGTATTTGTTAGAGTAAAGTGTTTTAAACAACAATCGATTTATGATAATGAAATATTTTGATTTTATTGTTAAAGTGTGTACTATATTGGCATGCATCATTGCTGTTTTAACTCTTGATTACAAGAGGTTAAAAAATAAGATGAGAAAGAAAATCTCAGGTTATTTCCTTTTCTTTTCAATAATTATTGTGTTTGTGAGTTCGGTGGCATTTCTGATTGCAAAAAACAATTATTTGTGGACGTGGCTTGCGCTGCTACTGAGCATCGTTTCTTTTGTGGTTTTTGCGGTTAAAGCATACAATTCTCTTAATAATGATTCAATTGAAAACATTATTCCTCCAGCAATGTTTTGGCAGGTGTTTTTCAATAAGATACCAGCTCGCATCCTCAATGCTAATAGTCAGAGAATAAGATTTGCGGTTGTTGAAATGGATGATTGTGATGAAGTTAAGCAATCGTCGGAAATTATTAGAGAAAGCTATTCTAGAAGTAATAAAATTGTTGTTGAAGTTGTCTCGGGTTATAGAAGAAAGAAGGACGGAAAACTCTCGTTTGATTTGAAAAAACTGCTTAATATCCATGAATTGAGTGGCGTAATCTTTATTATAGGCACCGTAGCCGACAATGATGCTCAATTAAAAGAGTTGAGAACGGTTATTGATGAATTCTCCAATGTTAAACGAGAAGTTCCCATAGGTTACGTAAAGGCCGGAAACAACTTGCAATTCAAATTGCATTTTGAGGAGATTGGCCAAGATCAACTTGGTAATTGTGCTCATCATCTGATTGTTCGTGGATATTCTAGAAGCAGGATGCAATTCGACTTGGGTAATGCTTTTCATAGAACGTGTGGAGTTTTGTTATTATTATTGTTGGCTGCACTTGTGGGAATAGGTATATTTCTATTATCATCTCAAAGAGGAGACGACTATAATAAATGGACGAAGGAGTTGCAGTATGATGTTTACAAATATGAAAACGAAAGAGGCGACTACATATGGGATAATATAAATTTGGATAGTGTAAGGACAGATGTTGAATTGTATCAATTGTTGGACGAAATATCTGATTATTATTTTGGTGATTTGTATTCGTACAAAGGAGTGAAAATTTGGTTGAGAGGTGCTAATTCAAATGATTCTTTGTATAGAGTTTTTTATAATATTGATGATTATGTTTTTTCAGATGTTATACCTAGCACATATTGTGTTGGCCATGTAGCTAAACATCGTTTGTTCTTTTTGTGGCCTGGGGTGAATAACGAAAACAATTCCTTATTTTTGGACAATCCTAAGGTGGCTTGGCTATATAATGAAAACAATGACAATAAAATAAGGGATGGGAGATTGGACATGGAGAAGAAACAATGGTCTGGCCGTATTTATGAAAATGGTGTTTGGTCCGAGGATACCATTAGGTGGATGGTCTCAAAAAGAGCTTCGGATGATAATTTGGCTATGTATTGCTTTTCATATGACGGGATCATGGTTGTAGAAATAGATTGCTTATCTGGAGAGATAGAAAATGATTACAACTATATGTCGAGTTTAATGTTTCGGAACACCTTTCGCAAGTATGTGAAACTTGTTTATTGTTTGCTGCAACAATACAAATATTAAACGTATTAAAATTATAATTGGATTTTTTTGAAATTTATAAATTTGTGTAGTAATAATTAAAAGTTTAAAATATATACAAAATGATTAACGTTGGAATTATCGGATGTGGCTTCGTGGGTGGAGCCCTTAAAGATTGGTTGGAACATAACAACCCAGAGTGCAAGCTTTTCATTAGCGACCCTCCTAAGGGATATAATGATGATTTGAGCAAAGTTGATATTGCTTTCTTGCAGATACATGTTCCTACTGAGGACGATGGCACACAAGATCTGCGCTTGATGACCGAGTTGATTAAAAAGCTCCCTGATGTACCAGTGTTTGTCCGTACGACCATTCTTCCAGGAACAAGTGATAGACTTTCAAAAGAAACTGGACATCAGGTGTGCTACATGCCAGAATTTCTTACGGAACGTACTCATATTGAAGACTTTAAGAAGCAGACAATGGTCTTCACTGGTGCCCATGAGTTGCTGACCAAGATTTTTGTGGGCAAGAAGTTCACGGTGATGACTCCTCTCGAGGCTGAACTTACCAAGTACATGCACAATGTGTTCGGCGCCTACAAGGTCACCTACTTCAACGCCTGTCGTGAGTATTGCGAGCAGATGGGTGCCGACTGGCGCAAGGTTCATACAGGCGTGTTGCTCTCTGGTTATATCAACGACACCCATACCTACGTCCCAGGACCAGATGGTAAGTACGGATATGGTGGCAAGTGCTTCCCCAAGGATGTCAATGCTTTCGCCAAGATGACAGAGGGCACACCTCTTGGAACATTGCTGGAGCACCTCCACGAGCTCAACGTGCATTTCCGTGGGGTGGAGGAGCATATTTAAAGTGGCAATTAGTCATATAATGAAAACTGTAAGAAATAAACAAGTTGTTTTTACATGTCTATAAGAGAATAAGTATATAGATAAGTCTATCTGTAACGGGTTTAAAATTTACCGTTGTGTTTAAACGAGCTAGATTTGTGAAGAGAATTGTGGTATAGTTAGGATTATTCAGCATGAATTATTGTAATTAATTTAGATATATTAATGAAAAAGATTTTGGCACTTGCTTTTCTTCCTTATTGGAAAGGAGGCAAGCAAACATCTGGTTTGGCAACGGGTATTTTCGACCTTCATGATGCCGTGAATAGTTTGCATGGCCAATATGAGGTTGTATTGGCTTGTACTGATGTTAATACAGAAGAGAAGATGGTCGATTCAACAAAGGTAATAGGATGGAATTCAAAACTGCTTTTAAGACATTGTTTAAAAAAGTTTTACCGATTACCTCGTTTTTTTAGGAAGTCTTTGTATTTGAGAAATAAGTATCAGTATCCTTTCTCCAAAACCTTTGTCAAAGCACTTTTTTTGGATTATGCAATAGAAAGGGAAATGCCTAATGCAATCCACTTTCATGGAATAACTAATGCGTATTATGTAGAACTTCTTTGGAATAATAGGCTACCGGCTATATTGAGACTGCATGGCATGAATGGCTATAATGATACGGTTCCTGGTTATCTGAATTATAGGAAAAAAGAAAAAGATGTGATAACGCTCCCTTATAAAATGGTTACTTTTATTTCAGAAAAGAATAGAAGTGACTGGGGCAAATATTATGGCGGTTTTAATTGTCCTACAAGGGTCGTTTTAAATGGATATAACTCTTCTTTGTTTTTCTATAAAGAAGAAGATAATAATATTCAAAAGAAATATGATTTGATAACGATAGCTGCCATAGATAGAAATAAAGGACAAGAACGAGTGATAGAAGCGTTAAGAATACTGAAAGAGCAGGGGAGGGAGTTTTCTTATCTAATTATAGGTACAGGTAGAGATGAATATGTTGAGCAACTTAAAGAATCAGTAAATAAATATAATCTTGATGTTACTTTCCTTCCCCATTGTAGTCAAGAAAAATTGAGGGATTTTTTAATTAAGTCAAGGTATTTTATTATGCCAAGTGCGGCTGAAGGGTTTGGAAAAGTTTTTATTGAAAGTTTAGCCTGTGGAATACCCGTTATTTTGCCGCAATCGTTACCTATTGTAGATGAGCACATTTTAGACCACACAAACTCGGTTTTATTGGAGGATGAAAAGTCGAAGAGTATTGTTTCTACCTTGTTACTTATCGGAACATACGAATTATGTAGTGCTGCTGTGATATCACAATCGGTAAGCCGATTGAGTTGGAATAATATAGGTAAACAATATTGTGATAATTATTTAAATAATGGAATTTAATAATAGAAAAAATAAAATAGCAGATGTGGTAACACTAATAATGCCACTTTTGCTAATTTTATCAGAGGTACTACAAACTCCTAGTCCATTTTATGCTGCATTGGCGATTTCGATTCTTTCGTTAAGGCATCCATTTGTTATTTTTCCAGCATATTTTGTGGCATCATTGTCATCAACATACTTTTCGCCTGTTGAAGGTTTGGGCGCAAGTCGTATTTTTTCCTTGGTGCTAATAGTTTCGTTGTTGTTCAGCAAGGATTCCTTTAAAAAAACAAATGGATACAAGGATATCGGGATTCTTTGTGTAGTGCTAATAGTATTTAACGCCTTTTCTTCTCTTATATCCATTTCGGGTAGTTTCTTCACATTTTTTGTGATGTTACAAAATTTGTTGGTGTTGTATTTTCTACAAAGACAAAATAATGTTGATATAGAGAGATTGTCTTTAATGTTGTTTTGGTCTTCTGTGATAGTTTTACTTGGTATTTTATATGAGGTTAGTCTTTCGGGAATCGCAGTGGACACAACAGAGAGATATACAGTTGAGTCAACAAATGAGAATAATTTTGCAATGATGTGTGCTCAACTTGGGACCGTCATGGTCTCCTTTATGTTTATAAAAAAAGAATTAATTCATCGGTTGGTCGCATTAGTTTTAGTGTTGGGTTGTGTGATTGTTATTTTTTTATCAGGTTCCAGATCCTCGCTTTTGGGATTATTATGTTCTGCTGCTTTGTTGGCATTAATTAGTTTTAGAGGAAATAC
>JAFYIE010000046.1 GCA_017538795.1 Bacteroidales bacterium | reverse complement strand
GTCTCATCTTCTTCATCTACGATCCGACTGAGGGCAGCTGGTTCACTGGCGTTATCAAGCAACACTTCCACACTGGCGAAACTATCGAATTCACTGGCGTTCCGCTCTACGGCGACCAAGAATACCTTGGCTTTGCTTGTGCTTACGACCCATCCACTGGTGCCGTCTCAGATCCGATTCCAGATGTCGAAGCTATGGGCGGTTAATCCTAAAAAACTCAAAACAATATAAAGATTATGGGAACTATTAAACAAGGAATCTTAGGAGGCTTTTCTGGCAAAGTTGGCACCGTCGTCGGTGCCAGCTGGAAAGGCATCTCTTACATGCGCGGGCAAGCCCAGCATGTTAAAAACCCTCGCACTGCTGCGCAGTTGTATAATCGTGCAGCCCTCCGGGCTATCACAGATGCGCTGCGCCCGATTGCCACCACTCTGCAAATTACGTTTGCTAAGAGTGCAGGCAAAATGTCGGCTTTCAATAAAGCTGTCCAAATCAACTACAAAAAGGCTATCATAAACCAAGACGGCCAACCTGTAGTCGACTTCTCCAAACTCATCCTTTCAAAAGGAACTCTCAAGGCTTTCAGAAGCTTGTTTATTGAAGATTACTCCGGGAACGGCAATTACTACGTTTCTACAATAATGGATCATTCTCAACTTCCTGAATTTGATGGTCTAATCTTCTTTATTTATGACGGCGAAGATGGTATCTGGTTTTCAGGTATCATCAAAGAACATTATGATGCGGGAGAAACTCTGGAATTCTCAGGCGGCATGCCTCTACATGCAGCTAAACAATACCTCGGCTTCGCCTGCACCTACGATCCAGTCACCGGCCAAGTCTCAAATCCACTTGAGTACGTCAAAGTCAACGGTGGCTAATCATTAGTAAAAACAATATAAAGATTATGTATTATGGGAACTATTAAACAAGGTATTCTCGGAGGCTTTTCCGGCAAAGTTGGCACCGTCGTCGGTGCCAGCTGGAAAGGCAAAGCTTATATGCGTGGCATGCCACAGCATTACACCACTCAAGCTACTTGGGGAACACTCTTTTGCCAGCGTGCGCTGAGCGCCATCATTGAGGTGCTTCGCCCAATCGCTTCCACTCTCCGTCTCACCTTCGGTGATTACGACCATGGAATGTCCACTTTCAACAAAGCCGTCAAGATCAACTACCCAGGTGCCATCGAAAACCACGATGGCGAGCCAGTAGTCATCTACAAAAAGCTTCAACTTTCAAAAGGCTTTCTGCAGTGTTTTGATATGTTTGCTATCGATGACCCTGCAGAAAATGGCAATTGGTTTGTTGCAGCAATTCAATACGACAACTCTGAAGTGGAATATCCAGGCTTCATTTTAATCCTTTATGATAAAGTGTCTAACACCTGGTTCACTCACGTCCACGACGAGCCATTCACCACTGGAACCTCACTCGTCATGCAAGGATTTCCTATTGACAGTGATAAAGACCTCTTGGGCTGGGCATTCGTTTACGACAAAGCTCTCGGTCAAGTCTCAAACGCTTGCTTGGACTTCCACAGCATGCACATCAACGAAGAAGATGAATAAAATTATTAACAATCAAAACATTAGATAATTATGGGAACTATTAAACAAGGCGTTTTAGGAGGCTTCTCCGGCAAGGTCGGCACCGTCATCGGTGCCAGCTGGAAAGGCACAGCCTACATGCGAGGCATTGCCACTCACACTAAGAATCCTCGCACACCAAAACAAATAGAACAACGAACGAAGATGGAGTTCGCTCGCAACTTCTTGCAGCAGGCACAAGAGTTTCTTAATGTCGGCTTGAAGGATGTCGCGAAGCACCAGTCACCGCTCAACTATGCAGTCTCACAGATGGTCAGAAATGCCATCTTAGGTGACTATCCCGACTATGCTCCAGACTACACAAAATTAGTTTGGTCGCATGGCCTTCTCACTCCGCCAGTAGTCGAAACAGTCTATGCCAATTATAATGGAATAGATTTCCTATGGCAGGACAACTCAGGCTCCGGCAACGCCAAAGCCGACGACATCTCTATGGTAGTCGTATGCAATGAAGAAAAACAAGAGCTCAAGTATTTCATGAACGGCTACACCCGTTCTGAAACCACCACGCATTGCGAATTTCCAAATGAATGGGTAGAAGATCACATTCACGTTTACGTCACCATGCGCTCTGCCGATGGAAAATTAATCTCCAATTCTCACTATTGTGGTGAATTCTTACTCGAATAACAGATTATCTGTTTTACATTAAAATTTTTTGTATATTTGCACTATCGTATATTACGATTTTAACACACAAAAAAGGCACCTCTGAAGCCAATTTTTCAGGGGTGCCAAAATTTTTGCTGACATTTTGCTGACAAAAATAAGGCATTAAAAAACGTCAGCCGTTGATAACCAATGCACTGACGTTTGAAACTGTGGAGGATACCGGACTCGAACCGGCCACCTTTAGATTGCGAACCTAACGCTCTACCAGATGAGCTAAACCCCCATCATTTTTCAGGCTGCAAAATTACTAATTATTTTTTATAAAACTAAAAATATTGTAAAAAAACTTTCAACTTTCGACTTTCGACTCTAAACTTTTATGTATCTTTGCACCCAATTTTGAAAACGATTTAATAAACAATTTTTAACCATGGAAATTGAACTTTATATCATCAGAAGAGTTAACGCCTTGCTGCAAGCAACCGACGCTAAGATTGTGAAACGCCTCGAAGGTGGAATGAGTAATTACACTTATGTTGTTGAGTGTCAAGGAGAATTATATACATATCGCGTGCCAGGTAAGTTCGCCGAACGTTTTGTCGACCGCGTTGAAGAAGACGCCAACATCAAGGAAGTTGAAAAACTCGACCTTAACAACGAGACAGTTTACGTCGAGATCCGCTCAGGCGAGAAATTGGCAAAATACGTCGACGGCACCATCATGTCGACAACCGACGTGGTTTCTTACAACGAGATGTCGGTGAAGGCTCTGAAAAAACTGCACAACAGCGACCTGAAGTTCAGCGACTACAACGCTTTCGGTCGTCTTGACACCTACGAGAAATACTGCACCGACCTCGGTTTCAAGCATCCTCAGGAATACATCGAGCTCCGTCACACCCTCGACGAGATGCGTAAGCTTTACAAAGAGGTGAAAAAAGTGCCGTGCCACTGCGACTATCAGCCTACAAACCTCGTCATCGCAAAGGATAAGTTCTACGTTTTGGACTGGGAATTTGCAGGAATGAACGACCCGTTCTACGATATCGCATGCTACGGAAACGCCGGTTTCGACAAGGCTTTGTCGCTGCTCGAGGCTTACGTGGGTCACAAACCGACACAGGAAGAGCTTAACCGTCTGTATTTCCACCGCGCATTCCAGTGCCTTCAGTGGTTCAACGTCGCCATCTTCAAAGATAAAGTCGGCTTGAGCAAAGATCTGAATATGGATTTCAACGCCGTTGCCTTTATGTTCTTAGGCATGGCGAAGGATCTGATTGGAAATTGCAGTAAAAACTAATACATCATATCGCTGAAGCCGAAACCTTCATCGAGACCGAGCTCAGCACGCACCTCTTCGGAGAGGCTCGCAGGACTCCATGCCGGCTCGAAGGTCAGCTCCACATCACACGACTTAACGCCCATTATAGCGCTGACTTTCTCCTTAACGAAATTAGGGAGATAGTCGGCGACAGGGCAGTTAGGAGCCGTCACGGTCATCAAAATACTCACCGCACCCTCATCGTCAATGTTGATTTCATAAATCAAGCCCAGTTTGTAGATGTCAACTGGTATCTCAGGGTCGTAAATGCCGCTTAACACAGCAATCACGCGCTCTTTTAGTTCATTTTTTTCTATTTCGGTCATCTTCTTTATCTTTCAAATAATAAATTGTCATTCCGAGCGAAGCGAGGAATCCATCCTATTTATTGAATAGTTCCGCATACAACATCATCTGTTTCACCATGCTCAGCAGCCCATTCGAGCGGGTAGGAGAGAGGTGCTCCTTCAAGCCAATCTCATCCAAAAATCCCATGTCCGCTGCCAAGATGTCGGCTGGAGTCTGTCCCGAAAACACCTTAATCAATAAGTTGATGATGCCTTTGGTGATGACGGCGTCGCTGTCGGCAGTGAAATAAATCTTGCCGTCTTTCAACTCGGCGTGAAGCCAAACCCTTGACTGACAGCCGTTTATGAGGTAGTTGTCGTTACGGTACTGTGGGTCGATGATCGGACATTCCTTACCCATCTCGATGAGCATCGCATAGCGGTCCATCCAGTCGTCGAACATCGAGAACTCCTCAACTATTGAATCTTGTATTTCTTTAATTGTCATATTTTTTAGCTATTAGCCGTTAGCCATTAGCCATTAGCCGTTAGTGGATTACCTAATTGGCTAATGGCTAATACCTAATGGCTTATTTTAACATATTTGCAGCCTTTTCAACTGCTTTTACAAAAATATCAATTTCTTCCTTCGTGTTGTACATTGCAAACGACGCTCTCACCGTTCCAGGGATACCAAAGAACGTCATAACAGGCTCGGCGCAATGATGTCCCGTGCGTACTGCAACGCCCATCTTGTCGATGATGGTGCCCAAATCGTAAGGATGGATGCCGTCTATCACAAACGAAATCAATCCGTTACGCTTCGGCGCCTGCCCGATGAAACGCGTGCCTTCGATATTTGCAAGCTCTTCGGTGGCATATTCCAAAAGCTCGTCTTCATAAGCCTCAACTTCCTGGCGGTCAAAGCTTTGGATGAACTTGACAGCTGTCTCCAGACCTAAAGCAGCACCAACATTCGGTGTTCCAGCCTCAAATTTAAACGGTACTTTGTTGAATGTGGTCTTTTCAAAGCTCACAGTATCGACCATCTCGCCGCCAAACTGATATGGAGGCATCTTCTCGAGCCATTCCATCTTGCCGTACAAGCCGCCAATGCCCATCGGAGCATACATCTTATGACCCGAAAACACGTAAAAATCGCAGTCAAGGTCTTGAACGTCAATCACTTGATGTGCCATCGACTGTGCGCCGTCAATCACAACTGGAATGTCGTATTTGTGCGCCATCGCTATCATTTCCTTGATAGGATTCACTGTGCCTAAAGTGTTGGAAATGTGAGCAATAGAAACGATTTTCGGACGCTGTTTGAGTAACTCTTCGTAATGATTCAGGTCGAGGACGCCTTTTTTATCCATTCTAATGACTAGGAGTTCGCCTTTTGAGCGCATCAGCATCTGCTGCCACGGCACCATGTTCGAGTGATGCTCCATAGCGCTCACCACCACCTTATCTCCTTCACCGACAAGCAGTTGCCCCAACGAAGTTGCCAGTAAATTAAGAGATTCAGTAGTGCCTCTGGTAAACACAATCTCCTGAGACTGGCGTGCATTAACAAACTGCGCCACGGTCTTTCTTGCATTTTCGTAAGCCTCGGTCGCCATCTGGCTGAGGTAATGAACTCCGCGGTGTATGTTGCAGTTTTCATGCAGATAGTAATCGCGTTCGCGCTCAATCACACAAAGCGGTTTCTGCGTGGTTGCGGCGTTGTCGAAATACACCAGCGGCTTGCCGTAAACTTGCTGGTCCAGCACCGGAAACTGCTTCCGAATATCGTTTATGTTGAATTGATTCATTATATTTTGTCTAAATCAATCTTAAAAACTTTCTCTTTGTTGCTGCACTGGAAAATGCAGGTGTCGCAGCTCGAGAGTTCGCCTTTCAGACGGCGTTTTATCATGTCGTCGATGCTGTCGTGGACGCTCTCGATCTTGATGTGATTGCTGATTTCAGCTGCAAAAGCGTACATCAAAAGCATCCTCGCGTCAGCTTTTTTGATGCCACGCTGGCGCATGTAGAACATCGCATCCTGGTCGAGCTGACCTGTGGATGTGCCGTGTGAACATTTCACGTCGTCGGCATAAATCTCAAGGAAAGGCATGGTGTTGATCTTAGCCTTGTCGGTGAGGATGATGTTGCTGTTGTTCTGATATGCGTTGGTTTTCTGTGCGTGCGGAGCCACCATCACGTGACCGTTGAACACGGCAGATGCCTCGTCGTCTAAAATGCCTTTGAACTTCTCGTTGCTGCTGCAGTTTGGCACGTTGTGGTTGATTTTCATGAGGTTTTCGACATGTTGTTTCTTGTCGAGGATGTACAGACCGTAAATCTGCAAATCTGCGCCCTCGCCATTCAAGTCGACGTTGATGTTGTTTTGCACCCAACCGGTGTTGAACGTCACAATCACGAAGTGCACGCTGCTGTTGGCGGCCTGCTTGATGTTGATGTGCGTGGTCAGATGTGAATCGTCGTTGAGGTTTTGAATCCTGTACAGCTCGAGGGTGGAGTTTTCTTCCATCACGATGTCGCACTGCTCCTCGTTCGACTGCAGATGACTGCTGTCGTCCAAAAGTACGAGCTTTCGACTCTGATTCTTACCGACCGTTATGTTATTTTCGAGATAAGCCATCGCCGTAAGTGTTAGAGTTTCAGTTCCTTAACCCATTCGTAACCCTTCTCTTCGAGCTCGAGCGCGAGTTTCTTGTCGCCCGACTTCACGATGCGACCGTCGTACATCACGTGGACGAAATCCGGCACTATATAATCCAGAAGTCGCTGATAGTGAGTGATTACCACGAAGGCGTTATGCTCGTTGTGAAGCTGGTTTACGCCGTTTGCCACTATTCTTAAAGCGTCGATATCCAATCCGGAGTCGGTCTCGTCGAGGATGGAGAGATCAGGTTCGAGCATCGCCATCTGGAAGATCTCGTTTTTCTTCTTCTCGCCGCCCGAAAATCCCACGTTTACGTAGCGGTTCTGCAGCTTCTCGGTGATTTCCACCATAGCCTGTTTCTGCTTCATCATCTTTGTGAAGTCGATCATCGACATTGGCGGAAGTCCTTGATATTCGCGTTTCGCGTTGACTGCAGTGCGCATGAAGTTCTGCATCGAGACGCCCGGAATCTCCACAGGGTACTGGAAACTCAGGAAGATGCCGAGGTTTGCGCGCTCCTCTGGTGGCATCCCGACGATATTCTGACCTTTGTACCAGATCTCGCCTTCGGTGATCTCGTAGCCCTCGCGACCTGTGACAGCGGCTGCCCATGTGCTCTTGCCTGTTCCGTTAGGTCCCATGATGGCGTGAATCTCGCCCTCGTTCACTCCAAGGTTGAAACCTTTTAATATTTCCTTGCCTCCGATTGAGACGTGTAAATTCTTGATATTCAGTAACATTTTATATAATTTTTATTTTTTTTCATTTTTTGTACGGACAGGCCGCGCCTGTCCTTTCGGACGGATGCAATCCGTCCCTACCCAACACTACCTTCCAACGTAATTGACAGCAATTTCTGGGCTTCAACCGCAAATTCCATTGGCAGTTTGTTCAAAACATCCTTTGCATATCCGTTGACGATTAATCCGATAGCTTTCTCAGTCGGGATGCCGCGTTGGTTGCAATAGAACAGCTGGTCTTCCGAAATTTTCGACGTCGTGGCCTCGTGTTCGAGAATGCTGCTGTCGTTGCCGCATTCCACGTAAGGCCAGGTGTGAGCGCCGCATTGGTCGCCCAACAGCAACGAGTCGCATTGCGAGAAATTCCGGCAATTTGAAGCTTCCGGCACCACTTTCACCAATCCGCGGTATCCATTCTGACTGTGACCTGCCGAGATACCTTTCGAGATGATGGTCGAGCGGCTGTTTTTGCCGATGTGAATCATCTTCGTGCCGGTATCGGCCTGTTGATAGTTATTTGTGACAGCCACTGAATAAAATTCAGCCACGGTGTTGTCGCCTTTCAATATGCAGCTCGGGTATTTCCAAGTGATTGCTGAGCCTGTCTCGACCTGCGTCCACGAGATTTTCGCGTTGTCGCCACGGCAGATGCCTCGTTTCGTGACGAAGTTGTAGATGCCTCCTTTGCCGTCCTTGTCGCCCGGATACCAGTTCTGAACGGTCGAATATTTAACCTCTGCGTCCTTCTCGGAAATGATTTCCACAATAGCCGCATGTAATTGATTTTCATCACGTTGCGGAGCGGTGCAGCCTTCCATGTAGCTTACGTAGGCGCCTTCGTCGGCGACTATCAAAGTTCTCTCAAACTGACCTGTATTTGCTGCATTTATTCTAAAATATGTCGAGAGTTCGATAGGGCAGCGCACGCCTTTTGGTACATAGCAGAACGAACCGTCGCTGAACACGGCTGAGTTCAATGCCGCGAAGAAGTTATCGGTGTATGGGACAACTTTTCCGAGGTATTTCTTCACCAAGTCAGGGTGTTGTTTCACTGCCTCGCTGAACGACATGAAGATGATTCCGTGCTTCGAAAGCGTCTCCTGGAACGTGGTCTTCACCGAAGTCGAGTCCATCACAGCGTCGACAGCCACTCCGGAAAGTTTTTTCTGTTCATCGAGCGAAATACCCAACTTGTCGAATGTCGCTAAAAGTTCGGGATCGACCTCATCGAGGCTCTTCGCCTTGCGCTGTTTAGGTGCCGCGTAATATATAATATCTTGAAAATCAATGGGTGGGATGGTGAGGTGCGCCCAAGTTGGCATCTTCAAAGTCTGCCAGTGACGGAAAGCCTTCAAGCGGAAATCCAACAGCCAATCAGGCTCCTCTTTCTTCTTCGAAATCAGGCGTATGATGTCCTCATTCAGGCCTTTCGGTATGAAATCGGTCTCGATATCGGTCACAAAACCGAACTCATAGTCCTTATTCGTTACCTCTTCAATAATATTTTCCTTTGGATTTGACTCCATAATTAAAAATCTAAAATATTAATTTGCAAAAATACAAATTTTTATCGAATTGACGTTTATTTATCAAAAATCTTTAACTTTGCATCTTGATTTATAGTTATGTCGGAAAGAAAATTTTGGAATAGGATAAAAAGCAACAGGTTTTGCCGTGCGATGTTTTGGTTTGTCGGGGCTATCTTGTTGATAATCATGGCGATATATCTCGCCGTGCCGTCTTATACTTTTGCAGATATCGAGCCTTTCAAAGGTGATTTTATCTACAATCCTTATTCAAAAATCGACAGAATTAATTATATTGATTTTCGCTCTGAATCTATTGAAAATCAAGGAATTAATGTTTATGAATATGGCTATGCTCTGACAGGAACTCGTTTTCTTTGTTTGGGTTATACTGAAAAGCGTAAAATTGACTATCCGTTTTTGCAAAGCGTTCATTATAAGCAGTTTAACATCGATCAACTGAATAAAAAATGTCGTCTTGTGGCACCTGCGCATCCTTCAAAGGGTTTTAAAAAGGTTGAGATGACGCGCTTGGATCATTATCGTGTGATGGAGGCTTTGAGCCCGAATGATAACTCGTTGTATTACTGGGACATAGCTCTTTCAAACGGGCATCGTGTGAACATAATTGCAAATACCGGCGATGAGTTTGGCGCAGATTCAATCAAGTATTTGACCGCATGTATTGGCGATAATGATGCGAAATCTATTTTAAATTCGCTCGAGACGGGCAATTCGTACGCTGTGAAATATTCGGGCAGCTTGATTGAAGTTTCTGAGTTACAAAAAGTTACATTGCGAAATGACACTTTGTTTGTTTCTGTTTCGGAAAAAGCCAAGGGAATTCGTTTCATCGGTCAGAATGCAATTGTAAAACAACGAGTTAGCGATGTTACCGAAGCTTGTTATCATTTTGAAAAAAATGACACATACATCAGGACTGAGATCGAGTTTGAAAATGGCAACATATTGTATCTCAATCCGTTAGTCCGTCATCAATATCAATATTTCTTTGATTTGGACAAGGCTAAAATCATGAAAGGTCGCACCTATCTGATGTGGGCGGTTTATATACTCGTGGTTATTGCGTTTGCAAGATTAATTTTTACAAGAAAGAAACATGGAAATTCAGGAAAATAAAATCGACAAATACATCATCTGGTTGCTTATAATCAGTGCGTTAGTGCGTGGTTTTCTCGCGGCTTTCGTCGAATTCGGAAACGATGAGGTTTATTATTGGACTTACGCCATGTATCCCGATTGGAGTCATTTCGATCATCCTGGGATGGTGGGGTGGATAATGCAGATTTTTAGTCTTAATCTATTGTTTTCCAGCGAGTTCGCCCTGCGTTTGTCGTCAATAATTTTCATGACCGTCGACACATATATTATATATAGGCTCGGCTGCCTGATAAAAAACAAACTTGCAGGATTTTATGCCGCTTTGCTTTATACGGCATCGTTGTATTGCTTTATAATAACTGGCATTTTCATCATGCCTGATACTCCGCTGATGCTGTTTACGCTGCTTTCTATTTATTGCTTCCTCTTATCATTCCGAAGCGAAGCCGAGGAATTCGGTAAACATTATGTGCTCGCTGGTCTCTTCGCTGGCCTTGCCATTCTCTCAAAATATTCCGCAGGTTTTATTTGGATTGGTGTTGGCCTTTACATCTTGTTTTACGACCGTAAACAGTTGAAAAACAAATATTTATATCTTTCAGCCTTGATAACGGCTGTTTGCATGCTTCCGATTTTGATTTGGAACATTCAAAACGATTTCATCAGTTTCACTTTCCATGGCGACCGCGTGAGTTTGTTCGGAAAACTGCAGCCTGGTGATTTTATAATGGAGATTTTAGGTGAGACGGGATATAACAATCCTATCAATTATGTGCTGATAATCACGGCGTTAGTGGCGTTGTTCAAGGGCAAAAAATATCTTGACGAAACATCGCGGCGCCTCTTGCTCCTTTTCGCGCTTCCGTTCATCGGCGTTTTCTGGTTCTTCTCTCTCACGCGCCCGATTCTGCCTCATTGGTCGGCGCCCGCATTCTCGTTGCTTTTGTTGTTCCCGGCATCGTATCTCGCTGATAAACAATCTGTTAAGGAGGGAGAAATAAAACTGCCGAAACCTATAATAGCTACGTTATCTCTGCTGGTTTTCATCTTGGTTTTTGGAACGATAGAGATAAAAACCGGCATCATCCCGTTGAATTTTGGCGAAAGGTCGAAAACGGTCAGATATTATGGCGAAACTGACTTAACCACAACGATTTACGGCTGGCGTTCGATCAAAGACAACTTCCAAAAAATTCGTCAGGAAAAAATCGATGAAGGTCTTATGAAAGAGGAGGACGGCATGGTCGGGCTGAAATGGTTCCCGATGGCAAATCTCGATTATTATGTCGCTAATCCGCTGGGAATCAATGTGTTTGGACTTAGAGACGCGTCTGAAATTCATAAATATGTTTGGATAAATGAATATAGAGGCGGTCTTCAGAAGGGCGCTGACTATTGGTTCCTGAATTTGAGTTCCGATTATTACGAGCCACAGCGTTATCTCAAAGATAAGTTTGATGAAATTGTGCCATGCGATACAATCACTGTTGAGCGTTGCGGCAAACCTGCGAATTATATCTTCGTTTACATGTGTAAAGGTCTGAAATAGGCGTTTTTAGCAAAAATTTTTTAAGATTTCCTTCATAAATCTGCAACTTTAGTTAAAAGTGTGTTGAAATCACGAAATAGTTGGTGATTTTTATGCACACCTTTTATTATATATATAGTTTTGCAGTACGAAAACACATTGTTTATGAAGGAAGAGTTTTTATATTATCTCTGGGAGAACAGGTTGCTGTCAAAAGATATTCGTACTGTCGAAGGGGATTCTGTTTATGTTATAAGTGTCGGAAACCGTAATTATGATTCTGGTCCTGATTTCCTTGACGCTCGTATTCGTATCGGGCGCACGTTGTGGGTCGGACATGTCGAGATTCATGTCAACGCTTCGGATTGGTTTCGTCATGGACATCAAAATGATGGCGCTTACAGAAATGTTATTTTGCATGTCGTGTATTGTAATGATACTGAACGAGTTGCTATCCCGACGATTGAGGTTAGAGGAATGTTTGACGAAGGAATTTACGAGAGGTACAATGGTTTTTTAAGGTCTAGGGGATGGATCCCGTGTGAGAAGTTGATTGCTGGTATTCAGCAGTTTACGTGGCTTTCGTGGCTCGAGCGCGTCGTGGTTGAGCGTCTCGAGACGGAGGTAAAAGATGTTTTTTCCAAGCTTGCGGACAATGCCTATGACTGGGAAGAGACTTTGTATCAGCGACTTATGCATTATTCAGGGTTGAAGGTCAACAACGATGCGTTTGAAATGTTGGCGAGGTTGTTGCCGTTGCGTATTTTGCGCAAGCACATCGACAACCGGTTGCAAATCGAGGCGATGTTCTTCGGCTGCGCGGGTTTCCTTGAACAGGAGTTCTCGGAGCCTTATCCTGTTCTTCTCCAGAGAGAATTCAAGATATTGAAATCGAAGTTTAACCTTAAAGTGATGCCGATGCTTTATTGGAAGTTCTTGCGTTTGCGACCGCCGAATTTTCCTACCATACGCCTGGCTCAGATGGCGTCGATGGTGCGCGATTTTGATGAATCGTTTTCTAAGTTGCAGACAATCAGCGACTTGGATTCGATGCGAAATCTTTTTAATGTTGAAGTCAATGAATATTGGGACACGCATTTCCAATTTGAAAAACCGTCGAAGTTTATGAAAAAGAACTTCGGCGCGACAGCGATTGACGTGTTGATTATCAATGCTGTAGTTCCGATGCTGTTCAGCTATGGAATTTATCGTGACGATCAGGAGATGAAGAACAGAAGTTTAGGATTTCTGAATGTCATGGAAGCTGAGGATAATTTGATAATACGAAAATTCAGAAAATTGGGAGTAAATGTGCAAAATGCGCAGCAAACACAAGCGTTATTGCATCTGTACAACTGCTATTGCAAAAAGCGTAAGTGCTTGAAATGCCGAGTGTTTGGTGCTGTAAAAACAACAAATTAAACTACTTTTGTAAAATTTTCAAAAAAAAGTTTGCGTAATACAATAATTCTTTTTATCTTTGTGCGAAAATTCTAAAGCAAACTGTAAAAGGAAATGGCTGATTTAAGTGTAAGACTTTCGGAAATCGAGTTAAAGTTGAGAAAGCTCGTAGCGCTTAAGAATCAACTAGTTGAGAAGAACGGTGAGCTCGTTCGACAGAATGAGGAGCTTCAACTGAAAGTTAAGATTCTTCAGTCGGAGAACGAAGAATTCAAGGATAAAATAAATAAAACAACAATTGTTAACGCACTCGGAAACGAGAAAGAAATTGAAGAAAGTAGGCAGTTGATCAAGACATTGGTGAAGGAAATAGATCAATGTGTTGCGATATTGAACGCCGAACAGTGATAAATAATTGACGGTTATGAGCGAAAGTGATGAAATAAAGATAAGTATTACCGTTGCGGAACGCAATTACCGTTTGACTATTGACAAGGCTGATGAGGAGAAGGTGCGGAGAGCCGCTGACATGATTAACGAACGGGTGAAGGAATTTAAGAGAGTGTACACAGATAAAGATTATCTGTCGTTAGTCTCAATGGCATGTATCCAGTTCGCGACAAGCGTGGTAAAATATGAGAACGATACCGCATTTAAGGATCAATATCTCGACAAGCAACTCGATGTCATCGATGATTTGTTGACTGAAAACTTATAAGATTTGTCTGTCTGTCCACCGCATGATGTAACCTTAACAACTAATACAAATTAAACCGGTTGACTCATGGGTACAAAAACAGGCCTCATCCTCGCAAGAGGAGCTTTAACGCCAGTGGACGTTTGCGTATCGTGGCAGCCATAAGCGTGATATACAAGGGTTTACGATCCCTTTGGGCAGACAGATTTTTTCTTTTTCGCGGAAGAGTAAAATCAAGGTATTAAAAAATGATTTTACTACAATTAAGCACAAACATTATTTACGCAGTGGCAGGTGTTTTGGGCGTTGGTGTCGGTGTTTTACTGGCAACGACACTCATGCGTAACGCCCTGACAAAGAAAAGCAAGCAGTTGCTTGAAGAAGCGAAGGAAAAAGGCGAAGTTATCAAGAAAGACAAGATCCTTCAGGCAAAGGAGAAATTCTTGCAGATGAAATCGGATTATGAGAAGGAGACAAACGAGAAGAAACGCGAGCTGCAGAAGGTGGAAAGCCGTGTGCAGCAGCAGCAACAGCAGGTGAACCAACGCGCGGAGGAACTTAACCGTAAGGCTAACGAGCTGAACACCCAGCAACAGAAACTTGAGACACAGCAGGAAAACATCAAGAAACGTCAGGCAGAGCTCGACAAGATTCACGAGGAACAGAAGAAGATGCTTGAGTCGATCTCGGGTCTTACCGTGAACGAAGCCAAAGAACAGCTGAAAGAGGCTGTGAAAGACGAGGCTCGCGCCGAAGCTATGGTTCTCGCTAAGGAAATCGTCGAAGAAGCTAAGATGTCGGCAAATCAAGACGCAAAGAAGATTGTCCTTGAGACCATCCAGAGAACAGCTTCTGAACATGCGATTGAGAATACTGTATCGGTGTTTAACATCGAAAATGACGAGATCAAAGGTCGTATCATCGGTCGTGAAGGCCGTAACATTCGTGCTCTCGAGTCGCTTACAGGCGTTGAAATAATCATCGATGACAGCCCTGACGCAATCCTTCTTTCAGGTTTCGACCCAATCCGTCGTGAAATTGCACGCCTATCGCTTCAGAAACTCGTTACCGACGGCCGTATCCACCCGGCACGTATCGAGGAAGTGGTGAAGAAAGTCGAGAAACAGGTTGAACAAGAGATCATTGAGACAGGTAAACGTACTGTCATCGACCTTGGCATTCACAATTTGGCGCCTGAGCTTATCCGCATGATTGGTAGAATGAAATATCGTTCGTCATACGGACAGAACCTGTTGCAGCACTCTATCGAGACAGCTAAGCTTTGCGCTACTATGGCGGCAGAACTCGGTTTGAACCCGAAAGTGGCTAAACGCGCAGGTTTGTTGCACGATATCGGTAAGGTCGCAGAAAACGAGGAAGAGCTTCCGCACGCAATCCTCGGTATGAAGACCGCAGAGAAATACAAAGAGAAAGCTGACGTTTGCAACGCCATCGGTGCTCACCACGATGAAATCGAGATGGAGTCACTCATCGCGCCTATCGTTCAGGTGTGCGACGCTATCTCTGGCGCACGTCCGGGCGCACGCCGTGAAGTCGTTGAGGCTTACATCCAGCGTCTGAACAAGCTCGAGAAGATGGCATTGTCATATCCTGGCGTCGTGAAGACCTACGCTATCCAGGCGGGACGTGAACTCCGCGTCATCGTGGGTGCAGACAAGGTCAGCGACCAAGAAGCCGACAGCATCGCATACGACCTCTCACGTCAGATTCAGACAGAGATGACGTATCCTG
This sequence comes from Bacteroidales bacterium, assembly GCA_017538795.1. Taxonomy (GTDB): domain Bacteria; phylum Bacteroidota; class Bacteroidia; order Bacteroidales; family F082; genus Limimorpha. The sequence continues at coordinate 85 of JAFYIE010000046.1, read as the reverse complement.
GACAGATTAAAATCACTGTCATCAGGGAGACGCGAGCTGTACAGTTCGCTAAATAAAAAGAAAGCGCCGCATCGAAGATGCGGCG
>JAFYIE010000045.1 GCA_017538795.1 Bacteroidales bacterium | reverse complement strand
TACACGCTCTTGTTGGCCTTCGCCACATTGTAGTTGGCACTATAAGATAATGTGAGGAATTGCGCTTTCTTGATGTCGCCCAGTGGCTCGGTCCAGCTCAAGCGTCCGTTTATCCTATTGGTCTTGCGCAGGTTGTCATATACCTGATCGATGGTTTCTTCCTGGTCGAGTAAGTAGTAGTTGTTGCGCGTGAACGTATTGCCGTCCTCATCAATATTGCTGTAGTTATAGTTGAGGAAGAGGCTGTAGCTGCGGCCTGGGTGCGACTGGAACTTGTGGTTGTAGATAAATCGTCCGCCAAACTCGTAGCTCTTGCCGTGGTTGTCATAGTAGCTCAAGCTGCGGTTCACAGGGGAGCGCATGGCATCGCCGGCGCGTGTCATTGAGGTGTCGCTACTCTCGCTGTGTGAGAAATTCAACGACAAGTAAGGGCGGAAATCGATAGTGTTGAACGAGTCAACCTCCCATTTCAAGCGGAAATTACCACGAATGTTGTGGGTCTTATCGAGAGCCATCGATAAAGCATCACGGTAGCTTGTTGAGTCGTTGAAGATGTTTTGACGGCTAGTGCTCGTGCGGGTGTCGCGGCTGGTGTGAGAGTAGGTCACGTCACCACCTACACGGAAGTGTTCATCTTCCTTAGAGCCTACGTTGAAGTTAACACCAAGCATCTGAGACGTAGTGATGCCTCGGTCACCGCCAAAACGGCGGAATCGCGATGCGCCGCCATCGGTGAATCCCACATTGTTGGTATTGTTGGCATTGCCTGTGAAAGTGAACTGGTTGCCGTCTCTGAAGTAGTTGGCAATCACGTTGCCCAAATAACGGTTATCGGTTCCATATCCCGCTGTCACAGTTCCAAACCAGCCATTATTCATGCCTTTCTTCACTGTGAGGTTGATAACCGTTTCGTCTTCGCCGTCGTCCACACCGGTGAGTCGTGCAAGATCGCTCTTGCGGTCAATCACTTGCAGCTTGTTGACCATGTCGGCAGGGATGTTTTTCGATGCCATCGTTGGATCGTCACTGAAGAATTCCTTGCCGTCAATAAGAATCTTTTTCACTTCCTTGCCGTTGGCGGTAATCTTACCGTCACTGCTTACCTCCACTCCAGGCATTCGCTTCAAGAGGTCTTCCACTACAGCGTTTGCCTGCATTTTGTAGGTGTCAGCATTATACTCGATGGTGTCTTCCTTGACTAGCACGGTAGTCTTGACACCCATAACCACGACGTCCTTAAGCACAATGGTGTTTTGCTCAAGAGCGATGATTCCCATGTTCACATCTCGGCCGTCGGCACCAATGCTCACACGTTTTACAACGTCTTTATATCCAAAGTAGGAGCATTTCAGGTAATAATGTCCTTCTGGCACATCCTCAAGGTTGAAGACTCCGTTCCAGTCGGCAACGGTGCCGTCAACATAAGTGCTGTCTTTGTCGGTCTTCAATAGTGCGATATTGGCTTGAAGTAGCTCGGTGCTGTCGCTGGAGTCGATTACGATACCATTGATTACAGCAGCGCTGGCATTGCCTACAGCGATTGCCACAAGCGCCATCGCTACCAACATGAATTTAAATAAGTTTTTCATTAAATATGAATTCTTTTGGTTTATTATCATTTTAGTAGTGTGCATTTCTTTACGCTACAAAGGTAACACAATTAATCACTACTTACCAAATCTAATATACGATTGCACGTTTTTTATAGATGAAACGAAATGAAACGGTTTTTTGGGGGCAATTGTCATGCGATTTTGGACGATATAATAGCTGATAAACGTTAACAAAGGGGCTGTTTTTTTTGAATGCCGTTCCTTTTTCTATAATTATTATATAAATATGAAAAATCTCTGAAAAAATATGTTTTACAACATCTTTATTAACTTTTAATTAGATTTGTATTGTTTTTTTTGAAAAAAAGTTGCAAGTATTAAAAAAAATAACCATATTTGCATTCCAAATATAAGGAAAGTTTATTTGTTGTTAAGTTTAACGTTAATTTAGACTTTGAGAAAAAATAGTAAAACTAATTTATAATCAATTTAATAATTAACTAAAACATGTGCGTATGAAAAAGTATTTTGCATTGTTTGGTGCACTGGTTTTGGCATTTGGTAGTTTCAACTACTCTCATGCCGAGCAGGCGCCACAAGCCATGTCGACACAGTTAACCAATGTGTCGGGCACCGTTGTCGATGAGAATGGTGAACCCGTGATTGGCGCGACGATTACCGAAGTCGGTACCACTCGCGTCACAGCCACCGACATCAATGGCCATTTCAACCTTCGTGCCAGTGGTAAGGGTAAAATCGAAATCGCTTATGTCGGCTACAAGACAGTGACTGTTAACCCAGGCACTAACATGAACATTAAGCTCACCGAGGATAAAGCTCTCCTTGATGAGGTAGTTGTTGTGGGTTATGGTGTACAGAAGAAAGCCAACCTTACCGGTGCAGTGAGCAACGTTGACGTAACAAAGACTC
>JAFYIE010000044.1 GCA_017538795.1 Bacteroidales bacterium | reverse complement strand
GAAAGAAAATTATACAGCAATGAAAAAAGACATACATCCAAAGAATTACAGACTGGTCGTGTTTAAAGACATGTCAAACGACCAAGCATTCATGTCACGTTCCACCATCAATACAAAGGACACTATCGTTTGGGAAGACGGCAATGAGTATCCATTGGTGAAACTTGAAATTTCAAACACATCACACCCATTCTACACTGGTAAGATGAAACTTGTTGACACAGCAGGTCGCGTTGATAAATTCAACAACAAGTACAAAAAATTCCAGGATGCAAAAAAGAAATAATCCAAGAATAGGTTTGTTAAATTTTTCATAATGAAGTTTTGCCCTTGTCAGTCTTGACAAGGGCTTTTTCGTGACAAAAACTTCTGGCACGATTTTTGATAGAGACCTCTCGGAAAAAACATTTTTATGGATAATCAAGTCAACCACGATATAATCTTCAGCGACATCATTGAGGCTGATACAGAATACATTCCGCTTTTTTCGCCGGAAGACGAGAAACGCATGATCGACGCGCAACTGCCTGAGGAACTGCCAATTATGGCATTGCGTAACGCTGTGCTGTTTCCAGGTGTTGTCATCCCGATTACTGTCGGTCGAAACAAGACCATCCGCCTTGTGAAGGACGCATATAAAAAAGGTATGGACATCGGTGTCATCACCCAACGCGACGCAAAGGTGGAGGAACCGATGCAGGCCGACCTTTTTGAGATCGGAACCATAGCACAGGTGATGAAAACGCTTCAGATGCCTGATGGAAACACCACCGTCATCATTCAGGGAAAACGCCGCTTCAAGCTGGAGGAGTTAACTGCCACAGAGCCTTATCTGCGTGGCAGAATCACCCCGTTTGGCGATAGCTCACCAGTGCCACGCGACCGCCAGTTCAAAGCTTTGATACAGAGCATCAAGGATATGGCGATGCAGATAGTGCAGAAGTCGGGAGCGGTGCCGTTTGAGGCTACTTTCGCCATTCGCAATATCGAGAGTCCATGGTTTATGGTCAACTTCATCGGAAGCAACCTCGTGGCGAAGATGGAAGACCGTCAGAAACTGCTGGAAATCAACGATATAACTAAGTTTGCAAATGAATTGTTGAAGCTTCTCAACAACGAGATGCAGATGGTCGATTTGAAACAGCAGATTCAGAGCAAGGTGAAGACCGACCTCGACAAGCAGCAGCGCGAATATCTTCTGAATCAACAACTTAGAACCATTCAGGAAGAGCTTGGCGGAACGCCTAACGAGCAGGATGTGAAGGATTTGAAGGCGAAGGCTGCGAAGAAAAAATGGAGCAAAGAGGTGGCAGAAGTGTTCGACAAAGAGCTTCAGAAGCTGCAAAGAATGAACCCTCAAGCCGCTGATTACGGCGTTCAGCATAATTATCTCGAATATCTGGTAGAGCTGCCGTGGAACGAATATACAAAGGATAATTTTGACCTCGAACACGCTCAAAAAGTGCTCGACAAAGACCATTTCGGTCTTGAAAAAATCAAGGACAGAATCGTTGAACATCTGGCTGTTTTGAAGCTGAAAAACGACATGAAAGCCCCGATTTTGTGCTTGGTCGGACCTCCAGGCGTTGGTAAGACTTCGCTGGGTAAGTCGATAGCTAAAGCGTTGGGCCGCAAATATATACGCATGTCGTTAGGTGGCGTTAGAGACGAATCAGAGCTTCGTGGACATCGTAAGACATATATTGGTGCAATGCCTGGACGTATCATCCAAAATTTGAAGAAGGCGAAGTCGTCGAACCCAGTTTTTGTGCTTGACGAAATCGACAAGGTGAGCGGCAACAACATCAACGGAGACCCGCAGGCTGCATTGCTCGAAATCCTTGATCCTGAACAGAATAACACATTCAACGATAACTTCATCGAGTTGGATTACGACCTCTCGAAGGTGATGTTTATCGCCACTGCAAATAACCTCCAGACCATCCACCCGGCCTTGCGCGACAGAATGGAAATCATCGATTTGAACGGCTATCTGCGTGAGGAAAAATATGAGATTGCCAAGCGCCATTTGATTCCTAAGCAATTGAAGGAGCATGGTTTGAAGTCGAAAGATGTAGTGTTTTCTGAAGAAATCGTCTATAAAATCATTGACGATTACACCCGTGAGGCCGGCGTCCGTTCGCTGGAGCGCAAAATCGCTAACGTGATTCGTAAGAAAGCGAAAGCTATTGTCATTGGCGGCGATTACGAAAAGAAAGTTACTGAAGAAGATTTGAAGAAAGCCCTTGGCGTGCCTATGCATCACGACGAGGAAGAGGTGAAACATACGATGCCTGGCGTTGCCATCGGATTGGCTTGGACACCGGTCGGTGGAGAGATTTTGTCGATTGAAGTCAGCTTGAGCAGGGGACATGGTCAGCTTAACATGACAGGTAACCTCGGCGATGTGATGAAGGAATCGGCAACGATAGCATACGAGTTTATAAAAGCACATGCCAACGAGTTGAAAATCAATCCGATAGTGTTTGAGGAATGGAATGTTCACATTCATGTTCCGGAAGGTGCTACGCCTAAAGACGGTCCTTCAGCTGGCATCACCATGCTGACCGCGTTAACGTCGGCATTCACGCAGCGTCGTGTCAAGGACAAGCTCGCTATGACAGGTGAAATCACGCTCCGTGGCAGGGTGTTGCCGGTTGGAGGCATTCAGGAGAAGATGTTGGCAGCCAAGCGCAACGCCGTGACAGATGTCATTTTGTCACGTGACAACGAGCGCGATTTCATGGACATCAAGCCTGAATACATCGAAGGCCTGCAGTTCCATTTTGTTGACAACATGCTCGAGGTATTGGACCTCGCCTTGGAGAAGGAGCAAGAGGTTAACGCGTTGGATTACAATAAGTTTTTAGTGGATTCGCACCGTAAAATTACGGGATTCAAATCCTGATTAGTTTAGAGTTGAGAGTAGTTTTAAGTTTAAAGTTTATAGTAAAGACGGAATTATCCGTCTTTTTTTTGCATTAATTTTGTTGTTTGTTTAAAAAATATTGTATATTTGTAGCCGATTTGAGCCATAACTGAAAAGCATTGTAAAACAGAATACAAATGGGATTGGGTGTTCGCATAGAGGCGAAATGGGATTGTATTATGTTTTAAATTTTAAAAATATGGTAAACAATGAATTGTCAATTTATGACGAAAATTATTTAAAATCAAAGATTTACATCATCAGAGGGGTGCAGGTGATGCTTGATGCCGATTTGGCGGAGATTTATGGATATTCAACAAAATCATTCAATCAACAAGTTAAAAACAATATTGAACGATTTGATGATGATATGCGATTTCAACTTACTAATAGCGAGTATGAAAGTTTGAGGTGCAATTTTTGCACCTCAAACGAATTTGTAACTAACAGTGATTCAGTAATATACGATAAAGAGTCTGTTTTGAGGTCAAAATTTTTGACCTCAAAACCTGAAAAAAGAGGCGGTCGTCAATATCTTCCTTACGCTTTTACAGAACTCGGTATCTATTCTCTAATGATGGTGCTGAAAGGCGATCTTGCAGTAAAGCAGAGTAAAAAGCTAATCAGACTTTTTAAGAAACTAAAAGATTTCGCCATTCAAACCACTAATGTTTTGCCGGATGTTGAATTGCATGTTCTGGCTATACAGACTAAAAACAACACAAATGACATCCATTATATAAAGCAAAATATGGTGACCCGTGATGAATTGTCTTTGGTTATTAAAGATTTCACCGACCCGAATATCAAAAAGGATTATCTTTTCTATAACGGGCAAACTGTTGAAGCTGATATTGCATACGCGGAGATTTATTCCAACGCGAAGAAAACCATTCATATCATTGATAATTATATAAGTTTGAAAACTTTGGTTTTGCTGAAATCGGTGGCGATAGGAGTGAAGGTGATAATATTTAGCGACAATGTCAATCATGGTCTTCATCAGACTGAAATTGACGATTTCAAACGAGAATATCCGAATGTCGATATTACTTTGAACACAATAGGTGGTATTTATCACGACAGGTATATTTTCATTGATTATGACACCAAAAACGAGATGATTTTTCATTGTGGAGGTTCATCAAAAGACGCTGGCAAACGAGTGACTTCGATCACAAAAGTTGAAGACGTGATGCTTTATAGGAATATTATCAGCAGTTTGGAGAAGAATTTGACGAAATAGAAGGGGATTCTGTCTGAAAATATTTTTTCCGAAAACCTCTTGACAAATCAAAAATATTTTGTATTTTTGCATCGTCTGGAGCGCCCAGGCCCTCGCACCTTGCTATATTATGCGTTGGGTGGCTAACAGACAGGTCGAGCAAGCGGCCTCGTAGCAGGGGCGACTACGATATAAAGGGAGACTTCGGTCTCCTTTTTCATTTTACAAATCAATACCAATCACTGCTCAGATCAGTGACTTCCCAATTCCAATAAATGTTTTACGATACTCTGCTGTTTTCGGTTATGAATACGATGCAAAGATACAACTTTTGTGATAATAAAGCAAAAAATAGCAGAAAAATCTTCATGTCTTACAAAAAATTACTATCTTTGCCTTGTCAAACTAACAAATATTATTAAGTAACAGACATTTAGATAGATAAAAGACATAAAAAGGCGTTTGTTATGAATAGATTTATTAATGTGTTATCAGTTTTGATGCTAATGACAGCAATGCTGTTTACTGTGGGATGTAAGAAAGACAATAGCGAAGAATCTGGTGGTGGCAATGGTGGCGGTAATGACACATCCTTTAATATTAATGCTATGGCCGATCCAGCTGATGGCGGCACTGTTACAGGTAGTGGTACATACGAGCAAGGCGATGAATGCACACTTACAGCGACTGCTAACGATTATTATGTTTTTATGTGCTGGACCGAAAACGGTGAGGTGGTATCCGATGCGGCCAGATATACCTTCCTGGTGACTAGAGACAGGACTTTGGAGGCGAACTTCAGTTACGACGATGTATTCTTTAGTATAAACGCTGTAGCCAATCCGCAATTGTGTGGTACTATTGCAGGTATTGGGACATACTGTATAGGCACTAAATGCACACTTACAGCGACTGCCAAATATGGCTACACTTTCGTCAACTGGACTGAAAATGACGAGGTGGTATCCACTGAGGCCACATATGCTTTCACAGTGACTGGAGACAGGAGTTTGGTAGCGAACTTCATCGCTCCCATAGGAGCCATCAACGGCGTCTTCTCGGTGAGCGCAAACAAAATAGCCTTGTTCTCGCAAGGCAACCTGCAATACCAGGCTTCTACGGACACTTGGAGGTTTGCTGAGAATCAATACGACTATGTCGGCAGCGACAACAGCAATATCTCATCCACCTACAGCGGCTGGATAGACTTGTTTGGCTGGGGGACGAGCGGCTACCATAAATTCCAAGCCACGTACAATGTGAACTACCAGCCGTGGTCGACATCTACCTCGGAGGTGTGTTTCTACCCTACTAACTATGGTGCGACTTATTACCATGGCTATGGCCCAACCCCAGGTCAATCCTCATGGGACGCTGACTTCTATGACTGGGGTTATTATAACCAGATAAGCAACGGAGGTAATAATAAGTACCAGTGGCATACTCTGACTGATCGCGAATGGGGCTACGTGTTCAATGATAGAACAACCACTTCAGGTATCCGTTATGCAAAGGCAAATGTAAACAATGTTAATGGTGTAATTATGTTGCCTGACGATTGGAGCAGCAGCACCTATAGCTTAAGCAATACCAACAGTGACGAAGCCAGTTTCAGCAGCAATACCTTGACTGCTTCCCAGTGGAGCATCTTAGAGAAAGCAGGAGCAGTCTTCCTGCCTGCTGCGGGCTACCGGGAAGATACTTCGGTTTACGGTGTGGGTTCTGACGGCTATTACTGGACGTTTGAGACACACATTTTCGACAAAGCGTATAGATTGCGTTTCTACGATTTGGGTCTCATCATGGGAGCAGCCGACAGATACTACGGTCATAGTGTTCGCCTTGTGCGTGTTGCCGAGAATTAATCTATGTGTCTACCAAGCGCCACGTATGGCGGCTGTGGAGTCTACATCTATTAGGGCTGCGTTTATATGATTTGTTTCGGCCGCGGCGGCTGTCAATACGTGCGGTCGGTGCGCTCTTCGCGTAAGAACTAAAACATTATTGGTAATTTCTCAGAGGTATAAACCTCGCCGGCGGTTGTCTGAATCACAGCTTCAAGTTTTAAGTTTGGGGTGTCTTTTGCAAGATATTCTAGACTTTCCATTATCTCGTCGAGGTGGTAGCGGCGGGCGTGGGCACCACGATATTTGCCGTTGGGCGTGAAGTCGCTCTCAATCTCTTCGTATTCGACGCGGAAGAAATCGGTGCCGTCGTCGAGAGGGTGGGAGAGCTTGAAAAACGGCTCCTCAAAAGAGATGTCGTAACTCTTTGAGTATCTGAAGTTTACGTCTAAAACGAAATAAGGCCATTCGGGAAGAATTTTCTTCGCCTCCATCTTGATTTGCACCTTGTGCGACGCCACATCGGCAAGACTGTCAATCACTTCCATCGGGAAGAGCGGCACATTGGTGGCATTCGAGCGCATGAAACTCAGCAGTTTGTCGCGGTTGTTCAAAGGAATGACTATCGTGCGGTCACCGAAATCGGTGATGACGAGGACGCCGCGGTCGCTGTGGATTTCTTTAATGCGCATTTCTTGAAAAATTTTTGCAAAAATACAGAATTTTTTGATATTTTTGCAATGATGAAAAAACTGGAAATTTTTATATTAACGATATTGCTTTTCGCTTCTTGCGGAAGGAAAGCGACTGACGAAAACCTCAAGATTTTCAAGTACAACGAGGCGGCGGGAATCTTGACTTTGGACCCGATTTATGCCAAGGACCAGCCGCATATCTGGGCTTGTAACCAATTGTATAACAGCCTGGTAGCCTTCGACAACGAGATGAACGTGGTGCCGGCGGTGGCGAAGAGTTGGGACATATCCGAGGACGGAAAAACATACACTTTCTTGCTTCGCGACGACGTGTTTTTCCACAACGATAGCTGCTTCAACGGAAAGAGTAGGCGAGTGGTGGCTCAGGACTTTGAATATTCATTCAACCGATTGATTGACAGAAAGTTAAGTTCGCCAGGCTCGTGGATTTTTGCTCAGGTGAAACAAGATGAAAACGGATATGCTTTCAAGGCATTAAATGATTCTGTTTTTCAAGTTGAATTGAAAGAGCCATTCCCGGCTTTTCTCGGCATATTATCAATGACTTACGCCTCGGTGGTGCCTCATGAAGCGGTCGATTTCTATGGTGAGAACTTCGGTCGCCATCCTGTTGGAACCGGACCATTTAAATTCCAGTATTGGAAAGAAGGTGTGCGCCTCGTGATGCGCAAAAATCCTGACTATTTCGAGTTTGAAAATGGTGAACGTTTGCCATATATCGATGCGGTTTCGGTGAGTTTTCTCATCGACAAGCAGGTGGCGTTCATGGAGTTCGTGAAAGGAAAAACCGATTTCATGTCGGGCGTCGATGCGCGTTACAAAGATGAACTTCTGACTCGTGACGGCTTTTTGAGAAGCAAATATGAAGACCTTTTTTATCTGATCCGGGAGCCGTATCTGAATACTGAATATCTTTCGTTTTATATTGATAATCAAGAGGAAAGAGATTATAAAGAACGTCAAGTGGCGTTGCGTCAGGCAGTGAATTATTCGATCGACAGGGAGAAGATGCTGCGATATCTGAGAAACGGCATCGGAACTCCTGGAAACGGCGGAATTATTCCTGCGGGACTGCCAGGATACGATTCTTTGGGACAAATCGGATACGCTTTCAACCAGCAGAAATCGTTTGAGATTATCGGGAAATATCAGCTTCAAGGAAGTGAGATAAAGCTTTATACCACAAAGGATTACATCGATTTGGCGAAGTTTGTGCAGTCGTCGGTGACCGATGTTGGACTGGTGTGCAAAGTGGAGGAGATGATGCCGGCGGCATTGCGTGAGAAACGTGCCCAATGCAGTCTGCCTTTCTTCCGCAGTTCGTGGGTTGCCGATTATCCCGATGCAGAGAATTATCTCTCACTTTTCACTACCGAAAATTTTGCTCCGAAAGGTCCGAACTACACCCATTATTCGAACCCGAAATTTGACGAGCTTTACGCGAAAGCGATTGCCACTAACGACTTGAAAACCAGAGCCGAAATATATCACGAGATGGACTCTTTGATGATGACTGAGGCGCCAGTTGTGATACTGTTTTACGACGAGGTGCTGCGGTTTGTCAACAAAAGGGTGAGCGGATTCGACGGAAACCCCGTGAATTTGCTGGATTTGCGGAGAGTTAAGATTGATTGAAAAATTTTTGATAATCAGTGAATTTCGTGTTAAAAAAATTCGTAATTTTGCAGCGCTTTTTTGCGAAAAATAATTTGATATGATAAATATTACATTTCCTGACGGTGGAGTCAGACAGTTTGAAGCGGGCGTAACGCCAATGGACATTGCCAAAAGCATCAGCGAAGGCTTGGCTCGCAACGTGTTGTCAGCAAAGGTGAATGACAAGATGTGGGATGCACTTCGTCCAATCAACGAAGACGCTAATATTCAGTTGTTTACATGGAACGACCCTGAGGGAAAAGCTACAGTTTGGCACTCATCGGCACACCTCATGGCAGAGGCTATCGAGCAACTTTACAAAGGCGTGAAATTCGGCATCGGTCCGGCTATCGAGAGCGGTTTCTACTATGACATCGACACTGGCGATATGACATTGACCGAAGACGACCTCGTGAAGATTGAGAAAAAGATGCTCGAGCTCGCCAAGGAAAAACAGGCATTTGAGCGTGTTGACGTATGCAAGGCCGACGCACTGAAATATTTCACCGAGAAAGGCGATGAGTACAAAGTAGAGCTTATCAATGAGCTTGAAGACGGTACCATAACATATTATAAATCAGGAAGTTTTACCGATTTGTGCCGCGGACCGCATATCCCGGATACCTCATGCATCAAGGCTGTGAAGTTGACTTCAATCGCTGGCGCTTACTGGCGTGGCGATGAGAACCGCAAGCAGCTCACACGTATCTACGGTATCACCTTCCCGAAGCAGAAAGAACTCGAGGAGTACCTCGTTCTTCTTGAGGAAGCTAAGAAACGCGACCACCGCAAACTCGGTCGTGAACTCGAGCTTTTCATGTTCACCGACATGGTTGGCAAGGGTCTCCCGATGTGGCTCCCAAGAGGTACAGCTCTGCGTAACCGTCTTCAGGAATATCTCACAAAGATTCAGAAACACTATGGTTATGAGCAGGTTATCACTCCTCATATCGGAAACAAGAATCTTTATGTGACATCAGGTCACTGGGATCATTACGGCAAGGACAGCTTCCAGCCAATCACCACACCTGAGGAAGGCGAGATTTACTTGCTGAAGCCTATGAACTGCCCTCATCACTGCATGATTTACAAGTGGCAACCACGTTCATACAAAGACCTCCCGCTGCGTTTGGCAGAATTCGGTACAGTGTATCGTTACGAGCAGAGCGGCGAGTTGCACGGCTTGACACGTGTTCGTTCGTTCACACAAGACGACGCTCACATCTTCTGCCGTCCTGACCAGGTGAAAGACGAGTTCATCCGCGTGATGAACATCATCGAAATCATCTTCAAGGCTTTGAATTTCCAGAACTTTGAGGCACAGATTTCACTTCGTGACCCGAAAAATACCACAAAGTACGTCGGAACAGACGAAAATTGGCAGAGAGCAGAGCAGGCCATCAAGGAAGCTTGCGCAGAGAAGAACCTTCCGGCAAGAGAAGAGCTTGGCGAGGCTGCATTCTACGGTCCGAAGTTGGACTTCATGGTGAAAGACGCACTCGGCCGTCGTTGGCAGCTCGGCACCATCCAGGTTGACTACAACTTGCCTGAGCGTTTCGACCTCACATATATCGGCAAGGACAACGAGAAACACCGTCCGGTGATGATTCACAGAGCACCATTCGGCTCAATGGAACGTTTCGTGGCTGTGTTGCTCGAGCACTGCGCTGGTGACTTCCCGTTGTGGCTCGCTCCTGACCAGGCTATCATCCTGCCTATCAGCGAGAAATATCAGGAATATGCCGAGAAGGTGTATGAGACATTGAAGAATTCTGAAGTCAGAGTGTTGTTGGACGACAGAAGCGAGAAGATCGGTCGTAAGATCCGTGACGCCGAATTGAAGAAGATTCCTTACATGCTCATCGTGGGTGAGAAGGAAGAAGGCGAGGGCTTGGTATCTGTGCGTAAGCGCGGTACAGGCGACCTCGGTTCGATGCCAATCGCTGATTTCGCTAAGATGATTGAAAATCAGGTGGCAGAAGAGCAAAAAGTTGAATATTAAAATATTGTTAAATTAATATAGGAGATACATACCATAGCACTTCCAGTAAACAACGGAGGCAACCAGAACAGACCTCCGAAAAGCAAGCAGAACGATAATCCGCATAGAATAAACAACAGGATCACGGCACCAATGGTGAGAGTCGTCGGCGAGGCCGGTGACAACGAGATACACCCGATTCGCGAGGCCATCAGAATGGCTGACGAGGCAGGTCTCGATTTAGTGGAGATTTCACCAAGCGCAAATCCACCGGTCTGTAAGATCATGGATTACAAGAAGTTCCTCTTCGACCAGAAGAAGAAACAGAAAGAAATCAAAGCTAAGGCTACCAAAGTGGTTATCAAGGAGTTACGTCTGGGAGCCCAGATTGGCGACAGCGACTTTGAGTTCAAGTTGAACCACGCCAAGAAGTTCCTCGAGGACGGTGCTAAGGTGAAAGTCGATGTGTTCTTCCACGGACGTTCCATCGCCTACAAGGAGCAGGGAGAGTTGATTTTGCTCAAATTTGCTCAGGCTTTGGAGGATGTAGGCAAGGTTGAGTCGTTGCCGAAGCTCGAGGGAAAGCGCATGTTGATGATGATAGCTCCGAAGAAGTAAGAAAGACACTCATTCGTAAAATTTAAAAAATAGTTTTAAAATGCCTAAAATGAAAACAAAATCCGCTGCCAAGAAACGTTTCAGAATCACTGGCACCGGTTTAGTAAAGAGAAAGCACGCTTATCACAGCCACATTTTGACAAAGAAGACCAACAAACGTAAACGCGCTTTAGGTCATCAGACAATTGTGGAGCAGGCCAACATGGCAGCTGTAAGAGAAATGCTTCTCATGTAATCAACAAAATTGTTTAACTCTTGTTAGAGCGGAAGAAAGTTCCCGGGAAGATGCGGGGCGCTCTAACGGATAAAAATTAGAAAATTATGCCAAGATCAGTAAATGCAGTCGCTTCAAGAGCAAGACGCAAAAAAGTATTAAAACAGACGAAGGGACAGTTCAGCGCACGTAAGAACGTCTGGACAGTGGCCAAGAACTCTTGGGAAAAGGGTTTGACCTACGCCTATCGTGACAGAAAGGCCAAGAAACGTGATTTCAGAAGCCTTTGGATTGTACGTATCAACGCTGCCGCACACGAGTACGGTATGACATACAGTACATTCATGGGTAAGATTCATGCTGCCAACATCGACCTCAACCGCAAGGTTTTAGCCGACCTGGCTTTGAACAACCCGGAAGCTTTCAAAGCTATTGTTGAAAAAATAAAATAATGTTTTCAAAGAATGAGTGGTAAAAAAAGCCCGCCGTGAGGCGGGCTTTTTTATTGTTGCCCTGACGGGCGGTTTTTTCTTGTTCTTTCCCTTGATGGAAAGAACCAAAGATCAAGCGCAAAAATAAGCTCGAACCGCACTTTTTGCGCGGGCCACCGCACCGCGAAGCGACGTGGGGGAGATGCCTACGGCATTATTTCCCATATAATTCTTGAGTTTCCGCAGCCATAGGACAGCTTTCAGGTGCTGATTTATATTGATTTAAGATTGTTATCACATCTTCATCAAGAGCAACTGAAATAAGAGCCAAGGTCTTTAATGTGAAATTGTGAGTGCCACCAAGCCAGCGCGAAACTTCGGCTTCAGTTTTGCCTGTTTTTCGTGCCAAATCACGTTGTGTCATGCCTCTCTTTTGAAGCATCCTGTCGAGTTTTTCAGCAATGGCATCTGAAAAACGGAGCTGTGTTTTCAGTTCAAGTGGAGTTTCATCAACTATCTGATGAAACAGTTTTTGTCCTTCCAAGTCTTGTTTCATAGGTCGTATTCTTTATCATCGATACCGATGATTTTTGTTTTTTCTATTGTAACGATACCTTTTTTGATATCGGCTTTCAATAATGCGTCAAGTTTTTGAAGACTAATCACATAGCCGTTCAAATCATCGCTTTCCTGATAAGTTTTTGTGTCTTTCGCTCCGCCATTGCCAACAATCAGTACACTGTCTGAAAGTCTTAGACAATAAAGCCTTAAACCGCTTTTGTAAACTGGCAAAGCACAGACGCCATCATTCATTTTTCCTTCCGGACGAAAACGTCTTTCCGCGATACCGTTTGAAAGCATTGTATCAATTTGATTAAGTATGATTCTGAGGTCATTCTGCCTCACTGCGTCATCTTTGAATTTGTTAATAAACCTTACGAATTCCGACTGATTCTCGCCCTCGAAAATAATTGTAAACAACCCAGCTTTTTCCGTCTGTTCCACCGATAAAATCCTAGCCTTTGTCATATCTCTAACTTTTTATGTTGCAAAAATAATAAAATTTTTCAAAAGTTTACTTTATAAAGTAAGTTTTTTTTGAATTTAATGGAAAATCACTTAAGGCTCCTATTTCTCCCATAATCTTTTTATATAAATCGACCATTTTACGCATTGTTTTGATAAATAGCTTGAGCTCAAAACTATTGACAGGCTCGCGTTTGCCACTAAATAATTTTAATTCTTGGAATTGTTCTGTAAATGTTTGATAATCAATACTGCGCATCTGATATAATAGCAGGATTTCGGCATATATGGAATAATTGAAATTGCAGAATGCCTTAAATGTATAATAATCGTCGGCGTTATAAACCGTTTCGCAGAATTTGTCAACCACTCTGGGAACGAATGCCATTCCTTCAAACAAATCCAAATAGCTTTTGTATTCTTCGTACTTTTTAATGGTTTCGTTTTCGCTCTCTTCTTGAGTATGCATCAATTCCGTGGGAGCGGTGTAATGCTTAGGTACTAGTTGGTTAAGAAAACCAGCCATATTCTCGGCTTGTTTATATGACATTGTCTCTTCACTCATTGCCAAAGTTCGCCAGTCCATCATTTGATGATACACCCCATAGGTGAGCGTTAGTTTGCAAGCCAGCATCGCCTCAACCGACCGCAATATCAATCTGTTTGATCCGATTGCATTGTTAAGTATCAATCGAAGCATCGTTTTTTCTGTGAAATAGCCTTTCGGCACGTTATTGTTATTCATATTTTAAAAATTTATTAAAAAACACTTGACAAAATTTGAAATTTGTTGTATCTTTGCAGTGTCGTTTTACCATACAGCGCAGGTAACGAAGACTGTCAGCGTCGATGTTTTTGACAGTGACGAAAGTATAAGACCGAGGTTTTACTTCGGTCTTTTTATTATATCAAATGCTGTAAGTAGCCACTTTTTTGTGCGACCTTGCGCCTCTTTTTGTAATGCTATGACAAAGCGGAATCCCTTGCTTTCAAATACTTTTTTCTGATTGTCAGACTTTTTTAGGTTGAAATCTCCGAACTGAACCACGATGGGGATAAAATCCTCTATTTTGAACCCAAGTCTATTTATTTCTGGTTCATGTTTATCAATTATATGAGCCAATCCATATCCCTTATGTTTTATCGGATCGGTGACTTCTCCCCAAACGATATCAATGAATCCGATATCATCGCGATAAAGCGCTTTAGTGCATTCTCCGTTTTGCATTTTGCGGAGATGTTTTATTGCTTCTTTTGGTTTTCTTACAAATTGTCTATAAATAGGTCCAAATTTTCCGATTTCAATAGTCTTAATTACACTTTTCATAATAGTAGCATCATTTCTTTTAATTTTTTTTACACAATAAAAATTCCTTTCGCCATCCTGCGAACTCCCCATCCCATTTGTCATTTTGTTTTACGATGCTATTTTAGTTATGGTTCAATAACGAGTGCAAAGATACGAAAGATTTTTGGTTTTGGCAAGATGTTATGACGTATTTTTATTATGTACTTTATTCTAAAATATACAAATTATTAAATTGGTTTATATAATTAACAATGAGCTCCCGAGCTATGTAAATTATTTTGTGTCAATAGATATATCTTTTCCATTTTTTTATTATTTTTGCAGAAGTAAAGGAATTGTAGATAAATGTTTTAATATGTTTACACAATACGCACATACACAGTATTCGGTTTATAAAAAAGCATATGAATTCTTCAAACAGAATCCTCAACGTTTGATAGAGGCCGAGAAGTTTGTTATGAATGAAATAATCCATTTTATTGATATTCACCAGCCAGAGATTAAACGTGATTATGACGAAGCATCATATCTGTATTCTTTCTGGAAAAATTACCCTCCATTGGACCGTGGTAGGGCACCTGTTGGTGACCAATATCCTTGGATTGAAGTTGGTGAACAAGTTTTTGGAAATAAACTTCAACGCCATTTCAATGCAAATTTCGCCGTAAAGGATTCTGGTTTGCCATCAGGGGCTGATGACCGATGCATTATATCAAGTGAACGCATCCGTCAGATACTAGATATAACTGATTCTGTTTGGGTGTTTATTGACATAAAATCTGCTGGCCCACGTGACGATTTTGATCATGCTGTTATGTCACCATATCAGATTTCTGGTTCTGGAAATTGGGCCAAAGTTGGTGATGGCATAACTAATAGTCCTATCAAAGCGGAAGGAAAAATTGTTACTCACAATTTTTTCTGCTCGCTTTCGCCAATTTATGTCTTGAGCGACGGAACGATTGCACCACTTCTGACGTTTGTTATAAAGCCTGTTTATGATATGGTGAAAGAGACGAGTTCTGATAATACCATAGGCCAGCCTCTTGCAAAAATAAAATTGGCAAGCATTCCTAACGGGATATTGTTAACAAAAAATCCGAACTATAACAAGAAGCATCCTGGTCTTTTCTTTCCTGGCAAAGATGACCAGACGAAAGATGAGCGCAAGATGCGTGCTCGTATTTCATTTACCTTATTAAAAGAAATAGCAGACTGGAGAATCAAGGAAATTTCAGTAAAATAATCATATGTTAGAACCTAACAACATATATTGTGGAGATTCACGCGAATTGCTGAGACAAATAAATCATAATTCGCTAGCCCTTTCCTTTTGGTCTCCACCATATTTTCTGGGTAAGGATTATGAACAAGGTGTGTCGTATGAACAATGGCAAGATATGCTCAAAGAAGTCATAATGTTGCATTATGAAATACTCAAACCTGGCGGTTTTATGGTGATTAATATAGCTGACATACTTGCTTTTCAAGATAAAATGATGCCTCGTATACAAGCTGATAATCCATCAAACAAGAAATGTTCAGTGACCCGTGAAATGATTGAGGAAGCCAAAAGACTATATCCTGATTATAATAGGAATGAATTGGCTGCATATCTTCATTGTAGTGAACAAACCATAGACAGAAGACTAAATGGGAATAATATACGCGGCGGTCGCCATGCTGTTGGAACACATGTAAAACTTGTGGGAGGGAAACTTGAAGAATATGCATATCAATCAGGTCTATTTCTTTACGACAAAAGAATATGGATAAAAGACCCTGCATGGGCCAACAGTAAATGGACGACAAGTACATTAAAGGCTGTAAGTGAGACAGAAGACCTTTATATTTTTTGGAAACCTGGTGCATACGTGGTGAATAGAGATCGCCTAACACCCTCCGAATGGAAAGAATGGGGATTGCGTCAAGTTTGGAATATTCCGAGCGTTCGTGCTAATGATATACATCAAGCAATGTTTCCTATGGAATTAGCTTATCGTGTTATCAAGCTTTATACAGACGAAGGCGACATTGTCCTTGACCCATTTCTTGGTAGTGGAACAACTGCATTGGCTGCTATAGAGGCAAATAGATGTTATATAGGAATAGAATTGTTGGAAAAATATGCAAATTTAGCACGTAAAAGAGTGGAAAATGTTTTAAAAGCGCCAAAGTTTATTTTTGTGTAAACTGATAAGAGCTTTGTGGAATGCATAGAATTGTTGCTTTAGCATTATATATGTTGGTGTATAGTTTATGTCGTAATAATCAGGTAAAGAGATTGTTGATTCATAATAATGTTTTCCACAATTTGTTTTCGACAAGATTATTGACTTCCTAGTTTAATCTTAATATCTAACATATGATAAATTCATTAATATAGATTTAGGGTAAAAAGTAATAAGAATAGTTTGACTAATAAAGATAATTAATGCTTTGTCATGAAATCAAGATTATTAAATATTGATATTAATCCACAGAGCCCTTTTGAAGAGGATCTTCTTCATAGAGCACAATATGCAAATATTTTAACAAATGTTTTACGTTTGTATAACGACGGCGCAGTTATTGCAATAAACGGAGAATGGGGTAGTGGTAAAACGACTTTTATAAGAAAGTGGCAACAATTGCTTGAAAACCAGAAATTTACAACAATATATTTTAATGCATGGGAATCTGATTATATAGATGACCCAATGGTTCCGTTAATTGCAAATCTTAAAACTCATGAAAGAATAGATGAAAATAGTACAAAACAATTTGAGAAAATTGTAAAAGTTGGATCAAGATTAGCAGTAGCGACAGCAATTGGTTTGGGTAAAGGCTTGATAGGTTCTTTGGGCTCAGACATACTGAAATCTGGTATAGATGCTCTTGCTAACGAGACTAATGATATTTTTAAGAAGCAAATAGAAAGTTTCTCGTCTCAGACAAAGAGCATGGATGATTTTAAAAGAGAATTGCGTGATTATGTAAGTAAAATCTGTGATGATAAACCTTTGATATATTTTGTTGATGAACTTGACAGATGTTGCCCTACTTATGCTGTAAGAGTATTGGAACGCATAAAACATCTATTTGAAATTGAAGGAATAGTCTTTGTTCTTTCTATAGACAAAATACAACTTTCAAATTCCATTAAAGGCTATTATGGTAGTGATATTAATACAGAAGAGTATTTACGTAGGTTTATTGATATTATATATAATCTGCCGCAACCTGATGTAAAGGAATTTTGTGAGTATTTGTATGATTATTATGACTTTAGACCTTTTTTCCAAAATCCACAAAGACGTTCTTCTATGAGTTATTATAGTGCAGAAGAAACGAGTTTCTTGGAAGCTGCAGAATTTATTACTATACATGAACATCTTACGTTGCGACAATTGGATAGAATATTTTCGTTAACTAGGTTATCTTTAAAATCTTTTGACTATAATCATTATTTATTCCCAGATTTATTTTTCTTCCTATCTTTTATTAAAATTTGTCATTCAAATTTATTTGATTTGATTTCACAAAAAGCGTTACTAATACAAGATTTAGTAAATGAGATAGAGAAGTTAATTGAACCTTCTATGATAAAAACAGATTCAGATGGCGATGCAAAAGATATTGTATTTACAATAGCTAGATTATTGGTTGTTTATGCACAAGATATGAATAAAACAGATAAAGGATTAATAGTCAAAAATCCAAATAAACAATTAACTTTTAAAACTTATAAAATACCTTCAAATAAATTGTTAGAATATATAGAGTTTTGTGATAATCGTGCACGGGGAGGGAATTGCCCGTTATACCATTTCACAAATAAAATATCTTTAATTGATAGATTTGTCAATTAATGATGACTAAAAACTCTATCCTCGGTCGAAATGACAAGATTACTGATGCGTCTCTCTCAGCAAGTCATTAACCGTTTTCACTGGGTTGAACGTCAGAATCGGGACTTCGACGAAGATGGTGATCCAGTCGGCCATAGCGCCGTTCCAGAGGCCGGGGAGCTCCATGGCTTTCAGGTCTTTGCCGTCTTTCGACTTCATCGAGATGAAGCCGGTTTCAGGATCGACGTAATCCGGGAGGTTGAACGAGTTGCCCTTGAAATCCTGGGTGGCGCAGACCAAATCAACCGGGTTGAAGTGGGTCGATGAGCGGAACATCGCCTCCTGCTTCTCGTTTTTGTGGTCGATTTGCGACGACTCGACTATCTGAAGCGAGATCTCGTCGCTGCTGTTGCGAGTGAAATATGGACCTCCGCCAGGCTCGCCCTCGTTTTTCACCATGCCGCACACGCGCATCGGGCGGTTGAGCTTGCCATAAAGAAAGTCGATTTTCTCGATTTCGTTGTAGGTGCTGAAGAAATCGGGGATGTCGATCATCAGCTTGTCTTTTGCGAAAGCGGTGATTTCGTTGAGTTCTTCATTGGTGACATTGCCGTCGTCGAGCATCTCGAGATACTCGAACTGTTGCTGCTGCAGGCGGAAGAGGTAGCCGCCAAGCACCTTTTTATATTTATATGTGATGTCCTTTATACGGTCTGGAACCACGTTATCGATGTTCTTTATGAAGATGATTTCCTTGTGTAAGTCGTTGAGATTCTGTATCAAAGCACCGTGTCCGCCCGGACGGAACACCAACTTGCCGTCCTTGTCGCGGAACGGCTCGTTGTTCATATCGACTGCGATGGTGTCGGTTGAAGGCTTCTGCACCGAGAATCCGATCTCGTATTTGATGCCGAACTGTTTCTCGTATTTCGGCAACACGTAATTCACAATCTTCTTGAAGATGTCGAGATGCTCCTGCGATACAGTGAAATGCAGCTTCGCCACCTTGCCGTTGTTGCTGTATTCAGCGGCTTCCACGAGATGTTCCTCCATCGCGAGACGGGCTGAATCGCCGTATTTGTGGAACTTCAACAATGCCTTCGGAAGGTTACCGTAGTTCATGCCGTCGGCGTTGAGAAGAGTATCGACAATCTCTTGATACTCTTTGTTTTCCAACATCTTTTCGATATCTTTGCCCTTAGCCTGAAGCTGGCATTTCAAGTCATTGAAAAACGCGAAATTGTGAATACCTTTTATAAAAGTCTCGACCGCCTCGGGCTTCATGGCGTAAAGGTCCTTAAACATTTGGCTTGCCGCGCCCGAAGCAGGCACAAATTTGATGATGTCGTAGTATTTTTTGTCCTCGTCGAACTGCCTGACAAGGTCTTTTATCTCATTTTCATCGAAACGGAAGATGCCTTTCCCGATTGTGGCAGGTGCGATTAAATCGCTGAAAGCAAATCCGTTTTTAAACTGAACTATCTGATTTTCAACTTGTTGCGCTGAAATTCCTAAAGCTTCGAGTTGCTGTTTGTCGGCAGAAGAGAGTGTTATCATAATACGAAAATTTTATCCTTACAAAGTTAAATCATTTTTGGAGAAAAAAGAAAAATTTTTTGAAAAATATTGACAAAGTTCGAAAATAGGTGTAATTTTGCGTATCAAAATGAAGTTTAACTTTAAAAATTAATGATATGAACAAGAAGATTGAAGACGCAATTAATGCGCAGATTAATGCTGAGTTATGGTCGGCATACCTTTATTTGTCAATGGGAACCAACTTCCGCGCGAAGGGTTTGGACGGCATCGCCAACTGGTTTGAGGTTCAGTTCAAGGAGGAGCAGGACCACGCCATGATTTTCTACAAATACATGCAGAGCCGTGGCGCACGCGTGGTTTTGAAGCCTATCGCGAAGGTGCAGACCGATTGGAAATCGCCGGTTGAGGCATTTGAAGACACACTCGCTCACGAGAAGAAAGTGACCGAAATGATTCACAAAATCAATGAGTTAGCTATTAAGGAAAAAGACTATGCAACCCAGAACCGCATGGTGTGGTTTGTAGATGAGCAGGTTGAAGAAGAGGAAGAGGCAGGCAAGAACCTCGAGGCTTTGAAGGCTATCGGCGACAACGCATTAGGACTGTTTATGTTCGATAAGGAATTGGGGGCAAGGCAGTATCATCAGGCATCTGCGCTGAAGTAAGACATTAGACTTTAGACCTTAGACTATAGATTGAAAAGATTATTGGTATCATTCTCGAATTACTCTCAGTACCCTGTGGTAAGTCGTAATTCTGCGAATGACACCAATAATCTTTTTGTTTTTATTAACGTTTCCGTAAAATAATACGATTCAATTCTATTCCCAGTGGATCCAGTGGATTGCAGCGTTCCGCCTGGTCGAGGGTGATATAATTATATCCCTCTTTTATTAATAATGTGCCGAAATAGGAGGTTTGTAGCATGCGGTCCACGCCGGGAAGCACACGTGTGGTTGAGACTCCGTTGCATGTGAGAGTGTATTCTTTGGCATCGTTTTCGGGTTTATAGACGATGAAAACATCGTATTCGCCTGATGTTTGTGAATCGAGTTGCCATGAGAGCCAAGAATTGGGTTGCACGCTCATGTAGCCGGTGCCGTCGATGGCGGCGTGAGGCTTGCAATCTTGAGGCGTCAAAGTGGGGATGTGACCGTCTTTGCCAACGCCGATGATGCAGTCGATAGGGCAGGGCTGGAGATGATTTAGAGTATCTGGATTTTCTAGTAAAAATTGACCAATGCCATTTAATACATCTTTCTCATAATCAATGACTTTGCCAGTGCCATCAGGACCGATATTGAGAAGGAAATTTCCACCGTTGACGACGGTTGTCAGCAGGCGTTGTGTTTGAGTCTCAATCTGTTGGCTGAGTTCTGGACGCTCAATCCACGATTTGTAACCCCATGAGTTATAAAGCGATGCTGGGTTGTCCCAATAGATGTCACCGTATGACGAGATGTTGCCGTTGTCGGGTAGTGTCATATAATCGCCCATGTTGTTCATGATGCGGCCGTTGATAAGGCATTGAGGTTGAAGGCTTTTTACTGTCTCGCGGAAACGACGACTCTGTTCTGGAGTGATAAGCCCCATATCGAACCACATAGTGTAAATCTCGCCGTAGTTTGTGAGAAGTTCCGTGAGTTGAGCCACGATATAATCTTCAAGTTCGGGCGTGATAATCTCGAGAGGCGAATAAACCTGGTTCACGTATTCGGTGCAATTTGTCGTTGAATCCGGCTCGAGGCGCTGGATTCCGTGAGGAAAATGCCAGTCGGGGAGGGAGTAGTAAAAACCGAATTTCATCCCGTGACGGTGACAAGCGTCGGCGAGCTCTTTCACGATGTCCTTGCCGTAAGGTGTGAAGTCAACTATATCATAATCAGTGGTTTGTGTGTCGAACATGCAGAATCCGTCGTGATGCTTCGTGGTGAAAACGATATATTTCATGCCGGAGTTTTTGGCGAGCAGCACAATTTCATTGGCGTTGAAATCGGAAGGGCTGAATTCCCTTGCCACCGCCTCATATTCAGGAATGGTAATCCTCGCATGGTTCATTATCTGCTCGCCGTAATATGGAATATGTTCGCCTTTCCAGATGCCACCTAATTTCGAATACACCCCAAAATGAATGAACATCCCGAAATGGTCCGCGCGAAATTCTTTCAATGCGGTTTCGGTGGTTTCATCAATTTTGTTATTTGATGATTTATTACTACACGATGCGAACAACAACGATAGGATTATTGTGATTATCAGGACGAATTTTTTCATAATGAAATCAATTATTTTTTCTTTTTCGGTTTCTGAATTGCCAATTCTTTGCATGTCGTTTTAACCAGTTCCGACATGTAGTCGCGGTCATCGACATCTTCAATGAAGAAATAGTCTTTCGCTCCGTCGTAGGGTGGGCGCATATCGACCATGCGGAGCATTGCACGACCGGCTTCTGTCGGTTTCAGATAGAAACAGTTGTCGCAAATTAGGCCGAAGATGATGCCGTCGCAATAGATGCCGTAGTCGCCAAACATCTTTTTGACCATTATTTCGCCAGCCCCTTCGCACTGGTCGGCGATATATTGTACAAAATTGGGATTGCTTGCCATGATGAAAATTTTTTGCAAAGATAGGAAAAATGGTATGCCATCGCAAGACATCCCTTAATTAAGTAATAGCATACTTGCAGGGATTATGTCATCAACAATGACGTAATCTTGAAAAGTATGAAACAGAACTGCAAACCTATGGTTTTTAACCAATAATCTTCGGGTGTTTTTTCGAAGTTTCTTTCTTGGTTTCCAGTTCATTTCGGGGATTGTGTCGGCTCTGTACGAAAGAGTTCGAATCTCTTTTTCCAAAGCGTTGATATATTTCAGCCCCGCAGGATAAATGTTAAATGAATCAATATAAAGCGCTATCTCAACAAGTTTGTCGTAAACCTCTTGAGTGATAACAACTTTATACTCTTTCATTTTGATGCAAGCCCAGATAAGTTTCTCTGAGCTTATCAAAGTATTCGGTGCAGGTGACGCACCCACGAAGCTCGCGCTCGAGTCTTGTACCTTTTTTCAGGCCGTCCAACTCTTCCCTGAGCCTCTCGTCTGGAATTTTTTTGACCGTTACTCCGCCGGTTTTGCGCTCAATTGTGTACATTTTTGATTCTTTTTATTAACTCTGCAAAGTTACAATTATTTTTGAATTGAAGATTGTGTAAATAAAATTTTTATTGAAATTTTGTTTTCTTCAAAAAAACGACTATCTTTGCAACGATAAAAAGATTATTAACAATAAATATTTGCCTATGATATAAAGCGTAATTCGTTGCGCACACTTTAAAGACATATTGGAAAAGCGTTAGAAGCTGATACTTGATTACTTGAAATCTGGACAATTTCATTAGTCATACCAAGATGAAGCAAAAAACGCTCACGCTATGCGTGGGGTTTTAGTATAGTTTGGTATGACAGGTTGTCCAGAACCTCAAGTAATCAAACGAAGCGAAGAGCACCACGCTTTTTTGTGCGCTTTAAAAAATAAAGGTGAAATCAAACGATTGGAAATGTTAAAATAAAATAATAAATATGATAAAGTATTTTATTTGTGATTATGCTAATGCTAATTGGGGCAAGACGTCTGTTTTGCAAAAAGTCATTTCAAAATTAGGGGTTCCACTAGAGCCAATTTTATCTGATGGAATTGATAGTTTTGCATGTTTTAAAGTTAAAGACAAAACAGTTGCCATAGTTACGCAAGGAGATCCGGATTCAACACAAGCGGAATGGCTTAGACTCGCTGTTCAAAAAGGAGCAGATGTTATTGTTTGCGCAGCACGTTCAAAAGGACAAACAATTAAAAACGTATATGATGAATTACAAGAATACTATGAAATATGGTTTCAAAACTTCAATGCTGATAAGGATTCACCATTTATTGATGATATGAATAATATAATGGCGGAAGCCATAATCAAATTAATTAAAAAACTGTGTAATCAAAAATAACAAAATCATGAGAAAGTTGAAGACAATAAGCATTAGTTTGCTTGCAATCATTGCAATGACATTAGTGTCGTGCATGCAGGAAGAGAATCCTAAAGAGGCAAAACAACAGAAAGGACCACAGCATACAGAAGATTTTTGGGTAAAAAATTGGTTAAGAAGTGAGGTTTTTTATTATCATGAGGAGATTAATGAATTGTTTGATAATCTGTATCTTGATCCATTAAAAAGTGAACGTGGTGTTGTGATTTATGATGATGTTCTATACTTCTTTTGGAATGATGGTTTTAGCAAAATATTATTTGATAATTATAAGGAAATAAGTTTTTTAGTTACTGGTTTTCATCCTAATAGTTATAATGTTGATGATTATAAGAATCGTATTCTTTTTAAATTGGGTGCAGACAAATCATATGAGAATAAATATCCTACATATGGCTCTTGGGCGTTTTTTAAAGATATAAGAGGTGTGTCGGATAGTGACCGATTTAAAAAGATTGATGAGATTAAAAAACTAAACAAATTAGCGAGAAATGTCGCTAATCCTGAAATGTTGATTGATGATATTTGCAAATTGTGGGATTTACGCAAACAATTTTATGAGTCCCAGACTATGGAACGCATTCAAGTTTTCGAATGGAAACTAATCCCAACTGATAGTGAAAATTTTAAAGATTATAATGTAATCTATGAACTTAAAGATGATAAAGTAAAAACGAGGTATGCATTGATTGATTTTGTGGAGTTTAAAGACGGAAGATACGAGGTGCGATTGCTTAAAAAAGCGAAAGTTATCAGTGAATTGTATCAGTAATGATTATTTTTAAGATGTGTCAACTTTAAAGCAGCGTTGTAATAGCGCTGCTTTTTTGTTTTAAGATAGGATTTGCCATAAAATGTTCAAAATTTCACTTAGACCTCTCTTGCCAAAACCAAAAATTTCCTTATCTTTGTACCCGATTTAGAACCATAACAAAAGAGCATCGTAAAACAAAATACTAATGGGATTGGGAGTTCGCAGGATTGCGAAAGGATATTTTATTGTTTAATTTTAAAATTAAATGTATGACGAAAAAAGAGTTTTACGAGAAAAATGACAAGGTTTTTACAACTTATCCGGTTGTTAAAAACACAGTTTCGAAAGAGTTAATAGATTCTATCCCGGAATCGGTGGCAGAAAGAAGGGATTTCCTCAAGAAACATCTTAATAATCTTGATGGAAAAACAATTTATTGTCCGTCACTCGGAGTGAATGTTTTAATTATTCTTAAAAGCATCGTCGAAACATCGGAAAATGCGGCAATCACAAAAGAATCGACAATTGCGGCATTGAATGTGGTTGAATTGATTGAAAAATCGGTTTATGACGGAATGGATATTCCTGTCAGCAGAACCCAAACATCAAAGTTTCATTTTATTTTTGTTTACAGATTGAAAGCTATGCTTGAAGACTATGGCGTCGCAAAAACGTTAATAGGGGTGAGGCTAAATCCTTCAATGATGTTTCTTCAGTATTCAGTGACGCTTCCACAACTGGAATAAAAAAAGCCGCTGCTTTGTGGGATCATCAACCTTCCCGAAGTAATCGCAACGGCGCCAGCATCTCGCTTGACGATGCAAAGATACAACAATTTTTGTCGTTTGTCAAGGGGTTTGGTGATTTTTTTGTAAAAATCGTAGGGGCGAATAATGATTCGCCTCTACTTCCTGCTATTCACATCATCATACTCCTTCTTCTCAAACTGCCTTACCACATACGAGCAGACGGCATGGATTTTGAGGCCGTTTTCGCGGGCGTAGGCGACGGCGGCGTCGAGGAGCGCTTTGGCGATGCCTTTGCCTTGAAACGCCGGTTCAACAACGGTGTGCATGATGGCAAAAATGGACTCATTCATCCATTCGTATGAAATGTATCCCATCCGCTTGCCGTTTTCCTCGGCAATGAAGAAGCCGTCTTTTGAATTGTTTTTGTGAGTGATTTCCATAATGAAAATTTTTTGCAAATATATAAAAAATGTAGAGACGCGCCATGGCACGTCTCTACTAAGGTCTAAGGTCTAAAGACTAAGGTCTAACGACTAACGTCTAAAGTCTTATTTTCCGCCTTTTTCCTCTTTCTCGAGGTTTTCTTTCAATGTTGCGAGGACATCGAGGTCGCCGAGAGTTGTGCGCTCAACGTTGTCGTTGATCTGCTTCACGGCACGCTTGGTGTTCTTTGCAGCCTTCTCCTTCTCAGCGGTCTCAACTTCGGCAGCAGCGTTCTGCTTGTCTTCCCAAATGCGTGAGTGTGAGAGGATGATCTTCTTGTTTTCCTTCGAGAACTCGATGACCTTGAAATCCAAAGTCTCGTCAACCTTAGCGGTTGTGCCGTCTTCTTTCTTCAGATGACGGTTCGGGCAGAAACCTTCAACACCGTATGGCAATGAGACGATAACGCCCTTGTCGCTTGTGCTGATGATTGTTCCCTGCTGGATTGAACCGACTGTGAAGATGCTTTCGAACACATCCCATGGGTTCTCTTCAAGCTGCTTGTGGCCGAGGCTCAAGCGGCGGATCTCCTGGTCAACGTCGAGGACCACGACATCGATCTTGTCACCGATCTTGGTGAACTCTGCCGGATGTTTGATCTTCTTCGACCAGCTGAGGTCTGAAATGTGAATCATACCGTCAACGCCTTCTTCAAGTTCGACAAAGATGCCGAAGTTAGTGAAGTTGCGCACTGTAGCGGTGTGTTTTGAACCCTTTGGATAACGCTCCTGGATGTTCTCCCATGGATCCGGGACGAGCTGCTTCATACCGAGGCTCATCTTGCGCTCTTCGCGGTCAAGTGTGAGGACCTTAGCTTCAACTTCGTCGCCAATCTTCAGGAAGTCCTGAGCTGTGCGGAGGTGCTGTGACCATGACATTTCTGAAACATGGATCAAACCTTCAACGCCTGGAGCAATCTCGATGAACGCGCCGTAGTCTGCCAAGACAACGACTTTACCCTTAACGACGTCACCAACTTTGAGGTTCGGGTCGAGAGCATCCCATGGATGTGGGGTGAGCTGCTTGAGACCGAGGGCGATGCGTTTCTTGCTGTCGTCGAAGTCGAGGATAACGACCTTGATCTGCTGGTCGAGTTGTACAATCTCCTTAGGATCGTTGATGCGGCCCCATGAGAGGTCGGTGATGTGGATAAGACCGTCAACACCGCCGAGGTCGATGAACACGCCGTAGTTGGTGATGTTCTTGACAACGCCTTCGAGAACCTGACCTTTTTCAAGCTTGCTGATGATTTCGCTCTTCTGCTGCTCGATTTCGTCTTCGATGAGGGCTTTGTGTGAAACGACCACGTTCTTGTACTCCTGGTTGATCTTAACAACCTTGAATTCCATTGTGCTGTTGACGAATACGTCGTAATCGCGGATAGGTTTGACATCGATCTGTGAACCTGGCAAGAATGCCTCGATGCCGAACACGTCGACGATCAAGCCGCCTTTTGTACGGCTCTTGACGAAACCGCGGACGATCTCCTGGCTGTCGTAAGCCTCGTTGACGCGGTCCCATGACTTGAGAAGGCGAGCCTTCTTGTGTGAAAGGACGAGCTGGCCATTGATGCCTTCCTGGTTCTCCACATAGACTTCGATTTTGTCACCCACCTTAAGGTCAGGGTTGTGACGGAATTCTGAAATCGGAATAACACCATCTGACTTGAATCCGATGTTGACGACGACTTCGCGTGAAGTCTTTGCGACAACTGTTCCTTCGATAACTTCATGATCGCCGATCTGACTCATGGTCTTCTCGTACATTTCTTCCATGCGTGCACGGTCTTCAGCTTTGTAGCTGTCGTGTTTCTTAGCGTCGCTGCTCCAGTCGAAGTCTTCTGATGGAACCGGTTTCACTTTCTGGATTTTTTCGGTGTTTTCTAATTCGCTCATTATTTTTTTTGTAAAAATTGTACCCGACGGCTCTTCCGAATTAGGCAATCGAGGATTGTTAAACTTTATTTTTCCATTTCAAGTCATTGATTTTCAATTACAAAAACCAATTTCGGAATAAGGCTCGAAAATGGACTGCAAAGATACAAAAAGTTTTGATAATGGAAACAATTTTTTATAAATATTTTTTTGATAATCTTGATGTTAGAACATAAAATAATGTTTATCTTTGCAAGCAAGATACAGAAAAGTTTGTGGGACTTTTTAACTTAATTAAATTATGGATAATATAGTTCAAGAAAATGTACCTCAGGAAGATGCTCTTTACAAAGATGTATGTGGAATAATTGAAGGTGTTCGCCGCCGTGTTGCGACTTACATGAATGCCGAAGTTTGCATGACCAATTGGTATATCGGCAAGCGAATTAAGGAAGATGTGCTTTATAATCAGAGAGCTGATTATGGTAAGCAAATCGTTAAAAATCTTGCGATTAAGTTGCAAGAAAAGTATGGGCAAGGGTGGAGCGAGAAAAAAGTTGAGACATTGTCTCCGCAGCGCGGAGACTTTTTCAGAAGATGAAATTCGGTACGCAGCGCGTACCCAATTAACATGGACCCATATTAAGAGTCTGAGTTATATCAATGATTCTTTGGAGCGCCAGTTTTATGCCCAAATGTGTGCCAAAGAACATTGGGATACAAGGACTTTGGATGAACAAATAGACAAACAATTGTATCAGCGAACCGCAATAAGTACAAAGCCGGAGGAGATTATTAAAAAGGAGTTGGTTGAAGCCAAAAACAAAAACCAACTGTTGCCGGATTTGGTGTTTCGAAGCAGCTATTTTCTTGATATGCTTGGCTTGCCCGATATTTTTTCTGAAAAAGAATTGGAAGATGCCATTATTTCGCAAGTTGAAGATTTTATTAAGGAACTTGGTTCGGATTTTACTTTTGTGGCGCGGCAAAAACGGATAACAGTCGATTCTATTGATTATAAACTAGATTTGTTGTTTTTCCATCGCGAGCTTCGCAGACTTGTTGCCATCGATTTGAAATTGGGCAAGTTTAAACCTGAATACGAAGGGCAGATGCTGTTATATTTAAGATATCTCAATAAGAATGAGCGAAAAGAGTGGGAAGAGTCACCAATCGGATTGATTTTATGCTCCGAAGGCAATACCGAACATGTTGAGTATCTTATGCTTGACAAAAACAGCCCGATAAAAGTGGCGCAGTATTACACCCAGTTGCCCGACAAAAAGCTCTTAGCTGAAAAATTCAAGAAAGCTATTGCAATTGCCAAGGAAAACTATCAATAGAGAAAAATGGATAAAGAAATTGATTGATTATGTCCTAACGATAAAAATGTATTATTTTGAGAAGAAATTCTCGCATGTGAAGGAGATTGAGTGGCCAGAATCCCTTTAAAATAAGCAGTTTGCAGAGATAGACCATTTTGCGGACGTCAGCAAAATGGTCTTGCAATTTGAATAGTTGTTCTGTATCATCTTGCTGACGCCAGCAACATGATAATGTAAGCACAAACACCTTGTTTTACAGAAGATTAGCCGAGTTGGTAACAATCGTTACCAACTGAAAATTAGTGTTCTGAGATGGTTACATTTTGTAACCGACTGAAACTTGTTGAAAGCGTGACGTTTTGTCACGGGTTGAAAAATGTTGAAAACTTTGCAATAATTAATTTTGATTTATGTTTTCCTTTGTCTAACTTTGCATCTGATTAAATAATAAGCAGTTTAATATCATGAAATATCTATATATTCTTATATTGTTAATATTATCTCTTATCTCATATGATTACAATCTTGACAAAAATGAAGATTGGATGTCTATTTATGAGAATTATATTTACGACAACATTGATACTACCGTTTATATAACAATCTCAACATGTTACGTAGATGATGATAGTATCCCCGAATTGTGTTTGTTCGGCACATGTTATTTTGAAGGTTCAATAATTTTGTCACAATATGCAGGAACCGTTACCCAACACCAGTGTTATTGGTCACCACATTACATCGAACGAAGTGGTTTAATAGATGATGGTTACGCAAAATATGGGTATTATGGTGACCACATTCTTGAACTCAATAAAGGAGTTTTTACGGAAATCCTTCATACCGAAGCAGTTTGGCATGATGCAAATCCGCCATATTTTGTCTATACAATAAACGGTCAAGTCATCGAAACTCTTTACGGAAAAGACGCAAATGAGGAAAGCTGTCAACAGCTCATGGATACTGTCAATCAAGTCTATCACTCCAAAGGCACAAGTCTATTAATGTACAATTCAATGCCATAATAACTATGGGAACATCTATATTACATATCAAAACAGAAGTGGAATGTAAAGTATTCCTATTCGATGAAGAGAAAGGCATTGCTACTCCTGGAAAATACTTCAATCTTGAAGTCCGTAAAGGTGAACAAGATTTGCGATTTGTGAGCACATTAAATTCACAAAGTTTATTTCATACAATTTATGTTATAGAAGATAATGATTGTGATTATCAGCTATTTATAAAACAATCAAATTTTACAGAATCAATACAAATACCTACCACCCCAAAGGTATTGGACATTAATCTTGATGAACCATCAGACGATGAATTATCTGATGGGATTGAAGATAAATATGGTGTCATTTATAGCAAGGATGGTTCCCAACTTTTAAAATGCAACAATGATAAAATAGAAAAATGTATAGTAAAAGACGGGTGTAAAACAATAAGAAGTTTTGCTTTTGCTAGTTGCCATGATATGACTTGTATTACTTACCCATCAAGTTTAACATATATTAGTGATAGTGCATTTGAATGGTGTTGGAATCTTACAAGTGTTTCCTTCCCGTCAAACTTAAAATACATTGGTAAATCGGCTTTTTACTCATGTGAAAAATTAGCATCAATAGCATTCACTGATGGTTTAACGTATATAGGGGAAAGAGCTTTTGGTAGTTGTGAACAGCTTAATGGCATTACATTACCAGATAGTATAATTTACATAGGCCCCCAAGCTTTCTCATGTTGTTCAAATTTAAAAAACATAGTATTCCCCTCCCGCATAACAAAGATTGCTGAAGAGTTATGTTCTAGTTGCTATAATCTTGATAATGTAATACTACCAAATAGTATTATGGTTATTGAAAAAAATGCATTCGAGACATGCTCTCATCTTTCAAACATAATACTTTCCACAAATTTAACGCGTATTGAAGAAGGAGCTTTTTCTTGTTGTAATCACTTATTTGAAATCGAATTACCAGAAGACTTACAGTTTATTGGCGATAAGGTGTTCTTTGGCTGTAATAAACTAAAAAGCATAAATATACCATTCAGTGTACAACATATTGGAGAATCAGCTTTTGCCTCAACAAGCATTAATGAAGTTAAATGTGATTCTGATCAATATGCTTTCGATAATGGATGTTTGATTGATATAAAAGCCCATAAACTTATTGCTTTCTTGTCTGATAAAAAAGAAATTCTTATACCTGAAGGGATAACACATATTGGGTGTGGAGCTTTTATGGAACGTAAGAATCTTACATGTGTTACGCTACCAAACACTTTAAGGTATATTGGGTTTGAAGCTTTTGGCTGGTGTAACAATCTATACAAAATCAAGTTCCCTAAATCATTGCAAGTTATAGAAAATGGGGCGTTTAGAGTATGTGAAAGACTTTGGGAAGTAGAATTCGCTAATGGTTTAACCCAAATTGGTGATGAAGCATTTGAATTATGTACAATACTTTATCGTGTATCTTTGCCATCAAGCTTGACGTATTTTGGAGAAAAAGTTTTTAATCATTGTGACTGCCTATCCGATATTAATATTCCACAAAACACGAAGTCTTATTTTGAAGAATTATTACCTCCAGATTTGCATAGTAAACTCAATGAAGGAGTTCCTTTTATAAATAATATTATTGAAGAATATGAACCGATAATAAAGCCATACTATCTTTTCTTCGATACCGAAACAACAGGCGTTCCACAAGATTATAATGCACCGGCAAGTGATACAAAAAACTGGCCTAGGTTGGTTCAATTAGGATGGATATTGACCGATGAATCTGGAAATGAAATTTCTTCAGGCAATGAGATTGTAAAGCCAGATGGTTTTGTTATTCCTTCCGAAGCTTCTTGCGTTCATGGTATAACCACCGAAGTTGCTCTTCGCGATGGCAAACCGCTTAAACAGGTGATTGAAGCATTTATAAAAGACACTAATGGAATAAAGTTCTTTGTTGGTCATAATGTGTCATTTGACCAAAAAGTAGTGGGTGCAGAACTATATAGATTGGGGATTGCCGATACTATAAGTACAGCTAGAAGTTTAGACACCATGAAGGCCGCGACAGATTACTGCAAGATTCCAGGTTCTTATGGTTATAAATGGCCTAAACTAATTGAACTTCACAGAAAGCTATTCGGTTGTGATTTTGAAGATGCACATGATGCCATGGCCGATATTACCGCCACCAAGAAATGCTTCTTTGAAATGAAACGGCGAAATTTGATATAATGATTATTCTACACCAACATTATCAATAGCATATCTAAATTGTTTAATTGTATCATCGTTTGATAATATATCAACAATACATGGCTTCGCCCCCACGTGGTTTACAGCACGGGCCCGCGCCAGACGGCGGTTAGAGCTTCGGCTGGCGCTTGATCTTTTGATTACTTTTCCATCAAGGGAAAAGTGACAAATAACCGCCCGTTAGGGCAAAACGATAATTTTTCAAAAATCCTGATTTTTACAAACTTTTTTGTATCTTTGCCAAAAATTTATTTTTATGGCACTGAATTGCGGTATTATCGGACTTTCCAACACAGGAAAAACAACCATATTTAATTGTATATCAAACACTAAGGCGGAAATTGGATTCGCTACGAAATCGAATATCGGAATGTGTGAGGTGCGTGACGAACGCCTCAAACTTATCGACAATATCTCGCATTCGAAGCGTATCGTGCCGGCCACCGTCGAAATCGTTGACCTTCCGGGTCTGAGCAAGGGCGGACAAGGTGTAGGTAACAAACTTCTCGCCGAGGTGCAGACCGTCGACGCTCTCATCCATGTCTTGCGCTGTTTCGACGACCCTAACGTTCCGCATAGCGAGGGCAGCATCGACCCGGTGCGCGATATGGAACTCGTTGACCTTGAGCTTCAGGTGCGCGACCTCGACCTCGTGACACGTAAGCTGCAACGCGTTGAGAAGCTGCTGAAAAACGGCGATAAAGACAACAAACGCGCATTTGAGGTGCTCACGATTTACAAAGAGGTGCTTGAGAATATGCAGAACGCCCGCACCGCTAACGTGCCTGAGGAAGATAAGAAGTATATCCAAGATATTCAATTACTTACAGTCAAGCCGATAATGTACGTCTGCAACGTTGACGACGCAT
This sequence comes from Bacteroidales bacterium, assembly GCA_017538795.1. GTDB lineage: Bacteria > Bacteroidota > Bacteroidia > Bacteroidales > F082 > Limimorpha. Next base: position 9,208 of record JAFYIE010000044.1, on the reverse strand, counting down.
CGACGCTCACTGGAAACAAATACACCGAGGCTGTGAAAGCCTCTCTCCATGGAGAAGATATGATTATCCTTGCCGGAAAACTCGAGTCGGAGATTGCCGAACTCGACGAGGCCGACCGCGCTCTGTTTATGGAAGATGCAGGATTGACTGAACCTGGCGTGAATAAGCTTGTGCGTCTCGCTTACAGCACACTGAAATTGCAATCGTTCTTCACTACAGGTCCTGACGAGACTCGTGCATGGACCATCCATGTCGGTGACACTGCTCCTGAAGCTGCCGGCGTTATCCACAGCGACCTCCAGCGTGGCTTCATCCGCGCCGAGGTGATGAGCTGCGAAGATTTCCTGCACTACGGCTCGGAACAGGCCGTCAAAGAAGCCGGAAAATTCGCCGTCGAAGGAAAGAATTATGTAGTCAAGGACGGTGATATCATTAATATACGATTCAACGTGTAATTCCCCGTAGAGATGCGATTCATCGCATCTCCCTGTAGAGACGTTTCCTGAAACGTCTCTACAAAACGTCAAAAACAATAAAAAATGCCCGAATTTGTAGTATTAGTTGATAATCAAGATAATAAAATCGGATTGATGGAGAAGCAGGCCGCTCACGTCAACCCGACGCTGCATCGTGCCTTCTCGATTTTCATCTTCAACAGCAAAGGGGAGATGCTGCTACAACAGCGTGCTCTCACGAAATACCACACCCCGGGCTTGTGGACCAACACCTGCTGCAGTCATCCGCGTGACGGCGAGTCGCTGCAAGATGCCACAAAACGCCGCCTGATGGAAGAGATGGGGATGGAGTGCGACCTCAAGGAGGCGTTCAGCTTCATCTACAAAGCCGACGTGATGCAGGGACTCACCGAGCATGAGTTCGATCATGTGTTCATCGGCACCACTGACGCGACACCTATTATTAATAGGGCAGAAGTGGAGTCGTATAAATACGAAACGGTTGCGAATATCGCTAAGGATATCGAGAAAAATCCTGCAAATTATACCGCCTGGTTTAAGATTGCATTCGCGAAACTTGCTGAAAATCACATTATTTAATTTCTTTTAAAAATTTTTAAATTTTTTGTTGCATATTGAAAATATGTTGTATATTTGCGATGTGAAAATGATATCAAAATAATATCACAAAATAAAAAGTAATCATCTTAAAATTACAACTATGGAAAATAAAGAATTTGAATTTAAAGGATTGAGAATCAATGGATTCTTGATGCTGTTTGTGGTCATTGCAATCGTTGCTTTGATAATTTATGGATTTACACAATTGACAGAAGGTGAGCCGCTGTGGCTGCTCTTTGGCGGAATCGCGATGATGGTCGTCGATTTCATCATGTGTCTCGGTTTCCGAATGCTTGAGCCGAATGAGGCAATGGTTATGGTTTTCTTTGGAAAATATCAGGGAACCATGACGAAAGTCGGTTTCAACTGGGTGAATCCATTCTATTCATCGAAAAAAGTTTCTCTCCGTGCTCGTAACCTGAATGTTGATCCAATCAAGGTGAACGACAAGACCGGTAACCCGATTATGATCGGTCAGATTCTCGTGTGGAAGCTGAAAGACACTTACAAGGCGATGTTCGAAATCGATTCTCAGACTATGGCCGCCAATCCTTCGGGAGTGGGCAATAGTGTTGCCGTGATGAGCCGTATGCGTGCTTTCGAGAGCTTCGTGAGAGTGCAGAGCGACGCTGCCTTGCGTGAGGTCGCGGGCATGTTTGCTTACGATGAGAATGGTGACATCAGCAATGGCGATTTGACACTTCGTGCCGGCGGTTCCGAAATCAACGATATTCTTTTGAAAAAGCTCAACGACCGTCTGGCAATGTCAGGTCTCGAGGTTATTGAGGCTCGTATAAACTATCTTGCATATTCTCCTGAAATTGCAGCGGTTATGCTTCGTCGTCAGCAGGCGGCCGCAATCATCGCGGCACGTGAAAAGATCGTGGAAGGCGCCGTCTCAATGGTAAAAATGGCTCTCGACAAGCTTAAAGACAAGGAAGTTGTCGAACTTGACGACGACAAAAAAGCCGCCATGGTCAGCAATCTGATGGTCGTGCTCTGCGCTGACGATGCCGCTCAACCTGTAGTAAACACTGGCACTTTATATCAATAATATGATTTAAAGATTTAAGATTTAAAATTAAACAGATGATTTCAAATATGCTGGCAGTTTCAGTTGGTATGGGTTTGGAGCTCGGGTTTAGCATGATACTGACGATAGCGACTATCATTGCGTTTACGATCCTCGTCTGCAGAAAGCCGATTATCCAAATTTTCCATGACGGAATTTACTTCAAGGATTTCCTTTATCCGACAGCGATTCCTAATGATTCGATTAAGTCGATAAAACTGGTTCACAGTATGCCAAAAGTCACCATGCGAAGCAATGGCTACGGCGGAGCGTTCATGTGGAAAGGCTTTTTCAGAATCAAAGATTATCGTAAACGCGCCGTTTTGTATCTTGAAAACCATTATAAAGCCCCGTTTATCGAGATTCAGACCACGCAAGATTTATATTTCATTAACTGTAAAAGTCCGGAGCAGACGACACAGCTTTTCGATGAGATGAATGCAACAGTGAAGCTTGTCGATGAGTCGAGATTAGTCGATATGAAAACCGCATCGCAAAAGAGAAGCATAGTTGTTGTGGTGGTTTTCATCGCAGTACTTTTAATTCCTTCAGTAATTATACCATTATTATTATCATGAAAAAAGCAATAAAATTTCGATAATTGTTAATAATTTTTAACATTTTACAAATGTAATTTTATGGCTAAAGAAAAAGAAAATACGAAAAATTTTGTCCTTCGCCTCGATGCGAAGACGATGGATGCCGTTGAGAAATGGGCGGCGGACGAGTTCCGTTCCATCAACGGTCAGATCCAATGGATTATAAATGAAGCACTTAAGAAAAATAAAAGAATGTAATTATGGTTGACAATGCGACAATTATCGAATGGATTTTAATTATCCTTGTATTCGGAATGTATTTCATGATCCCGTTTGTAGTCAAGGGGATTGGCGACGCTGAAGCGAGAATTAAAACACTTAAAGTGTTGAATGTCGGTTATTTAATAGTGACAATAGCTATGATTGGCTACATCGTCTATGAGTTCTGTGTTTTCGATATGGAAAGCAATTTTAAACTCTCGCGAGTCGGACTGATAGTGATTTCGATAATAATGTATTATTATCACACTTTCGTGAAATCGAAGCAATGGACAGAGGAATAATTATTCCTCGGTGTCGAGCCATTCCCACTCGGTAGGGAGGGTGGCTTTGCGCTTGGTGCATTCGTCACTCTTGAGCTTGAACCCGATCTCGTTCTCGTTCTTGTTGAACTTCACCTCATAAAGACCTTTGACATCTTTGCAAGGGTCTTTTTTATTTACAAAAGTTATCAAATCGCCGTCAACGCTATATTTTCCGATGATTGGCTCATCGCTGTCGACGCCCATGAAGTCGAGACGGTATTCCTTGTCTTTCATTGTGAGAACCGCGCCGCCAGTGGTGCTCATCCAAATGCCGGAGATGCTTCTTTCCACAACTTTGGTCTCAGCGGCTTTCTTTTTCTTCTTATCTTTCTTATCTTTCCTATCCTTCTTCTCCTCCTTATCTTTCTTCTCCTCTTTACTATCCTTCTTCTCCATCTTATCCTTCTTCGTCTGTTCTTTGACAATTTCAGTTTTCTGAGTATGCTTTTTATTTTTCGGACTGGCGTTTCTCGTGAATTTCAAGACAAAGAAGGCTGCGAAAATCAACACAAAAATGATGACAATCAATCGAGTGATGATGTTTCTTGATTTCTTTTTCGAGCTGCCTTTTTTCTTCGGCTTGCTTATCGGTTTCTTGCTTTTTTTTGCCATAATGACTATATTTTATTGACGCTACAAAAATAACAAAAATTTTATAAAATAACGTAAAATATCACCATAAATTTTGTAATTTTGCACCGGAAAATTTAACGACCATGCAGGAAACAATTCTGATTTTAGATTTCGGTTCACAAGTGACGCAGCTCATCGGTCGCCGTTTGCGCGAACTTAACGTTTATTGTGAAATCCATCCATACAACAAAATCCCAGAGATTACAAGCGATATCAAAGGCGTGATTTTGAGCGGAAGCCCGTCGTCAGTGCGCGACGAAAAGGCTCCTTTCGCCGATTTGTCGAACATAAAAGGCCGTCTGCCGCTGCTCGGAATTTGCTACGGAGCACAGTTTATGGCTCATCATTTCGGTGGCGAAGTAAATTCTTCACTGGCTCGCGAATACGGTCGCGCGATGCTGACAGTTGTTGAAGATGATAACATTCTTTTCAAAGGTGTTTCAAAGACTTCGCAAGTGTGGATGTCGCACGGTGACACCATCGCTAAATTGCCAAAAAATGCTCACGTTATCGCCAAGACCGACGACGTGGAGAACGCCGCTTATAAAATCGACGGCGAGGACACTTGGGCGGTGCAGTTCCATCCGGAGGTGTTTCACAGCAAGGAAGGTCCGAAGATGCTCGAGAATTTCGCGATGAACATCTGCGGCTGCCACGGCAACTGGACTCCCGACTCGTTTATCGATACCACCGTTGAGGCAATGCGCGCCAAACTCGGAAACGACAAGGTTATACTGGGACTTTCAGGCGGCGTCGACAGCACTGTGGCCGCGGTGTTGCTCAACAAGGCTATCGGTAAAAACCTGACTTGTATCTTCGTCGACAACGGACTTCTTCGCAAAAACGAATTTGAAGACGTTCTCGATTCATATAAAGACTTGGGTCTCAACGTGATAGGCGTTCATGCAGGCAATCTGTTCCTTAGCAAACTCGCTGGCGTAACCGACCCTGAGGCAAAACGTAAAGCCATCGGCTCGACATTCATCGACATTTTCGAGGCTGAAGCCAAGAAAATTGAAGGCGCAAAATGGCTCGCTCAAGGCACCATCTATCCTGACGTTATCGAGAGTGTGAGTGTCAACGGACCGAGTTGCAAGATTAAGTCGCATCACAACGTGGGCGGACTCCCAGAGAAGATGAACCTCAAAATAGTGGAGCCTCTGCGTACATTGTTCAAAGACGAGGTGCGCCGTGTGGGACGTGCTCTTGGCATCAAACGCGAGCTCGTGGGTCGTCATCCGTTCCCGGGACCGAGCCTCGGAATCCGTATCCTCGGCGAGGTGACTGAAGAGAAACTCCGCATCCTCCGCGATGCCGACGATATCTTCATCCGTGGCTTGCGTGAGTGGAAATGTGAATTGCCGAGCGCGTCGTATCCAAACGAGATGGCCGACAACCTCTACGACAGCATCTGGCAAGCCGGCACAATGCTCCTTCCGGTGAAGAGCGTCGGCGTGATGGGGGATGAGCGCAGCTACGAATATACCATCGCCCTGCGCGCTGTCATCTCAACCGACGGCATGACCGCCGACTGGGTGCACTTGCCGTACGAATTCATGGCAAAAGTTTCAAACGACATAATTAATAAGGTCAAAGGCGTGAACAGGGTATGCTACGATATCTCGTCAAAACCGCCAGCGACCATCGAATGGGAATAAAATATTACAACTATGACAAAACAAATCAACTGGAAACAGGAAATAATCTCCTACGCATTCCTCATTTTCGGAAGCGCTCTCTTCGCCATCGGCGACGTGATGTTCGTTAACCCTTACCACCTCGCGCCAGGCGGCACATACGGTCTCTCCAACGTGCTCAACGCGTTGTATCCTTGGAAAGTGTCATTGTACGCCATCTGCATGGATATTCCGCTGCTCATCATCGGAACATGGATCCTCGGACCGAAATTCGGATTCAAGACCATTCTCTCGACAATCCTTATCTTCGGATGCACGTTCCTGCTTGAGTCGACATGGGGCTACGAACCTGTCATTTACGAGTTCAAACACGTGTTCGCCGAAGGCGAGGCTATCGACAAGTCAATGCTCGAAATCCTTGGCACAGGCACATACTTCAAACCTGACTACTTCCTGAACACTCTTGTTTCCGGCGGCATCTACGGTCTCGCTATCGGCTTCGTGTTCAAATCAGGCGCGACATCGGGCGGCAGCGACATCATCTCAATGATTTTGCACAAATATACTAAGATCTCTCTTGGAACGTTAGTAATGATAGTCGACTCGTGCATCACGTTGACATCACTCTTGCTCGGCGAGATCCGTCTCCCAATCTACTCAATCCTCCTGATTGTGGTTGAAAGCAAGATCATCGACCTCATCGTCGACGGTGTCAAGAGCTACAAGACGGCGTTTATCATCACCGATAAGATTGATGATGTGAGGAAATACATCATCGAAGATCTGGACAGAGGCGGCACATGCTTCGTCGGCACAGGCTTGTTCAAAGGCCAGGAGCGTAAGATGATTTACACCAACCTCGACCGCACCGATTTGATTAAGCTCAAGATGAGCTTGCGCGACATCGACCCGAACGCTTTCGTCAACGTGATTGAGAGCGCCGAAGTTATGGGCAACGGCTTTGTGCCGCTCCCGCATAAAGACAAATAATGTTGAAAAAACTTTTAAATATTGCGATTTGCCTGATAGTCCTGGCTTCTTCGGAAGTCAGGGCACAGGACACATGTCGCGTCGCTCTGATGGTGCCTTTGTACCTCGAGCAGGTCGACCGGGCGTTTTTTGAGGCTGAGCCGTCGAACAAGACACTCAACACCAAGCCGTTCTCGTTTCTTCATTTCTACGAAGGCTTTATGATTGCCGCCGATTCTGTGGCGAGCAGCCGTGGCATGAATCTCGACTTGAAAGTTTACGATGTCGATAACACTGTGAGCAAGGCCGATTCGGCTATCTTAGACCCATGGCTCGCCAAGGCCGATATGATTGTCGGACCGTTCTATCTCAAGCCGTTTAACGTGGTGAAAAACTTCGCCGTCGAGCATAATATCCTGATAGTGAATCCTATCACTCAACGTTCGGAAATAGTTGATAATCAGCCGAATGTGATAAAAGTAAAGCCGTCGATGGAGAGCCAGCTGGGACCTCTCGACAGCATTATCAAAAAATATTATCATGCGAATAATATTTTTATCGTGAGGGAAAACAAGTATAGCGACACGGCTATCATCAACAAAATCAATGAGATAGCACAGAGAAACATCGACAGTTGCTCGTATGTTGACAACAATTACATCATCAAGGTAATCAATGGTCATCACATGAGATGGAAATATTTGAAGGTGGATTTTGAAGAATCGGATTATCTCACCGATAACATCAGCCTCGATATCGATTCGTTGCGCAGACACAAAGACGACAGCACGGCTTTCCATAACAGGATTATAAACATCAATTATGAGCGCGACAGCCTTAATTTTGTGAGCGATTACGCCTCTTCGATGCGAAACAACCTTTTCATCGTTTATGGTAATGATAAGGTTTTCGCCAACGAAATTGTCAATAAGGTGACCAAACTCATTGAATATTATCCGATTACGGTTATCACCCTGCCTGAATGGAGCAAGTTTGACCGTCTTTTCAACGACAATCTGATGAAGATGCACGCTATTTATTTTGATGATAAATATATTGATTATCAGAATATTAGAGTGGAAAGCTTTATCTGTAAGTTTAGAAACAGATATAACACCGAGCCTGCGGATTACGCGTTCCAAGGCTTCGATATAGGTTGGTATTTCCTCAATGCCTTGAATTTCTTCGGCGACTATATGACGGAAAACCTGCCATATTACAGGATTCCATTGCTTCACACACAATTCCGATTCCAGAGAAACGACGAAAATTCAGGTTATGAGAACACATTCTGGAATGTTTATCAGTTTAAAGGCTACAACAAAGTCGTGATAGAAACTGGTTATGAAGAATAAGATTTTAATATCGATATTGCTGATAATAAATGTGTTTCTTCTTTCTTGCAAAGACGATGACGGGGTGGTTAGGTCTTATTGGTCTGATGGAATTTTAAAATCAGAGCTTCGTTACACCGACGGCAAGCTTGACGGCGTTTGCAGATGGTATTACAGCAACGGAAAGCCTTCGATGGAAGTCACCTATTCGATGAATGTTTTGAACGGCGAGGCCACGAGATGGTATGAGAACGGTTCTCTTGAGGAGAAGGCCTTTTATAAAGACAACCGGTATGATGGAGTGGTGGAGGAGTACAATGTTTTCGGCGTTTTGACGAAGAAATCGGCTTACAAAGACGGCGTTTTGAACGGTCCGTATTTTCAATATTATGAGAGTGGAAAACCTTTTGTTGAAGGTGAATATCTTGACGGCATGATGCATGGCGGCTGGGTTATGTATTATCCCGACGGAAGCATCGGCAGCAATGCTGTCTACGACATGGGAACCGGTGTGCAGCATGGCTTTGCTGAGGGCGGACTTTACAAAAACGCTTTGATTCATTACAAGGATAACGTGAAACACGGTAAGGAGATTCATTACGACATAAACGGAAATGTCACCGAAATCATAGTTTGGGACAATGGCGAATATGTTGGAAATGAAGCTGTTGCAAAATAAATGACGATTATAAAAATATTTTTTGAAAATAATTGTTAATTATAAAATAAAGTACTAATTTTGCAGAAAATTTCAAAAGGAAATTAACAGAAAGATTAATAAACGTATTAATTAACTTTAAATACAAAAGTAATGAAAGTACAAACTATCATGGAAAACCTGGAAAAGAAACATCCAGGCGAAAAAGAGTATTTGCAGGCAGTTCGCGAAGTGCTCGAATCAATCGAAGAAGTTTACAACAAACATCCAGAATTTGAAGCAGCTAAGATCGTTGAGCGTTTAGTTGAACCAGATCGTATCTTCACATTCCGCGTGACATGGGTTGACGACAAAGGTCAGGTGCAGGTTAACTTAGGTTACCGTGTACAGTACAACGCCGCTCTCGGCGCATACAAAGGCGGTCTCCGTTTCCACCCAGCTGTTAACGTTTCAATGCTTAAGTTCTTAGGTTTCGAACAGATCTTCAAGAACTCATTGACAAACCTCCCACTCGGTGGTGGTAAAGGTGGTGCTGATTTCGACCCAACAGGCAAATCAGACGCTGAAATCATGCGTTTCTGCCAGGCTTTCATGTATGAGCTTTGGAGAAACATCGGTGCTGACCAGGATTCACCAGCTGGTGACGTCGGCGTCGGCGGCCGTGAAATCGGTTACCTCTATGGTGCTTACAAGAAACTCGCTCGCG
>JAFYIE010000043.1 GCA_017538795.1 Bacteroidales bacterium | reverse complement strand
CTAGGGTGTTAAGTTAACATTTTCTTTTTTCTCGGTTTTTTGCCGATAATTTCATCTAAATATTTTTACAAAAATGATGAAATTATCGGCTTAAATATTTGTTTATATCATTGATTATTAGTAACTTTATATAGTTATTAATCATCTGGAAATATGGCAAATATTGACAAAACTGACGAGAATAAGGAGCTAAAGCGCCAGTTAAAGCAGGCGCAGTCAAAAATTGAGAAGATGTCATCGGAGATAAAAGCCTTGAAGACCAAGAACAAGGTACTCTCCGCTGAAAGCAAAAAAAAACAGAGGAAATTAATACTGTCGTCGCTGACGGAGAAGGAAAGGGAGATAGTGGAACTGCTATTCCCCGATACCGACACCGTGAAATAGCCATCCGTTTCGCCGTACTCCTGTATGCCTATGCCGGGATCAGCTCCCGTCAGGTACCTAAGGTCATGGAACTCTCCAGTCTCCTTTGGGGTGGTGTGGACGATACGATACCGTCGCATGTGACCGTGATAGACTGGGTGGAGAAGTGCGGCCTCTCGCTTACGGAAGGCTCTTTAAAGAAGAGGACGGCAGAGGAAGCCTACTCGCTGGTGATAGACAACAGCATCACCATGTGCGGTCAGGATCTGCATCTGGAACTGAAGGCCTCATCCGTGCATCCGGGGCATCCTCACAGGCAGGCCGATGTAAGCGTGGCGAGGATGGTTGCAGGCAGCCAATGGAGCGTGGCGGACACCAAGCGTGAGCTGGATAAGACAATATCCGAACTCGGCCACGCGCCGGATTACGTGGTCTGCGACAACGGAAAGACGATGTGCAAGGCCTGCGAGGAGATGGGACTGCCCACCCACAGGGATATCAGCCACTCCTTCGGCATGTTCCTGGAAAGGGTATACTCCAGGGATGATGAGTTTACGGACTTCATAAACAAGAAGGGTTACGCAAGGAAGTTTTCCCATACGCCGATGGCCGCGCTCATGCCTCCCAGGAGGAGGGAGTACGCCAGGTTCATGAACGCTTTTGAGACGGTACGATGGGCCAAGGGCATGCTGGAGAACGACCGTCTGCTCAGCAGCAGGGAAAGATGGCTGCTTTCCTTTGTCAGGACGCACGCCTCGCTTGTGGAGGAACTCGACGAGGTGATGAAAGGGTTTGAGTACATGGAACAACTGTGTAAGCAGGAAGGTCTTTCACATAGGACGGCTTCATTGTGCAGAGACTACGTGAACCGGCATTTTATGACGATGGGCGACAGAGTAAGGAGGCTCGGAGACATGATTATCCGTTACTTCGACAAGGAAGAGAGGCTTCTGGCTGGAGATGAACCTCACAACATATGTTCTGACATTATAGAGTCCACATTCGGATATCTCAAGGACAGGATGTCGCCCAACAAGAACAACGGCTACACGCCACTGGTGCTGCTGATGCCGTTACATATGCGGGTGAGCACCATTGAGGACTGCAGGAATTTCAATGCAGCGAGAACCATCGGTAATACCAAACTGAACGATATAAAGGAATGGAGGGCTGACAACCTGTTGCCAAACCCCTCCATTAAAAGACTCAATCTGCTCAAAAAAGTGAGCTAAATGAAAAACTTAACTTAACACCCTAGG
>JAFYIE010000042.1 GCA_017538795.1 Bacteroidales bacterium | reverse complement strand
TAACACATTCGGGAACGGTTGTAACTATAACACATTCGGGAACGATTGTTATAATAACACATTCGGGAACTACTGCAACAATAATACATTCGGGAACGGTTGTTACAGCAACACATTCGGGAACGATTGTTATAATAACACATTCGGGAACGATTGTTATAATAACACATTCGGGAACGACTGCAACAATAACACATTCGGGAACGGTTGTTACAGCAACACATTCGGGAACGATTGTTATAATAACACATTCGGGAACTACTGCAACAATAATACATTCGGGAACGATTGTTATAATAACACATTCGGGAACGGTTGTAACTATAACACATTCGGGAACGGTTGTAACTATAACACATTCGGGAACTACTGCCGTCAAATCACTGTGTTTGATGGAGTTGCCAACTGCAGCATAACAGGCGGTTCCAGTAGTAATTCGTATGTTCAGAATGCCCAGATTCTTAATGGTACACAAGGCAATTCGAGCAGTAACAAACTGGCTATCAGCTTTGTTGAGAATAAGAATTACACCCAAGTTGCCGGCAAGAATACAAGTGGCACTTTGAAGGTCTGGAACCCTGCTGATTTGGCCTAAAAAAACGTAAAAATCAAAGGGTATGTTTGCGTATCGTTGCGAAATAAAAGCAATGATGCGCAAACAAACCTCAAACAAACAAGAGAACAAAACAAGCATAACAAGGTGGATATGAATGGTTTACATATATATGGTTGGGTGTCCGGGATTAGTTGTTCCCGAACTAATTCTCATATATTTGCAAATTATTTAAATCAAACCGATATGTTAAACAAAATACGCTACAAACTCGTTTTTAACCGTGCCTGCAGACTGAACCGCCGTGGTGAGGGACTAATCGAAATAGAGTGCTCCCAACTTGGCAGACGCATCTATTTCTCAACTCACACATATACCGAACCTCAACATTTCATGTGTGGCTCGGTTACAGGGACAGACAATGCCCAAAGCCTTAATTATGCGCTCCATAAAATGATACAGGGAATCGAATCGATAGAGCTTGAATATATTAAGAAGGGTGTTGAAGTGTCACTCCCATTGCTGAAAGACGCCGTCAGAGCAAATGTCTCGCCTGCAGCTAAACTGACCGACTTTGGTACTGAAGTCGTTAACAGAAGTGACCGCAAAAGCCTCACAAAACTTAATTACAAGACGCTGTTAAATAACATTGAGTGCTTTAGAAAAGGAATCCTGATTACCGATGTAAACTACAACTTCATCGTTAGTTACGACAGATGGCTTCGTGAAAGTGGCATAGCTCACAATACACGAGTCAGCCGTTTGCGTCTATTGCGTGCCCTCCTTAATGAGGCTAAACGGCGCGATATAATATCCGCCAATCCGTTTGAGCGTTTCCGCATCCAGCAGATGGAATCAAAGAAAGGTTACATCTCAATTGAACAGTTGCATCGTCTTGAGAGAATGGAATTGCGCGGCAAGGAGGATAGAGTTAGGGATGCTTTTCTCATCGGCTGTTATACCGGGCTTCGTTTTTCAGATGTGACAACATTACGCCAGGAACACATCAACAATGGATGGCTGCATAAAAAAATGGTTAAAACTGGTTTCACTGTCGATATACCGGTGGCAAAGTTATTCGATGGTAAAATGATATTGCTGATAGAGAAATACAAAGGCGACATCGGACGGCTCACAAAAGAGATTGGAGGAAACACTCAAGTGAACAAAGTTTTGAGACCGTTGCTCGATAGTGTCGGAGCGGACAATAAAATAACTTTCCACAGCTCACGGCATACGTTTGCCACATTACTCGGACAGAAAGGTCTCGGCATAACGACAATACAAAAAATGCTCGGCCATCAGAAACTTGCAACCACCCAGATATATGAGGAAGTTGACCGCAAAACTATTGAAAACGACATAAAGAAACTGAAAAAGAAATAACGGATTTAACGAAATAAGGAGGCATAAAAAAGCCCCCGCCTTCAAAGTCAGGCTCCAACCCCTGACAATGACAAAGGTGCTGACACACCACGGCAGAGGCCGTAAGCCTCTCGGTGTGTCAGCACCATTTGTTTTAAATTGTTGGAGACTGCAAAAATAGTTAATTTTTAAGAACCGGGAACATTTTTTTTGAAACAATCAAAAACCGAAATTGACCAGAACCGAAACCAAAATTTTGAAACCATATTTAAAAACACTTTAAAACCATTTAAACAATGACAACAAAAACCAAAACATGGTCATCCGCGCCATTGCCGTTCCAAGGGCAGAAGCGGAACTTCGCATCGGCTTACAGAGAGGTTCTGAAGCTTTATCCCGATTGCGCCACCATTGTTGACCTTTTCGGCGGTTCAGGGCTCCTGGCTCGCATCTCCAAAGACGAACGCCCAGACGCTCACGTGGTATTCAACGACTTCGACAACTTTGCTGAACGAGTCAGGCATATTCATGACACCAACCGGCTTCTTCAAGAGTTTAGAAAGGTGGTGGCAGATCTGAAAAGACATTCGCTCATACCAAAGGAGAAAAAGGATGCAATCATCTCAATCATTGAAAAAGAGACTGGCTTCGTTGACTATGTCTCAATCTCATCGTCGCTTCTGTTCTCGATGAAGTACGAGACCTCTTTGGAAGCCTTGAAAAAGCAGACGTTCTACAACAATGTGCGATTGAACGACTACAGCCTTGCAGACGGTTATCTTGACGGCATAGAAGTCGTTAAAGGCGACTACAAAGAAATTTTCGAGAAGTACAAAAAGGAGAAAAACGTGCTTTGGCTCGTTGATCCTCCATATCTATCGACAGACTGCTCTACCTATAACAATCTGTATTGGAAACTCGGCGACTATCTTGACGTTTTACGCGTTTTGCAGGGTACAAATTATGTTTATTTCACCTCTAATAAGAGTTCCATCGTAGAGTTGTGCGAGTGGCTTGGTGACGGTCGTGTGACCGCCAATCCGTTTGTCAATTCCAATAGAATCATTGTAAAAGAAAACATGAACTACAACACGTCTTACGACGACATCATGATTTACAAGAGAAAGGAGGCAAAATGAACAAATATCACGCAATGCTTGAAAAGATTCTTGCGGAAGGCAGAAACCAGACTAATAAAAAAGGCAACATCAGATATCTGCTGAATGAGCGGATGGAATTGAAACCAGCAGACCTTCTGGAGATTTTTGAGGGTCATCCGATAGCACGCGGAAAGCTGAAGAGTGAGTTGCAGCTTTTTATGCGTGGCGAGCGTCAGACAGAGCGATACCGTGAAGCCGGCATAAGCTGGTGGGATTACTGCGGTTCTGTTCTGGTCAACAGTTATCCGACTTATATGGAAAAGCTGCCGCCGCTGATAGCCAAAATCAACAAGGAAAAACGCAACAGCAAGAACTATGTGCTGTTTCTCGGAGCGACGGGCGTGGAGAGCAACCAAGCACCATGCATCTCGCTTGTGCAGTTCCAGATAGCCGATGGCGAGCTTGTGATGACGGCATACCAACGTAGTAGCGATGGCAATCTCGGTTTGCCTTCTGATATGTATCAGCTTTACCTTATCTCGAGACAGATTGATGTGCCGTTACACTCAATAACGTTATTCCTTGGCAATGTCCATATATACGAGAATAACATAGAAAGGACACAGCAGCTGCTCAATGGAGCGGAGGGTGTTAAATTCGATTTAAACGTCGGTTAAACGATGCTAAAACAGAAGAGGCTGCGCAATTTACGCAGCCTCAAGATGTTCTATTGGACTTATTGGACTAATGCAATAGACTTATTGGACTAACGATGGACTTATCGGACTAATTTTTTGGCCGAAAAATGTACTATTCAATTTTTAAAAGTGGATTTTTCAATTTTGCGATTATATATCAAGTAATTACTTGCATTTGCAGTGGTCCCATTTTTTAAAAATAAATTAAAGAAAAACGATACAATTTTCCAACACTTTTTGTAATTTTGCAGCCAAAGAAAAAATTTTAAATTTACATCATATGTATACAAACTTTCAAGAGTATCTGAAGAAGGAATTGGCTCAGATTGAAGCCGATGGCCTCTATAAGAATGAACGTATCATTGAAAGCCCTCAGGGTGCTGAAATCCTTGTGAAAGGCAAGAAATGCTTGAACTTCTGC
>JAFYIE010000041.1 GCA_017538795.1 Bacteroidales bacterium | reverse complement strand
TGCGGTGCTGGGTTTTCTTCTTTGTGATTTGAAACCACGCATTCTGTTGTCAGGAGCATACCTGCGATTGATGCTGCGTTCTCGAGTGCCACTCTCGACACCTTCACTGGGTCGATGACACCGGTCTTGAGCATGTTCTCGTAAGTCTCGGTACGTGCGTTGAAGCCGTAATCGCCTTTGCCCATAGCTACCTTGTTGACGACCACTGAGCCTTCGAGGCCGGCGTTCTCAACGATCTGACGGAGAGGTTCCTCCAAAGCGCGTTTGATGATGCAGATACCTGTTGTCTCATCGTCGTTGTCGCCTTTCATCTTTTCCAAAGCCTTGATAGCACGGATGAATCCGACGCCACCACCAGGGATGATACCTTCTTCGATAGCTGCACGTGTTGCGTTCAAAGCATCTTCAACACGGTCTTTCTTTTCTTTCATCTCGACTTCTGATGCTGCACCAACGTGGATGACTGCTACGCCACCAGCGATTTTTGCCAGTCTCTCCTGGAGTTTCTCACGATCATAGTCAGATGTTGTGGTAGCAATCTGTGATCTGATCTGTGCTGCACGGCCCTGGATAGCTTCTTTGTCACCCTGACCGTTGACGATGGTTGTGTTGTCTTTTGTGACAGTGATCTTGTCGCATGAGCCGAGTTCTGCCAATGTGGCATCTTCAAGACGGTAGCCTTTTTCCTCGCTGATGACGGTGCCGCCTGTGAGGATAGCGATGTCTTCAAGCATCTCTTTACGTCTGTCACCGAAGCCAGGAGCCTTAACAGCCACGACCTTCAATGAGCCACGTAATCTGTTGACAACCAATGTTGCGAGAGCTTCGCTGTCGATATCTTCAGCGATGATCAACAATGCACGACCTGTCTGTAATGTCTTCTCCAAAACTGGGAGGAGGTCTTTCATTACGCTGACTTTCTTGTCATAGATGAGGATGTATGGGTTGTCGTAGACAGCTTCCATCTTCTCTGTGTCGGTGACGAAATATGGTGAGATGTAACCGCGGTCGAACTGCATACCTTCAACGACATCGACGTATGTCTCGATACCTTTTGAGTCTTCCACTGTGATGACGCCTTCTTTCTTCACTTTGCCCATTGCCTCAGCGATGAGTGAGCCGATTGTTGAGTCGTTGTTAGCAGAAATTGTAGCAACTTGACGTATCTTTTCGTTGTTGTCGCCAACGATTTCTGACTGAGCTTTCAATGACTCGACGACTTTAGCAACTGCCTTGTCGATACCGCGTTTCAAATCCATAGGGTTTGCGCCAGCGATGACGTTTTTCAAGCCTGTTGCCACGATTGACTGTGCCAACACTGTAGCTGTGGTGGTGCCATCACCTGCGAGGTCGTTGGTCTTTGAAGCGACTTCCTTCACGAGCTGAGCGCCCATGTTTTCAATCGGGTCGGCGAGTTCGATCTCTTTTGCCACTGTCACGCCGTCCTTTGTGATATGAGGAGCACCGTATGATTTCTCGATAATGACGTTACGACCTTTAGGTCCAAGGGTCACTTTCACTGCGTTTGCCAATGCATCGACGCCTTTTTTCAGGCCGTCGCGTGCATCAAGATTGAACATTATATCTTTTGCCATGACTTTGATTTTTAATTATTTACAAATTTAGATGATTGCTATAATATCGTTTTCACGCATGATCATATAGTCTTTTCCGTCGAGGTGGAACTCGGTGCCAGCATATTTACCATAGATGACTGTGTCGCCGACCTTCACTGTGACAGGGTTGTCTTTTGTGCCAGGACCGACAGCCACTACTGTGCCTTGCTGAGGTTTTTCTTTAGCTGTGTCAGGGATGATGATTCCACTTGCTGTTTTCTGTTCTGCGACAGCCGGCTCAATGACGACGCGGTCTGCCAATGGTTTGATATTCAGTTTTGCCATGATATTATATTTTTAATTGTTATTTTCTTGTGCCTTTTTTCAATCAAAAACTATTCCAAAAGAGTTTTGACTGCCAAAAACAAAAAAAATGTCAGAACGAGTGACATTCTGACATTTTTTTGTCTTGCTTATCGAATTACTCTGCTGCTTCAGCGTCAGCTGCTGGAGCGACAGGAGTTGTCATTGTGTTCTCGATTTGGCTGCGCATCTTGGTGTCAGCGCTACCAGCACCCTGCACGCCACCTTTAGGGATTGAAAGGCTTGAAGCGAGGCAGAACACCACCAAAAGAACAGCAAGTGTCCAAGTTGTCTTCTCCAAGAAGTCGGTGGTCTTACGAACGCCAAGAATCTGGTTGTGTGACGAGAAGTTTGATGCCAAACCGCCACCTTTTGAATTCTGAACTAATACAACCAACATCATCAAGAAGCTGACGATAAGGATTAATACTGAAATTGTTACGTACATCGCCTTAAATATTAATTGTTTAACTTATTTTTTAACGCATTTATTCGAGCCGCAAAGATAATACTTTTTTCTGGATATTTTAATTTTAATTTTTCATAAATTGAAATTGCCTTCTCAAAATATCCTTGTCTTTCGTAAATCGTTGCTAATGTTTCACTTACAATATTTTCTTGGTCAATAACTGACTCTTGGGCGGCAGAAATCGGGTTGAAAAATTCTTGTTTCGGACGCGAGATGGAAGGGTTTTCTGCAATGAATTTGTCGATAATCTCGGCTTTCGATAGCTTTTTATCTGTCTTTTTCGGAGTCTTTTTCTTTTCTTCCAGCTC
>JAFYIE010000040.1 GCA_017538795.1 Bacteroidales bacterium | reverse complement strand
TTATCATCTACATACCAGTCAACGGAAGATACATCGTGACATTCGTTTTACCAAATGGCGATGAATATTACGGAGAATTTGAAGTAACAGATTAAATTCATTATTAATTAACTAAATTTTTACAATTATGAAAAAACACATGAAATTAGTTGCTGCAGTGGCAACATTGCTAATCGCAGCAGCGGGCGTAATCACTTTTGAAGCCTGCAACAAGAAAAATGAAGTCGCAAACAACATTCCTGAATTGAATGTCGTCGAGCTTTCAGACATGGATAAGGAAATGATTCTTTTCGGTGAAAAGATGAAGGCTGCACAAAAAGGCGGCGAAACCATGCAGCTTGAAGAAGCCATCAGAAACCTCAGTAATTACGAGAACTTCAAGATGTGCGACGCAAGCAGATATTCCACCGATATGGAACGTCTTACAATTGAATCTATAATACCTGTAACAGAAGGTAATGTTTATTTGTCTGACATCAACTCATTATATGAAAGTACCAAAAATAAGATTATTGAAAAACTCAATGGCCTTGAAAACGATGACAAGACAGTGTATTTTATATCAAACAGGATTCAATATGACAGTAAAGATGGGGATAATATTAGAATTATAACAGATTGGTTTTTATCTGGCAGATATATAGGACTACCTTCAGATTTTGGAGAAACTGATTATTGGAGCCCCTTTGTAAATGGATTATGCGGTCCATATTATGGTCAAGGAGGCAATGCCTATAATGCCGTAACAAGAATAAACCTAAAACTCCAATCTTTATTAAATCTACCGTCGTGCCAAGTAGGTTATAGGATGTATATAATTTATAATAATAGTGACGTTGAGTTTCTAACGGCACATGAATTTATTGACACAAACAGCCCTAATGGTCACTACGGATTAATATATCTCGATTATGAGTCATCATGTCTGTCTCCCGATGATATGAATTATTATTATCACAATATTAGGGATAAACTTTTAGAATGGGGAGCTATCTATGCAGAACAGGAGTTGTATTTGGTTATGGTTGAATATAGTCAGCTGTTTCCGATAAGTACAGTGCTAGAGGCAATATATGGTACTGTGGAATGCACATATGTCGGAATTGAATTTTAATTATATGAGAAAAGCCTTACTATCTATAATCATTGTTTTTACAGCTGTAATTAGTTTTGCACAGGATACTTTTATTATAGAAGTTCCTCCCGATAATAATGTTTTTCGCGACGGCATGTTCGTAGTTGAGATGCCTGGCGACGGCTTTGTGGTTAGTTGTCAGCCGCCTTACATTTACGAAAACAACATGCTTCTAACTCTGTCGCCCAATGGAGAAATAACCAACAGACTTGTCATGCAACTTGAGGGGAAAAACCTCGAATACTGTGATTTGTTCAAACATCCGCAGAATATCAGCGAATTTGTTGGATTGGCAATTCTTACAGAAAACATCTCTGCTGATGAATTTGTTCAAAACTCCATGGCATTCATAAGGTTTGACAAAGATCTTAATGTAATCGATTATAACGTTTGGCATCTTGGAGACGACTTTCTGATGTTGGAATCAGCTAACCGCGACCTGCCAAAATTTGTCGTTAACAACAACGGCACCATTACTATGGCTGCTCACTGCCTTAAAAATGACGGATATTGTTACCTTTTCGCAAATTTAACATTAGATGGTGATGTCTTGTCTGTAATAGAGAATCACGGAGAGGCAATGGACGACTTTACAGACATAATTTTAAATTTTATGCCAGGTAATGACGGATACCGCATTGTTAAATGGTCAAACGACAACCATGGCGGCGACTTTTTACATTATATGGATAATAATTTCAATGTCAATGATGCTCAAAGAATTTCAGCTAAAGTAGTTAGGTTGGCAGGCAATCCTTCACTGCCTGATACAACTTTCTCTTATACGGCAAATGGCAAAGGATGTTGCTTCAATGATACCACTTTCCTTTTGACCAGCTATGGTTCTTTTCTTGATCACATAAAAGGAAAATTCGGATATAATAATTTTATAGCACTGGCAAACGACAGTTTGGAAATAATTGATGCCATCACATGGGATTGCGCACCAAAAACTGATAGTAACAAAGCATGGCCTGCTAAAATTAAAGCGATATGTGTCACCAACGATGCAGTTTTTCATTGTGGTATCATAGGAGTAGGAGCGCAAAATCATTATGGCATGCCTTACTTCGCCCCTACAAGGATTGTAGTCAGCAAATTTGACAAAGAACTTCATCTTGTATGGAGAAGATATATGGCCAGAGATAATGATTTCTTTGATATTAATACTATCTCAGCAACAGATGATGGCGGATGTATTTTAGCTGGAGTGTCATCATATTCCCAAAGTTATAATTACATTTATACTTTTGTTTGCAAATTAGATGCCGACGGATATGATACAGTTGATGAAAACATCCAAAACAATGTTAAACCTTTCTTCTGCTATCCGAACCCTGCGAAGGACAATCTTTACATCGAGTTTTCACCGGATGTGAATTGCCAATCGGTTGAAATATACGATTTGGACGGAAAAATGATCGAATCTAAAAATTTCAATTGTGAAACGATAGGTATTTCAAACCTAAATTCAGGTGTTTATCTCATGAAAATCAGAATGGCAGACGGCAAAGAATTCTCAGAGAGAATCATCAAGGAATAAACAACAAATAAATGAGATTACTCACCTAACAGCTTGGAATGACAACCGAATCTAGTGGACGATAAGAAAATAATTAATATCTTTGCAAAAATAATAATCCTATGAAAAAAATATCATTCCTTTTACTGAGTTTGCTCATCGCTACATCCAGCATGTCGCAAACCGGTTTTGAGACTATCATTCCGACGGAAGACGGTGTTTTTCGCGAAGCAAAACATGTGATTGAGACAACCTACCATGGCTTCCTCATCGGCTTGGATGCACAAGACAGGTACCAGAACGATATGCTGATAACCGTGTCATCTGAAGGTGAGGTGACAAAACAGCTAATTTTTCAGATTGACAACAAAAACCTGAAATATTGCGGATTGTTTTGCCATCCGGCAAACGAAGAGGATTATCTGGTCGTTGCGACATTAGACGAAGGCACAACTCCCGACGACTATATCCAGAAGGAACTGGCTTTTATCCGATTTGATTCCGACTTGAACATCATAAGCCAAACCGTGTACGATTTTGGCGACGATTATGTAAAATTGGCAGCAGGTGTTTTGGAAGTGCCTTTATTGATTTTGGAAGACGACGGAACGGTTACCATGGTTACGCGTTGTCAGAAAACGGATGGCTATTATTCTCTATTTGCCAGATTCACAAACGATGGTGAAATATTGAAACAGAAAGAATCAGATATGTCTTCAAACGTCGTTGGTCTAAATTTGTTTAATTTATTCTCAAGAAGGAGGTCGGATGGTAGTTTCGGAATGATAATGTCTGAACCCGAAACTGGTTCCCATTTTTATGAAGCTGATACAGCGTTTAACGTTACAAGGATTGGCAGACTAACAAATCTCCCGATAAGGGTTGTCGAGAACCAGCAATACAACTTGTTGGACACCACATATTCTTACTATTTTCCTCAGGGAACAATTGATTTTTTGAACGATAGCGTTTCCCTTCTTACAACAGGCGGAAGATACATTAAACATCTGGGGGCTGAGTTGGGATGGTGCAATTTTATCGCCACCATTGACGACAGCCTGAATGTTTTGGATAACGATATTTGGGACATTGGAAAGCAATCTGCAAATTACTCGACATCTGCATTGTCGGCAGGTTACAACGCCATCAGTGTGTCAAATGATGCCATTTTCCATTGCGGAGTGGTGGGAATAAAGGATCATGGTCATCATTGCGGTGGATTCGGTGTACAAGCGTCGACGATAACAGTCAGCAAGTTCGATAAAGAACTTAATCTAATATGGCGCAGGCATTATGGAGGGAATGGCGTTTTCTACGACATAAATATAATACAAGCCACAGAAGACGGAGGATGTATTATGACTGGTGTTTATACCAAAGATTTTGACGTTTGTAATTTTTCCTCCTACATCCTTAAACTCAATGAAGATGGCTACGATGCAATCAGCGAGAACACAGAAAGCCTCGCAAAGCCGTATTTCTGCTATCCGAACCCTGCAAAAGATAAAATTTACATCGAGTTTTCACCGGATGTCAATTGCCAATCGGTTGAAATATACACCCTCGACGGACGCATGGTAGAGACGTGCCATGGCGCGTCTCTACAGAACAACACAATCGATATTTCGAATCTAAATTCAGGTGTTTATCTCATGAAAATCAGAATGGCAGACGGCAAAGAATTTTCAGAAAAAATTGTGAAGGAATAATTATTTTCTCACTCCATCTTCAAATTTTACCACGAAAGCGCCGTCATAGCCTTTTGAAACGACCTCTTTCAGATAATTACCGGCTTCGGCTTTGGTGGCGAAGCATCCAGCGGTGTATTTGAACATGCCGTTATGCTCGTAATAATCAATGTCTTTCAGGCCCTTGTAAACGTTTTGCGGGTTGTCGACAGGACGGTTTCTTGTCGCGAACTGAACCTTGTAGACGACGCCTTTGTTTTTATCAATGGCAGGAGCTTCGACGGTCTCAACGACTTCCTGCTGAAGCTCAACGCAGTTTTTCTCGTAATTGGTCTTATAAGCACAGAAAGCGTGATATATTGCCGACGCGAGATTATCCTGACCTTCGGCCGACATCATATAGGCCTCTTCGGTAGGATTTGAGATGAAACCGAGCTCGACGAGAATCGAAGGCATGGCCGTTTTGTAAAGCACCAGGAAACCAGCCTGCTGCACTCCCCTGTCGCTACGTTTTGCCTTGCCAACCATCTCATTTTGAACGAGTTCGGCCAGTTCGAGAGAGTGCTGCTTAAACTCACTCTGGATGAAACTGAAGGCGATGTAAGCCTCGGTGCTGTTCGGGTCGAAGCCGTCGTAGTTGTCTTGCGCGTCGTTTTCGTAGAGAATTGAAGCGTTTTCGCGTTTTGCGACGTTGAGGTTGGCGCTGTTACGGTGCTCACCCATCACAAAGGTCTCCACGCCACATGTTTTAGGAGCGTTAGCCACTGAGTTACAATGAATTGAGATAAAGACATCGGCATTGTTGCGGTTAGCGACGCGCGCACGTTCCATCAGCTCGACAAAGACATCGGTGGTGCGGGTGTAAACGACCTTCACATCAGGATATTTTTTCTTTATATAATCGCCGGTTTTTTTCGCCACAGCGAGGGTGATATTCTTCTCTTTCGCCTTCTTTCCAACAGCTCCCGCATCCTTTCCACCGTGCCCCGCGTCAATAACAACTGTCTGAATCTTAGTCGTCTGACCTTTAACTTCAGGCTGCCAGATAAAAAAACTCATTAATATAATAAAAAATAAAAGTTTGTACTTCATAAAAATACGTATATTTGCAGTTTGAAATATTTTGATTTACAAAATTAGATAAAAAACTTGTACACAAGGTTAACATATAAACATTTTATTGTTTTTTTCTTCTGCCTTTTCCTTTTCCTGACAAACGGCAGAGGCCAAAATGTTTTAGATAGCCTTGACAATCAAATTGTTGCAGACACAATACATCAGCCCGACTCCATCACACCAACGGAGAAAAAGTCGGCCATCGAGGCACCGATCGACAGGACGTGCAACGACTCCACGATCCAGGATTTCAAGAACAACAAGATTTTTTACTACGGCAACGCCGTGATAAAGTACGACGACATCGAGATTCAGGCCGACTACGTGGAATTCGACTTCGACAAGCACACCATTTTTGCCAAGGGCATGCCCGACTCAACCGGAAAAATCGTGGGAAAGCCTGTGTTTACCCAAAACGGGCAAAAATACTATTCCGATGAGATGTCGTTCAACTTCGACACCAAGAAAGGTATCATCAGAAAGGTTTTCACGGAAGACTCGCAGAGCTACATCCATGGCAACAAGATCAAGAAAATGGAGGACGGAAAGATCAACGTGCAGTCGGGTTCCTTCACCACCTGCAACAACAGAGATCATCCTCACTACGAGTTCCATTTCAGAAAAGCCATCGTCATTCCTGAAGACAAGATTGTGGCGAAACACATGTATCTGAAGATTGAGGAGACGCCATTGCCTGTAGCCATTCCTTTCGCTTTGATACCCAACAGCAAAGGACAGCGCTCGGGTATTCTCATCCCGTCGTTCGGTCAGTCGGCCAACAGAGGTTATTACTTTGAAAACGGCGGTTATTACTGGGCCATAAACGAATACATGGATTTGCAGCTCACAGGCGATATTTACACCAGAGGCAGCTGGGCGGTGAAGCCATTGTTCAGATACGTCAACAGGTACAAATACAGCGGTTCTTTCAACGCAAACTACGCACTCAACAAGATCGGAACCGAAGGCTCCGCCGACTATCAAGAGACCACCGACTTCAAGATCAGATGGATTCACAAGCAAGACGCCAAGGCGAGGCCGAAATCGTCGTTCAGCGCCGACGTCTACATCGTGAGTAACAACTACAACAAATACAACGGAATGACCGTCACTGAACACCTCAGCAACACATTCCAGTCGAGTATCGCTTTCCAGACGAGCTTCGCGAACCTGTTTTTCCTGACGTTAAACGGCAGCCACAGTCAGAACACCATATCGCACAACATGACGATAACATTGCCAGAGGCGACGCTCTCGATGAACCGTGTGTATCCTTTCAGAAACATCGGAAAACGCGGCAAAAAACACTGGTACAGCGAAATCAACGTGAATTATACCGTCAACGCGAAGAACTATATAAGCATGGCCGACAGTCTGTTCTTCAAGCCAGGATGGACCGACCATCTGCAAAACGGTATCCAGCACCGCGCGCCTATCAACATGCCTATCAAGCTGTTTAAATACTTCACTTGGACAACGACACTCAACCTCAACGACAAGATGTATTTCCAGTATTACAAGAAAGAATGGGTCGCCGGTGATTCAACGAGCGCGGGAAAAGTGGTAACCGACACCATACCGCATTTCAGAAACGTCTTCACGTATGATGTATCGAGTAACATCACCACGAAGATTTACGGAATGCTGCAGTTCAAGAAAGGCCCCATAAGAGCTGTGAGACATGTCTTCACGCCTACGTTCGGCTTCTCGTACAACCCCGACTTCAGCGCCGGTTACTGGGATTACTACTCAACATACACCGACGGCGAGGGCGTCGAGCATTCCTACAGCTACTTCCAAGGCAGCATCTACGGAGCGCCGCCAGGTCAGAGATCAGGAAGGATAACATATAATTTGAGCAACAACCTTGAAATCAAGGTGCCTTCAAGGAAAGACACCATCACCGGACTCAAAAAGGTAGTGCTCATCGAGAACCTCACGTTCTCAGGAAACTACGACCTCGCGAAAGACTCGTTGAACTGGTCGTATCTGAGCATCAGCGGAAGAACAACGCTTTTCAAGAACTTCAGCATTCAATATTCAAGTTTGTGGGACCCTTACATCCTCGACTCGACGGGAACTAAGCAACTCAACAAGTTTGAGTGGGACGTCAACCACCGGCTGTTCAGAAAGAAAAGCGTGACATGGAACTTCAGCGCGACATACACCTTTAACAACAGCACCTTCTCCAGTAAAAAAAGCAAAACTCAGGAAAAAAAATACGACATCCCTAACTCATCGGAGCAGGAGCTGAATGACATCTACAACAATCCTAACGATTATGTCGACTGGTCGACGACGTGGTCGATATCGCTTAGCTACAATTTGCGGATAAACAATAACCCGACGTATGTAAACTATGTGATGCGAGACAACAGGTCGACGATTCAAACCATAGGATTGCACGGCGAGATAAACCTCTCGCCGAAATGGAAATTCTCGGCACAGTCGGGATGGGATTTCGAGCAAAGGAAGGTCTCGTATACATCGTTGACGATCTACAGAGACCTGCATTGCTGGGAGATGCGTTTCAACGTGATACCTTACGGCACATACAAATCGTGGAACTTCCAAATCAACGTGAAAGCCTCAGCTTTGCAAGACTTGAAGCTCACGAAGAAGAAAGATTATCGAGACAATTATTAGTATTAGGTCAAAAAATATACAAAGTTTAAAATTTTTTATTATCTTTGCGGAATAAAACTAATTAAAAATTTAATGTTATGAAGAAATTATTTCTTATCGTACTTATTTTCAGCTATATCGGATGCTTTGCCCAGGTGGAGACAGAATATGAAAAATATGTGAGGGAGCAAAAAGAACAGATGCAGAAAATGGACAAAGACAATCAAGCTGCAATGAAAAAAATGCAAGAAGAATACGAGGCTTATGTCAAAGCTGAGAAAGAAGCTTTCGACAAATTCGTGAAGGAAAGAGAGCTTGTATGGGGCAAAGGCAATGTGAAGGAAAGTACTCAGAAAGACTGGGTTGAATATTCCGACAACGGCAACACCCGCAGCACCGTCGACTTTGAGAAAGGCGAAGCCACCATCGAGATAGTGCAAGAGCCCGGCAAGCCTGTCGACAACAAAGAAATAGAGAAAAAACTGAAGTTTTTGCTCACCAACAAAGGTAAAACCAAAGACTACGACTCGGAAGTAGAGAAGGCTGTGCCGCTTCAGGAGAAGCCTGTTCTTGAAAACCAGATTCAGACTCCTTCGGGCGAGACTGTGACAGAAGAAAAAGTCAACGAGCAAGTAAAAGAAATCGTCGAGGAGGTGAAGCCAGAGGTCAAGACCATCAAAGGAGCCGACAACAAAGAACGTCAGGTGGTGACCATCAAGCTCGACTTGGCACCCGACCACATTCGTACACGTGCCGAGCAATACAAGAAAGAGATTCAGAAATACTGCGACAAATGGGGTGTCGACCCTGCCCTCGCCTACGCTATCATGCAGACAGAGTCGTCGTTCAACCCGAAGGCAAAGTCATACGTTCCGGCTTACGGTTTGATGCAGATCGTCCCAAGAACAGCCGGTGCCGACTGCGCACAGAGCCTCAAGAAGCCTTTCGCGGCACCTACGGGCAACTACCTTTATGAGCCTGAGAACAACATCGAGATGGGCGTGCATTACCTCTATCTTTTGAAGAAGAGATATTTCAAAGACGTGAACAGCGTCGATAAGCAAAATCTCTGCGTCATCGCTTCGTACAACACCGGCGCAGGCAACGTGGCACGCGCTTTGAGAGGCGACACAAAGATCGGCAAGGCCATCCCGCAAATCAACGAGATGAGCTACGACCAGCTTTTCAAGTATTTTGAGAAGAAGCTGATGCCTGAGACGCAAAATTACATCAGAAAAGTAACAGAAAGAATGAATAATTTTAAAACATGGTTAAAATGAAAAAAGCAATAGCAACAAACAATGCTCCAGGAGCTATCGGGCCTTACAGCCAGGCCATAGCAGCAAACGGATTTTTATTTATCTCAGGTCAGATGCCAGTGAACCCGGCCACAGGCAACGTGGTTGATGGCGGCATCACCGAGCAGACAGAAATGGTTATGAAGAACCTCGAAGCCATCCTCAAAGAGGCAGGATGCACCTTCGACAATGTGGTGAAGTCGACATGCTATTTGAGCGACATCGCCAACTTCGGCGCCATGAACGCGGTGTACGGAAAATATTTCAAGCAGGATCCTCCGGCGCGCGCAGCTTTCGCCGTGAGAACGCTTCCAAAAGAAGTGATGGTTGAAATCGAGATGATCGCGGCGCTTTAGTGTAGAGTTTAGAGTTGAAAGTTTAGAGTAGTTTAAAGTTTAATAAGTTAAAAGTTAAAATTATGAAAAAAGTATCATTATTATTGATCGTGGCATTCTTCGCCGCATTATTCACAGTCACTTCATGTAAAAAAGATGACGACGACAAAACAACTCCAATCAATCCGGAACTTCTCGTAGGTAGATGGAAAACTGATGCCGCACAGCCTTATTATGAAGTATATAACGCAAATAATACAGGCAAGATGTGGGACACAGCGGAAGATGTTCAAGAAGATGAAGCTGACACTTTCACATATGAAGTTGACGCGGAACACAATAAAATGACACAATATGTTCAATTCCAAGGACAGCAAGGTGTTGTACCTCAATATTGCAACATTCTCATCTTAAATGAAACAACACTCAAGTACAACAACGACGCTTTAAAGAGAGAAGTCACACTTCACAGAGTTAACTAATCATGAAAAAAGCTTACAAGATCACTTGGATCAGCCTCGCTTCGGTGGTGGGCGTGGTTTTGATAACGGTATTAATAGCGCTGTTTCTGGTGCTGAGTCCGAAACGTCTGACGTCGTTAGTCAACAAATACGCGTCGAATTTCATCACCTGCGACTACAATATCGGCAAGGTAGATTTGACTTTGTTCAAATCGTTCCCAGATGTGGGACTTGAAATTGACGATCTTGTACTTATCAATCCTACAGAAGGATGTCATACCGACACTCTCGCCGCCATCGATGAATGCGTGGTGTCGGTGAACATCAAAAAAATGCTGTTTGACGACGCTATAATAGTGAACACCTGCCAGCTCAACGGCGGCACCATCAACGCTTTCTTCGACGCCGAAGGCAAAAACAACTTCGACATCTTCGCGCCAAGCGAGACAGAAGAACCGGAGACGCAGCCGGAGCAGGCTACAGAAGAGAGCTCTTACATCATCAACCTCGACAAGCTGAAGCTCAGCAACATCAACCTGAGATATACCGACATGGCGTCAAAGACCACTGCGGCGATAACAGGACTGGAGCTTAAGATGAAGGGCGACATCAACAGTTATACCATAGCAGGCGACATCAACATGAGAGTCAACAGCATCACTGCGGAAATCAACGATACCACCACCATCAACGCCGCGGTGAAACAACTGTATGTCGACGGGAAAGTCAAGATGGAAGGCGACAATATCACTGCCAACACCACTATCGGGACGGGCTCCCTCGCTTTCCTCATGACAGGCGACAGCAAAATCGGAGCCAACCTCAACAGTTTCAGCTTCAACTACAACGGCAAAGTCGACAACTACAACTTTATTAAAGGTGTCACCGACCTGAAAATCAACGGCGTGACGATGGCGATGAACGACGAGAAATATGTCGACAACGCCAACATCAGCTTCAACTCACCTCTTGAGTTCGACGTCGAGAAATTTGACGCGAAATTCGAGAAATCGGAGTTTAAGTTCAACGACATCATCATCGGTTTCATGGGACAGTTGGCAATGGCCGACCCTGACATCAACATGAACATCGACGTCAACACCAACACTTTGATTATCGCCGAGCTCATCGAGCTCATCCCGCAAAGCATGAGAGAAGAGCTTCTCGAAGGCATCACCGCCAACGGAAAGCTGCAACTCGACTCGCACATCGAAGGAACCTTCAACGACAACTCGATGCCTGTGGTTAAAGCCAACGTGAACTTCAACGAAGGCTACGTGAAGATGCCTGCGGTTCTGCCTTATCCGCTCACCAACGTCAACACCTCTGTTCATGCCGATTTGGATCTCAACGGCAAGTCGGACGTCACGCTCCACTCGTTGGGCGCCAGGATGAACAACACCGTGTTCGCGGCAAGCGGAACAGTGAAAGACGTCATGGGCATAATGCTTTGCAACATCAGCGTCAAGACCGATGTCAACTTCAACGATGTGAAGTCGTTCCTTCCTGAGGAGCTCATAGCTCAAGGCACCGTGAAGGCCGACATCAACGTCAGAGGCACCGTCGACCAGTTCACCAACCTCGACCTCATGAACACCAAGCTGAACGGAAAGTTGCAGTGCAGAAACATCGACATCAAATACTGCGACACCATTAACCTCAACACCTCTGAGTTGAACATAGCGTTTGTTTTGCCGAATCCTGACGAGAACTTCCTTCGCGACGGTCTCGCCTACGTAAAACTCAGCGGAGCGGATCTCAACGCCGACATCACCAACATGATGACGGCAGCTCTCAACGAGTTCAACATCGAGGCACAGGTGTCGAACGTCCTCGACGACAAAACAGCCTTGGCAGCAGCCACAGACTACAATTTCAACAGGATCGACTTCGTGATGGACGACATGGTGCTGCATTCCAACAACGTGAACGGAAGCGCTTTCCTGCTGCCTTCACTCAACGAAGGAAACACCTATTACGGGGCGGTTTACAGCAGCGACAGCATGTCGTTTGCCATGGGCGATGAGATGTACTTCGCCACAGAAGCTATGTCGCTCGACGTCAACGCCGACTACGACGAGAAAGCCGACAACATTCTTCTGCAATGGAATCCTAAACTCAACCTCGATTTGAGCAACGCCCTCTTCAGGATGAAAGACCTCAACGAACAGGTCATCATACCTCAAATAGTGATGAAATACACCGAAGAAGGCCTCAACATCGAGAATAGCCGAATCGAACTCGGCAACTCCGACTTCAATCTCGACGGAACGCTCACCAACATCTACGACCATTTCAGGCACAACGATCTTCTGACCGGTGAGTTCTCCTTTAGATCGGACTACACCGATGTGAACCAGCTCATGGATATCTTCAGTGGCATGGGTGCCGAAGAATCAGGTGAGACTGCTCAAAACGAGCAGAAAGCCGATGACAGCGCCGCTGCCCCGACAGAAGGCGACCCGTTCATGGTGCCTTACGGCGTGGACATCAAGTTGCACACCATGATCAACAACGCTCTTGCCGGCAACATGGAGATTCATAACGTCGGTGGCGACCTCACAATAAAAGACGGCATCCTCGTCTTGCACGAGATGGGCTTCACCAGCGAAGCCGCCAAAATGCAGCTCACCGCGTTGTACAAATCGAAGAGAAAGAACCATCTCTATGCAGGCTTCGACTTCCATCTGCTCGACATCGACATCGCCGAGATGATTAAAATCATCCCTGACCTCGACACCATCGTGCCTATGCTGAAGTCATTCGCCGGAAACGCAGAGTTCCACTTCGCAGCAGAGACAAACCTCAAATCGGACTATTCCTTGAAATATTCGACACTTAAGGCAGCGTGCAGCATCGAAGGTAAAGACCTCGTGGTACTCGACAGCGAGACGTTCAACAGAATCAAGAGACTGCTCTTCTTCAGCAAAAAAACCGACAACAAGATCGACACCCTCGACGTGCAGTTTACGGTGTTCAAGAACGAAATCGACGTCTACCCGTTCGCCATCTCGATGGATAAATATTCAGCGATGCTCTACGGCCGTCACAACCTTGACATGAGCTACGATTACAATATCGCGGTGCTCAGCCCTCCTATCCTCAGCCGACTTGGAGTGGAGATCAAGGGCCCTGACTTCGACAACATGAAGTTTAAGGTGAGAAGAAGTCGCCACAAGAACATGTTCAAGCCAGAAAAACGCGATTACAAGGAAGAAAAAATCGCCGAGCTGAAGAAGATTATTTCCAACTCGTTGAAAGAAAACGTGAAATAAAAATAAAAAAGGTTGCAACTTCGTTGCAACCTTTTTTGGTGGAGCATAGGAGAATCGAACTCCTGACCTTTTGAATGCCATTCAAACGCTCTACCAACTGAGCTAATACCCCTTTGTTTTGCGGTGCAAAAATACAACTTTTTTTGTTACACCAACAATTTTTTAAAAATTATTTCTTACGGTGACGCCGACGTCCTTTGTCAGTGCCTTCCGTTTCTTTTTTCTCCTTGCGGAAGATGTCGTTCTTGTCGACAGGACGCAGATCCTCTCTCCATTCGAAGCCTTTCAATATCTCAATGCCCGGCTTCAGCTTCTCCTTTGGATACAACGTCTCGTTGGTCTTCTTGAAATATTTTATCCTGACAATCTTGTTTTCCCTGATTTTGATATCCATTGCCACGCTCTGCGACACGTTGATGCCAATCATCGAGCCGTCTTCCTCTCGCAGCCAGTACACCGTCTCGGCGTTGCCGTCGTCATAGACATGGTCGAGCTGATTTTTCTTGAAATAAGCCGTCATCACCTTGCCCTTGATTTGGTTATAGCCTTCGATGGTGTCTTTCTGAACTATGAAACCGTTAGGATAAAGCAGCACGCTGTCGATGGCGCTGTTGGCTATCACGATGTTAATGGAATCGCCGCGCAACTGACTATTTTCGGCCCAAATCATAGGGTTTTTGCGCATCTTGGCAGTGGAATCGGCGACACAATAATTCAACGAGTCGCATTTTCCCTGGATGTCTCTACGATAGAAACGCACGTTGTAGTAAGCCAGCACACGCTCAGCTCTCTGCGTGACGGTATCCATGAAGAAAAACAGTGAGTCTGAATGCAGGAACAAGGTGTCTTTATCAGCGTAATAACAGGTTCTGGCACTGTCGGTAACAAAACTCTTGCCCAGCTTTTTCCACATCTCGGCATAGTTGCCTTCGATGATACCTTTGTTGACGGTGTCATGAATAAAGACGTTGCTCATCGCCTTGGCGAAATCCTTCTTCCTGTCGTAATACATTGAGTCAGAAGTGATTGAGTAGCCTTTATTGCTCAAAGTGGCACGTTTATCGAGATATGCGATATCGTTTTTAGCGTCATACCAGCCGTAGTTTCCAACAAGGACATTATCTTCATAATAAATCGTCGTCGGGCCGTAGAAATACATCCTCTCCTCCTGAATCTTATACACGAGGGTATCGGTGAGCATGCGGCTCTTCGGCGTCGTTACGACAACATCCTTGCGAAAATAAGCCACCTGGATGTCATCGCGAAAATAGCCTTTCTTACTGACCAGTTTTTTGTTGTTTCGAATAATCGTTCCATGACGCGGATAGGTGGCGAGATGCTCGTTCCTGTCGTACGTCATGTAATTGGTTTTCAGCACTGTAGAGTCATCTTTCAGGACGACATGATCGAAAAGCTCGGCGAATTTCTTGTCACCGGAATATTTACATTTATCACTAAAAATCTCGGTGGTATCGTTCAATTTGATATGAACACGGCTGTAACCGTCGAAATAACGCGTCTTTTCGTTGAAATGCGCACTGTCGCTGTAAAAATACGCCGAATCCTGACGCAGTACCACGTCGCCAATAAGACGTTCCACATCCCTACCGAACGCCTCGTCGTAAACTTGATAGTCGGCATGAACGATATGGATAAACGTCTTGTTTTTCTGTTGGGCGTTGAGGACGCAACAGATACAGACGAATAATGTCAGGATTAAAAATCTAATACGACGCATAAATATACAATCGTAGAGACGTGCCATGGCACGTCTCTACATATAACGACAATTATTCGTATTTCTTGTTTTCAGCCTTGCCGTCGAGCACCATGATGCCGTTCAAAGCGAGGGCGAGCATCTCGTCTTCACCTGGGTAACGGTACACTGGAGCGATCTTCTCGACGTGTTCAGTCACGATGCCGCAGAAGGTCTTGTCGTAAGCCATACCACCGGTGATGAAGATGCCGTCGACGTTCATGTCGAGAGCTGCTGCCGCGAGACCGCCGATTTCCTTAGCGACCTGGTAAGCCATGGCACGATACACCTTCTCCCATTCCTTGTTGCCAGCCTTCACAGCGTTTTCAACCTCGAGAGCGTCGTTGGTGCCGAGATATGCCACGAAACCGCCTTGTCCCTTAAGCATAAGGTCGACGTCTTTCTTGGTGTATTTGCCGCTGAAGCAGGCCTTCATCAATGGTCCTGACGGAAGAGCGCCCGAGCGTTCAGGTGTGAAAGGACCGTCGCCATTGAGAGCGTTGTTGACGTCCACCACGCGACCTTTCTTGTGAGCCGCCACCGAGATACCACCGCCAAGGTGCACACCGATGAGGTTGAGGTCTTCGTATTTCTTGCCGACAGCCTCAGCATGCTGACGGGCGATCATCTTCTGGTTGAGGGCGTGGAAGATAGAGATACGTGGGAACAACGGGTGACCAGAAAAACGTGCCAGTTCTTCCATTTCATCGACGACGACAGGGTCAGCGATGAATGCCTTCACGCCATATTCCTTGGCGATGTCGTTGGCGATGAGACCACCGAGGTTGCAGGCGTGCTCGCCATATGTTGCAGCCTTAAGGTCACGCATCATCGGCTCGTTCACCTCGTAAACACCTGATGTGAGCGGATGAAGCAGACCGCCGCGGCCAACAACTGCGCTGAGACCGTTGATATCAACGCCTTCGTTCTTCAATTCATTGAGAATCATATCTTTACGATATGAGAACTGATCAGCGATATGATCGAATTTTGCCAAGTCTTCAACAGAATGTTTGATATTCTTCTTGAAAACCTGTTCTTTGTCATTGAAAACAGCAACCTTCGTTGATGTCGAGCCTGGATTGACGATTAACAGTTTATACATGATTTTTATGTTTTATGTTATTTATGCGATTAATGCTGCCAATGCGATTGAATAGAGCTTCGTCAGCGAGGTGTCGCCGCGTGATGAGAGGACACAAGGGACCTTGGCGCCCATGAGCATTGCTCCGATTTCGGCTTTGTCGAATTTCGAGCAGCATTTGTAGAACACGTTCGATGCTTCGAGGTTAGGGAACACGAGGCAGTCGGCGTCGCCAGCCACTGGGCTGTTCATGCCTTTGATCTGTGCTGTCTCAGCGTCGCAAGCGAGGTCGAGAGAGATAGGACCTTCGACGAGGCAACCCTTGATCTGACCGCGGTCGGCCATCTTCGAGATGATAGCTGCGTCGACGCATGCCGGGATACCGGCGCTCATCTGCTCGGTAGCTGTCACGAGAGCGACTTTCGGAGTCTTCACGCCGAGAGCCTTCGACACTGTGGTGACATATTTCAAGATTGTCTGTTTCTGCTTGAGGTCAGGCAACGGGATGATAGCGCAGTCAGATGCCACGAGAAGCTTGTGGTAGTTAGGGTTTTGGATCACTGCGACGTGTGCCAATGTGACGTTTGGTGGGCAGAGGCCGCGTTCCTTGTTGAGGATGGCGCGCATGTATTTATCGGTCGGGAGAAGGCCCTTCATGAGGATGTCGCCTTCGCCACGGTTGATGAGGTCACATGCTAAAGCAGCAGCCTTCACATCGTCTTTTTCCTCAACGATTTTGAACTTGTTGATGTCGATTTTCTCTGCCTTGCAGATCTCAGCGATACGCGCAGGGTCACCGATGAGGGTGGCGTCGATAAGACCGTTGTCGACAGCGTCGTTGACAGCGCAAACAGTGTGGTCATCCATAGCAAAAGCTGCTACGAGACGTTTTTTAGGACGGCTTTTCAGCACGTCGAACATTTGATTTAATTTGGTGATTTCCATTTTCGTTAACTTTTTTTGTTATTTATTTAATTCAATTGTTTTCGTTATTATTTTATGAGATTCCTCCGCTCCCTGCGGTCGGTCGGAATGACGTTTAGTGCCGTCATTTCGACTGAAGCGAAGCGGAATGGAGAAATCTCCGGCTATCAACAGCCGATATATCTTGAGATAACTAATTTTAAGATTTCGCTCGTTCCTTCGCCGATTTGAAGGATGCGCTGGTCGCGGTAGAAGCGTTCCATGTTGAAGTCCTTCAGCAGACCGTGGCCTCCCATCACCTGGACGGCTTTGTCGCAAACCTCGGCAGCCACCTGTGAGCAGTAGAGTTTCGCCATCGCTGCTTGTTTTCCGTAAGGCAGATGAGCGTCTTTCATGCGGCAGGCTTTGTAAAGCAGTTCGCGTGCCGCCTCGATCTTCATCGCCATCTCGGCAAGCATGAAGCTGACAGCCTGGAACTTGCACACCGGCTTGCCAAACTGCTCACGTTGCTTCGAATATTCGAGAGCCATCTCGAAGGCACCCTGAGCGCAGCCGAGACCCATAGCGCCGATGGAGAGACGTCCGCCGTCCAAAGTTGCCAGCATGATATGCGAGCCGTCGCCTGGTTTTCCGAGGATGTTCTCATCGCCCAACTTCACGTTGTTGAACTTCAACTCACCAGTGTTCGAGGCACGCCACATCATCTTGCGGTCCATCGGACGCTGAGTGAAGCCAGGCATGTCGTTTTCGATGAGAAAAGCAGTAAACTCAGGCTTTCCGTTGCTCTCGCCGCTGATAACCTGGATGGTGCTGCCCAACGTCATTGGCGTGGCGCTGTTGGTGATGAATATCTTTGTTCCGTTGACAACCCATTGATTATCAACTTTCTTTGCAGTCGATTTTGTTCCTCTCGAGTCGCTGCCAGCCGTCTCTTCAGTCAAGCCGAAGCCCCAGAGATGGTCTTTGCAGAGTTTCGGGAGATATTTCTCTTTCTGTTCTTTTGTTCCGTATTCCTTGATAGGGCCGATACCCAATGAGTTATCCGCCGCTATGGTAGCTGCCGTGGAGCCATCGACGCGTGCAAGTTCCTCAACGGCAATGATATACGACAAAGTGTCGAGACCTTGTCCGCCGTATTCCTGAGGCACGCACATGCCAAGAAGTCCAAGTTTTCCCATCTTCTTGGTCAGCTCGACGTCGAATTTCTCGTGCTCGTCGTTGAACGCCGCCACCGGTTTCACTTCTTTCTCAGCGAAATCGCGGACTTTCGCGCGCAATTCAATTTGTTTTTCTGTCAATCCGAAATTCATATTCCAAGTTCAATTAAAACAGTTTTCGTATCCACTTTTTCACCCTCTTTGACATTTATTTTCAAGACTTTAGCATCGCCTTTTGCCACAATATTGTTCTCCATCTTCATTGCTTCGACAATGCAAAGAATAGTGCCGTAATGCACCTCATCCCCTTCTTTCACGTTGATTTTCATCACGTTACCTGGCATAGGCGAGAAGAACTTCATGTCGTCGCCAACCACATCGGTATGCGAATAATCTTTCATGTCGTTGAGCTGGTCGTCGCGATGGCAGATGAAATCCAAGCCGCGCAGATGCACGCAGTAGTCGTGATGCGGAGTCTGTGACACAAACACAGGCTCTGTACGGCCGTTTATTATCACCTTCTGGACTTCGCCATTCTGCGAAAGCATTACAGAATAAGGCTTTCCGTTGATAACGCACTCGAGGTTAGTGCTCGAAAGACGGTTGATCTGCACCTTCATAGTCTGTGGGTTGGAATCGTTGTGCGACTCCATCACGGTGACGTTGAGCGACATCTGGAAACGCCAGTAACCTATTGAGTTCCAAACGTTTGCAGTATTCTGACGGTTGTTGAAATCATGGAAGAGGAACAGCGCTGCAACATCTTCTTTCTTGATGTTTTCGCGAGTCTGCCGCATGGTTTCGACCAGTTCCTCCTGATGCTTTCCGCAATATGAAGTGTCGATTTTATTATTTGTAAAATCTTGATTATCAATGATACTTTGCAGATAGGGGATATTTGTCTTCTCCGTCTGAACGATATATTCCTTCAACGCCCTGCGAGTTATCTCGATTGCTTCTTCGCGGGTCTTGCCGAAGCATATCAACTTGGCAATCATCGGGTCGTAGCTGTCGCTGATGGTGCAAGGACCGTCGATGCTGCTGTCAATACGCACGCCGCGCATCTGAGGCTCGTGATATAGAGTTACCTCGCCGGCAGCCGGGAGGAAGTTATTCTCCGCATCCTCAGCGTACACACGGCATTCGATGGCGTGCCCCTTGTCCTGAATCATGTCTTGTGTCCAGCCCATCTCCTTGCCACGAGCGATGCGAATCTGCTCCTCGACGATGTCGATACCTGTGCGCTGTTCAGTGACAGGATGCTCCACCTGGATACGGGTGTTCATCTCGAGGAAGTAGAAGTTGAGGTCTTTATCGACCAAAAACTCCACTGTGCCAGCGTTTTTGTAACCCACTGCTTTACAGAGACTTACAGCCGTTTCGCAAATCGCATGGCGTTTCTCTGGAGTGAGAGTCGGCGACGGCGATTCTTCGATAATCTTCTGGTAGCGGCGTTGAACTGAGCATTCGCGTTCGTAGAGATGAATCACGTTACCATAATGGTCGGCAAGCACCTGCACCTCGATATGGCGTGGGTTCTCGACATATTTCTCGACGTAGACCTCGCCGTCGCCGAAGTATTTCTGTGCTTCACGAGATGCTTTTTCAAGCTCATCGCGAAGGTCATCTTTACTTCTGACGATGTGCATGCCTTTACCACCGCCGCCTGCCGCTGCTTTTATCAGCACAGGATACGGAAGCTTGTCGGCTTGCTTCATGATGTCGTCCATAGTGCCGGTAACGCCAGTTGTCACTGGTATTCCGTGCGATTTCGCAAACTCGCGGGCAGCTATTTTGTTACCCATGAGGCGCATGGTGTCGGCATCAGGACCGATGAAGATGATATTGTTATTCGCGCAAGCTTCGGCAAGTTCCGGACTTTCCGACAAAAAACCGTAGCCAGGATGTATAGCGTCGGCGCCAGTATCCAAAGCTGCGTCGATAATCTTCTGAATATTGAGGTAAGTATCTTTAAGTTGGCCGTTGCCGAGAGGTCTGGCTTCATCAGCCATACGGCGGTGCAGGGTGTCGGCGTCGTTGTCGGCATAGATAGCTACTGAGTTGATACTCAGCTTTTTAAGCGTACGCATCACCCTCACCGCAATCTCTCCGCGGCCTGCAATAAGCACTTTATGAATCTTCTTCGAAGGCATAGTATATAATTCCGTGCAAAAGTACAAAAATTATATTGACGATGCAAATTATTTGACAAGATTATTTTCTCTCCCGAAACGTCACCTTCACCGTATCGCCGAAGGTTTTTCCAATTTGTTTTCTGATGTCTTTGCGAACTCCGATGATGTAGCACGGCGTTCCCATCTTCACGATTTGGCCGTCGTAAGGCATGCCATCGAAGGTGGCATGAACCAAAAGTCGGCCTTTGCCGAAAATCGCCTTGATGTCAAACGGAACCTCGACGTAGGCAGCGTCCATATCTTCGTTTTGAAGAATTATTGCGTCAAATTCAAACATAACCATGCCACAAAGATAGTGATTTTTTGCTAATTCGGACAGATTATTAGTTTTAGAAATAATATTATTTATGTTACTTTTTTCTTGACAAAAAAGTAACCAAAAAGTCAAGGCCCGAATTATCGGCCCCCGCTGCAGCCGAGCTAAGGCTGTGATTCTCAGCACGGGTAGTGCTTTATGATGAAAGCAAACGACCAGGCGCCCCGTTTGAGAATCAGCGCCTTAGCCCGGCTTTTTGGCCACCGCTGCCCCGCGATTCGGGCCGGGCCCGCGCGCCGCGAAGCGACGTGGGAGCAAAGCCAAGAAAAGTCAAGACATTTCCAGCATCGTTTACTTTTGTCTGTTATTTGCCAATCTTCTCCTAGTCTCTCTCAATTTCTCAACATCTTGAGCGGTCATTTTGTCTGTAATCTTAATACCAGGAGGAGTCAAATCTCCATATTTTGTTTCAAAGAAATCACAACCTCCTTCTTTATTTGAGCATGTAAAGCATCTGTATTTGACATTGTTAGTTGTAGTACCTTCTTTTACAACAGTTACCTTACCTTCCAGACATCGTGGACAGAGATATGATCCTTTTTCGACTTTAAGTAAGAACTCACCAATAAAAGGAGATGGTTTGTCTTGATCGAAGAGCACATACATATGCATTCTGGCTCTTGTCATTGCCACATAGAATAAACGACGCTCCTCTGCAAACGGATAGGTTTCACGCTTACTCAAAACGAAATCAAGAATCGGGTCGTCTTCAATAAGCGATGGGAACCCATATGCTCCTTGATTACAATTGATTAAAATAACATTGTCCGCTTCAAGTCCTTTAGCGGAATGAACAGACAAGAATGGTATTTCTCTACCTGCAATATTAACCCTGATCTTGCTTTCTTTTATGTCGATTTTGCCATTAAATCCGACTGATGTAGCATCGTAATTGTATCTTCCAATTATGATAACTGATTGGCTTGCAGGTATTTTACCAACTATTTCCCCAACCTTTTTCAAAACGCCATAATCATTACTCTCACATTTTTCAAAGCTCAAATATGTCTTGTAAATATCATCGTTTGGTGTTTTGATGGTTTTAGCTTTTTGCTCTTTGTTCTTCATAATAAATTCTGAAGACCTGTCAATTAGTGGCTGATGGAAACGATAAGTTGTTTCTATCTTGCAAAGCTCTGTATAACCGAAATATTTCTCAAACTCATAAAATAGCGACATATCCGAACCGGCAAAGCGGAAAATTGACTGCCAGTCATCACCAACGCAATATAATTTGGTTTTAGGCTCATCACTTCGCAATGCTTGAAGGAATTTATATCTGTCAATTGAAATATCCTGAAACTCATCAACCAATATATAATCATAATCTCTCCACAGACCATCTCTGCACAATTCAGTAGCTTGAATAATAGCGTCTGTAAAATCTATCTCGTAGTTTTTGTTCAGTTCACTCTGATATTCTTCATAGAATGGTTGTATTATCTTAGTAAGTATATTCTCACTCCTATCATTTTTATTAATTAGTAAATCGCCCAAAAGCAAGTCGATGGTTTTCTCATTCGCTTTCATGAGAGTGATAAATGAAAGTAGTAAGGTATAAACCGATTTTTCAAGTTTTCTATTGCGCTTTACTAAAAGGTCATAAAGTTCTTGATCTGTGCGTTCTTTTACTGGCACTCCGCAACGACGCAACTGCATTAGCAACTTTGCTTCTACCGACCCATTTTTGAAGTCAGCACTTGTTGTCTCAATGAGTGTTGTGCGATATCGTTGATGTGTTTGTCTCTTCCACACGACACCTTCGTTATACTTTTCATTGGCTGCTTTCCATCCGCCACGAGTTCCTTCTCCAAACCACATTGGCACATTGCCTGATGAATCAATGCCAAAATGTTCCAGATAAATCCATTTCCACTCTCCCTTTTCATCTTGGAAATATATAGTAAAATCTGGCTTATATTGTCTCTTTTCCGGTGTTGTGGTTTTTACCTCATATGGATTCTCGTATCTAAATGTTATACTCCATTTTGTAAGGATTGAAACTAGACGCTTTTCTTCCTCACTTCTAGTAAAAACAAGTTTACCGTCAGCATCAGGAAATAGTGCTTGTATGCCATACTTCTTTCTATCTTCAAAGTATGAAAAAGCATCGTTATAATCGTGTTCGAGTTTCATCAGCGATTGCTGATTGATAATATAATTATTTACAGCATGTAAAAACTCTTTATTGTTTAGAATAAGGTTTCTAAATACATTAAGCGGCAAATCTGCATCACAAATAGACGGTGCTTGTCCTGTTATTTGGGCTATTATTTGATATGCCAACGCATGGAATGTGCTACACGTTATTCCTTCAATCTTCATACGCTCATGTAGCTCGTTAGCCGCCTTTCTGGTATAAGTTATCAGAAGTATCTTGGAAGGATCAATCCCTCTTTTTTCCACCAGATATTTAGCTTTTCCTAATATAGTCGATGTTTTTCCGCTACCAGCACTTGCTATTACCAAGCAATTATCTTCAAGCTTAACAATTGAGTCTCTTTGCTGAGAATCAAGAGGATATTTGCCTAAAACATTATCAAAATACAGTTCGTTTTTGGCGAGCTCATTGCTTATAAATTCCTTATTATGAATCAATCTTATTCGATCAATATCCTTTTTGATATTTAATAGAGTATTCACCGAATTATTTGTAACAAACTTTGAATATTTAGGGAATATTTGATTCTCACATGATTCTATCTCAGACAATGACTCCTTAAAGGTATCCATTTCTGAGTAGGAAAAGTAATGGTCTGGTGCCACTAGAGCATTATATTTATTAATTGGCCCTTCGCATAGATTATTTAATTGTTCTATTGCATCAAAAATAGTATTATTTTCTCTTAAACTCGCTTGAAGATTATCATCATTAACTCTTATATTAAATTCTTCAATACCAGTGGATTGTAGCAGATTCTTATATCGGTTTGGAATTTGATAAATTTCTTTAGCAGCATCTATTGCTATCTTATTTTTTTCTAAAAAAGCATCGATATCTTCTTGTCTAATACACTTGTCAGGTTTAAACAATTCATCAAGATACTCCGACAGTGTCTTTATTTGTGCAGCAATACTATTGACTTTCCGTCTATACTTGTGCCTTGCGATAATAGCATAGACTCCAATTATCAAAATAACACAGCTTATTACAACAAACAACATAGATCTGATATCACCTGTTATATAATTATTTTGTTTTACTCAACAAAATTACAAACATTTTGGAACACTTCAATATTTTTGATAAAAAAATATCAATAGTAATCAAAAAGCTCACATTTTTTTTAAAATTTGTAAGCTTTTTTATGCGAAGGTCTAATACTCTCTCTTAACCACGCAGCTTGATTTTTGCCATCGGGGCTTAGCCCCCAGGTCGCTTCGCGGTGCGGTAAGACGGTCCGAATCGCGGGGCAGCGGTGGCCGATAATTCGGGTCTTGACTTTTTGGATACTATTTTGTCAAGAAAAAAGTATCAAGAAAATTAGCCCGAGAGGACGATAATTAAAAAATACGGAGATTTCTCCACTTCGGGGTTCGGAATGACAGGTCATTTCGTATTTTTATATTGTTTCCATTTTTCTGGAATATGCAAATCATAATCATATTTATCAAGATGAATAACATCAGGCAACAGACTCTGTTTGAAACGTTTTTCATAACGACTTAAAAACACTGCACCACCTGTAATCGTATTCAAATCACTTGAATAGTGATTCGGCGGAAAATAAACAAATACACGATGCCCCGCCTCCATTGCCAATTCAACGGCCGGAATCATATCGCTGTCAGCAGATACAACTATAGAAATATCACAATTTTTCTTATACGCATCAGAAACCACCTGTGTAGCGATACGAACATCTGATTCCTTTTCCTCGTATGTGCGAATTGTATAGCCGCAATTACGACAAATAATCTCCTTACGCAAATATTTTCCTAAAATCAATTGAAACTTAGAATTCTGTTTATTCGCTTGGAAAAATGCATCTTGGTTCTTCTGTTTGATTTCGTCATCAGGAATCGCAGAAAAATATTTTACAGCCACAAGCTCTTGATTTTCTTTAAGTCCAAGTTCAAAGAAACGTACCATATCCAACCAATAATACTTTCTCCAACATTTATTCTTTTTCAATCCATAATAAAAATTGAAACCGTCAACATACACTATAACTTTTTGCTTTTCCATAAGTTTTGATATTTGATAAAAATAAGCCACCCTAATTAAGGTGGCGGGCCGTAGTCTTTCTCACCTACGGGGGATAAATCTGCTGCAAAGATAATACTTTTTTTTGAAATACTATTAAAATTCTCAAAAAAATTTACATCTCCCCCAACCTCTTTTCATCCAGTCTGTAAATCGTCCAGTCATCCATTGGTTTCGCACCCAATGATTTATAGAAGTCGATTGAGGGCTGGTTCCAGTCGAGGCAGACCCACTCCATGCGGCCGCAGTGGCGCTCTTTGGCGAGATGAGCGAGATACAATAACAAGGCTTTTCCGTAGCCTAAACCACGTTTTTCGGGGATAACGAAGAGATCTTC
This sequence comes from Bacteroidales bacterium, assembly GCA_017538795.1. Lineage (GTDB taxonomy): Bacteria > Bacteroidota > Bacteroidia > Bacteroidales > F082 > Limimorpha. The sequence continues at coordinate 16,001 of JAFYIE010000040.1, read as the reverse complement.
GAGATAGAGCCCTTTACGTCCGACGAAGGTGCTGAAGTTGTGGAAAAACAAGGCAAAACCGACAGGGATGCCATCCTCGCAACCAAAGACGACCTCGGCATCCTGCTTCACAAAAAGGGAATCGTGGATGGTCTCTGGAGTGGCTTCCACTTCATCGAGCATTTTCTCGTAAGTGGCGAGCTTTTTAATGAAATCTAACACCAAGGCGGATTCATTTTCTTGGGCTGGGCGTATCTCGAATTTGGGCATATTATTTTTCTAAAAATTTCTTCATTCTCTCTTGGGCATCCGCTCCCATTCGCTCTTTCGCGATGAGCGCCGATGTCAAATAAAAAACATCACTATATGGGTCGTCATGTCCTGCGACTGAACGGATCAATTGTTTGCAATCTCTAATTGCCGCTGGCGATGCCGCAAGATACTGCTCTGTGTAGAAATCCAGGCGTTTGTTGAGTTCCTCCATCGTGCCGACGTAGTTCACAAGGTTGAATTTCAACGCTTCCTGAGCCGTGAACTTACGGCCGCTCAGCATGGTGTCGCGAGCCATAGTCTCACCGCAACGTGCAATGACGAAAGGCGAAATCGTGGCTGGAGTAAGTCCCAGTTTTACTTCGCTGAAAGCAAAAACAGTATCGTTTTCAGCCAAAACCACGTCGCAAGCTGCTATGATGCCGTTGCCGCCGCCTATTACGTGACCGTGCACCAGTGCGATGACTGGAGTGTTGCAGAAATAGATGGTCTGAAACAGCTTCGAGAGTTTGTTTGCGTCATCAAGATTCTGCGCATAGCCATATTTTGCTATGTCTTTCATGTAGTTGAGGTCGGCGCCGGCACAGAAACTCTTACCATTGCCGCAAATCTCAATCACGTGGATATCCTCGCGCGCGTCGAGCCAGTCGATAGCCTCGGTGAGCTCATGTATCATCATGGCGTTCAAGGCGTTGCGAACCTCGGGACGGTTCAGCGCGACGCGCGCGACATTTTTCTCAATTCCTATTTGAAGTGTGGTAAATTCCATAGTTACATTCTAAATACTCCGAACTGTTGTGGCGGGAACTTCTGATTGAGCGATGCCGCGATGCCCATGGCGAGGATTCTTCGCGTGTCAACCGGATCGATGATGCCGTCGTCCCACAGACGCGCGGTGCTGTAGAAGGCCGAGCCTTCGTAGTCGTATTTCGCCAGAATCTCGCGTTTCAGTTGCTTGATTTCCTCTTCTGGCACTGGCATTCCCTTGTAGTGATACTGGTCTTCTTTCACCGTTGCAAGCACGTTAGCCGCCTGTGTGCCTCCCATGACCGAAATCTTGGCGTTAGGCCACATGAACAGCAGTCTCGGACTGTATGCGCGACCTGCCATTCCGTAATTTCCGGCACCGAACGATCCACCGAAGATAACAGTGAACTTCGGCACGTTGGCGTTGCTCACCGCATGCACCATCTTGGCGCCGTCCTTGGCGATGCCGCCGCATTCGTATTGTTTTCCGACCATGAAGCCGGTGACGTTCTGCAAGAAAACCAATGGGATATTACGTTGGCAGCAAAGCTCAATAAAGTGCGTCGCCTTCAAAGCCGACTCGCTGAAAAGCACTCCGTAGTTGGCGATGATGCCCACCGGGAATCCCATCAGATGAGCGAAACCGCAGACGATAGTTGTTGCATATCTCTCTTTAAACTCCTGGAAACGGCTGCCATCGACGATACGCATGATGACCTCGCGCGGGTCGACGACTTTTCTTAAATCGACAGGTGCGATGCCGTACAGCTCAGTTGGGTCGTAGAGAGGCTCTTCAACAGGCAGCATATCGAGCAGCTGTTTCTTCGGCTTCTCCAGTGTTTTAAAGATGTTACGACAGATCTGCATGGCGTGGCTGTCGTTCTCCGCAAGGTGATCGGCAACGCCTGAGACAGAGGTATGCATCTCAGCTCCGCCAAGCTCTTCTGCGGTGACGATTTCGCCTGTAGCGGCTTTCACCAGAGGTGGTCCACCGAGGTAGATAGTGCCTTGTTTCTTCACTATGATGGTCTCGTCGCTCATCGCAGGCACGTAAGCGCCGCCCGCGGTACACATTCCCATCACGATGGCGATCTGAGGGATGCCCATTGCCGACATCCTTGCCTGGTTGTAGAAGAAACGACCGAAATGCTCCTTATCCGGGAACACGGTGTCCTGCTCAGGCAGGAAGGCGCCACCGCTGTCAACCATATACACGCACGGCAGATGGTTTTCCATCGCAATCTCCTGTGCGCGCAGGTGTTTCTTGACCGTATATTGCATATACGTACCACCTTTCACCGTGGCGTCGTTGGCAACGATGACAGCCTCACGGCCTTGTATCATGCCTATTCCAGTGATGATACCAGCCGACGGGAAGTCGTTGTTATACGTGTCGTAAGCCGCCATCGGCGAGAGCTCCAAAAACGGAGTGTTCTTGTCGATGAGCAGGTCGATGCGCTCGCGGGCAAGGAGTTTGTTACGTTTTTTATGCTTGGCAATTGCCGCCTCTCCGCCGCCGTGCATGCTGGCGTCCATAGCGTCGTGATACTTCGCCATCAGCTCCATGAAAGCCTTGCGGTTCTCTTGAAACTCAGCACCAGCAGGGTTTATCTGTGATTTTAATGTCTGCACTTTGATACAATTTTCTGCAAAAATACAAAAAAGTTTGGAGTTTGAAGTTTTTTATTCCTTGATAGAATTTTTTGTTGATAACAACCCACAAGCGGCGTCAATATCCTGGCCTCTCGAGGCTCTTATCGTTGCTATAATTCCTTTATCGTTGAGTTTATCGCGGAAGCGGACCATGTCTTCCAATGATGGACTCTGCAAATCAATATTAGGTATAGCATGGAACCTTATTAAATTCACTCTGCAACGCAAGCTTCCGAGCTGTTTTGCGAGCTCGTTGATGTGCTTCGGGGTGTCGTTAAGGCCTTTAAACACTATATATTCGAACGAGACACGACGTTGGCCGCTCCAGTCGTGCTGGCGGATGGCGTGGATGACCTCGTTGATAGGATACGTCTTCTCGACAGGCATGATTTTCGCGCGCTCATCGTGGAACGGGCTGTGCAGACTGATTGCCAAATTGCATTTCGACTCGTTGATGAAACGTTTCATGTTCGGAATGACACCAGCAGTGGAAACCGTGATACGCGTCGGGCTCATCGCCAAACCCCAGTCGGAGGTCATGATTTCGAGGACGCGCATGATGTTGTCGTAATTATCCATCGGCTCGCCCATGCCCATGAAGACGAAGTTCGACAAAGTCTCGTATTCTGGCAGGCTAAGTATCTGATTTATAATGTCGCCAGCCGACAGATTGCCTTGAAATCCTTGCTTTCCTGTCTGGCAGAAGAGGCAGTTCATCTTGCATCCCACCTGACACGACACGCAAAGCGTAGCGCGTTCTTTTTCAGGGATATACGCTGTCTCGACAAAGCCGTTTTCAGCTGGGAAAAGATACTTCTTGGTACCGTCGCGCGACTCCTGAACGTCAGTAAATGCACGGTAGCCGGTCTCGTAGTTTTCAGCCAGAATCTGACGCGTCTGCTTCGACAAATTCGTCATCTCATCGAAAGATGTAACGCGTTTACGATAGAGCCAATCGACGAGCTGTTTGGCCGTAAACTTCGGCATATTATGTTGAGCCACAAGGTCTTGCAGCTCCTGAAGCGACATTCCTAAAAGTGATTTCATGATGCAATGAATTTTTCTGCAAAATTACAACTATTTCACAATGAATTTAGCTGTTTCGAGGAATTTTTCACCTTTTATCTGCAAAACATAGAGTCCTTTTTCCAATTCAGCAACCGAAATAGTACCATCGGAACAACCTTCTGTCATCTTTTGACCTAAGACATTGAAAATAGCGTAGTCAACTGTTGCGTTAGACATGCCATCGATATAAATCACATCAGATGCCGGGTTAGGATACACCGCAAACTGCTGACTGGTGAGCTCATTAACACCGTCATTTTTAGGTATGATATTCAAGATAATACCTTCCACCTTGGTCATTCCATAAGCAAAATTTGGGTCGGGAATGTCATACCAGTTATCGTTAGGACCACCCCAGCCGAAGTTGATGTGGAACTTGCCGTCCGATTCGCGATAGCCGTCAACCACGACGTTGTGTCCGACGGTTCCCTCCGGATTTTCAACTGCCAGATGGGCAGGATAGCCGTCTTCAAGGTTGGAAATCAGAAGCTCGTACATCTCGTCGGTCGGGTCACGGAACAACTGGCAGTCGGTGAAGCCGAAACGCTTATACGCCGCAAACGCCTGATCCACAAAGAAAGTACCGGAACCTTCCGAAGTATAGATCTGTGTGCATGCCGTGCCGCAAGCAAAAATCACCGCGGCTTTCAATGTGTCGCTGAGTTCATCGCCACGTTGGAAATAGGCATCGACAGAATCTAACAATATGTTAAGTTTCGGAAATGACGGAAATTGCAACGTTTCCCAATCGTCATCAATATTATATATTCTACCTGCGTAATCATGGAGATAGTCATCACCATCGTCAAAGCGAGTGCCCTGTGTCGTTCTCAAATAATTGATAATCTGCCCCATGGCAACAGCCGGACAACCAGCAGCGCTATAGGCATAACCGTTAAATGGGTCTCTTGGGCAAAGCATGTTGTAAGGATAGCCTTGATCCCACTCTGATTTCAAAAGAGGAGTTTGCGCAAAGCTCGTCAAAGCGCAAAACAATAACAATACAGTAAAAACTTTTTTCATTTTTTTAAAATTATAGGATTAAGGACTGCAAAAATATAATTTTTTTCGTATCTTTGCGGAAAATTAATCACTTATTTAATTAAGTTTTATAAAACTTTGATAATCAAACCATGAAAAAACTCATCCTTACACTCATCGCAGCTGCAATGATTCTGTGCGGCTGCAACAACACAAAGCGATTCAAGGTGAATCTCAACCTTGACAACGCCGACGGCCAGATCATTTATCTGCACAAAGACCTCGGCATGGTGGAAATGTGCGTCGACTCGGCGGTATTCGACGGCAACACAGCGGTGCTGAAAGCCGATTTCGACGACCCGCAGACCAAGTACATACTTAAATATGACAAGTACGACCAATGCGGCGTATTCACCTTTTTACCTGAAAACTGCGACATTACGATTACCGGCGACTTCAACGACATAATCAGTTGGCAGGCAGAAGGAAGCCCGGCAATGGAAATATTAAACGCATTTCATAAAAAACTTAAACCGTATGCCGACGCTGTGATGACCATTGTCCCAGACATGGAGGCGGCATATGCGGAGAATGACACTGTAAGGGGACATGAATTGTACTGGAAAGCCATAGCCTGCATGGATGAATACAACAATCGTCGTCTCGATTTTATCAGAAATCACCCCGATTGCTACGTCGCACATTATTTACTTGATGAAGCTAAGATCAATTATGATTCGGAAGTCTTAAAAGAAGTAGTCGGAACTTTTACCGTTGAATCGATATATAAAAAGAATATCGAAAACTACCTCAAAGAGATTGAAGAGTATGACATGCCGATGCAAATAGTTGAATAAAATATGAAAAGAATTTTAATTTTAGCAGCTTTAGCATTGCTGGTATTTGCAAGCTGCAATGATAACAAACCGGCAAACGATTATTGTGTTGTTAAAGGTACCGTCAAAGGCGTGAAAGACGGCAAAAAACTCGAATTGTTAGACGCGTTCAATGATTGGGTTGTCGTCGGACAAGCCATTATTAAAGATGGCGCTTTCGAGATTCACCCAGAGGTAACCGCACCTACGCATGTATATTTATATGTGCATAACGGAATGCAGCTGAAAGACTTCATTACGGAACCCGGAACGATTCTCGTAGAGGTGGATGCCACTGATGAGTACGATTATGAAACAGGAGCCAAAGGCACACCTTTGAACGACCTAGATCAGATAATCACCGGTTATCGAAGAAGTGGCAACTACGCTGCCGCCGACTCAATAAAGGCTATTGTTATGAACGAAAACCCTGCAGGAGCCCTGGCTTTGGCCAATATCGATGAATGGTGCAAGTCGTCGGTTGAGATGCTTGACGTCATCGACCGTCTTACACCCGAGTTGGCACGGCTTCCTTATGTCGAAAGATTGAGAAAAGAAGCCATACAGCGCTTGAAGACCGAAGCCGGCGGGACGTATATCGACATGAAATATCCCGACTTAAACGGCGACACTATCAGCCTGAGCTCAGTGGTCAACAACCCTGCCAACCGCTATGTCATCGTCGACTTCTGGGCATCGTGGTGTGACGGATGCGTGGACGACCTGCCTACGTTGGTGGAAATCTATGAAAATTATCATGACAAAGGTCTGGAAATCTACGGCCTCTCCGTCGATACCCAAAAACGCTATAAATATTGGAAATCATGTATCGAAAAAAACAACATGACATGGGTTAACGTGTGTGACTACAGCGGAGGAAAGCGAGGCAACAGCAAAGTCCGCGACGACTATGCTATAATAGCCTATCCGACAACCATTTTGATCGATTGTCAGACCGGAAAAATCGTCATGCGCGACGATATCGAGAACATAGTACCAAAGTTGGCTGAATTACTGCAATGAAATCAATACTAACAAAAACCATCCTTACCCTCTGCGTGTTGGCGTTGACGTCGTGCTCGATAATCAGGGCATTGCGGACTGATGGCAAAGACGGTCCGAATGTCTTCAGTTACCAGAAACGTGAGGTTGACACCATCGCCAACGGCGAGGAGGTGTTTGTGTTTCCCGTCGGCCAGCGTGCTGACTGGATCGACAGCTTTTATTTCTACCACAAGGCACATGGCTGCGATAGTATGACTTTCCTTGAAGCGATGAATCGGAAAAGCAACACACAGGGATTGCTCATTATCCACAACGACAGCATCGTTTATGAAAGATATTGGGGCGATTTCAACGCCGACACTTACGCAACTATCTTCTCCGTTTCAAAATCAATAACATCGCTGATGTGCGGTATCGCTGTTGACGACGGCTACATCAAAAGCATCGACGACCCTGTCACCGACTATCTGCCGGAACTCAAGAAGAAAGACCCGATGTGGCAGAAGCTCACCATCCGTCATCTGCTTGACATGAAGAGCGGCCTGGATTTCGAAGACACGTATGAGTTCACCTCGTGGAAAGACATAAAAATGCTTAATGCGATGTCAAAACTGAACTACGGACACGATATCAGAAAACAAATAAAAGGTCTGAAATTCCGTTGTGAGCCAGGTACCCAACTACGTTACGAGAGCATGACATCGGCGATTCTTGGTGTTGTCATAGAGAATGCCTCAGGCAAACGTTTTGCCGACTATCTCAGCGAGAAAGTGTGGCAGCCGCTCGGCATGGAACATTACGCATTGATAAACATCGACAGCCGTAAACACGACATGGCGCACGCCTTTGGCGGTATCACCATGACATTGAGAGACTTGGCCAAGATTGGACAGCTGTATCTCAACTATGGCTTATGGGAGGGCAAACGTATCGTAAGCGAGGAATGGATTCATCAGACTATAACCTTTGACGAGAATAGTCACGGCTATAATTACAACTGGTATAACATAAGCTATGAGGGTTATACCAGACCTGAAAATTCCGGCTATTACGCATATGGTATCTGTGCCCAAACAATTTACGTCAACCCGTATAAAAACCTTGTAATAGTGAGAATGGGCCGATCAAACAACGGCTGCGCATTTCTTCCGGTATTATTTGAGCAGCTTAGTATCGTTTGGATAGATGTTCCCGATGATGCATTGTAATTAAGACATTGACATTAAAAAAAATGTTTTTGTAATTCATTGTTTATCAACACTTTATAAAAATTCTAAAAAATTTTTTAAAAATATTTTCACTTTTTTGTAGTTTATATTATAAACTTGTTTATCTTTGCAGCGTCGTTTAAGACATAAAGTGCACTTATAATTAATAAAAAGGTAAAACAACAATTTAAAATTTAAACTATGGAAAACAACATTGAAAACAAAGAAATGACGGCTCAGCAGAGCCTCGGAATCATCACCGAGATGATGAACAACAGCCGCCGCGCCATCCTTCAGAACAGCGCGAAACACTTTATCCTTTGGGGATTACTGCTTATAGTGGTCTCGTTCGTGATTTACGAGTTGTGGCACGTCACCGGCAATCCGGCATGGAATTTCCTATGGTTCGCGATGCCGGCGATAGGCTTCCCTGTCGCACGCGTCCTCGACAAGAAAGATTCTGATGTCCCTCAGAACCATCTCAACAAACAAATCGGCGCTATATGGCTCGCCTACTGTGCATTCGCCATGACAAGCAGCGTTATCGCGGTGTTTGCCGTTCCGATGCCCATCACCCTCGTCATTGTGATAGCTTTAGGTTTTGCTGAATGCGTCTCGGGCATAGTGTTGAAAAACTGGGCCATCATCATCAGCGGATTCGTTCTCGGAGTCGGCGGTGCTGTCGCTGCCGCCATGCTGGTGTGGGCCGAGCAGCTGCTTATCTTCACAATAGGCGGAATTATCCTTGTAGCCACAGGCTTGATTGTCAAACATCAATACAAATAGCCATGTTTCCGAAACTTGACCCACTTCTTCATTCCGAGCTGAGGCTGGCTGTGATGTCGATTCTGGCTGGTGTCGACAGTGCCGATTTCAGCTACATCAAGACGCAGACCGGTGCCACGTCGGGAAACCTCAGCGTGCAGCTCGACAAGCTCAGCGCGGCAGGTTACATCAGCGTCGAGAAAGGCTTCAAGGGGAAGGTGCCTTGCACGACCTGCAAAATCACACCGTCGGGGCTCGCAGCCTTCGAAAACTACGTAAACTCACTGAAAGAGTATCTCATTTAAAACTTAAACATAATTGAATTTTTCGGGGAACAAATTATTTTGTTCTCCGATTTTTTTATATCTTTGCACTTTACTTTTTTATCATTAAATTAATGAAGATATTGAAACTTTTTATTTTGGTTTTATTCCTTAATTTCTGCGGGACAGCGATGGCTCAGAGAAAGCTGGTTTCTCTGGTTAAGGATTTGGAAACTTTTATTGACACCATGTCGGTTAAGGGCGTCGACCGCAACTACATCGATATGCCGGATGAGCCTTGGCAGGTCATCATAAGAAACAATGTGAGCCAGACTATAGTGAGTATGAAAACTGAGGGGACTATAGGAGGCACGGCATATAGCGTGAGTCCATACCTAGAGACCTCTCCTTCGAAGTATTTAGGTCTGTGGGTAGGATACAGAGGCTACGGCCTGGGTTATCTGGTGAACGTCGGCGGCGACAAAGGTAGCTATTTCACTATCGGCCTCACGGGAGGAGCCTACGGCCTAAACCTGCGCATGCACACTTTCGACAACAGCAACCCGAGCTTCAATCTTAACAGTGAGCTTATCCCGGAGGGACAAGAGGGGGCTTGGGAAGTGGTGGAACTGATAGACCCCATCAGCGTGACGTCAGTTTTTGCCGACGGATACTATATGTTCAACGGCAAGAGATTCTCCTATGCGGCAGCCTACGACCAGTCGCTGATACAAAAACGCTCGGCAGGCTCGCTGATGGTAGGACTCATGTACACCCACACGCATATCGACTATGCCTCGGACTATAACGCCGACCTAATATACACTATGCAAGGAATGGGTCAGGTGAAACTATGGCAAGGTAGCGCAGGCGTAGGATACGCATACAACTGGGTGCCGACACGCGGACTGCTTATCAACGTCATGGCCATGCCAATGCTGACATTTGTCAACAGACTTAAGGTTTATGCCTATGCCACCAACATCGATGAGCTGATGGAAGACCCCCTTTTCTGGGATGAGGAGATCTCCGACGAGGAATGGGATGCGTGGTTCTATGGGAATTCGCGTATAACCTACCTGGGTGACAAATCATTCAATAGCGGTCTTAGCATAGGCTTAGACGCACGCGTATCGCTGTCTTACAACTTCGGGCGCTATTTCTTCTCCGCCTACGGACAATTCAACAATATTCGTTATCAACACAATAACACCGACGGATATCTGAACGACTGGTTCATCAACACCTCTTTGGGCGTACGACTATAGAAAACTCAAATATTGTTAAACATAAAAAATCAAAACATCATGAAAAAATTATTTATCATTTTGGCAGCCGTGGCAATGATATTTGCCGCATGTAAAAAAAGCGACAGCGACAACGATCCGGTCAACCCTAACCCTACTCCTACCCTCGCCGAGCAGCTTGTAGGCAAATGGCTTTACATTGAAGCCGACGGAGCATTGGTCGAGACCATCGAGTCATCGATTACCGACTTCGTCATGGAAGACACCACACTGACGGCTTACACCAGCATCTCGATAAAGAAATATGGCGTGTGGGCCTACAAACAGCTTACCGAAGTGACGATTGAGGGCGATACCATCACGCTGACAATGCAAAAAGACAACATAACGACAGTGGAAGTGATGACCAATATCATCGTCGACGGCGACAATCTGCGCTACACAAGCAACTACACCATCTTGCGCGACGGCGAGGTGGTTGAGACCTATGGCCCTTATCAGCTGCGCTGCGTCAAGGTTCACGACGACTACTCAGAGATCATCATCGGACGCTGGGAAGGATTCATCACCTGCGACGAACAGGGATATGAGCCTCAGCCATTCTGCGAAAAATACCTCACCGACGGCACCAATATCGAATATCAGCTCGTTGACGGAGAGTGGAAGGAAGTAGAGGTGGTATACGCCTACTATTTCGTCGACGGCAACCTGTTGTGCACACGATGGCAGTACCCTGGAAGCAGAGAGCAACGCGAAAACAGCATCTTCATGTCATACGAAAACGACACTTTGATAGTGAAAGAAGTGGTTTCGCGCAACGGACAGCTTTACACCGAAATATCTACGCTGGTTAAAGTTAGCGAATAACATGTCACCAGACAATATCTCTACCGAGTTATTGTTATATTTCATGGTCTACGGAGCGTCGGCAACGGCTTGCTCGTGCTCACTGCATTAGGCGCAGGATATGCCTTGAAGAAAAAACGCGAAAAATTATAGAATTTCTATTATAGAATTTGTATAATTAGGAAATGTGGATTTGCCAGACATATTAACAACTGATAACTATGCTCACATTAAATACGAAAACTACCGAAATAGTTCGCACCAGCCAAAGCTGGGACGGCGTGGACCTTCCCGACTACCTGGTAGGCAAGCCTGAAATAGTCGGAATTAAATACGAAATTCCTGCCGGAAAGAAACTTGATTGGCACGACCATCCTGTGATGAACTTCGGCATAATGGTAGAGGGCGAGCTCACTATCATCAGTATCGACGGCAAAGAGAAGACCGTGTACGCTGGCGAGGCCGTCGTCGAAATGGTAGGCACCATCCACCACGGTGAGAACCGCGGCACCAAGCCCGTCGTTCTCTACATGTTCTACCTCTCGCAAGAAGGACTGCCGCTGTCGGTGCAGCATCCAGAGATACCTTTAGAATAATCTGAATTGAAGAAAAAACGTGAAACTATGCTAAGATTTAAGACAAAAGGCAAAATCTTCGACGTCGCCGTTACTACTGTTGCGGGACTGTTTTCGGTAGGCACCATGATTTATGCAGTCATGCATTTCGGATTGAAAGAGTCGTGGCCTGAGCTGGTGCTCAACATGTTTTATCTGGCCTGTCTGGTTATGATGGGTATGTTTTTCTTCAACAAATTGAAGCCCGAGCAGTTCAACTACTGGTGTTCGGTTTGCATAGGCGTTACGATACTGCTGCGCGACATACTCTTCGCGCCTCCGCTGGCATTCTACGCTCTGCATCTTATGTGCCTCATCCTCTCGGTGGTGCTGCTTTGCATGCTCACCTATTTCTATTCGCGCAAAGACTGGAAGAGCTACACCAAGCGCAACCTGTGGTTGATTTGCATTATCGACATGGTAATTGCCGCGCTTTACAACTACGACATCTATATCGAGCCGATCAATGAGTACACTCCTTATCTCCTTACGGAAATCTGGATTCGTCCAACCATCACTTACGGCCTCGTGGCCTGTTTTGTTTCAGAAACTGAAAAATCATGAAAAAACTATTCATCATTTTAGCAACCGTGGCAATGGTGTTTGTTTCGTGCAAGAAAGAAACCAGCACGAACAACCCAAATCCGGGCAGCACCTCAAAGAAAGCTCTTTTGGTCATTCTCGACGGCTGGGGCATAGGCGACCAAAGCGAGAGCGACGTCATCGCTAATACTCCCACACCTTATATCGACTACCTCAACGCCACATATCCTCACTCCGAGCTGCAGGCTTCGGGCGAATACGTGGGTCTGCCCTACGGACAGATGGGCAACTCCGAGACCGGACACCTCAACATCGGCGCCGGACGCGTCATCTATCAGGATCTGGTGATGATAAACCACGCCTGTGACGACAACTCCATCTTGCAAAACCCTGAAATCCAGTCGGCTTACAGCTATGCACAATCCACCGGCAAGAGCCTTCACCTCATGGGTTTGACTTCCGACGGCGGCGTCCACTCTTCAATAGACCACCTCTTTAAACTCATCGATATCGCCAAGATGTATGACATCGAAAACTGCTACGTGCACTGCTTCATGGATGGTCGTGACACCGACCCAATGTCTGGCAAAGGCTTTGTCATCGACCTGCAGCAGCATATGGCAGAGGCTGGCACAGGTGTTGTGGCATCTGTCATCGGCCGTTACTACGCCATGGACCGCGACAACAACTGGGACCGCATCAAGCTGGGTTACGACCTGCTCGTACACGGCATCGGTCGTGAGGTTACCGACATGGTCGAAGGCATACAGTCGTGCTACGACTCACACACGCCTGAACACAAAAACACCGACGAGTTTATGGAACCGCTTGTCAACAGCAACGTCGACGGACGTATCAAAGATGGCGACATCGTCATCTTCTTCAACTTCCGCAGCGACCGCGCCAAAGAAATGACCATCGCGCTCACTCAGCATGACATCCCTGAGCAGGACATGCAGACAATTCCTGATCTCCAGTACTATTGCATGACACCATACGACGACTCTTTCACAGGCATACACGTCGTCTTCCCTAAAGGAAATGTTGAGAACACCCTCGGCGAATACATAGCCAGCAAAGGTCTGAAGCAGCTGCACGCCGCCGAGACCGAGAAATATGCACACGTAACATCATTCATCAACGGCGGACGCGAAGAGCCGTTCGAGGGCGAAGACCGCATCCTGGTGAACTCTCCAGCGGTGGCGACCTACGACCTGCAGCCGGAGATGTCGGCATTCGAGGTGAAAGACAGGCTGATAGAGGCGCTCAACACCAACCGCTATGACTGGATTGTGGTGAATTTCGCCAACGCCGACATGGTAGGACACACAGGAGTTTACACCGCCATCCAGACAGCAGTGCAGACCATTGACCAATGCTTGAACGAGGTGGTGGAAGCAGCTAAGACCAATGGCTATGAAGTCGTCATCACCGCCGACCACGGCAACGCCGACCATGCCATCAACGACGACGGCACACCCAACACCGCCCACTCCACCAACCCTGTCCCCTTCATCTACGTGACAGCGAACAACAACGCACGAGTGCAAAACGGTGTCCTTGCTGACGTGGCTCCTACCATACTCCACATAATGGGACTGCAACAGCCACAGGAAATGACAGGCCAGTGCCTTATTAACGAATGAAGATTTGTAATAACTGATAATTATGATCGAGACTAAAATTTACATAGGGCTGAACGATGCCACTACCAAGCAGCAGAAGCATAGCACCGAGACGTATGTCGATATCATGAAATACGTCTGCAAGAGCTATCATGTGCCGTTCGCGTTTTCCATCAACGAAGGCGGATATTTCCACGAGAATGGCGATTACACTCAAGAGCGAATCCTCCTCATCTCGCTGATTGATGCCGACAAGCAGATAGCCGAATCCATTGCAAAAGACTTATGCGCCTTTTTCCATCAGGAAAGCGTGATGGTGACAGAAAGTGTAGTAAACGTCAGTTTTATAAAAGATGATCTTAATCTGAAATGATGATTATTTAATCTTCGGAATCTTCGTAATTATTTTTTGTAACATTTTTTCTTTTCCCATACTTTATTATTTATTACCTTTGCATCGTCAAAAATTGAGTTGCAACCATGTCACTTGACAATATATCTACCGAATTATTATTATATTTCATGCTCTACGGCGCATCAGCAATGACTGCGCTAATCGCTTGTATTTACTTACTGTTTCGTAAAAGCAACGCCATCTCGCCAGATGTCACGCCGCCGATGCAACTCCGCCGTTGGGCCGCGGCACTCTTTGGCGTAGCATTTTTGGGGCACATCTATTGGCTCCTTTTCTACCTCTACTCTGGCGACACCAACTCCGTAGGCTGCATGATAGCGGCTTATCTCGACTGTTTGACGCTTTTCACCACCATCCCCAGCACCCTGTTCGCCATGCTCCAAGACCGCAAGCGACGCATCTGGCCTGTCGTCATCGCCACGATACCGTTCGGGGGGATATTGGCACTGCACTTTGTCAATCCCAACGACAATTATTTCCAATTCGCATTAGCATATTTTCTGTTGATTTACGTCATTTTTACCATATACATGGTGTTTGCCGTCAAGCAATACGGCCGATGGCTGCGCGACAACTATGCCGACTTGGAAAACAAGGAAATATGGATCAGCCATGTGCTTATAATCGTCATCCTGCTGTTAATCATTTTCTACGGCTTTGATGGTGCCAACATTACCATAAGCTTTATCGTGCAATTCTTATCGATAGTTCTTTACTGCTTCCTGCTGTGGCGAGTTGAGACACTTCCGCAGCTTGAAAACGTCACGGTCGAAGACCAATCTGAACAACCTGAGGAGCAGCCTGATGAGCCGTTCGAGCAGTTGCTCAACGAACGTTGTGTCGCAACTCATCTTTACCTGCAGCACGACCTCACCCTTCTATTACTAGCCCAGATTCTCGGCACCAACCGTTCCTATCTAAGCCAGTTTTTCTCACATCAGGGTATCACCTACAATGCCTATATCAACAATCTTCGCATCAACCACTTCATGAAGCTCTATAGTGAGGCTATCGCTGCCGAAAAGACCGTCATCGTACAACAGCTTGCCAAAGACAGCGGATTCCGCAGCTACAGCACCTTCAGCTTAGCTTTTAAGCAGCGCACTGGACAAAGTGTGACCGCCTGGATGCAGGAAATGTAGTTTCAAAATTTACAATTCGACTTTCAAAATTTACAATTCGACTTTCAAAATTTACAAAATTTGCGGCTCGAGTTTCAAAATTTACAAAATCACTTTCAAAATTTACAAAATTTGCTATCCTGAGCCTAAAAACCTTTTTTATTTGAAATAGTTTGATTAATTTTGCACCTCTTTCTAAAGAAAAAATCAAACTATTAACATAAATGAAGAAAACTTTACTATTTTTCGCTCTGCTGTGCGCGTTTGCGCAGGGAGCGTTGGCACAAACCAGTTTGGAGGAGGAATGGCAAGAGGTCTTGGCAATGACGCAGACCACCTCGTCAAACTGGAATGTCCTTCATTCAGGCTCCACAACGGGACATTGGTTTGGTAGTGACGGTAACACGACATACTATCGCTTAGGCCTAAACAACAACATCTACAATTTCACCAACTACCAACATGACGGTAGCGGTGCGACCATCCATGGCACGGTATATCTCTACGTGCCCACTGGCATTACTGTCAACTTCATAGGTGCCAACGCCAATGAAACCAATGGTGCCGGTGCGGGCATCGAGCTAAACGAGGGCAACACCCTCGTCCTCCTCGGCGGCGGCACAATCAATGCCACGGGCGGCAACGCTGCTAACGGCAGCAATGGCGGTACTGGAGGAAACGCAAGTGGTGAATGGGATAGCTGGACATATACTGGCGCTGGTGGTACAGGTGGCAATGGCGGTGGCGGAGCCGGTGCAGGCATCGGCACACGCGGC
>JAFYIE010000039.1 GCA_017538795.1 Bacteroidales bacterium | reverse complement strand
GGCAGCAGCATCAAGAAGGCCTGCGAAGATTTAAAAGCAGCCTATCCTGACATAACTTGGAAAGAAGGCAAGCTTCTAAACAGGACAAGCAAAAAGGAATTAGAGACTTGGGTAAAAGGATTGTAAGTTTGGTAACGTCCGTGTCACGAAAGAATGGCACGGACGTTTTTTTTCAATCATCTTCATCATCCTCCCCCATTTTACAGATTTGACGTGTCTCTTTCCTGGCTTCCTTCCAACGGGGGAAGTACTTTTCCATCAGTGCGTGGAAACGGGCATTATGGCTTGGTTCCAACAGATGGCATAGTTCGTGTACCACCACATGCTCGATACACCATTCTGGCAATAGCAGCAGATAAGTCGAGAAACAGACAGCACGCGTCTTCACGTTGCCTTTTCCTGAATAAGGTTGACTCTTTTTAGGCCTTGTTTTTTAACACTTGTCTACCCGTACGGATTTGGTTGACTTCTCTCTCTGAGATCAGTTGACTACTTTCCCTGAGGTGGTTGACCCTTTTCCTAAGAACGTAGACTTCCGACGGATATTGTTTACTTCTCATACTTCTTTTGTTTACTTCGTACTGAAAAGGTTGACTGCCCCCGGGCGCAGCCAGACCTATGAAAAACACTCAGGGGGTGCCTTGCGGCAGGGGGCAGACAGCCCCCGAGAGCCCCTTTGGCTTCCACATCTGCTGTTGCGGTCCTTCTTCCTGATGTACGTCCGAGGGCACTTTCAATCCTATGCTGTAATGCGGCCTCTGATTGTTGTAGAAATCAATGAACGAAGAGATGCGCTCCCTGGCGTCGTCGATGTCCTTGAAGCGATGCTCACGGTAAATGACCTCCGTCTTGAGAGTGCCGTTCACACGCTCTGCGATGGCATTGTCCGTGGGCTTGTAATCCTCGGTCATAGAGATGCTTATACCATACTTCTTCAGTTCGTCCGTATAGGCGTTACAGCAGTACTGTACGCCCCTGTCAGAGTGATGGATGAGTCCTTTCAGTTCATCGGCCGTAGCCTGCGAGATGGCCATCCTGAGAGCCTGGAGCGTGTATTCTGCCTCCAGTGTGTCGGACAGGCACCAGCCCACGATCTTACGCGAATAAGCGTCAGTAACCAAGTGCAGGTAACAGCACCCGTCCACAAGGTCGATGTAAGTTATGTCGCTTACCCACAGTTGGTTGGCACGCGTCGGCACGAAGCCGCGGATGAGGTTCTTGTACTTGTGGTAGCGGTGGTTCGAGTTCGTCGTGTGACGTGGCTTCGGACGCTTCTGCATCAACTGGAAGTCGCGCAGCAGTTGCAGAAAAGCGTCGCGTCCGGGTACCCAGTCGCACAGGAACATGCGCTTCATCATCAGCCACAGTTTGTAGTAGCCGATGCCAGGGTCCATCTGGCGGATCTGCTTCACTGCGTCCACAATGCGCATTACGCGGAAGACATACTCCTGGTCGCGCTTGCATTTCTTGTAATAGGCCTGTTTGCTTCGGCCAAGCAGTTCGCAACTGTACTCGACGGTATAGCCGAGTGAGCCGCTCAGGCGATCTACTGCTTGGCCCCAGATTTTTTTCGGATGCGGATGCCCTGCTCCTCAGCGATGTCGATGAGAGTGTTCAAGGCAACAACCTTGTCCTTATTAAACTTCAGGTCCTTCTCCAGCTTCTCAATCTGCTTGCGCTGGGTCTCGATAAGTGCCGACATGGATGCTACGTCCATAGACTCTTCCTGTTTCTGCTTTGCCATATCACTGTCCATTTGAACCGTTACCGGCTGCAAAGATGCACATTTTTCATGAATTTCCAAAGGACTTAGGCAAGAATTTATCCAAGATGCCAATGTATTTACACTCGGAAGGTTGTATTTCAAGGCAATTTCCTTCCGTGACTTGCCACTCTGCATGTACTCGATGCAGATACTGCGCTTTAAAGAGCGACTGAATTTTGTCTTTACCATTTGCTTAAATAACTTTAATAATTTAACATTTAAGGCTCTGTGGGAGTCAACATCAGTCAGGCTAAGACAGTTGACAGTTATTTACTCTTTTCCTGATGTGGTTGACAGTCGTTTTTCTGAACAAGTTGACACTTTACTGGAATCGTTGACACCTTTACTGAAAAGGTTGTCTTTTTCCTGAAAGAGTTGACAACTATGAAAAACACTGCG
>JAFYIE010000002.1 GCA_017538795.1 Bacteroidales bacterium | reverse complement strand
TAGAAAAAACCATCTGAAAGTATCTTCGTGACGCCGTCAGCGTATTCAACGAACAGCATCTCTGACGGGGAATCGTCTTTATTGATACCGAGATAATTACCTGCCCAGCTAACTTTTTTAGGAGTATTGAAGTGATACTTGTTTCTCATCAAGGCGACGAGCGATGGCACCACGTCGTTATGAGTCACTATGTTTTTAAACGTCCTCGATTCCTTTAGCAATGGCGAATAGATTATCAAAGGCACGTGATATCTTGAGAGATCGGATGTCATCAGGAAGCCGCTGCCATGGTCACCGGTGACGACAAAGATGGTGTTATCATAGTCATCACGTTTCGAGTAGTCATTGAAAAATTTCTTCAGGCAATCGTCGGCATAGGCAAATGTCACGGCCTTATCAAACACGTCGTCTGACAGCTCATGTACGTCCTGCGACTCGACTATACTCTTGGCTTTTTCGGTCGCCTTTGCGAAAACAGGGTTGCCTTCTTTAGCCATGTCATGAGACGAGATGGTGACAAACAGATTAAGCATCGGCGATTGTTTTTTCTCCAACACTTTCATCGATTTTTCAAACAGAAACTCATCGTGATATCCCCAGTAACTGCCTTTGTTTTTATCTTCATCAGCCTTATAATCCTTATAGAAATCCGACATATAATCTATCTTCTGCGAGAAGAGATATTCTGCGACGCAGTCGAAGTAAAACTGTCCTGCATAGATGGCGTTGGCCTGATAGCCATTTGATTTCAAGATGCCTATCAAGGTGTTTGTCTTAGGCATATTGCCAAACTGATATCCTCTTATTCCGCACGGCACCGAGCCCGTCATGGCAGGCACCACGCCGAAGCTTCGCTTCGTCGTGGTGAGACAATTTGGCCAATAAAGCGACTCCTTCGCCAACGAATCAACAAAAGGCGACATCCACATCCATTCGTTGCCCAGCGACTCAACAATCACTATCACAATATTAGGCTTCGTTTCAGCATCGTTGAAAAACTGCGACAGATTGTCCTTAGTGTTGTCCAAAAACTCCATCGGATATCGATGATTCAGATAATAACGATCAGGATGCATGCGCATATATTCTATGATCATCGCCTTATCATAATTGACATCATCTTGTGCCAATGCCTCTGACGAAACCGTCGACCTGATGAGATACCAGGTCTTATCAGTAACAAAATTCCTGACATTAGGATCCGGCGACGCCTCAAGATTTGGTATCATCCAAACAAAAACCGACGGCAGCACAACAATTAAAGTCGCAATTATCGAGATGATATTATTAAACCTCAATCGCTTAACCAATACGCTCATCTGATAACAATACAGCACGATGAAACCAACAAATCCCGCAAGTATCAGCCAGAGGTTGTCGACTCCGCTCTGCATCGTCTCTATCATCTCGTTTATAGGTCTGAGGAAAATCTCGTTATCCATCAAGGCACCGCTTTTCAAGGTGAAGATGGTGAGCGATATCTCAAGCAAAAACATGAGAGCAAATACTATCGACGTGATAATGACGGAAAGTTTTTCTGAACACAGCCTCATCAAAACAAATATCGGCAGTACAAGCAATGAGATGAAACCGGATGCGACGATAGCATCGATAATAGATTTCATCAAATGTGTTGATCCAATACCCCAAATAAGTTTCAAAGCGAGCACAAGCACCATAAATACCGTCACACATACCATATATGGATACAGCCACGACAGTATTTTATTGTTTTTGCTCATGCTTCGCTTGTATATCAGTCTTTTAATGGGAGTCCTTCGACTTCGATTTTCAAGTTTTTATATTCAAAATCAAACTCTGTCTTCGAGAAAACATCCAGCTTGAAGTCGGCGTTTTTGATGTCGTCGCCAGCGAGGAAGAAGGTCATCTTTGCTTTGTAATGCAAGGTGCCGTCGGCATTCTTTGTCGAGAGGTTGATGAACTTATAACCTCTGAAGAAGTCCACGTTCTGACCTTTTATC
>JAFYIE010000038.1 GCA_017538795.1 Bacteroidales bacterium | reverse complement strand
GCTTGCAGAGGTCGCCCACCTGGCGTGCTATTGTGTTGGCTTCAGCCAGTGCCTCGTCGTTTTCCTGTTGTGTCCTGCGGCGCTCATCATCGAGCGCTAAAATCTCGTCAAGGAGTTCAAACCGTGTGAAGTTCTTGATGCTCAGACGGTTGATGCATTCCTCTTTATGTTCTCTAATATAAGGTATCGTTAACATATTTGTAAAAATTGACTTGCAAAAATAATAAATTAATTAAACCTCACGTCGCTCATGTTCATTAATTTCTCAAGGTCGACTTTATCCGGTTGCCATGCGCGGACGTGGATGAGAGGCATCTTGCCTCGGAGGTCGACGAGCAGGAACAGGTAGCCGACGTCGCCGTATGATGATGAGAAATACTCCTGGCGCACGCGGACACCGTAAACGTCGTTGGTGTTGTTGGCTCTCGTGAACTCCGTCTCGGTGAAGCGCAGTCTGATGTATTCGTTGTTGCCGAAGCACATCGAGAGGTTTTTCATGTAAGTGTCTTTGTCGTATTTCTTCAACTCGGCCTCTTCTGCCGTCAGCTTCAATGTCATACGGTCAGGGATCTCGGTCTTTTTCACCAAGCGGCCCACGATGATAAGAGCGTCGTCGGAGTAGATACTTTCAAGATATTTATGACGTTTCAATGCGTATGCTGTCTGGTAATCTTCGAGGAAATTCACCAACACCAGTCTGGAATCTTCAGGCCATTTCGTCTTCGAGATGATGTCGTATTCAGCCTGATTTGAGAGACGGAACGCGAGCGATGTCACCACTTTGTTGATGGTGTCGAAGCGGAACACCACCTCTTGTGAGAAGCCGATGGTGTTTCTGAAGTCGAACTGCATCAGGATGCTGCGGCATATCACTTCGTCTTTGTATTTCAACAGTTTATACTCAGGTTTACCAATCACTGTCATCTTGCCGTAATGCGACAGTGTGTCGAGCATGTTATAGCCTTCCACCGAGAAGCAGTTACGAGCCAGCTCGATGTGGCCGCTACGTAACGCGCTCTCTATCAATGCCATCTTGCCGAGATACACCTCTTCTTCCACTGCGTTGTTTTTCTCGATTTTATTCCAGCCTTTCGCCTCTTCTTCTTTTTTCACGCTGATGGTTTTCTCGAGGTCCACATTATATATATTATTAGCGAATCGTGGCACTTTGATGAGTTCTATGGCGTTCGACACGGCGGCGTTCATCTTTTTGGCGTCGTCTTTGAAGTCGTAGTTGACTTTTATCTTAAAATTCTTGATTTCTCTGTCGCGAAGTTGCACGATGAGTTTTCCGTCGCGCACGGTGTTAGGCATGAATTTGCGGCCGTCGTGGCATTCGCAGCGGAGGCTCACCACATCGTCGCCGTTTGTCGTTTTCACCTTCAGTTTCATAAGAAGTCCGGTCTCGGTCTCTTCTATGCCGTTTTCTTTCGGCACGATGAAGTTAAACGACTTCAGTATGCCGTCGGTGCCGCTGATTCTGTCGATAAGCCATTCATAATCAACGGTTCCGCTGTCGCCATGAAACTGCAGTTTCTTACCTTGTGGATGGGCGTAGCAGAGCATCAGGCCCCAATAAAAATCTTTGAGTGCGTCTTCCAGGCTGGCGTTGGCTTCGGCCTTCACGCCTTTCGAGATATAACGTTGGATATCGTTGACGCGGTCGTCGCACATCGCTCTGAAATCAGAGCGTTTGAGGCATATAATATATTGATACTCTTCGTTATTGTCGTTTTCCACCACTGCTTTGTCAAACGATTTTTCCTCAATTCTCTCTTTAAAAGTGCGGATGATTGCCTGCAGCTGTTGGTCGCCGTCGCCGTTGCCAGGGATGTAAATGGCGTTGGCGTTGCAATTCTTTGCAATATTTGAATACAGTTCTGTTTTGGCGTTTTCCATTGCCTCGTCGGGAGTGTTGCACACGTGGCTCAATCCGTAATATAGAGTAGTGTCGTTTTTTAAAGCTTCTAGTTCCTTTGGCTTCATCTGCGCGAAGCAAATATTAGCTAGAACTGTGATTATCAGGAGTATATAAAATCTTTTCATAAAAAAGAAGAATTAGCAATGTTAACAAATTGCAAAGATAAGAATTTCTTTTTTATTAGAATAGATTATCGCAGAATTTTATTACAGTCAACT
>JAFYIE010000037.1 GCA_017538795.1 Bacteroidales bacterium | reverse complement strand
TTCTTGCTCTTTTTGGTCCTCTCTCTCTTCTCTTTCTACTTGAGGTTCTTCTTTTTCTTCTTGTGTGTTGAGGAGTTGTTCTCTTGTTGTTGCGAGGAGTCGGTGTATTGTTGACTTGGAGATGCCTGTGTGAGCAGCTATGTTGCGTATAGACCACCCTTTGGAGAATGTGTCGTGGATGAATTCCAGTTGTTGCTCTCTTGTCGCGTCTTGCGGCAGGAAGAGAATCTGTAGCTCGTTGACATCTTTCTCAAGGAAGAAGAAGTGGAAATGCTTTCTACCCCTTATGTCTTCCATGCATTGATCTATGAACTCCTGGCTGAGCCCTCGTTCGAGGTTTCTCTCGACTATGATATCGCACTCCTCGTCGTTATAATGTGTCTCCAACCTCAGTGTCATCACTGATTTATGGTTGAATTGAATGGGCGCATTGCGAGCTTTGAGCTGCTTGATGTAGTGAGTGGCGTGGTTGGCCGTCATTCCAGCCGGGATGTCGTTGAGCGTGAAGATTGAGTCGAAAGCGAAAGCGAGCTGTCTGTCGCCAGTAAGGTGCTTCAGGCTGAGTGGCGTTCCCTCCTGATGGTGTGTGGCGTGTGCTATGACAAGAATCGAGACGTGGTACTTGTTCTGCCACTGCTTGAGCTTGCGTAGCACTTTCTGCGTCTTGTTACAGTTGCGCATTGGGCAAATGTGTGTGATGTCGTCGATGATGATTACCGGTGTGTTGAGGTCGAGGAAGTCGGCCTCTATGCTACTGAGAATTGTTTTTCGGTCTGTCATTTCATCAAAGGAAGAGTTTTGCGAGTAATGCATGACAAAGAGGTTCTCAGGAGTCATGGTGTTGAGTCCATTCCAGTTCTTGCTATTGTAGTTGTGCATCATATTCTCGAAGTCGACGTAGAGGACATTTCTTCCGTTTCTTGCGATATTCATTGCAATGCCGAAAGCCAGTGTTGACTTGCCGATGTTTGGGTCTCCGAAAAGACATGCGCACTCGTTCTCGAACCAGATGTTCTCCCAAATGGGCTGTGCATCCTCGATGTGCCTAGCTCTGATGTCGTCGTTGCGGAAAGAGAAGATGGATCGAGGCAGCTTTTCGTGTGCCTCCTCTCTCAAATATGGGTCTTGGAATTCGTTCCCGTTCTGGTCGAGATATCCGATTCGTATAAGTTCCTGTTTGCGTGCGTAGTCGAACTGGTCTAAAATGGGTGTAAATGGATTCATGGTGTTTTGATTTTTAAAAAAATTAATAATGTACAAAGGTAATGGAAGGGAATATTGAGAAGCAATATTAAAAAAATACTCTATTGGTTTTAGGGCATGCGGCGCAATGTACTAACAGCGTCCAGGATTCTTTGGGAGAAATTTTGATTTTTTTTAGAAAACAAAAAAACGAGAGAAATGAGCCGTTTTATGGTTTTTTATGTGTTTATTGGGTGTTTTTGAGAAAGTTATTAACAATTGGGAGTTTTTTTAGGGGCAGAATTGGTGTGGTGGTTTAAATGTTATAATTTTGCATTTCGAAAAAAGAAACGACGTAAATATGAAGCGAAAAAATATATTATGGGGTTTTGCCATTCTAATCGTTGCGATGATATGCTGCTGGGCATGTTCGTCTTGCGGCGATGACAACGGCAAAGACGAGCCCTCCAATCCTCTGCTTGGAGCGTGGGAATATGAGAAGAATCCCGCGGTGATTGCTCAACTGGAGCAAATGATAATCATGAAACTTCAAAATGACGGTGCCCTCGCCCAGGAGAGCGCCCAGATACTTCAAAGGGTGAAGGATATCATTTCGACCAGCGAGTTTGTGGTCCTGCTCAAAGAAGATGGGGAGGCTCGCCTCTATGCTTATGGCGAAAAAGGTCTTGGGGTCTTTGTGTCGGGCACATGGGTGATGACCGACAGCGCCCTCCTGCTTCAAGTGAAGGAT
>JAFYIE010000036.1 GCA_017538795.1 Bacteroidales bacterium | reverse complement strand
ATCCTCGAGAACATCAAATTCCCAGAGCCAGTCGTGCAAATCGCAGTCGAACCTAAGACTCAGGCCGACATGGAGAAGCTCACATTGGCACTCCAGAAGCTTCAGGAAGAAGACCCGACATTCAAAGTCACTACTGACGAGAACTCAGGTCAGACAATCATCTCGGGTATGGGCGAGCTTCACCTCGACATCATCGTCGACCGTCTGAAGCGCGAATTCGGCGTTGAAATCAACGAGGGTCAGCCGCAGGTGGCATATAAAGAGTCGTTCACACAGACAGTCCGTTTCCGCGAGGTCTATAAGAAACAGGCCGGCGGCAAAGGCAAGTTCGCCGATATTGAGTTTGAGATCGGTCCAGCCGATAACGGACAGTCAGGTTTCCAGTTTGTCAACGACGTGAAAGGTCAGAATTTACCGAAAGAATACTTTGCTCCAATCGAGAAAGGATTCAGAGGCGCAATGTCGAATGGCGTCCTTGCTGGCTTCCCAATGGATTCAGTTAAGGTTCGCCTCATCGACGGCAGCGCTCATCCGGTTGACAGCGATGACCTCTCATTCGAAGCAGCTGCACGCATCGGCTTCAAGGAAGCAGGCGCACAGGCTGGCTCAGTCGTGATGGAACCTATCATGAAGGTCGAAGTTCAGGTCCCAGCCGATTATCTCGGCGATGTGACCGGCGACCTCAACAGACGCAGAGCCGTTTTGCATAACGTCGACGTCGAGCACGGGCTCCAGGTAGTCAAGGCCGACGCTCCGCTGGCAGAAATGTTCGGATACATCACAACACTTCGCACCTTGACACAAGGCAGAGGCACATTCAACATGGAGTTCAGCCATTACGCTGAGGTTCCTCCGGCGCTCGCCGACATCGTCATCAAGAAAGCGAAAGGAATTTACTTCGTATTTTAAATAGGAGTCGAAACGTTAACGAAATAAATAGTTAAAAAATAAATAAATTAAAAAAAGGTCTTATGAGCCAAAGAATTAGAATCAAATTAAAGTCGCACGACCACAACTTGGTTGACAAGTCAGCCGAGAAGATCGTGAAAACCATCAAAATGACTGGTGCAGTCGTCAGCGGTCCTATTCCGCTTCCGACCGACAAAAAGATCTACACTGTTTTGCGCTCCACATTCGTTCACAAGAAATCACGTGAGCAGTTCGAGTTGTCATACTACAAGAGATTGTTGGATATCTACAACGCAACTTCTCAGCAGATTGATGCTTTGATGAAATTGGAAATGCCTAATGGCGTAGACGTAGAAATTAAATTATTGTAAAACTATCTAGTAATTAACAGCTTAAATTAGTAGCAATGTCAGGAATACTAGGAAAAAAGATTGGGATGACCAGCGTTTATGACGCAAACGGCAAAAACGTGCCGGTGACAGTCATTGAGGCAGGTCCATGTGTAGTAACCCAAGTAAGATCAAAAGAGAAGGACGGTTACGACGCTATCCAATTGGCGTTTGACGAGAAGAAGGTGAAGAACACCTCGAAGGCTATGCAGAAGCATTTTGAGAAAGCCGGAACAACGCCTAAGAAATTGGTTAGAGAGTTCACACGTTTCGAAGCAGGCCACAGAAAGAGTCTGGGTGAAACAATTACCGTCGATGTGTTCATGGAAGGCGAGTTTGTTGATGTCAGTGGTGTCAGCAAAGGTAAGGGCTTCCAAGGCGTAGTGAAACGTCATCATTTCAATGGCGTTGGACAATCAACTCACGGTCAGCACAACCGTTTGAGAAAACCAGGTTCAATTGGAGCTTGCGCTTATCCTTCAAGAGTTTTCAGAGGATTGCGTATGGGTGGCCAGATGGGTAACCATAGAGTGAAGGCTATCAACCTCCAAATTGTGAAAATCGTACCGGAAAAGAATTTGTTAGTTGTAAAAGGTTCAGTACCGGGAGCAAAGAACGGCTATTTAAAAATTGAGAGATGGAGTTAGAAGTTTTAAAGATTACCGGTGAATCAACAGGACGTAAGGTTCAGTTGAACGAGAATATCT
>JAFYIE010000035.1 GCA_017538795.1 Bacteroidales bacterium | reverse complement strand
TGTCGGATGTGGCGTTAACAAACGTTTGCAGAATCTCGCTGATGGCGCTGCTGTCGTTGTTAAACATCTCGCAGAGCTGCGGGAAGTCAGCAGAATACTCGCATTTTTTACCTTCCTCCTCGGTGTAATTGTCATTTAAAAGGAGCGCTAACTCTTTGATACTAAAAGGTTTCCTCAGATAGCCATCGAAACCCTCCGACATGGCGTAATTTTCGGAATATTCATCACGTGCCGTCATAAGAATGGTCTTCTTGTTTGGGTCAACAGACTTGATGGTCTTCAAGACATCGTTGCCGGAGAAAGTACCCATCTCTCTGTCGGTGATGACGAGGTCATATTTGTCGAGTTCGTTGAGATATCTGTTGAACTCGATATATGAGCGGCAGATGTTTGACTTGTGACCAATCTTGTTGAGCATGGCGACGATGACGGAAAGTAGGCTGTTGTCGTCGTCGACCAGGAGGATGTTGAGTTTTTTGATAGTGTTAACCATATCAGTATCAGTGTTTTTCTCTTTCTCTAATAATTTATTCTCTACAATCTTGACAGGGATGCTAATCTCGAAATGGCTACCTTTTTCGAGTTCGGACATCACTTGGATTTTGCCGCCGAGTATCTCTAGCATTCCTTTGACGACGAAGAGACCGAAGCCATTGCCTTCAGCGAGGCCGGGGTTGTTGTCGGCTTTGCTGAATGGCTTGAACATCTCGTCAATTTTTCCGCTTGGGATGCCGATGCCTTGGTCTATCACGCTGAAAACCAATTTATTATTGACGAGATATACTCCAAAATGAACTTCACCTTCGATGGTGTATTTCAATGCGTTGGAGATGATATTGCTCACCACCTGTCTGATTTTCAATGCGTCAGAGTTGACATAAAGGTCGTCGGAGATGTTCTTATGATAGAAGAACTTCAGTTGTTTGTTTTCGGCTATAGGCCTGAACATCTCAGCTAGGCTGTCGCAGAGCTCTGCTGCGTTGAAGTCGTGGCGTTTGATGAACTGCTTACCTTGTTCGAGGCTTGAGAAGTCAAGTAAATTCGACAGGAGCGAGAGGATGTGCTGTGATGACACCTTCATGGAGTTCAGGCGCTGAATATCAGTTTCATTTCTTTTTTCCATCTCCATCAACTCGATATAACCGATGATGGACGATAGCGGTGCTTTGATGTCGTGCGAAACAGAGAGCAGTAGCTTGTGACGGCTTTCCATGATTTCTTCGGTGCGCTTTTGGGCTTCTTCCATAGCTCGTCTAGCTCTCGACACACGCTTGATATCTCTGGAAATCAATAAGATACATAGTAAAATGCTTGCTAATGCGATGGCGCCGCCATACATGGAATAATTCAGGTTTTGCTGAATCATCGACTCACTATTTTGAATAGCAGTCATCACAGAGGTAAGAGTCTGTTTATGTAAGGTGATGAGCAATCCTGATATCTCTTCTGAAATCTTCTGGTCTGATTTAATAAAGCTTTGATATTGACGCTCAATGATTTTCAGCCTTTTAAGATATTCTTCTTTGCCTTTATCAGTGTAGATTTTGATACCTTCCATGAGGTCGATTCTGCTTTCAGGGCTCTCCTCAGTGATGGTGTCATCAGTTGTTGTCGTTATAAAAATGACGCTGTCGTGTGGAATTTCTGAATTGAAAAGGCGTTGAAAGAAACTTTGTTTGTCGGCCATTCTGAAGATGGTATCCTGTTTTGTGACAGGAATAATGCGCGTCGTTTTCTCTTGTGGCTTGTAGTCGGTGATGATTTTTGATATCTCATCATATGGATTGAACAAATCGTACTGATGAGTGATCTCCTTGATAATCACTTCTTTGCGATTCAAAAGATGTATGATGTCGTTGAGAATCTTCTCGTTATCTGTGTTGTCATCGGAATAATAAACTATTGAGTCTT
>JAFYIE010000034.1 GCA_017538795.1 Bacteroidales bacterium | reverse complement strand
TTGGTAGACACGCTACTTTGAGGGGGTAGTGACGATTGCGTCGTGCAAGTTCGACTCTTGTCCTGGGCACCATCCACCCACAGCCCATGTGGTGAAATTGGTAAACACGCTACATTCAGGGTGTAGTGAGCGGACGCTCTTGGAAGTTCGAGTCTTCTCATGGGCACGAGATATAAAAAAAGAACCGGTCATTCGACCGGTTCTTTTTTTCATTTATTTCAAGTAGGTGTCCAACCAATTCTTAAATCTGCGTTGCCACAAAATTCCGTTCTGCGGCTTCAAAACCCAGTGGTTTTCATCCGGGAAGTAAAGGAACTCTGCAGGAATTCCGCGCAAAACAGCCGCGTTGTAGGCTTGCATGCCTTGCGTGAAACAGATTCTGTAGTCCAAACCGCCGTGGATGACAAGGATTGGCGCAGTCCATTTGTCGACAAACAGGTGTGGCGAGTTGGCATACGACCATTGCACCACAGGATTTTCCTTGTCCCAATATGGTCCGCCGAGATCCCAATTCACAAACCACATTTCCTCTGTCTCAAGATATTGAGCGTCAAGGTTAAACATGCCGTCGTGGGCGATGAGAGCTTTGAATCGTCCTTCGTGATGTCCGGCGAGCCAGAACACCGAGAAACCGCCGAAACTGGCGCCCACAGCACCAAGTCTGGTCTCGTCTACAAATGGTTCTTTTGCCAAAGCGTCAATGGCCGAGAGATAGTCTCTCATGCACTGCCCGCCATAGTCTCCGCTGATTTCCTCATTCCATTCCTGACCGAAGCCTGGCAAACCGCGTCTATTAGGTGCTACGACGATGTATCCGTTTGCGGCCATCTGCTGGAAGTTCCAACGATATGACCAGAACTGGCTGACAGTGCTCTGTGGACCGCCTTCACAATAAAGAAGGGTAGGGTATTTCTTGTTTTTGTCGAAATGCGGAGGATAAATGACCCAAGTCAACATCATCTTGCCGTCGGTTGTCGGAATCCATCTCTCTTCAACTTCAGCTGTTGTCAACTGGTTGAAAATGTTGTCGTTGACATGCGTGATCTGCTTGAAATCGCCATTCTTCGGGTCGATGCTGTACAGCTCTGTCGGGTGGCTCATCGACTGCTGTCCGCCAATGAGTTTGTCGCCCGCAACAGCCAACGATACAAAATTGTGCTTTCCGTTGGTAATCTTGCGAATGCTGCCTGTGTTAAGGCTTAATTCGTAAATCTGGTCTGTCGCGTGAATATCGCTGATGAAATAAATCTTCGACGCATCGTCCGACCATGTCAAAGATGTTGAATTCTGGTCGAAGCCGATGCTGTAGTCTTTTTTCTCGCCAGTCTTCAGGTTCATTACGAAAAGTCGTTGTTTATCAGCTTCATAGCCGTCGCGTTCCATGCTCTCCCAAGCCATCATATTGCCTTTAGGTGCCACTGAAATATTGAGGTCGTAGCCCATCATGCCTTCGGTAAGGTTGGCTGTCATTC
This sequence comes from Bacteroidales bacterium, assembly GCA_017538795.1. GTDB lineage: Bacteria > Bacteroidota > Bacteroidia > Bacteroidales > F082 > Limimorpha. Next base: position 2,809 of record JAFYIE010000034.1, on the reverse strand, counting down.
TTGAAGCGATGTCATATCTGTAAATGTCTGTGTTTGTTGAGGTTGCGTAGTCTTTTCCGACTTTCTTGCGGCAGCAGTAAAGCACAGCGCCGTTGTCTTCTGTCCACGAAACCTGTTCCATGCCGCCCCAAGGTCTTACCGGTGACTCCCATGGCTCTCCTTGAAGGATATCTATTCCTTTGGTAATCATACTGTTATCTAATTCTGCGATGAAGAGGTGACTGTATGTGTCAACCCATTGATCCCAGTGACGGTACATCAAGTCGTTGTTGATTCTTCCTGACGACTTCTGGAGGTCGGGGTATATGTCGGCGACTTGGTCTTTCATCTTGACTTCAGCTGAATAAACGATGTGTTTTCCGTCTGGACTGAACTTAAATCCTGTTATACCATCTTGAATATCAGTGAGTTGTCTGCGGTTTTTGCCTGTTGCGTCCATCTCCCAAAGCTGCATGTCGCCTGTCGAAGCGGTCATGAAAGCTATGTTTCCTGATGGTGTCCAAACAGGGCTGTACTCGCTCGAAGCGCCTGTCGTCAAGCATTTCACGTTGCCGCCATCGGCATCCATGATGTAAATTCTCGAGAATCCACGGTCTTCTTCAACAGAATAATCGGTGACGTTGTAAACGACTTGTTTGCCGTCTGCGGAGACCGAAAACTCGCCGATTCTGCCCATGCTCCAAAGCACTTCTGGAGTCTGGATGTCTGAATCAAGTTTGATTTTTTCGCGAGCCGGAGCTTGTTGCTTCGAGGCATCGCCGCACGACTGTAACATCAACAGTATCAATGCGATAGGAAGTAATAACCTTTTCATATTAATTATATTTGAATTTATTTTGTTTATTTTTTGTTGCCAACAAGAATTCCACTTACCATCCAATGAGAGAAACTGCCGCCCTCGTCGGCACCTTGTGGGATGGCGACTGTGATGGTGTGATGCCCTGATTTCAAGTCACTTAAGTCGAAATAGACTGGATTCGTTGCAGTGCCCGGGCACCATCCTGAACGTGACAAATCTGACGATGACACACCATTCCAGAAATTGCCTGAAACAGGGTTGAATTCACGGTAAGTGGCACAGTCACAACGCCAAGGAGTGTAAGTGAACGCCTTTTCGCCATCGATAATTATGGTGTTCTCCTTAGGGTTGAACTCATCGCCGCCGCCCCAGCCGCCGTGACCTGTTGTAATATATCTAAGTCTCAGATTATCAACACCTTCCGGGATATCAAATTCAACGGTGAGACTGTCGGTTTGGAACAATCGGCCGTAATTTTGTCCCGACATTTCCATCACATTGCATGTATTAAACAACGGTAAGCTCCAACGGCTGTTTTTTGAAGCGTCGCCATCGTAATCCTGAGGATAAGCCACCAAATCGAGCGAGACTTTGTGTCCGCCGCCGTCGTAGTTGCCAATGAAAGCGCCAATCAAAACATCGCCTGAAAGACGGTCGGAAAGTTCAGAAACCTCCATCTTATAATAAGCCTCGTTCTCCCATTCCAAACCATCGATTTGCACTCTGTCATTGAAATGATTCACGCCAAAGGGAGTGAAGAATCTCATCAGCTCAACAACTGGCAGATAATCATCTTCAAGACGTATTCCTTGATATTTTTTACCATTTTTATCTAACTGATAAGGAATAACTTCAATACTATCAATTAAAGCATTACTTAAAGATAATTTTCTATCCGTCGGGATGACAAAAACAGAGCCTGTACGGTCGTAAGCGTCGCCGTTTGAACGTTGGTGAAGCTCCGCAAAAATTTGATAATGCTCTGGCAAAACAGGCAGGTTCACACGCTTCAAAATGATGGTTCCCCACGAAAAATGAAGCACTGTATCGAAAGGAATTTCGCCACTGAATTTCTCGATTTTCGCAAAATGAATCTGGTTGTCATCAAAAATCTTAGTCCTGACAATCAGCTTGTCCTTATTTATTTTGTTCAGTTCCTTTCCAGTCTTCCTAACTCCCAAATTCTCCGGAATCAATCCTCTCTTATCCTTCCTATCCTTCTTATCCTTCTTCACCGACTTCAAATCCATGACACGGTTTCCGTTAATCATCTGGCGCACCATAACGCCTTTCAGATAACCTCGCGAAGTCACAGGCGATGCGTCGTAACCAAGGCTTTCAGTCATCCACACTTCGATAGTGTTGGAGTTGATAGAGGTTTTGTATTTTTTGCAGTTATAGCCCAAAATCTTTTCAGAACCAACTTCTTCAAATTCCACGTCGTTGGTTTTCAATGGATAAGAATAAAAATACGCCTCTCCATCCTGATAATTCATTTGGAAATAAACCGAATCGGTACCATAATCCACGTAAGTAAAATCAGTGGAGACGCCGTCGATGAGTTTTCTTTTAAATTCTTGAATATCATTGATTTTCAGTTGGTTTTTAAATCTCTGAATTTCACGAAGGGTAGTGTCACCACTATCTGATCCAAGCATATATGATTGATAAACAAGGCGTTGCTGAGCTTCAGCCGTCATTGCGGCAAAAATAAGAGCTAATATAACTAAGGTACGCTTCATGTGAAAATTTTTTGCAAAGTTAAAAACATTTTTGAGAAAAACAAACAAGCGAGGCTGAAATCAGTCTCGCTTTTATTTTGTAGCGGGGATGAGAATTGAACTCATGACCTCCGGGTTATGAATCCGACGCTCTAACCAACTGAGCTACCCCGCCGTTTTCGGAGCGCAAAATTACACTATTTTTCAATATCCGCAACATTTTTTTGAAAATTTTTAAAAATAAATTTTTCTCGACAGATTTAATTAATATTTGTATCTTTGCAGGTTG
>JAFYIE010000033.1 GCA_017538795.1 Bacteroidales bacterium | reverse complement strand
TGCTGGATCCCAGAAATAGTAGTTGCGTTTGTTAGTGCTGTTATTATAGCCACTCCAGTAGCCTCCGTAGAAGCTAAACCTGATGTTATGTCCTTTGTTGTTGAACAGATGCTGGTAGTCGGCACCTCCGTTGAAACCACCCCAACGTCCTGTGCCGTCGCTCTCAGTGCGGTAATAGTTGTGCTCAATGCCACTGGCATTATACTCGTTGCGGTAGTAGTCCTGCCAGCTGTCGCTGAAATTCCAGCTTGGCCAGCCGCCCATCCATACCGATACGTTGTTCATGGTGTCGATGTTATATTGGAAACTCAAATATCCGCCGCCTCCAAAACTGTTGCTTTTCGACCTGCCTTCATAACGGGTGGTCGTGGTGGTGTCGAGAATACCAGGATTCAGCTCGCTGTCTTTAAACGAATAGCTGTAGCCGTTGGTGTTGTTGATGTTGTTGTTATAATGCCCGTTGAGATAGAGGTTGAAAGAGATTTTGTCGTTTGCGTAAACGTATGATACCCAAGGTGATACATCGGGGCGTGTCGATACGTTGACACCGAAGCTCACAAACTGGTTTTTCTGGACCTTGCTATTTGTCACAATATTGATGATGCCGCCGTCGCTTTTCGATGCGTAACGCGCTGAAGGATTTGTGATGACCTCGATGGTCTTGATGGCGTTGGCAGGCAGTTGTTGGATATATGTCTTGAGGTTCTCATCGTTGAGATGCGATGGTTTTCCGTTAATCCAGATCTCCACTGACGACACGCCACGGAGAGTGATGTTGCCTTCCACGTCGACTTCTACGCCTGGAGCGTTCTGCAAGGCGTCGGATGCCGTTCCCGTCTGAATAGATGGATCCTCGCTAACGTTGTAAAGCGTTTTCTCGCCTTCGTTCGCAAAAAGAGGTTTCTTCTCGGTGATGACGACCTCGTCGAGTTTCACCGCGCCTTCATACATCTTGATGATACCCAAATCAATGTTTTCGGTCACATCCAAGACCTGTTTTATGTTCTCATATCCGATAGCCGTAACTTGCAGTATATACTGGTTGTTACGGATGTTCTCAAACTTAAAGAAACCTTTCTCGTTCGAGGCTGTTCCGCTGATATACACTGTGTCGGTGGCACGGATCAAGCCGACGTTGGCGAACGCCAAGCCTTCGTTTGTCACTGCGTCGACTAAAGTACCTGAGATACTATGCTGCGCAAACAGCATGTTGATATTCAGTAGGATTGCTGTAATAATTAATATTGCCCGCTTCATTTTAAATGTTATTTTTATTTTGTCATTTCGACTGAAGCGTAGCGGAATGGAGAAATCTACTCCTTTCAAATGCCGTAGATTTCTCGACTCCCTTCGGTCGCTCGAAATGACAACTGTATAACGTTACAAAATTACAAAAATTATGCCGAACCCATGAAATTCGGCATAAAAATTCAAAGTATGAAAAAAAGATTATTTATTTTTTCGAATATCTACATCGCCGTATTTCGTTGTGATGTCAAGCTTTCCGCGTTCACCATCGCCATAATGACCTTGTCCGCCAATGCTTTTCGTGTCGAAGAAACCTTTGAAGGTGATGTCGCCATACGATGAGCGAAGGTTGTAGTCGAACGCTGCTTCCTCGTTGAGGTACAGATTAGCGTCGGAATATGCTCCATCGATTTCGATGTTGGGTGTTAATGATGTCACTGTGGCAGTCAAATCGGAATATTTCATGTTGACATGTAACATGTTTGTTACGTTTCTCACTTTCACGTCGGAATAGGCAGTGTTGACAAATAAGACTTTGTTTGCCTTCTCGATTCTTGCATCTGAATATTTGAGTTCCAACATGCAATGATTCATATCAGTGATGAGAATCTTGCTGTATTTCAGTGTTCCGTCAATGTAGTCGCAGGTGTTAATCTTGGCGTCACCGTATTCCAGCCATAATGCCATCTGATTGACATTGTCGATATTGATGTTTCCGTACTTTACCTCAATGGCGTTGTTTTTAATGTCGTCAATCAGAATGTTGTCGGCTTTTAAGTCGCCATATTTCAATTCGTCTTTCAGCTTCTCGCGCACTTCGTCGAGTGTGATGTCGCCGTATCTTGTCTTCAGATCCATCAGCACGTCCTTCGGCACTTTCACGTAATATTTGATGGAAATCGAGGCGTTGTACGATTTGCTTGTCTTGTTGTTGAACACTGTCTTGGCGTTCACGGTGTTGCAGCTCTGGCTCAACTCCACATCAATGATGTCGATGAGACTTCTTACAGTGCTTTCCTTGTCGCTTTTCACAGTGATTTTCACCTTGAAGTCAATCTGCGGCTGATCCCACGTGGTGATGCTGAAATCGCTGTAGATGCCGTCCATCACGAGGTTTGGCAGGGCTTCCACGTCGAAGGTCTTCTCGACGGTTTTTTCCATCTCATATTTGTAATGGTAATCGCTGTCTCCGCGGTTGAATGCTGCGGCGAATAATGCCGTCAGGCATAATGATGTTAAAATCAAAAACTTTTTCATAATATTACTTGTTTAATTTGTCGGTTAATAATTCCAATGTTCTCAAATTATTGTCGTAGATTTGTTCTGCTATTGCCATCTGACGCTCTTCCGGCAGTGGTGCCATGTCGGCAAACACGTCGCCCATGTTCATG
>JAFYIE010000032.1 GCA_017538795.1 Bacteroidales bacterium | reverse complement strand
GTTGAGAGCGCGGACGCTTATCTCCAGATCCTGGAGTTTGGTCATAAGATGGTGACGGGTGCGCAGAGACTCCTCGTCCAGGTTCTTGCTCTCGGGAGCAATGTTCTCTTCGAGGGTTATCTTGTCGTCGGAGAACAGCATAAAGTGATAGATGAGGATCTTTGCAGCCTCCTTGAGGGCATCCTTGGGAGAGATGGACCCGTCGGTGGTGATCTCAAGTATCAGGGACTCATAGTCGGTCTTCTGTTCGACACGGTAGTTGTCAATCTTAAAGCTGACGTTCTTGATAGGTGTATGGATTGAATCGATGGCGATAGTGTTGACAGGTGCGTTGAGCACTTTGTTCTCGTCGGCATTGACGTATCCTCTGCCCTTGTTGATGGTCAGGTCGATGGTGAGTTTCACGGACGAGTCCATGTGGCAGATAACGAGTTCCGGATTCAACACCTGGAACACCGACAAAAACTTGTTGATATCGCCGGCCACGAATTCTTCCTGTCCGCCAATCACCACGGTGACTTTCTCGAAAGTCTCACCAGGGATCTGCTGCTTGAAACGAACCTGTTTGAACTTGAGCACGATATCGGTAAGGTCTTCAATGACACCAGGAATTGGAGCCAGTTCGTGTTCCACGCCTTCAATGCGGATTGAAGTGATGGCGAAACCTTCGAGCGATGAGAGGAGAACTCTTCTCAAGGCGTTACCGATGGTCATACCGTAACCAGGTTCGAGTGGGCGAAATTCGAAGACACCGTGTTTGTCTGTCGATTCTACCATGACGACCTTATCAGGTCTTTGAAATGCTAATATTGCCATAATATCAGTTTATATTCGATTATTTAGAATACAACTCAACGATCAGTTGTTCATTGATGGTTTCAGGAATATCCTCGCGGTTAGGATAGCTCATGAACTTTCCTGTGAGGGTTGCTGAATCCCATTCTAACCATGGGAAGCTGTTTGAATGGCCTGCCACTGAATTTGTAATAACTTCCAAGCTCTTTGATTTCTCGCGCACTGCTACGATGTCACCTGGTTTCAGCATTGCTGAAGGGATGTTCATCACCTTGCCGTTCACTGTGATGTGGCGGTGGCTTACTAACTGGCGAGCTGCGTCACGTGTAGGAGCGATACCAAGACGGTACACTGTGTTGTCGACGCGTGATTCGATGAGTTGGAGGAGGATTTCACCTGTGATACCCTTCTTCTTCGAAGCCTTCTCAAATGTGTTGCGGAACTGGCGTTCGAGGATACCGTAGGTGTATTTTGCCTTCTGTTTTTCTTGCAACTGCATGCCGTATTCAGAAACTTTTTTACGTTTCTTTGCAGCACCATGTTGTCCCGGAGGGAAATTTCTTTTTTCGTAGTACTTGTCTGAGCCGTAGATTGGTTCACCAAACTTACGAGCGATTTTTGTTTTAGGACCTGTATATCTTGCCATAACTTTTACTTTTTAAAATGTTAAACAAAAAATTACACTCTTCTACGTTTTGGTGGACGGCAACCGTTGTGCGGTATTGGAGTAACGTCGACGATTTCTGTCACTTCTACGCCTGATGAGTGGATAGCGCGGATAGCTGATTCACGACCTGCGCCTGGTCCCTTAACGAAAACTTTAACTTTACGTAATCCCAAGTCATACGCTGTCTTTGAGCATTCTTCTGCTGCCATCTGAGCTGCGTAAGGAGTGTTCTTCTTTGAACCCTTGAAGCCCATCTTTCCGGCTGATGCCCAAGATATGACTTGTCCTTCATTGTTTGCTAATGAAATGATGATGTTATTGAAAGAAGCTTTGATAAAAGCCTTACCGGTAGCTTCGATCTTCACAACACGTTTCTTAACAGATTTTGTGTTTTTTGCCATTTAATTTAACTTTTTTTAATGGTAGTTTTAATATGCGTCCAACCCTTCGTCAGTTAGCAGTTACCAGTTAGTAGTTAGCAGTTATTTTTCAACTTCTAACTCCTAACTTCTAACTCCTAACTACTTAGTGGCTTTCTTCTTGTTAGCAACGGTCTTCTTACGACCTTTACGTGTACGAGCGTTGTTCTTTGTGCTCTGTCCACGAAGTGGTAATCCGAGACGGTGACGGATTCCTCTGTAGCAACCGATATCCATCAAACGTTTGATGTTGATCTGAATCTCGCTGCGGAGTTCACCTTCTGTCTTGTAGTTGTCGGCGATGATGTTACGGATTGCGTTCTGTTCATCATCTGTCCAGTCCTGGACTTTCTTGTCGGCAGGAACGTTAGCCTGAGCGAGGATAGCCTTCGCGGCTGAACGACCAATACCGAAAATGTAGGTTAAAGATATTTGACCTTGTTTGTTGTTCGGGATATCTACACCAGCAATTCTAGCCATAGTTTATCTGTTTTTTATTTTAATTAACCCTGACGTTGTTTTTCTTTAGGGTTCTTTTTGTTAATTACATACAATTTACCTTTACGACGCACTATTTTGCAATCGTCTGATCTCTTCTTGATAGATGCTCTTACTTTCATTTTATATATTTTTTTATCTTTTTCGAAGCATTTATTTTTAGCGCGCAAAAATACAAAATTTTGCGTTACCTTTTACATTTTGGTGCAAATTTTTATTTGTACCTGAAAGTTATACGACCTTTTGTCAAATCGTAAGGCGACATCTCGAGTTTTACTTTGTCTCCCGGGAGAATTTTTATGTAATGCATACGCATCTTTCCTGAGATGTGTGCAATGATTTGCAAACCGTTCTCCAATTCGACCCGGAACATTGCATTACCGAGTGATTCAGTTACTGTACCGTCTTGTTCTATCGACAATTGTTTTGCCATATAATTTCTTTTTATTGGTTATTTTCTACTGCTTCTGCCCATTCAAAACTCGATAATATTTCGGCTTTGCCGTGGCGTACCGCGATATCGTGTTCGAAGTGAGCGGCCGGTTTTCTGTCACGTGTGGTGATAGTCCAACCGTCACGTTCCTGCACGATTTCTTTTTTTCCGAGTGTAATCATCGGTTCGATGGCGAGTACCATGCCTTCGCTCAGCTTGGTGCCTGTTCCGCGTTTTCCGTAGTTTGGCACTTGCGGATCTTCGTGCATTTTACGTCCCACGCCATGTCCGACGAGCTCGCGAACGACGCCATAACCGAATTGCTCGACGTGACTCTGCACTGCATAGCCGATGTCGCCGATGCGGTTGCCTGCCACCGCTGCCTCGATGCCTTTGTAGAGTGATTCCTTCGTGCGTTTGAGAAGGAGCTTCACCTCTTCCGACACCTCGCCGCAGCAGAAGGTGTAAGCCGAGTCGCCGACGTAGCCGTTCAGCACCGTGCCACAGTCGACTGAGACGATGTCACCATCGCGGAGCTCGTAGTTACCCGGGATGCCGTGAACCACTTGCTCGTTGACAGAGATGCATAAACTTCCGGGAAATCCGTCGTAGCCTTTGAAGGCTGGAGTCGCTCCGTGATCTCTGATAAACTCTTCAGCGAGCTTGTCGAGATCGATGGTACGGACTCCCGGACGTATATGCTTTCCTACCTCGCCGAGGGTCTTACCCACGAGCAAAGCAGCTTGTCTCAGCAATTCAATTTCGTTATCTGTTCTGAAATGAATCATTTTCTATAGAAATTACATCCTACCTACGCGGCCTTTGATACGACCTGACTTGGTGAGACCGTCATAATGACGCATAAGAAGATGACTTTCAATCTGTTGCAAAGTGTCTAACACCACGCCGACAAGGATCAGCAATGATGTTCCGCCGTAGAACTGCGCGAACTGATGGTTGACGCCCATGATAGAGACGAGTGACGGCATGATAGCCACGACGCCGAGGAATAATGAACCCGGAAGGGTGATTCTCGACATGATGGTATCGAAGTAGTCTTTAGTCTGCTTGCCAGGCTTCACACCAGGAATGAAACCACCGTTCTTCTTGATATCTTCTGCCATCTGTGCAGGGTTGATTGTCACAGCAGTGTAGAAGTATGTGAAGAGGACGATGAGAACAAAGAACACAAAGTTGTACCAGAAGCCGTTCATGTTTGTCATAGCTCTCATGAATCCACTCAAGCTCTCAGCGTGTGAGTAACCGATGATTGTGATAGGCACAAACATGATTGCCTGGGCGAAGATGATAGGCATAACACCAGCGGCGTTCACTTTCAATGGAATGTACTGACGGACTCCGCCGTACTGTTTGTTACCGACAACGCGTTTCGCATACTGTACCGGAATCTTGCGAGTACCTTGCACGAGAAGGATTGTCATGATGATAACGAGTACGAGGAATACGATTTCCAGCAAGAAGAAGATCGGGCCACCTACGCCTTCGGTGAAGCGTGACGCGACTTCTGCGAACAATGCGAATGGGAGACGTGCGATGATACCAATCATGATGATGAGTGAGATACCATTGCCGATGCCCTTATCGGTGATACGTTCGCCGAGCCACATGATGAACAATGTTCCTGCGATGAGGATTATCACTGAGGAAATCCAGAAGAACAATGTCGGGGCTGCACCGTTGAACGGGTAGATAGCTGTCGCCGGCAACTGAGCTCTCAGGTTAGCGATGTAACCTGGAGCCTGTACTGCCACGATAAGTACCGTAAGGTAACGTGTGATCTGGTTGATCTTGCGATGGCCGCTCTCGCCTTCCTTCTGCAAACGCTGGAAGTAAGGGATAGCCATTCCAAGCAACTGAATGATAATACTTGCGGTGATGTACGGCATGATACCGAGAGCAAACACAGAAGCGTTTGCGAAAGCACCGCCAGAGAACATATTCAACAAACCAAGGAGACCAGAACTGCTCTGGTTTTTCAACGCGGCGAGCTCATTAGGGTCAACACCGGGGAGAACCACATACGATCCGAATCTGTAAATCAAGATGATTAACAGTGTGTAGAGGATACGTTTACGAAGTTCCTCGATTTTGAAGATATTCTGGATGTTCTCTCTAAGTCTCTTGTTCATCCACAGGAGACCTGCGATGACAACGCATACCAAAATAACTATTAATAACTCCTTCATATCTCTTTAGTTTAGTTGATTAAATTTTCTCTATAGTACCACCAGCCTTTGTGATAGCTTCTTCAGCGCTCTTTGACCAAGCGTTGGCTTTCACGTTGACTGCTGCTGTCAATTCACCGTTTCCGAGAATTTTAACAAGTTCATATTTTCCGACGAAACCGTTTTCTTTCAACAGTTCTGGGGTAATGTCTTTAATACCGCTGTTAGCGAAGTCCTGGAGAACATCAATGTTGACTGCGCGATACTCCACGCGGTTGATGTTCTTGAATCCGTACTTAGGGACGAGACGTGCGAGAGGCATCTGGCCGCCTTCGAAACCAATCTTATGAGTGTTTCCTGAGCGTGAGCCTGCACCTTTGTGACCGCGTGTGGATGTTCCACCGTAGCCTGAGCCTTGTCCACGACCGATTCTCTTGCGGTCTTTGACAGAACCTTGTGCCGGTTTAAGATTACTAAGATCCATAACTATTTTTTAAATTTCTTAGTTTAACAATTAGATTTCTTCAATATTGAGAAGGTGTTTCACTTTCTCGACCATGCCTGCAGTAGCCGGGTTGTCGAGGTCGACTTCCACTGACTGATGCATTTTTCTAAGGTTCAAGCACTTAAGAGTGTCTTTCTGATCCTGTGGTCTGCCGATGCCACTTCTAATCTGAGTTATTCTTACTTTTTTCATTTTGTTCAAATTTTTTAAGATTATCCGTTAAACACCGTATCCAAATCCACGCCTCTCATCTGGGCTACTGTGCGTGCGTCGCGCATCTGTGACAATGCTGCGAAGGTAGCTTTCACCACTGAGTGAGGGTTTGATGAACCTTTTGATTTTGCGAGAACGTTCTTCACGCCGACGCTTTCAAGAACAGCACGCATTGCACCGCCTGCGATAACACCGGTACCAGGAGTTGCTGGTTGGATGTATACGTATGCACCGCAATATTTTCCGTATTGTTCATGAGGGAGAGTACCGTTGATGACCGGAACCTTAATGAGGTTCTTCTTTGCATCTTCAGTGCCTTTTTGAACAGCGGCTTGAACTTCCTTAGCTTTACCGAGGCCGTAACCTACCACGCCGTTTTCATTGCCGACGACGACAAGGGCTGCGAAGGTAAATGCACGTCCACCCTTGGTGACCTTAGTCACGCGACCGACGTGGACCAGACGTTCTTTCAACTCGATTTCCGAAGTTTTCACTTTTTTTACGTTGACTTCTGCCATAGTTTTTAGAATTTTAATCCTCCATTACGAGCGCCGTCTGCTAAAGACTTAACTCTTCCGTGATACAAATAACCGTTACGATCGAACAC
>JAFYIE010000031.1 GCA_017538795.1 Bacteroidales bacterium | reverse complement strand
TTACTTTTCAAATCTTTCATCATTTGTTTCCAAGGATTCTCTTCATCATCCTCAGCTGGCGCCTCCGACTGAGAGAAGTTGTGCAGTTTCGCCAGGACTTCCTGGTTGCACAAGCTCTCGTCGTCGTGCGTTCTGTGAATCGGGAGCGACAGAATGATGTATTCATAAATCAAATCACTCAAATCGAACTCGCTGTCGTTCTTTGTGATGATGATGACATCTTCGTCCTCGTCGCCTTTTTCGGCACCGTATTTCAGGTAAATCTCTGCCGAGTTGGCTATAGCCTGCTCATAATCATCACCGCATCTGTCGCACTGAAGAACCACCTTTCCTTCAAATTTCATCGTCAAAATGAACATTGTCTCCATTTTTTCGACGCCTAAATGAAGGTTCACAACTCCTTTTTTAACCTCCGAATAGTCTTTATCTTCGAAGAAGCTGTCGTTGATAACATATTGATAATCAGTATGTCCGAACGGCAAGCCTTCCAGTGGAATCGTGAATGTGTTAACCTCGTTCTTCATTTTATCCAATTCGGGGTGCAAAAATAGTATTTTTTTTGTTACGAATTACAAAAAATTAATTTTTTCACGTCATTTCGACTGAAGCGAAGCGGAATGGAGACCTGAGCTTGCGAAAGCATTCACCTCTGGTGAATAAATCTTCGACTCAGTTTGCAGGAGATTTCTCGACTCCCTACGGTCGCTCGAAATGACGACTAACGGAGTGCCTCTTTCAAAACTTCGTCCAACGGTTCATATATCGGGTAAAACGCCTCGTCACCGAAAATGTTTCTTGCGATATATGCTTTCACCAGCTGCGCTGTCATGGTTTTCGCCACCGCCTTCTGCTCGTCAGTGCCCGAAATCTTCTTTTTCTTCGCCTCTTTCAGAATCTCGTTCCACATCGTATCGGTGAACTTGAACTTCTTGTCGAGATTTTTCTCATCTCCATATTTCAAAAGCTCATCGCGATGTGTGTCGGAATAGTCGAAAGCATATTGGAACACTATGCTAGCGTTAACGATCTTGTTGAAGAAATATTCTGTCGAGTCTTGCTTCAATGGCACGTAGATATCTGGCATGATGCCACCGCCGCCGTAGACGGTTTTGCCGCCTGGAGTGATGTATCTCAGCGAGTCAGCGAAGTGGATACTGTCGGCGCTGAACATCTCTCCGGAGTTGTATCTGTCGTAGGCTTCGTAGAGATATTTCTCTCTGTCGCCGTCGTAAGGCTTCTGTATGCAACGTCCCGTTGGGGTGTAATAGCGTGCCACTGTGAGTCTCAGCCCTGCCCCATCGCCAAGGTCAAACTGTTCCTGCACCAGTCCTTTACCGAATGAACGGCGTCCGACAATCGTGCCTCTGTCGTTGTCTTGAAGCGCGCCGGCGACTATCTCGCTTGCCGAGGCTGAGCCTTCATCAATGAGTATCGTCACCGGAGTGTCTTCTAGCATACCGCGCCGGCGCGCGAAGATGTATTGCCTGTCGCGATGCTCGCCTTGCGTGTAAACAATCAAGCTGCCCTTTGGCAAGAACTCGTCGGCAATGTCCACAGCCTCAACAAGATAGCCGCCTGCATTGCCTCTGAGGTCAAAGATGAGTTTCTGCATGCCTTGTTTCTGAAGCTTCTTCACTGCATTCACAAACTCCTTGTGCGTCGTCGCGATGAACTTCTCCAGCTTTATGTAACCTGTTGTCTCGTTGATCATATATGCCACATCGACGCTGTAAGTGGGTATCACGTCACGGGTGATGGTGAAATCGAGCAACTCTGGCACCCCACGGCGGTACATCTTCACGTCGACTTTAGTGCCGCGTGGTCCCTTGAGCTGTTTCATCACCTTATTATTATTAATGCCGACGCCCGCGATGAGGCTGTCGCCAACATACACTATCCTGTCGCCCGCCTTGATGCCGACCTTCTCCGACGGTCCACCCTTGATGGTGCTGATGATGGTGACGGTGTCTTTCTCAATCCTAAACGTCACGCCTATGCCTTCGAAGCTGCCTTGCAGATCCTCGTTGACTTCTTCAAGCACCTCCGGCTCAAAATATTCGCTGTGCGGGTCCATCTTGTCGATGACATTATTCACCGCCTCGACCTGCATCTTGTTTATGTCGACAGTGTCAACGTAGTTATTTTCAATGAGATAAAACACCTTAT